>JAFQQT010000037.1 GCA_017410455.1 Clostridia bacterium
CATCGCCGTCGGCATGGCCACCAACATCCCGCCCCACAACCTGGGCGAGGTGATCGACGGCGTCATCTGCATGATCGACAACCCCGACTGCACCATCGACGACCTGATGGAGCACATCAAGGGCCCCGACTTCCCCACCGGCGGCATCATCCTGGGCCGCCGCGGCATCCGCGAGGCCTACTACACCGGCCATGGCCACATCGACGTGCGCGCGAAGACCAACATCGAGGAAATGCAGGGCAACCGCAGCCGCATCGTCGTCACCGAGATCCCCTATCAGGTCAACAAGGCCCGCCTGATCGAGAAGATCGCCAACCTCGCCCGCGAGAAGGCCATCGAGGGCATCAGCGATATCCGCGACGAATCCGACCGCGAGGGCATGCGCATCGTCATCGAGCTGAAGAAGGACGTACACCCCCAGGTGATCCTCAACTTCCTGTACAAGCACACCAGCCTGCAGGAGACCTTCGGCGCCAACATGCTGGCGCTGGTGAACGGCCAGCCCCGCGTGCTGCCCCTGCGCGACATGGTGTACTACTACCTGGAGCATCAGAAGGACGTCGTCACCCGCCGCACGAAGTTCGAGCTGAACAAGGCCCAGGCCCGCGCCCACATTTTGGAGGGCCTGCTGAAGGCCCTGGACCACATCGACGAGATCGTGTCCATCATCCGCTCCAGCAAGGACACCGCCACGGCCAAGACCGCCCTGATGGAGCGCTTCCTCTTCAGCGAGAAGCAGGCCCAGGCCATCCTCGATATGCGTCTGGCCCGCCTGACCGGCCTGGAGCGCGACCGCCTGCAGGCCGAGTATGACGAGCTGCAGGTGGAGATCGCCCGCCTGATGGCCATCCTCGCCGACGAGAAGCTCCTCATGGACGTCATCAAGACCGAGATCCTCGCCATCAAGCAGAAGTTCGGCGATGAGCGCCGCACCGAGCTGACCACCATCGACGGCGAGATTGACGTGGAGGACCTCATCGCCGAGGAGGACATGGTCGTCACCCTGACCCGCCAGGGCTACATCAAGCGCATCACCAAGAGCGCCTACCGCAGCCAGAACCGCGGCGGCCGCGGCGTGTCCGGCATGACCACCAAGGAAGAGGACTACGCCGTGCAGATGCGCGTGGTGGGCACCCATGACGAGATCATGTTCTTCACCAACCTCGGCCGCGTCTACTCCCTCAAGTGCTACCAGATCCCCGAGGCAGGCCGCCAGGCCCGCGGCACGGCCATCATCAACCTGCTTCAAATTGCCTCGGGCGAAAAGGTCACCCGCATGGTGCCCGTGCCCAAGGGAACGGACAGGACCGAGTACAACCTCGTCATGGCTACCCGCGAGGGCATGATCAAGAAGACCCCCTACGAGGACTTCCGCAACCTGCGCAAGAATGGCCTCATCGCCATCAACCTCAAGGAGGGCGACGAGCTGATCGGCGTGGAGCTGACCGGCGGCGAGGACGAGATCCTGCTCTCCAGCCGCAAGGGCATGTCCATCCGCTTCAGCGAGAGCCACGTGCGCCCGATGGGCCGCGCCTCCATGGGCGTGAAGTCCATGCGTCTGGCCGAGGGCGACGAGATCATCGACATGGCCCCCATCGAGGAGGGCGCGACGATCCTGGCCATCACCGAGCTGGGCTACGGCAAGCGCACCAGCCCCGACGAGTACCGCGAGCAGGGCCGCAACGGCAAGGGCATCCGCGCCATCAACCTGACGGAAAAGACCGGCGACCTGGCCGCGCTGCTCCTCGTCCACGAGGAGGAGGACATCCTGCTCATCACCGACGACGGCACCATCATCCGCACTCCCGCAGCGGACATCCGCCTCTGCGGCCGCAACACCCAGGGCGTGCGCGTGATGAAGCTGGCTGAGGGCAGCAAGGTCATCGGCGTGGCAAGAGCCGAGAAAGAAGAGGAAATGGACGCCTCTGCCATCGCTGCCGAAATGAACGGCGAAGCGGCTGACGAACCTGCCGACGCCCCCTCCGTGGACGGCCTGACCGGCGAGCCCATCCTCCCCGAGGCCGACGAAACCTCCGACGACAGCGCCCCCGAAAGCGACATCTGAAACCCATAACCGGGTCGAATGAACCCAACACAGCCCGGCAGGCCGCAAACCTCGCCGGGCTGATTTCGCATCAGGAGGTTCCCCATGCTGAAGGACTACCTCGAGAACAAGCCCACCCTCGAGACCCCGCGTCTCCTCCTGCGCCCGCTGACGCCTGACGACGTCCCCGACCTGCGCCGCTGGCTGGCCCGGGACGAGATCTACACCTACTGGGGCCGCCCGGTCAGCAAGGGCGAGCGCGAGCCGGAGCTGATGTTCACCGACCCGCGCCCGTGGGTCAAGCGCAAGCCCAGCCCGGACTTCAAGTGGGGCGTCGTCCGCCTGGACACAAACGCCGTCATCGGCGATATCTCCGTGTTCGACATTGAGAACAGCCGCATGGGCAGCGTGGGCTACCGATTCGACCCGGATGTATGGGGCAACGGCTACGCCACCGAGGCGCTGGCGGCAGCGGTGAACTTCATCTTCACCCACACCGAGCTGGACCGCCTGCAAGCCACCGCCGACGTGCGCAACACCGCCTCCAACCGCGTGCTGGAGAAGTGCGGCTTCGTCCTGGAGGGCACCGTCCGCCGGGGCAAGATGGTCTCCGCCTACTGCGATTACAACATCTGGGGCATGCTGCGGGAGGACTTCGCGGCCCTGCCCAGGGAGGATTGACCCATGAACTACGACCTGTACACCAGCATCCTCGTCATGCACGACGAATTCCGCCCCACGGACGAGGGCGTTTCCCTCGCGGTGGACTTCTCCGCCCCCGGGCTGAACGCGCTGCGGGAGCAGTACAGCCTCACCGCCATCGCCGGGGACGGCTCCGCCTTTGACCGCGCCGTCCGCCTGATGGACTGGCTCACCACCCACGTCCGCCACAACGGCAGCTGCAACCCCGAGGGGGAGCGCGGCGCCATGACGGCCCTCACCTTCGCCTTCGACCAGCCGGAGAAGGGCGTCAACTGCGCCTGGCTGGCCACCACGCTGACGGAGTGCCTGCTGTCCCTGCGCATCCCCGCGCGGACGGTGTACATCATGCCCTTCGCGCCCTATGAATGCGACAACCACGTCGTCACTGAGGTGTGGACGGGTGACGCATGGGTCATGCTCGACCCCACCTGCAACTGCTATGCCCGGGACAGTCAGGGGCAGCCGCTGAGCGTCCTGGGCCTGCGCGCTGCCCTCGCCGCCCGGCAGGGGATAGCCTTCAACGACGCCCTGCGCTACAACGGCCAGCCTTACAGCCGCGAGGAGCACCGCGACTACCTCGCCAAGGATCTGTGCTGGCTGCGCATGGCGGAGGTCTCCGGCCGGGCGGACAGCCGCCTCGTGACCCTTTCCCCCGTGGGATTCGACCCCCACTGGCATCAGCTGCTGAATGTACAATATCGTCTGCAGGTGCAGGGTGATCAGCCCTGGCTGCGGGACTGGCTGAAGTGGCTGGAGAGCAGCGGCAGCAACGAGGTCTTCTGCAGCCCGGCAGACGCTGCTCTGCCGCCCCGGGAGGTGACCGCCCATGCCTGAGCACGATTGCCGCCCCACCCTGCCCGGCTACTTCCTCCGGCAGAAGAACACGCCCTGCCGCTGCCGCCACTGCGGCAAGCTGCTCCGTCAAACGAACAGGTGGCTGACCATCCTGTGCAACCTCCTCATCGTGCTGCCAGTCGCGTACCTCATCCTCCAGCATGGCCTGGGAGAATGGAAGCTGTTCCTGATTTTCTTCGCCGCCGATGTGCTGCTGAACCTGTGCCTCTTCCCGCTCTGCCGCTTCGGGGTTGACCTGAGCGCCGAGAAGGACGCGCACACCCGGTCCCTGCGCCGATAAACACAAAACGGAGCGCCCTGGCCCACCATGGGTCAGGACGCTCCGTTTTCAGTTATCCACAATTGCCGCACAAGGGCGCTCACTCCACATGATCCCCGCAGACGACCATGTGCTCCTCCGGCCAGAGCGCATCGTTCCAGAAGCGCCAGCACTCCTGCCCGTCGGAAGCCATCGGCAGCACCAGCAGCGTCAGGCCGCCCGTGAAGCGGAGGGTCAGGTCGCCCAGGAGGGTGACGTCCACGGCTTCCACGCGCATCTCCGGCAGACGGCTTTGGAGCGCCTTCACTCGCTCAAAGAGGCGGCAATCGTGGTCATCCCACTCGCCGGGGAAGTCCTCCTCCACCAGCCCTTCCGCGCGCCAGCGGGCCATCAGGGCGTCGCCAGGCACGAAATAGTCGATGCGGTCGAAGAGGATCGCCTCCTCGGAGGCCATGCGGTAGCTGCACTGGATGTGCAGGCGGAAGTCCCCCTGCACGCCAAAGCCCAGGGTCAGCATATCCGCCGCATAGCCCAGCCAGGTCAGCGGCTGCCCCGCCAACAGGGACACACGCGCCCGTACACGGGGCAGTTCATGCTTCTGCATGCGCCCTCCTCACTGCGGGTCGTCCGGCCGGACATTCTCCGCGCCGTCGCCGTAGACCACCAGGTCCTCCTGCTCCCCGCTCTCGTCCATCAGCCGCCAGCACTCCTCGCCGCCGGCGGTGTCCACCATCACCTGCAGCGTCGCGCCGGAGGCAAAGATGAGGGTCATGTCGCCGTTCTGGCCCAGCATCGCGCCACGCACGCTCAGGCCTTCCAGATCCCCGTTGAGGGTGAGGAGATATTCATCCATGCGGTTCACGCCCGGGGCGTCGGGGCGGAAGTCCTCCGGGATGTGATCCGGCTCCATACCCATCTGCTCCCACATCTTCCACATCTCCTCCGACGGCTGGTACATGTCGCTGGAGGCCATGAGGATGCGGCCGTTCTCCATCAGGCGGAAGAAGCACTGCACGCGCAGGCTCACCGACCGCTGCGGGTTCTCCGCCTCGCCGAAGGTGAACAGGATCATCTCCTTCTGGCGGCTCACCTGCGTCAGGGCCCTTCGGAGCAGCGCGTTCAGCCGCTGCTGCACCAGGGCAAGTTCGTTCATGTTCATAAGGGAGAATCCTTTCAGAAAAAGGGACGTCCGCAGATGGAACGCCCCTCGTTGTGTTCTCTTTACTTACCCTCGAAAGCGTTCATGACCGCCTCGGCCATGCCATCGCGCTCGCACTGGGCCTTGTGGCGCACGGGCAGGCTGCGCAGGTCCTTAACCTGCTGGGGCACGGGCATGCCGGAGATGGCCTCAAGCTGCTCGCTGCACTGGAAGGCGTCCAGGCCCTCCACCGCTTCCCTGCCCTTGACGGCGCTGAGCACGTCGGCCGCGAACTTGTAGGGGCTGGCGGTGGATACGACCACAGCCACGGTAGCGTCGCCGGTCTTCTCGCGGTACTCGCGCAGCACGCGGCTGGCCACGGCGGTGTGGGTGTCCATGAGGTAGCCGTCCTGCTCGAAGCGGGTGCGGATCTCCTCGGCACACTGCTGATCATCCGCGTAGCCCGCGTCAAAGACGCTGTTCATCCACTCCTGGCGCTGCTCGCCGATGCAGTAGGAGTAGCTCTCCTTGAGCTGCTTCATCCAGGTGGCGATCAGCTCGCCATCGCGGTCGGCGCACTCATAGAGCAGGCGCTCCAGGTTGGAGGAGATGAGGATGTCCATGGAGGGTGAAGTGGTCTTGAAGAACTGGCGGCGCGTGTCGTAGGTGCCGGAGCGGAAGAAGTCCGTCAGGACATTGTTGCGGTTGGACGCGCAGATCAGCTTGCCCACCGGCAGGCCCATGCTGCGGGCGTAATAGGCCGCCAGGATGTTGCCGAAGTTGCCCGTGGGCACGACGAAGTTGACCTCGTCGCCCAGGTTGATGGCGCCAGCCTTCAGCAGATCCGCATAGGCGCTGAAGTAGTACACGATCTGCGGCACAAGG
Source organism: Clostridia bacterium (assembly GCA_017410455.1). GTDB lineage: Bacteria > Bacillota > Clostridia > Christensenellales > Aristaeellaceae > UBA11524. The sequence continues at coordinate 5,884 of JAFQQT010000037.1, forward strand.
CGGCCGAAGTTGATGGAGTTGGCCGAAGACAGAACCTTGCCCTGGGCATGGACGGCCTCATTGAACGCCGCAGAGCCGAAGAGGGTCTTCACGCCCGTCTGCGCATCATCAAAGTTGCCGTTGATGGCGATGACGTGGGTGTTGTCGCCGCCGGTGGTGGTCATCTGCAGCTTCTGCACGTCGGACACGCCGTCGGTGGGATAGAAGACGGTGCAGGAGGTGCCGGGCACATCCTTGAAGCCCTCCAGAGCCGCCTTGCCGGTATCGCCGGAGGTGGCAACCAGGATGGACACCTCGCGGGTTTCGCCGTTCTTCCGGGCGGAAAGCGTGGTCAGGTGGGGCAGCAGCTGCAGGGCCATGTCCTTGAAGGCCAGCGTGGGGCCGTGGAACAGCTCCAGCACCCAGGTGTCGCCGTCAAGCTGCTTCATGGGCGCGATGGCCGGATCGTCGAACTTCTTCTCGTCATAGGCCGCCGCCAGGGCCGCGTCGATCTCCGGGATGGTGAAATCCTCCAGATAGGTGCGCAGGATGGTGGAAGCGCGCTGGCGGTAGTCCATTTCCGTCAGGGAGGCGAGCTTCTCCTGGGAGATGGGCGGGAACATCGCCGGAACATAGAGGCCGCCGTCGGGCGCAAGGCCATGGAGGATCGCCTGGGATGCGGTCACAGCCGCACCGCCGCGGGTGGAAAAGAAGGACATCGGGATCACACTCCAAATCTATACTCATTCGTTGCGGTTGAACCTGATCAGCACAGCCGCGTCGGGTTGGCTGTGCTGATGAAGATCAGCCGGGGCGGATTGTATACAATCCCGCGCGCAGGAACAAAGCAACGGGGCGGCGATGCAAGCACCACCGCCCCTGATTGCGGCACTCAGACTGCTCAGATGACGTACGCCTTGGCGAAGTCCGGCAGCGTTTCGGGATCGGCGCTGACGGAGAGGACAAAGGTCACGTCGTGCTTCTGGCCATACTGCTCCAGGCTGGCGAAGAACCAGTCAGCCTCGGTCACGTCCATACCGATGAGCTTGAGGAACGCATCGATGAAGATGACGCTGATGTCGTAGTTGCTGGCCAGCATGCCGCCCAGGAAGCCCAGGAACATCTGCGCGCTCTTGACGTGATAATCGTTCACGTTGACGAAACGGACCGCGCGGTCGATCTCGTACATGTAGCTGTTGTCCTTGTCCAGGAACACCACGTTGCCGGCAGAAGTCTTGGCGGTGTCATTGGTCATATCGATGAGCCGCTTGGTCTTGCCGGAGCCCTTGTTGCCTGCGATGATCTTAATCATGGGAAACGCCTCCTTGTGTGAGAATGATTCTCGTATTCTGATTATATACCATTTTGCTCAAACTTGCAATCCCTCAGCGCAAGATTCCTGTAAAAACAGGCCGACACGCTTCAGGCGCCGTTTTCCGGGGCCTTTTCCGTACCCTCGGGTGTATCATTCGCCAGCAGGGTCAGCAATTCCTGCCTCTTGAGCTGAGGAAGTACACGTTTCGAACAAGAGGGGCTGGCCGGGTCAAAACCGCAGATGGCTGCATAGCTGCACCACTGGCAGGCCGACCAGCTCTCCACCTCCGCCGGGCTGACGGACACGTCGCCCTCGCGGATGCCGTCGGCCAGCGTCGCCGCCATCTCCTGCGTGTGCCGGAGCAGCTGCTGCATCTCCTCCGGGGTGTAGGCGGGCGCGCCATTGGACAGGCTGCCATCCCTGTTGAACACCTTGCCCAGGGAGTAGCCGTCGGCGGTGTCCATGGCCTGCACCACCTCCGCATCCGCCAGCACCACGCCGTGCAGGCGCAGCGCCTTGGCCAGCTCACGCTCGACGGCCTCCTTTGCATCCTCCGCGCTCACCATCGGGTCCTTCACGGTGAAGTAGAACGCACCGGCGGCCTCGCCCTGCATGCCCTGGCTGGCCGCCTGCAGGTAGAGCATCAGCTGCAGCTGCAGGCCATACCACAGGCGGGTGGGGTCAATCTCCCGCTGGCTGGACTTGTAGTCGATGACGCGCAGATACACGCCGCTGTCGCCCTCCCAGCGGTCGATGCGGTCGATCTTGCCGCGCAGGGCGATGCGCCGCCCGTCGTGCAGCGTCAGCACCACCGGGGGCAGGCCGCCCTCCTCGCCGAAGACGACCTCCTCGCCAATGGTGGTGAAGCGGCTGCGCTGGGCGTGGCGGGTGAAGAGCCAGGCCGCCCGCCGGGCCGTGCGGATGTACCGCTCGCCCTGCAGGCGCTGGGCAGGGGTATCGGACAGGGGGCCCTCCTCCCACAGGGCCGTCAGGGGCGCCAGCACGCCGTCCATCAGGCGCTCCACCGTTTCCTCGGGCAGGTCGGGCCAGGCGGGATGCTCCATGGCCACATGGGCAAAGCCCTGCAGCGCCGCGTGGTAGAAATCGCCCGCATCGCCCGCGTCAAAGGCGAACTCCTCCCGCTCCACGGGCTTGAGGCCGTAGTCCACATAGTGCTGGTAGGGGCAGGCTGCAAAGCGCTCCAGGCGGGTGATGCTCACCTTGTCCTGAGTAAAGATGCGCCGGGTCAGCTCCGGCGGCAGGCGGTCGCGGCGCTGAGGTTCCAGCGCATCCAGGACGCTGCGCAGGCGCATGTGCCACGCCGGGCTGCGCCAGAGCCAGCGCAGGGCGTCCAGCCAGGCAGGTTCGAGGGTCTCGCGCTTGCCGTCGGCCATCTCCCGCAGGCGCAGGGCCAGGGCGTCCAGCGCGTCCGCCGGGGAAAGGGGCGGGCCGTCGCCACCATCCGCCGTCACCCCTCCGGTGATGGTCAGCGCAGGGAACAGCCCCTGCAGGTCGTCCAGGAGCGCCGAGGGGCGCAGGGCTGTGCCATCCTGCGCAGACAGCGCGCAGGTGATCAGCAGATGCTGCCGGGGCAGGGCCAGCGTGCGGTAGAAGTCCGACTGCCGCAGCGCAGAGGTCTCCTGCTGCGTCAGGCCGATGGAGCGATGCGCCACATCGGACAGCAGACGCCGCTCCGTTTCAGTGATCAGGCTCTGCATCGCCGAGCCCATCACGCCATCCTGCATGCCGCAGAGGATCAGCGCATCGATACGCCCGGTCAGCAGGTGCCCCGCCTCGCCGATCATGACCGAATCCGGCCGGGGGGGCAGGCTGGAGATCGCCGCGCCCTTGAGCGCCGACTCCACGAAGCGGGCCAGGTCCTTCAGCGCCGCCCGCCGCTCGCCCAGCAGCGCATGCAGCTGGTCCAGCAGGTCCATGATGATCTGCCACACCTGGCGGTTGGAGGCCGCCTCCGCCCCCATGTCGCGGGCGAGCAGCTCGCTCTCCCGGGCGATGAGCTTCTCATATGCCCCCACATCCTCCAGCAGGCGGAACAGCGCCTCCACGGACTGTGCGGCGGTCTTCGCCTCCCGCAGGCGCTCGTGGAGCGTCGCCACGGGGGTGATCAGCTTCAGGCGGATCTCCTCCATGTCCGCCGCGTCCGCACCCCGGGTGAAGGGCTGCGTCCAGCGGCCGTGGTTCACGCCGTGGGCGATGGCGTAGTTCTCCAGCCGGTGGGCCTCCTCCTCCGCGATGGGCGCAAAACCGCTCTTGGCCATGTGCATCACGTCCTGCGTCTGATAGCCGGCAGAAACGCAGCGCAGCGCGCCCAGCAGCAGCCGGCACAGCCCGTGGCGGACCGCGCCATCCTTGCGGGCCAGGTAGTGAGGAATGCTCGCACCCTGCAGCGTCACGGCGAGGATGCCGGACATGCTGTCCGCCTCGCCCATGGCCACAGCCATCCGCTGCCAGGGGATCCCCGCATCGTGCCACTCCCGGAGCGTGCGGGCGATCAACCCCGCCTCGGCATAGGGGTTGGCGGACATATGCGCCCGCACGGCCCCGCAGTCCCCCCGGAAGGGAACCGCCCGCCGCGTGAACAGATGGCGCTCCACATGGACGAGAGCCGGGTCGCGCCCGTCCTCATCCGGCGGCAGATAGCGCCATTCCACCGGAATACCGACCTCCTGCAGGCGCGTGCGCAGCTCTCCTGCGCTCCGGCGCTGCGTCAGGAAGATGCGCCCGTCCGCCGCCTCGGCTGCGTCCATGGTCATCAGCACCGTCAGGCTCGCGCACGTCTTCGCCGCCTCGGCCAGCAGCGCGCACATGGGCTGGGGGATCACGTCAAACCCGCACACGAACACCGCCGCGCCGGCCATCACCCCGCTGGGGATCAGCCGCCGGAGGATATCCTGCTGCTGCATGGCCTCGTCGGCAAAGCGGCCCTCGATCACTTCCAGGTATGCCTGCCAGATCAGCGCCACATCCGCCGCCTTGGCCCGCAGCGCCCCCGTGACCGCGCCGCCGGCCTGCTCTGCCAGCGTCTGGGCCGTCACGCCCGCTCGCTGCAGGTCCGCCAGCAGTACGCTCAGCTTCTGCGGCAGACCCGCCGTCAGCGCCACGCGGCCGTAGTAGGTCAGCTGATCCTGCACCTGCGTCAGCGCCTGGGCCAGGGCCATCAGCCGTCCGCCCTCATCCAGCGGGATGAGGGGCGCATGCCCGCCGCTCTCGCGGATGCGCCGCGTCAGCCGACGGGGCGAGAGCACGTCAATGTCCATCAGGCCCGGAAGGTTCAGCCCTTCCACCAGTTCCCGCTCCGCCTGCAGCGTGTATTGCTCCGGCACCAGCAGCAGCACCCGCTGCCCGACCTGACGGCTGGCTTCCACCATGGGCAGGATCCGCCCGATCAGATGGCTCCCCCGGCTGCCCAGTATCCTCACCGGCTGCATCCGCTCACCCCTTTCGCGTTTTTCTCAGTATATCACACATTGACGCAAAACGCCAGCCGTGATATCATCGAAGGGAATCAAACGCAAGGAGTGCACCGCCATGCCCAGCCGCAAGCCCTTCCCCGACCGCCCTGCGCCCCGCCCGGAGGCCCGGAAAACGCCCTGCAGCGTTTCCGCCCGCTGCGGCGGCTGCCAGCTGCTGCACCTGCCCTATCAGGAGCAGCTGGCCCACAAGCAGCAGATGATCACCCGCCTGCTGGGGCAGCTGTGCCCGGTGGAGCCCATCATCGGCATGCAGGACCCTGTCCACTACCGCGGCAAGGTGCATGTCGTGCTCTCCCAGGACCGCAACGGGCACGTCTTCTCCGGCGTTTATGCCGCCGGGACGCACCATGTCGTGCCCGTGAAGAGCTGCCTGCTGCACGATCCCCGCGCCGACGCCATCATCGCCACCATCGTGGAGATGATCCCCCGCCACAAGCTGCGCATCTACAACGAGAACACCCACCGCGGCTACCTGCGCCACATCCAGATCCGCACGGCCAATGTCACCGGGCAGGTGATGGTGACCCTCGTCGCCACGGGCCGGGAGTTCCCCGGCGGACGCGCCTTCGTCGGCGAGCTCATCCGCCGCCACCCGGAGATCACCACCGTCACCCTCAACATCAACAGCCGCGAAACCAGCATGGTGCTGGGCAAGACGGACGTCGCCCTGTACGGCCCGGGCTTCATGGAGGATGAGCTGTGCGGCAAGCGCTTCCGCATCAGCCCGCAGAGCTTCTATCAGGTCAACCTCCGCCAGACCGAGGTGCTCTACCGCACTGCCATCGACCTGGCCGCCCTGACCGGGCAGGAGACTCTGCTGGACGCCTACTGCGGCACGGGCACCATCGGCCTGTGCGCCGCCGACCGGGTGAAGCAGCTCATCGGCGTGGAGCTGAACGCCGACGCGGTACGCGACGCGAAGGAGAACGCCCGCCTCAACGGCGTGACCAACGCCCGCTTCTTCTGCGATGACGCTGGCCGCTTCATGGTGAAGATGGCGCAGGAGCATCAGCCTCTGGACGTGCTGATCATGGACCCGCCCCGCTCCGGCAGCGACGAGAAGTTCCTCTCCTCCGCCCTGACGCTGCAGCCCAAGCGCATCGTCTACGTTTCCTGCGGTCCGGACACCCTCGCCCGCGACGCGGCCATCCTCGTAAAGGGCGGGTACAGGGCCGTCAGGGCCATCCCGGTGGACATGTTCCCCTGCACGGAGCACTGCGAGGCGGTCATGCTCTTCACCCGGTAAAACAACGCGGCCACCTGCTATATCAGTAGAAGGAATCCCCCTGCGCCGCGAAACGCAACGGCACAGGGGGGCCTCATTTCCCGTTCGTCATCATCCATGCCCCATTTTTTCCTGCAACGCTGCAAAAAATGAAAATTTCCGCTTGACAAGCAGACAAATTCGTGATATGATAAACAAGTCGTCCAGCGACGTAGGGGTATGGTGTAATGGTAACACGTGGGTCTCCAAAACCTTTGTTCTGGGTTCGAGTCCTAGTGCCCCTGCCAGAAGAACCAGTTTCGAAAGAGACTGGTTCTTTTTTTGCGTTCATGGGACAGAAGCGGCGCAGCGTTCATCGAAACCATCACCGCCGATGTACAGGAGCCGGGCAGGAGAGGGCCACGATTCCAGTTCTTTGCCCCTTGAATACTATCTCGCGAATGCTGATCTGCTGCCCTTTTTCAGGAATGTGCAGCGCGAGGGGGTGCGGATCGTTGCCTGATATGACTTTGTTTTCCTGCGCAGCGTCAATGCGTACTTACAGGACAGATACGCCGAATAACAACGACAACAAATAAGGCAGCGCCTGTCGGTTCACGAAATGCGAAACGATGGGCGTTATTATTTGTCTGGAAGCCCGCAAAATTTACAGTTTATTCACCCCTTCCGCCCTGAAATATGTTATGATAATTGTGTCGCTTTCCGTTCCCAACTGAATACCCCTGTATCAAAGGAGGAAATGTCATGTTGAAGAAGTGTCTCTCGATTCTCTGCGCCATCGCGGTTCTTTTCTCGCTGTGCATCGCCACGGCCGAAACGGACGCAAGCACCCGCCCCGCTCCTGAAGTGATCCAGGGCGAGAAGTACGTCTCCGACCACCTCGTCAACGCCTCCGCGCTGTATGTGGCGGGTGAGAAGGTCACCCTCGACAACGCCTACTTCTACAGCGCCGGTTACGCCACCGACGAGGACATCACGGCCCAGGTTCCCAACCAGTACGGCATCGCCTCTGCGGTGCTGGGCGTTGGCGACGGCACCGACGTGGTGCTGAACAACCCCACCATCGTCACGGATTCCGAGAGCTACGCCAACGGCATCTTCGCTGTCGGCATGGCGAAGATCGCGGCCCACGGCGGCACCATTGACACGGACAACAGCAATGGTCACGGCATTGACGCCACCTACATGGGCAAGGTCTATGCCTATGACACGGTGATCCACACGCGCGGCGAAACCTCCGGCGCACTGGCCACCGACTTCGGCGGCGGCTTCATCATCGGCGAGCGCCTGGACTGCACCACTGAGGGTGGCAGCTCCCCCGGCATCTTCTGCGCCGGCTCCACCGTCATCCACCTGACGGATACCAGGTTCACCACGATGACCGCCACCGGCATCGTCGTCGCCCATGACCACGCCGTGGTCGTGCTGAACAACTGTGAAGTGAACGCCGCGGGCACGGCCATCTCCGGCCTGCAGGCACTGCCGAACGCGGCCTCTTCCGACGGCAGCCATGCCTACGTCTTCGGCGGCAAGCTGACCAGCCGCGGCGGCGCGGTGGTGGGCGAGTCCGGCGGCCGCACTGAGATCAACCTGATCGGCGTGGAGTGCAGCACCGGCAACGATACGGCCATCTCCGTTTCCGGCAGCAGCACCGGCATTCTGACCGTGAACATTTGGGATACCGAACTGACCGGCAAGATCGAGTGCGCCGCCGGCAGCTCCCTGACGATCAACCTCTACGCTGGCGCCAAGCTGACCGGCGAAGTCAGCGGCGAAGGCGACATCTTCATCACCGTGTATGACGGCGGCGAGTATGTCGGCTCCTTCCAGACCGACAAGGGCGGCGAAGGCGTTGAGCGCCCCGTGTGCGGCACCTTTGATGATTACCTGATCAAGCATTGGGCTTCCGGCTCCTCCAACTGGACCAGCAGCCGCGCTGCCGACTTTGCGAACAACTACGAGCCCACCGTGATTGCCAACTCCGCCGCTGCTCATGTGGTGGAAGGCGCTGCTGCCAAGGCCTATGACCCCGCGGTCTTCAACCCCTCCGAGGGCGGCGTGGATCTGAGCGAGCTGAACGTGGGCGGCGCGTACGGCTTCACCGTCGATATGATCTTCGGCGGCGATGACGCCTCCAGCGGCGCACCTGCGGATGGCGACGCCTCCAGCGGTATGTCCTCCGATGACGGTGCCTCCGACGGCGGCTCCAGCGGCGCTCCTGCAGACGACGGCGCTTCCGACGGCAACTCCAGCGGCATGCCCTCCGGCGACGACGCCTCCGAAGGTGCTCCCGCCCAGTAAGCCCAGCCTCACAGGGAACCAGTTTCGAAAGGAACTGGTTCCTTTTCTTCGCGCACAGGGCAGGCGCGCAGATATCCGCCTGAACGCTGCACCCGGCGGCTGTACCCAGCTGGCAGCCTTGCAAAAAGACCCGCACGCAGGACCTTCACCATCCCTGCGTGCGGGTTTTCATTGCCTATGAGGATCATCAGCGCGGCCCGCGCATCACCCGGACGGCAAGGATATCCAGGAACTCCGTCACCGTGGGTTCGCGCCGCAGCGGATACACCGCCAGCTCCGCCAACCGGTTGGAGCTCGTCCGCCATGCCCGGTGAATGACCGTGCGGATGTTGCGCTCAATCGTTCGCCAGTCGCAGCCGCGCTGCTGCCCCAGGGGCACAAAGATCCCCTGCTTGACGCAGAGGAGCCTGTTCTCGTCCCGCAGCACCATCTCCACCGCCTGCAGCGTGATGCCGTGCCCAAGATATTGTCGCCCGATGCCCAGCGAGTAGAGAATTTCGCTGGTTTTCTGTGTCGCCATCGCCTTCGCCCCGTTTCATTTGCTTTCCCCGCATCCGGCGGGGTACGATCATTATACATCCCGCCCTGAGCACGAAACCGGAAGTCAACACATTCGTACGCCAATCGACGGTGATGAACCTGATCCGATGGGAATCCCATCCGCGCCTGTCGTCAGCGCAGCATGCATCCCCGGAACCATGTCGATTCCGGGGATTCAGAACGTCCGTATCAGATGGAAACACGCAGCAGCATCGCGCCGAACAGGATGAGGCCATACAGCAGGAAGCCACCGGCGTCCGCCAGGCCGATATTCGATGCCGTCGGATCCCGGCCTTCAGCATCTTGCGAGGCAGAACCGGTTTTGCCGTGGCCGCACAGGCGGGAACATCGTATCCGGCACTCCTTCCCCGTGCTGCATCAGCCTTCCCGCCCGGCAAAGAAGACGTGGCTGCCCGCTGGGACGCTCAAGCGCTTTCCGGGCAGGACCACCTCCGCCTCCACGGGCGTGGTAATGTCGAAGCGCCAGCCGTTTTCCGTCTTCGTCCAGCGGGATGAGGCCAGGCCGTGGCGGGTATCGATGGAAGCCCCGAACCACGCCAGGCGGTCCGTGGGCTGCGGTGCAAAGCGGATCCGGGCATACCCTGGCGCATCCTCCGGCGCCTGAATGCCCGCCGCTGCGCTGTACATCCAGTCCGCCACCGCGCCATAGGCATAGTGGTTGAAGGAGTTCATGTCCCTGCTCCAGAAGCCGCCATCGGGCATCACGCCATCCCAATGCTCCCAGATGGTGGTGGCGCCCCGGGTGACCGGGTAGAGCCAGGAGGGATACTCCCGGCGCAGCAGCAGCTCCCACGCCAGGTCCGCGTGGCCATAGTCGCTCAGCACATGCAGAATGTATGGCGTGCCCACAAAGCCGGTCTGCAGCTGCGAGCCCGCCTGACGCACCTTTTCCGCCAGCAGATCCGCCGTTTTCTGCGGATCCTCCGCCAGGCGGAAATGAGCCGCCAGGACGCACTCGGTCTGCGTGTGATACTCGGGGAACGCTGCACGGAAGGCCGCCACGATTTCCCCATAGAGCCGCTCATAGGCAGACACATCCTCGCCCAGCACCCGGCCTGCCTTCACCACCAGTTCGGTGGAATAAGCGTAGTAAGCCGTGGCAACCACATCGTCCCGGCTGGAACCCTTGTAGCTGCCCGCCGGCGCATCCAGGCCAAGCCAGTCCGCAAAGTGCCAGCAGCCCGTCCAGAGCCCGGGCGTGGTGGTCACAGTGCCGATGTAATCCACCCATTTCTTCATCGACGGGAACTGCCGGCGCAGCACCCCGATGCTGCCATAGGCGCGCCAGACCTCCCAGGGGACGATGGTCGCCGCATCCCCCCAGGCGGCAGAGGCCGTGCCCCGGTCATGCTGGCGCGTCCACACATCCGGGATCACCGCACCGACGTAGCCGTCCTCGTGCTGGTCAGCCGCCAGATCCTGCAGCCACTTGCTCAGGAAGTGTTCAACGTCGAAGTTCATGCAGGTCGCGCGGGCAAACACCTGGATGTCGCCCAGCCAGCCCAGGCGCTCGTCACGCTGGGGACAGTCCGTCGGCACATCCACAAAGTTGCCCTTCTGCCCCCAGATGATGTTGGATAACAGCTGGTTCAGCGCAGGATCCGAGGATTCAATATGGCCCGTGCGCCGCATGTCGCTGTGCACGACCACCGCCGTGAAGCTGTCCGGCGCCAGGCTGCCGGGGAAGCTGTTCACGCGGATGTAGCGGAAGCCATAGAAGGTCAGGCGAGTCTTGTAGGTCTGCCGCCCTTCACGGCAGATATAATGGTACCGACACTTTGCGCCGCGGTAGTTCTCCGTGTAGAAGTTCCCTTCCCGGTCCAGCACCTCGGCGAAGGACACATCCACCACATCCCCCGCATGGGCATCCACCGTGACCTCCAGGAAACCTGTCAGTTCCTGGCCAAAGTCGATGACGGTTTCGCCCCGCGGGGTGACAAAGCTGCAGACCGCATGCACACGCCCCTGTTCACGCACGGGCGCGCCCTGATGGGGAATGAGGGTATCAGTGGGGCCATCACAGAGAACCGCAGGCAGCGCCGGCGGAGGGACGAAGGTCGCGTCACAGATCTCCCCATCGTAGAGCTCCGAGAAGCGGATGGGGCCCTCCCCCGCCGTCCATGTTTCGTCAGTACGGATGACCTCCACCGCGCCATCTGCATATGTGAGGGTCAATTCAGCGGTAATGGCCGCAGGCTTATCCCGCAGCTTCGTCTGGATCGTGCCCTCATCCGAGCACAGCAGCGGGCTGCGGTACCAGCCCTTTCCCACTGTAACCGTCAGGGTGTTCTCGGCGCCGATGAGAGCCGTCACATCCCACGTCTGCACCTGCAGACGCCTGGTATAGGCCGTCCAGCCAGGATTGAGCACCGTGTCAGTCACGGGCTTGCCATTGATCTCCGCCACATACACGCCCAGAGCCGTCATGCGGAGAGTGGCATGCTGCACGGGCTTCGCTGCCCGGAAATCCCTTGAAAAGCATGGAGCCCTGCTGCCCATATCCTCCGCCGTGGTGATCCACCTTGCATTCCATTCCATAGAAGCTTCCCCCATATTCTGTTTGCACATCATGCAGCGGCTGTACGCCGCGCTCGCTGAGGTCATTATAGCACAGGTCCGGCTGCCACACAAGCGCGAACAGCTGCGGGGGGACGCCACGAACAACGCAGAGTGGACCTGATCATTCGCCCTTAACCCCAGTAAAATCGCCCCTCACGCCGTCCTCTGCTCCAGGGCGAGCTTGTCGGCAATCATGGCGATGAACTCGCCATTGGTGGGCTTGTCCTCCTTGGTCGCTACCCGGCACCCAAACGCCTTGTTCAGCGTGTCAATCCGCCCGCGGCTCCACGCCACCTCAATTTATCCCCCCTCAAAAGCCCATAAAGGGCCGGAGGGGGGGAGCTTGACAGATCGACTGCGTCGTGCAATAATGAGGGAAAGTTGCCAATAAGCAGGAGGTTATGATATGCCGCATCTCCGATACAAGACGCTGGACGAGTTCAGAGCAGTGATCGAGCCCTTCGACTACGATGCCTATATGAACAGGCCTTACGAACCGTTCGTGGAGCTGATGGCTGCCAGCGCCATTGAGGTGCCACACTATAACTATGCCCAATTTCATAGGTACGCAGCCGTTCTCATGGAATGTGCCAAGTCAAAAGGCGTTGATGAGGAATATGTCCGCGAATGGATTGACTATCAGCATCGCACCCAACTCTTGCATGATGATCTGCGCAATCGGGTTGTCCTGTATATCAAAAAGGTTATGTACGATCCTGCAACTGCCAATCAGATATCCATTCTGCCGCTGATGTGCGGTGCCGGTAAGAGCACCGCCATCAGCTACCTTATCAAGGATGTCCTTGAGCAACCAGACAGCGATGGCATCCTGATCGTTACTGACCGCAAGGATCGAATGACAGAATATGTTGAGCCGAGTGCTGATCGCGATCCTGCTCTGCATGCGTTTCTCCAACAGAACAGCAAGCGCATCACCATTCTGAAAGAAGGCGAGGAACTGCAGAAAGCCTTCATAAGCAGCAAAGAATCCCCCGTGTTGATTATGACGACACAGCGTTACTTTGCTATGTCAAAGGCAGACATTTGTAATCTGCTAAAATGGGGCAATGGCAAGCACCGATCCCTCGTCCTGTTCGACGAAGCGCCGATCATGACCGAACATATCAGCATAACCAGAAAACTACTTAATGATATTGCTACATGGCTCAGCGAACGCATCCCCTATGATGCAGAGGAACAGGAAGAAAAGCAATTCTGCGTTAAGCATTGGGAAATGCTCAGAAAGCGTCTGTACGATGTGATTTGCCACCATGAAGACCTTCATGAGGACAGCGAATACTACACCCCCTTCGAGTTCTCCCGTCAGGACATGGCCGACGATGATGCACGCTTCCTTCGATTCGTTCATGCCCACCGCGCTCAGCTGCGCGTGGGCAAGGAGGACAATGCTCATCTCATCACGAATCTGTTCCGGCTGATGACCGAAAAATGCGTGTGCCATGCAGGAAGAAGCGGTAGCTGGTACAGCAACTCCATCTCTGCCGTCGTTGACAATCGGGACAAGATGACCGATCTCGATGCTAAGGTCATCATCCTTGACGGCACCGGTGAAATCAATCCAGACTACGATCCCGATAAAGATGACATTCGCAGCGGCAAGAGCTTCAGCCGCGTTATGGATAACCTGACCATCCCCTCTGCCTGACGGCTTCTGATGAACTCGCGCTCAGTCTGCGCCACATAGGATAGCAACTGCAGAACGATATCAGCAATCAGCGAGCTTGTGAGGTCGCGTCCCTTTCGGGTATCCAATAGAGGCATGTCCAGCACAACAATATCAACCTGTTTCTCCTTGGTGATGATACGCCACTGTTCAATAATTTCGTCGTAATTACGGCCCAAACGATCAATACTCTTGATCACAAGAATGTCCCCGGCATGCAACCGACGGACAAGTTTGAGATACTGCGGCCGATTAAAGTCTTTACCCGACTGCTTGTCCATGAAGACATGTCGGGCCTCTATACCGAATTTTTGCATGGCGATTACCTGGCGAGCTTCATTCTGGTCCTTGGTGGACACTCGGATATATCCGTATGTCGTATTCATATTGGCCTCCTGTTTAGCGAAATTAGATTGCTCATTCTATTCTACAGAAAGCGGCTGAATATTGCACTTTTTGTGTAGAATCAATGCAGCGAGTGGAAACCTACTTCATACCGTGAGGTCAACGCTATGATCGACTGCTATATCAACTTCTACAACAACGAGCGCCTCCAAATGATCCTTTTTTCCCTTGCATAGGGCCCTTTTTGCGCAGTCTGTTCATTCTGGGGCGCTTCAGGTCTAGCATGAACAGCAGGCTTTTTTCATTCAAAATTGATGGATGCCTAGCAGCCGCAAATACTTGTACACCGTCGGCCTACTTAGCCCGCACACCCGTGCCAGCTCACTAACATTCAGATTCCCATTGATGTACTCCGGATAGTGCCGCAGGAAGATCGTCGGGATATCCTCCTTCCTCACGCGCGGCCTGCCGATCTTCTTGCCCTTGGCCTTCGCGTTCTGCATGCCGCTGCGTACCCGTGCCCGGATGATGCTCAGCTCCAGCTCCGCAAACACCGCGCTCATCTGGATGAACGCCTGGCTCATCGGGTCGATCTGCCCCGTGCGGCAATCGACCGTGATGCTGCCGACGATGACCAGCCGCAGCCGCTTCTGCTTGATGATGCTGACGATCTCGCACAGCTGTTGAGTGGAACGGGTCAGTCGGCTGACCTCCAGCGTGATGATCGTGTCGCCTTCCTGTGCCGCGTCCAGCAGGGACTGTAGCTGCTGCTTGACGACGGCGTCGCCGTGCTCGTACTCAAAGATGACCTCATCCGCACCGGCTGCCTTCAGCTCGCGAATCTGACGGTTGATGTCCTGTTTGTCCTCGGTGGTGCTGCAGCGGGCATAGCCATAGGTCTTGCTCATTTCTGTATCCTCCTTGAAATCGAAAGGGTCATTTGCGTTTTGTTGACGAAAATCGCGGTGAAAGCAGGGAGAAATCCCCGTTTTCAGCCGCGATTTTTCTGTCATCGATAGCATACGTTTGATTTTACACATCCGGCTCTGCCTGACGGTGTGCCTCCGTGTAGCACGCCAGCTGCAGCCGCTTGATGTGGCGACGCAGCTCGTACAGCGCTCCACCGATGTCACTCAGGGCAATGTGAGCCTCCGGCTTCTCCTTCTTGGCCGCAGGAGTGATGAGCGCGGTGAGATCGTCCTCATACAGGGTGATGGCCCCTTCCACCAGCAGGCGCATGTCCGACAGCAGGTCGGCAACGATGTCCATGTAATCCAGCTCAGGCATGATGATCATCCTCCTTGTCATTGATAGCGGCGCTGACATCGTTGTGCAGCTCGATGGCCGCACGGAGAATCAGCTCACTGCAGTTGAACGCGGCAGTGTCAGCCAGATCGCTCTCCAGCGACGCAGAAACCGACAATGCTTTGCTCATGGTGTGGATCAGGTTGAGCGTGACTCGCAGCTTGGCCTGTACCTTGTCATCCCTCATGCACATCGTCGGTGTCCTCCTCTCCCAGAATGAGCTGCACGGCTTTGTCAGCCTGACCCGCCGCACTGACCAGCAAGCGCTTGTCCTCCTTCAGCACGGTCAGCCAGTGCTCGATGTAAGCTGCGTTATTGCGGAAGCTGGCGGGCGTCTCCAAGCCAAGGGTGTTCAGGATGAAGCTGGCTCCCAGCTCAGCGCAGAGCTCCTCGCGGCTGTAGGGAGCGCTGCCAAACCGGGCTGTCTCGGTCAACCTGTTCAGCCGGGATGGATGTCCGGTGCTGTGGGTCAGCTCATGGAAGGCCGTGCTGTAGTACTCAGCCGTCTCGCTGAATTGCTGACGGAGCGGCAGCACCACGGTATCTGTTGCAGGCCGGTAGAAGGCCTCGCTGCTTTCGCGACTGATGAGATGAACGCCGCTGCGGTGGAGGTAGTCGGTGATGATGTCCTCTGCGGCGTCGTTGGCAGCAGCCGGATCAACCGGCAGATCCTCCGATGCCCGGAAGCGGGGAGAGATCCCCTCGCACTGGTCAACATGGAACACGCTAAAGTACCGCAGGAACGGCACAGATTTCTCCTCGCCGGTATCCTCATCTTCCACGGTGAGCCACTTCCAGAACACGACCATGCTGGACTTTTCGCCTTTCTTCACGCGGCCGCCTTCCTTCTGAGCCTGCTGGAACGTGAGGTACTCGCCGCCACGGCCACCCAGCAGAAGCTGATTCAGCAGACTGTACGCTTTGCCGGTGGTATGGCTGATGGCGGGCTGAGCGCAAGTCCACGGTTTGTGCCACGGGACAGTGCCGGATTCCAGCTCAGCGATGATGCGGTCTGTTACGAGCGTGTAAGTGTCCTTCATTTGCGTTTTCCTCCTGATTTTGTCTATAGTTTATAGAGATTTTCAGACCTCTGGGTGCGAGGTCGATGATTTGGCCATGCGTCGGTGGAGGGTCAAAATCTCTATTCTATATAGAGGAATCTCACTCTCAAACGCGACGTCGCCATAACGACGAAAAGGGGAAGCTCTCGCGAGCCTCCCCTTTGTCGTCTGCGGCTTACTGGACGGTGAACCTGCGGCTGGTGGTTTCCCGGGTGAATGCGGTGGCCACGTCGGGCAGCTGCTTCTTCAGGGCAGTCGTGTCGATGCGGCTGGACGTGACTGTGCGCCAGGTGATCTTCACGTCGGTGGTGATGAGGGTATCCACACCGTGCTCGGTCATGTGGGCCTTGATGGCGTCCTCGAGGGTACGGATCTCCGCGTCCAGCTGCTCGGCCATGAGGCGCAGCTCCTTCAGGTCGCGGGCGACGGTGTTCAGTTCGTTGGTAGACATGGTGTGTTCCTCCTAATCAGTATTGGTCGTTGGTAATGTGGGATGTGGACTTGCTGCAGCAGATTCCGGGTATATGAAAAAGCGCCACCTGTCGGTGACGCTGAGTTGTCGTTTCTCCCCCCACACTTTCCTTTAGGGGAAAATAGGGGGGCATTTTGCCGCGATATTCTTTTACGCATCGAAAAGCAAATCGTATTCCAATAGTACCCTTTATGTCCAATTCCAAATCGAGGCACTTTTCCAACACACTTACTTGAAGATGCTGTCCACCGGACTGAACCTGGCATATTGCCTGCGGATGTCAGCATCTGTCAAGTCAAGATATGCTTGTTCAGTGACCTTCACGCTGCTGTGTCCCAGGATGCGACTGAGTGTGTAGATGTCCATACCTGACATCAGGCAGCGTTTAGCAAAGTTGTTCCGCAGATTATGCGGCGAAATGTGCTTGTCCAGGTCAATCCGCTGCAGGTATTTGCGGAAGTTTGCCTCATAGTTGCTGACTTTAAGCGCCATACCCGTGTGCTTCACAGGAAACAGGTAGTCCGAATCGCAGTAACGATCCTTATACTGCATCCATCTGCGCAACTCGACTGCCGTTTTCTGGGCGAAGTAAACCTGTCGTTCCTTGCGGCCCTTCGTTTTGTCTGCCGGTAACAGAATACTGCGCTCGGTCATGTTGACCTGCCGCATCTCGATGGACAGGGTTTCTCCCAACCGCATACCGCAATCCAGCATCAGCAGCATGACAAGCAAATCCCGGTATTCATGGAAGACGCTCTTGTTCATACTCTTGACCAGGACCTTGACCTCCTCGTCCGTCATGAAATCGCGCGGGCTTCTGGCCTGCGGCAAAGCCCTTACCCGTTTCATGGGCGAGTGCACGATACACTCCGATTCTTCCAGCCAGGTGAAGAACACCCGCAGGTTGCGCAGGTAGTTGTTGATCGTGCAGCTGCTCACCTTGCCGTTATAGTCCCGGCGGCTGGTCGGATGATTGATGCGTGTCATCCGCTGGTCAATGCAGGCTGTATACTTCCCCCGACTTTGCAGTTCCATGATGTAGCGGCGAATATGGCCTTCCCGCACTTTCTCAACATCACGAACACCCTCTGACTCCTTCAGCCAGACCGCAAAGAGCTTCAGCGCCTGCTCATAGGACAGCAGCGTTCTGGGACGCAGCTGCTTGGAGTGGCAGTAGTCCATGAACAAGCCGATCATCCGGTTCATATCCACAAAATCAACACCTTTCCTTTACTGTCTGCGGCACATATCGTTTACATGCTGCCAGACCCAATCAAGCAAAGATATTGATCGCTATGACGTAAATAATTGATAGGCTTCACCGGAGCAATCAAGCACCTATTCATCGCTCCGATTGCATCCAACCACTCCCTCTCAACCCCAGTCAAATCAAGGCTTACGCCGTCCTCTGCTCCAGGGCGAGCTTGTCGGCAATCATGGCGATGAACTCGCCATTGGTGGGCTTGTCCTCCTTGGTTGCCACCCTACACCCAAACGCCTTATTGAGCGTGTCGATCCTCCCCCTGCTCCACGCCACCTCGATGGCATGCCGAATAGCTCTCTCCACCTTGCTGGCGCTGGTGTTGAAGCGCTTGCCGATGCCCGGGTACAGCTCCTTGGTGATGCGGTTGATGACGTCCGGGTTCTCGATGACCATCTTGACGGCCTCGCGCAGGAAGGAGTAGCCCTTGATGTGGGCCGGGATGCCGATGGTCAGGAAGAGGCTGGCGAGCTTCTCGTCAATGGAGGGGGCGCGGCCGGGGAGGCTGACTTTGTCGCGATAGCGTATCCAGCTTTGTTGTTCTGTGCAAAACCATTATAGCACACGTTTACAGGGGTTTTGGTTTACAAAATGCGTTTCCCGCAAACTTTTTGGAGCCGGACATACATGGACATATCGGAAGCGATTTACTTTTTCATGCGTAAACTCCCCCACTCCCCGTCTTATTGGGGATCATGGGGGAGTTTCTGTCAGTTACGCTTCTGATTCTGGAGCCGGTGTAGTACGCGCCAGATCTCCACCGTCTTTGTTTCCTCACGCACCACATAGTACACGTTGTAGTTCTTCACCGGGAAGAAGCGAATCTCGTGCTTCATTGCGTACAGCGTGTGGTAAATGGGGAAGCGATACGGCATCTCGCGGAGTTTCTGCACAGCGCTGTCCACCGCGTCCGCCAGAGCCATCGCCGCATCAGGTGCAGCCAGATCGACCGCGATGTACATCACAGCGTCCTCCAGCTGACGGCGAGCCGTGGGCAAATAGACCACCCTATACATGGCGCACCGTCCTCAGCTTCTCGCTAATCCCCGCCATAACGTCGTCATGCTCATGACGCTCCGTGGTGGTCTCCGCCTCGATCTCAGCCGCACGGAGTTCCCGCATTACGCCCATCTCGTATTGCAGGCTCTGATACTCCTCGTAGGAGATCACCACCATGTCACCATACCCGTTTTTCGTCAGGATGACAGGCTCCCGCGTTTCGTGCACGACGCGGGAAATCTCCGCAAAGCTGTTGCGCAGATCGGAAACAGGACGAATCTGAGACATACGCTCAACTCCCTTCATGATTCTCAACATCATTTTAGCACAATTGCGCTAAATCCGCAACATCCAATTTCTTCAGCGACGCCCCGCGCAGGCGTCGCTTTTTCATATACTTAGAATCTGCTGCAGCAAGACCACGCCACCCAACACCCACCCGACCAACATTGATAAGGAGGACAACACCACATGTCTACCAACGAACTGAACACCGTCGCCCGCGACCTGAAGGAGCTGCGCCTCATGGCGGAGCAGCTGGACGCGGAGATCCGCACCCTTGAGGACGCCATCAAGGCTCACATGACCGAGCACGGCGTGGACACCCTCATCACCACCGACGTGAAGATCACCTGGCGCACCGTCACGTCCAGCCGCATCGACACCACCGCGTTGAAGAAGCAGCTGCCCGACGTGGCTGCTGTGTTCACCCGGGAGACCACCAGCCGCAGGTTCACCGTCCAGTAAGCCGAAGACGACAAAGGGGAGGCTCGCGAGAGCTTCCCCTTTTCATCGTTTTGGCGGCATCGCGTTTGAGGTCGAAATCCTCTATATAAAATAGAGATTTTTGCCCCTCCACCGACGCATGGACAAATCATCGACCTCGCACCCAGAGGTTGAAAATTCTCTATAAAATATAGACGAAAATCAGGAGGAAAACGCAAATGAAGGACACTTACACGCTCGTAACCGACCGCATCATCGCTGAGCTGGAATCCGGGACGATCCCGTGGCACAAACCGTGGACTTGCACTCAGCCTGCCATCAGCCACACCACAGGAAAGGCGTACAGCCTGCTCAACCAGTTGTTGCTTGGTGGCCGCAGCGGTGAGTACCTCACGTTCCAGCAGGCTCAGAAGGAAGGTGGCCGCGTGAAGAAAGGTGAGAAGGCCAGCATGGTCGTGTTCTGGAAGTGGCTTAAGGTCGAGGACGAGGACACCGGCGAGGAGAAGGACGTACCTTTCCTGCGGTATTTCAACGTGTTCCATGTTGACCAGTGCGAGGGGATCTCGCCCCGATTCCGGGCATCGGAGGCTCTGCCGGTGGATCCGGCTGAAGTCAACGATGCCGCAGAGGACATTGTCGCTGACTACCTCCACCGCAGCGGAGTTCATCTCGTCAGCCGCGAGAGCAGCGAGGCGTTCTACCGACCTGCAACGGATACGGTGGTACTGCCGCTGATCAAGCAGTTTGCCGACACCGCCGAGTATTACAGCACCGCATTCCATGAGCTGACCCACAGCACCGGCCATCCTTCCCGGCTGAACCGATTGACTGAGACGGCCCGGTTTGGCAGCGCTCCATACAGCCGCGAGGAACTCTGCGCCGAACTGGGAGCCAGCTTCATCCTCAACCACCTTGGGCTGGAGACGCCCGCCAGCTTCCGCAACAACGCCGCCTACATCGAGCACTGGCTGAGCGTGCTGAAGGAGGACAAGCGTCTGCTGGTCAGCGCGGCTGGTCAGGCCGACAAGGCTGTGCGGCTCATTCTGAACGACAAGGAGGACGGCGACGATGTGCATGAGGGATGACAAGGTGCAGGCCAAGCTGCGGGTGACGCTGAACCTGATCCACACCATGAGTAAGGCGCTGTCGGCGTCTGCGTCGCTGGAAAGCGATCTGGCTGACACTGCCGCGTTCAACTGCAGCGAGCTGATTCTCCGTGCCGCCATCGAGCTGCACAACGACGTCAGCGCCGCCATCAATGACAAGGAGGACGATCATCATGCCTGAGCTGGATTTCATGGACATTGTGGCCGATCTGCTGTCAGACATGCGCCTGCTGGCGGAAGGCGCCATCACCCTGTACGAGGACGATCTCACTGCGCTCATCTCCCCTGCGGCCAAGGCAGAGAAGCCGGAGGCTCACATCGCCCTGAGCGACATTGGCGGAGCGTTGTATGACCTGCGCCGCCACATTAAGCGGCTGCAGATCGAGTGCTACGCTGAGGCACACCGTCAGGCAGAGCCGGACGTGTAAAATCAAACATCTGTTAGCGATGACAGAAAAATCGCGGCTGAAAGTGGGCACAAAACCCCACTTTCGCCGCGATTTTCGTCAACAAAAGCAACTCGACCTTTTCTTTGACAGGAGGACACCACCATGAGCAAAACCTACGGCTACGCCCGCTGCAGCACCAACGAGGACAAGCAGGACATCAACCGCCAGATCAGGGAGCTGAAGGCCGCTGGAGCTGACGAGATCGTGTTCGAGTATGAGCACGGCGACGCTGTCGTGAAGCAGCAGCTGCAGGCTCTGCTGGACGCGGCCCAGGAGGGCGACACCATCATCACGCTGGAGGTCAGCCGACTGACACGTTCCACCCAGCAGCTGTGCGAGATCGTGAATGTGATCAAGCAGAAGCGGCTGCGGCTGGTGATCGTCGGCAGCATCACGGTCGATTGCCGCACGGGGCAGATCGACCCGATGAGCCAGGCCTTCATCCAGATGAGTGCGGTGTTCGCGGAGCTGGAGCTGAGCATCATCCGGGCACGGGTACGCAGCGGTATGCAGAACGCGAAGGCCAAGGGCAAGAAGATCGGCAGGCCGCGTGTGACGAAGGAGGACATCCCGACGATCTTCCTGCGGCACTATCCGGAGTTTGTCAACGGGAATCTGAATGTCAGTGAGCTGGCTCGCGTGTGCGCGCTGAGCAGACCGACGGTGTACAAGTATCTGAAGCTGCTGGGATGAAAAGAGCCCCTGCGCATAGCACGCAGGGGCGAAGCTCGTTTCTCATTCAAACCAGAAGATACTGGAGTCCAAATCGATCCAAATGGCGGGACGAATGGAAAAGTTGCTCATGTTAACAACCTGGCCACGAAAAGAACCATTGGGGCAGACTGTAGGCGCACCGTACAGACCATCCGAAGGCTGTCGAAGCCACCACTCGCAGTTCCCTGATAGTTCTGCTCCCCCATATCCAAAGCCATACGGGAAGTCATCTGCACCCTGCTTCACCGCATATGCTGTCGGTCTGCACTGACGAGCCGTTTCACTCGCAAAGTACCTTTCCGCCTCCACAACGCTCAACAGGAACACCTTATCACGCGTTTCATTACCGATGTTTGAACTGAAGGAAGGGTGCGCATCCGGCGTTACTCGAGTGGTTAGGATGGCAGATTGCTCCTGCGCGTCAAACGCCTTGTTCAGGAACGTGCTATTCAGCCATGTCCGCAGCGTGCACATATCCCAAGTAACATAGGATCTAGTCCTATTGTAGCGTTGGCAGTCCAGTGCATATCGACTGATCAGTAATGCTCTGTTGCCATCTCGGGCAAGCACAAGCCACTCGATCGGCGTATCGTCTTTACCTGCCGCTGTCTGCGGGTAGCTGCCGAAGGTCACGTACTTACCAACTGTAAACCTTGCATAGCGGGCCGCTGCTGCTGCTTTCAGATTATCATCTGTTGCCAGCAGGTTGTCAACATCTTTATAGCCCTTTATATCCAGGAAGACGGAATAGGCGGCATCGTAATCCTCGCACTCCATGAATGACCGTGCCTGCTGGTAGAGCGTTTCATCGGCTTCAGTTATGCGGCGATTCTGCTCAGCGGAGATCGACGAGATCATATCAGTGCAGGCGGTTGATCGAGACAGGCTGTCTTTGAACAGTATGATGGAACTGTAAAGGTTGACAGCCTCCTGATTGTCGCGGATGGCAGAGGACAACTCATCATCGGAAGCTGTAGCCAAATCGACAGCTCCCGCCTGCTGCTTGCTGCGTGCAGAGTAGTAGATAACCATCTGGGCGCTGTCCTTAAAATCGCCCAACATAGTGAAGGCTGCCACTGCAACGGGATACATTCCATTGGTCTCTGCAATGGCAATGGCCTTGCAGTACATCGCCATCTGCGACGAATCGGAATATGTACCAAGGGCCTCGAACTTGGTGGCTGCCTCCATGTACTTCCCCTGCACCATCAGTAGCTCACCCTCGGCATAGAGGCTCATTAGGGTGCCCTCTGCCGATTCTGCATTTGCCGATCCTACAACCAGCAAAAGAAAGGATAATACTAAGACAGCTAATCTTTTCATCGTTACATCTCCTTTTTCAACTTACGGTTTTAGTTAATATCCCATTCTGTATCAAGCCATAATCACTTATAAGTTCAACAATCTTTGGGCTTGCTCCAGGTACTCCTTGCACCTGGCATACCCGATGTCGTCCATACACTTCCCCATGTTCTCCTCAACATCTGGGAAATACGCATCAAGCCGATACTTGCCACCACTCAGATCTTGCAAGTAGAAAGCCAGCACTTCCACAAACGCGCCTGCTTCCAGAAAGTTCGCAGAAAAGTTTGCAGCAGGATTATGCAGATAACCTTTTGCGTTGCGGATCAGCATTTCCAGCTCAAGCGCTAAGTTGTAGCAAGTTTCCATTTTCCACCTCCGAATTTTTATGGATTATTAGATTATCCATCTTTAGCATAATTCTACCTCATATTTCTGCTAAAGTCAAGCCAAAATATCAATCATTCGCATATCAGGAGGTTGCGATGAAGATCTATGGCTTTGACGACAAGTGCAACATCTGCGGCGAGAATATCCGCCGAATCCGCATGAGAAAGAAGGTGACGCAGACCGACCTTGCTGCACGATTGCAGGTTCGCGGCGTGCAGCTTAACCAGAACAGCGTGTGCCGAATCGAAAAAGGAAAGCGCGTTGTGGCAGATTATGAGCTGCTCATCATTGCCGATGCTCTCGGCGTTTCTGTCATGGAACTCCTGTCGTACGACGGGGAATTCTAATCCATCACCTATCAATCGTCTCGTTTAAAAACACAACAGGTCTAACCTTACTATTATCCGCAACATCGGGGCAGGGATTTTTCGCTCCGCTTCCCAACGCGGCCTGTACTCCCAGCATCGCCGTCGTTTGAGCATCCGCAAGTCCATCGGCACAACACTGTTCTCATCATCCTCTCAGCTGCACAAGTACATCCTTCGCAAAAGCAAAAAGCCCCCTGGCTTCACAACACGATGCTGTGTGCTGCATCGGTGAAAGTCAAGGGGCCTTTATGTTTGGTCGGTGCTGTACTAAGAAAGATGTCAGAATTTGTTCCTTCGGAACAGAGGAGAAGGTGTTGACTGCCTATCCCACCTTTCCGCAAGGAAAGATAATTCACGCTTCCTTACGGCAATATGCAAGTTCCCGATATCAGAATTGTCATTGATAGAGAAGGTAGCACGAAAAGCGTATCTTTTTCGCACGCTTTATAAGGCAAAGATACACTTTTGAACCAAACTCAATGGCAGCAATCCTATCCCGTCGCAAAGCGCATCCTCGCCTTATTGTGGTTCCGCAGAGGATACGCTTTTCCCGAGCAGCCATCCGGTTTTCAGCCCTGCGGCCTTCGCATTCTGCTTTGCTTCGTCGATCTGGGCTTTCACGCGGGCTCCGGCAGGGCTGGCCAGTGCGTTGTTGAACTCCGGCCGTTCCATCCCCAGCTTCTTGTAGACTTTGCTTTGTCGGATGGGCGTACCGTCCCAGTGGTCAAGCCAGGCTGCAATCGCTGCCACACGCGCTGACTCCGTTCCCTGCGGCCTGTAAGCCTCTACCGTCTCCCGCGAAACAAGCTCCACCGTCGCACCCAGCGGCTCATAGCGTTCCTTGACGGCCGCGATCAGCTGCTGATAGTGGTCGTGCTCAAAGAAAACGTAGTAGGTATAGGGCTTTGTATTCGCCGCGTTACGGATGACGCCACGGTACATGTTCTGCTCCATGTCGGCCAGGACGTGGCGTGTCATCGTTTCGCGGCTGTAGTCCAGGGCTTCACGGGCCCTGGACATCGCCGCGATGTATCCTTCCGTGGCTGTGTCGGCAATCAACTGCTCCCGCACATCGTCGTTTCTTGCCAGATCCAGCGTCAGATACTCAATCGGCGGCTTGCGGTTCAGGCCGACCTGCGCGATGTTTACCGCACGGCTGTAGCTGTTCAGGCCCTTGATATTGTTGAAGTGGCCTGTGTGCTCATTGTCGAAACCTGCGGCCCGGAAGGAGTCCTCCATCTTTTTGCTGGAGAAGATGACCAGATCATGGTCAACGCCCGTGGCATGGGAAAGATAGCCGCGAATCATCTTCGCCGTTTCACCGGTCTTGCCGCGCAGCTCGCTCTCACCTGTGGGCACATCGCAGATCCGGATGGTCAGGTACGCAAGGCTGCGGATGAAGTCGCGGGTTGGGCTCATGTACACATAATCCTCGTCGTACATGGGCGATACCGTGGCTGTGCCGTCCAGCACGATGACCTTCGCATCCAGTCCTGTCACCAGATCACGGTGATCGACATGCACCGTGTACTTGCTCTCATACAGGCCGCTCTGTGCGGTGCCGCGATGGCTGTAGACGCCCCAGTCCTTCAGCAGGCGTACTACATCCTCCACCATATCAACGATCCTGTCCTTATCCGTATCAAGCTTACTGCGGTTCTCACGGACATAATCAAGGAAAGCCTCCAGTCCTTCGGTTTCCTCTGCACCAATGCAGGCATACTGCAACTCCGGCATGTATTCCAGTTCATCCATGCGGGACAGCAGCTTTGCACGGATATCTTCCCAGAAGGTGATTGCCCATTCCTTCGCTTCGCGGCCTGCATCGTCCGTCGCTTCGATGCCCATTCGCAGCGCCGCTGCCACTTTGTTGATGGTCGCGGCCGTCACGTCCCGTTCCACGCTGAGATAGGGGGCCTCGTCGAAGATAATCAGCGGCCTTCTGCCGCCTTCCCAGCGCAGCAGATCCTTCACGCGCCCCTGCGTCCAGCTGAAGTACCGCTGCGTGGTCAGCACGACAACCGGCTTATGCCATTGCTGCCGCCGCATCGAATCGTAATTATCCCGGTTCATGACGGCAACCTGCTCCTCATGCCGCTTGATGAAGTGCAGCAGCACATCATCGAACGCCGGGTTGTGCGTATCAGGCTTCCAGTATTCCTTCATGCGGTCAACGCTGTCGGTTACGATGATCAGGCCCTCGCCATTATTGCGTTCCAGCACATCACCAATCAAGCGAGTCAGTGCAGTCGACTTGCCGCTGCCGCAGGGGATGCTCAGTACGCTGACCTTGTCGGCCTGCTCCTTATCCTGCGCGGCACATTTGATGGCTGTTACGATGTCCCGGGCCTCGCCCTCGTTCTCGACAAACATGTATCTGAACCAGCCGATATAGTCCCGAACAGACCTTCTGTCTGCACCAGCTTTGACTGCGGCCTCCATGAGCACCGCTGCGAACTGGTCATACTGATTCCATGAATACTGGCTGCTGCGCACAAGGTACTCGTATGGGCCGTCGAGGTAGTAGTCATCACGGGTAAAGCCGCGCACCGTTTCCACAAACGTAGCCATATCCGTCATGGGCTTGGCACGTTCATCAGCAACGTATATGATCTCATGAGGGCCATTGGAGGCCAGAAATTCCAACGGGTGCTGTTCAGGTGTGGTCATAAGCAACCTCCGTACATGGTATTGCGCTTGCGGTTCTTTCGTTCATTATGCCACGTCCACCAGTCCATGTCAACCCAACACAAGCAGGGGCGTACCCTCCCGGATACGCCCCACATGGTCAATCGTCCTGCCCGTAGTAGATCCCCTCCACCGGGCTAAAACGGCGGTATTTGGTTTTGATGTCCCTGTCCGTCAGGTCAAGATACGCCTTCTCGGTCACCTCCACACTGCTGTGGCCCAGCAGGCGGCTCAGGGTGTAGATGTCCATGCCTGCCATCAGACAGCGCTTGGCAAAATTGTTGCGCAGCGTGTGGGGCGTGATGTGCTTGGTGATGCCCACGCGCTTGACGTACTGCCGGAAGTTGCGCTCGAACACCGATATCTTCACTTTGCGGCCATGCTGCTTCACGGGGAAGAGGTAGTCACTCTCGCAGTACCTGTCCTTGAATTGAATCCAGCGGCGCAGTTCCCGGGCCGTCTTGTCCGAGTAGTAGACCGTACGGGACTTCCGTCCCTTGGTCTTGTCTGCCGGGAGCAGCACACAGCGCTCATGGAGATCGAGCTGACTCATCTCGATGGAGAGCGTTTCCCCCAGCCGCATGCCGCTGTCCAGGATCAGCAGAATTACCAGCATGTCGCGGTACTCTGAGAAGTAGCTGCGATCCAGTCTCCGCAGCAGCTGCTTCACCTCGTCGTCCTCCAGATACTCTCGCGGCTTCCGTTCCTCCGGCAGCGCCCGGATGCGCTTCATCGGCGATTTGGTGATGTACTCCATCTCCATCAGCCACGCAAAGAACACATGTAGATTCCGCAGATAGTTGTTGATGGTGATGTTGCTGATGCGCTGCTGATAGTCGCGGCGGCTTTGCGGATGATTCTTCCCACCGTCAGTCGAGCAGAAAGTGTACTTGCCCCGGCTCTGCAGGTCAAGGATGTACTGGCGGATATGGGCCTCCCTGACGGCCTCCACCTGATTGACGCCGTGGGTCTGCTCCATCCACAGGGCAAAGAGCACCAGCGTCTGCTCGTAGGAGATCAGCGTTCGAGGGCGCAGATGCCTGCTGCGGCAATGCTCCATGTACTGTGCCTGTGTGCGTTTGAAATCCATGATGACCCATCCTTTCGCTTACATTCTGCCGGTGAACTTGTATCATCTCCGCACAGATTGCAAACACTGGATATTCGTCGCCATGGCAATGAAGTATTTGTTGATACGCCCGATATTTATCGCGATGACTTTGAGGTTTCGCAAGAGCCCCCAACCCCTTGATTTTCCCGCCTTACGCCGTCCTCTGCTCCAGGGCGAGCTTGTCCGCAATCATGGCGATGAACTCGCCATTCGTGGGCTTGTCCTCCTTGGTCGCTACCCTGCAGCCGAACGCCTTGTTCAGCGTGTCGATCCTCCCCCTGCTCCACGCCACCTCAATGGCATGCCGGATGGCTCTTTCCACCTTGCTGGCACTCGTGTTGAACCGCTTGCCGATGCCCGGGTACAGTTCCTTCGTAATCCGGTTGATCACGTCCGGGTTTTCGATCACCATCTTGACCGCCTCGCGCAGGAAGGAGTAGCCCTTGATGTGGGCGGGGATGCCGATGGTGAGGAAGAGGCTGGCCAGCTTCTCGTCCAGGGAGGGAGCGCGGCCGGGAAGGCTGACGCGGGCGGCAGCAGGCTTCCCCTCCGGCGTCTGGCCGCTGACTTCGCGGATGCGGCCCGTCAGCACGTTCAGGTCGATGGGCTTGATCATGTAGAACCGCGCGCCGGATTCGATGGCCCGCATGATGAAGTCGTCCCGGCCCAGGGCGCTGACCACGATCACCTGGGGGACGCGTTCGGGCGGCTGCCGCCCCAGCTCCTCCAGGAAGCTGAAGCCGTCCATCTGGGGCATGATGATGTCCAGGATCACCACATCCACCGCCATCCGGCCCAGGGTTTCCAGCGCCTCAAGGCCATTGCCGCACTCAGCCACCACCCGCAGCCCCTCCTGCCGCACCAGATGTTCCCGCATTGTTGTACGAAGTTCCGCATTGTCGTCCACCAGCATAATCCTGACGTCGTTCATTTCGCAATTCTCCCTTCATGGCCCCCTCCTGCGCCACGGGGCGCCGGAATGGTACAGCCTTCGATTCGTCGGCATTATAACACTTTCCAAGGCTTTTGCGGGGAATACGAGCAACAAAGCCCATTAACGACAGATGTCGCGCCGAAAGGGTCGAAGAACCTGCAGGATGCGTCAGGCATTTCCAGCAGCGGGCATAATGGGACGCCGGCCCTGTCGAAAGCGCCGGCGCACAGGAAAAGGCACGGGCTGCAAACCCGTGCCTTTGTAAACCCGTGCCTGAATGCATCAGCGCTCGTAGAGCCAGTGGATATCGGTACACACGCCTGCGTCGT
Source organism: Clostridia bacterium (assembly GCA_017410455.1). Lineage (GTDB taxonomy): Bacteria > Bacillota > Clostridia > Christensenellales > Aristaeellaceae > UBA11524. Next base: position 34,562 of record JAFQQT010000037.1, read on the forward strand.
TGAGGATGTAGTCCAGCTGCCAGACGTGCATGTCGGGCGTGCCCGTGCGGTAGCGGATGATCTTTCCGCCGTCCTCCTGCACGTAGATCTTGCCCTTGTCGCTGCTGTCCACGTCATGATAGAGGCCGCGGTTGCCCGAGGGGCTGGTGACCTGGCCATAATCGCGGAACTTGGCCGTGATCTCCGCCTCCTTCATGCCGATGGCGGTGCCGCGCGGCGCGCTCAGGGCGTTGCTGGTCAGCCAGACCTCCGCCAGCAGCCAGCCGGTTTTGGTCTTCATGAAGGTGACATAGCCCCAGTCATAGGTGTAGCGGACGCACTCGCCGTCGATGCCATAGAGCCACACGCTCTCCTTGCCCTTGCCCTCGCCATACTGGCGCAGGAAGGCTTCCTGCGTGGTCGTGCCGACCTTCAGGTCAGCGATGACGTCCTCGGTGCAGTACACCTTCTGCGCCTTGGTGCGCAGGTTCAGCTTGATCTCCACTTCCTTCATGTTGCCCTGCTTGCCGTATCCGTTGACGGACACTGCGCGCAGCCAGTTGTAGCCGTTGGTGGCCATGACGATGGGTTCGCCGGTGTAGATGGGGCTGTCCGCATCGGGGATGGAGCCGTCGATGGTGTAGTAGATGGTGATGTCCTGGGCGACGGGATCGTCCTTCTGGGCGGCGTAGCCGGGATTCTTCTCCAGCTCCTCATCGCTCAGGGAACCGGGCCAGAGCCTGACATTCTTCCTGGCGGAGTCATAGGTGCCCGGGGCCAGGTTCGCGTCGGGCTGCAGGGGCGTGGGCATGTAGATCTGGTAGGTCAGGCGCAGCGGATCGCTGACCAGATCGCCCTCCACGGCCACGGCGCGCAGCTCCCACTCGCCCTCGCCCAGTTCGATCGGGCCGGTATACTCCAGGCCATCCTCCGGCAGGGTCGCCAGGGGATCGAAGGTGTACAGGATGCTGCACTCCTGGGTCTGGGACAGCACCAGGGTCATCTTCTGCGTGTAGTAGCCCGCGCTCACGTCCACCGTGGGCACGGTGGGGAGGATCTCCAGGCGCTGGGCGCGGAAGGTGGCCTGCCCCGTCTTCTGGTAGGCCGTCTGCAGGAGTGCGGCTGCCTCGGCGCCCCGGTCCAGCTCCAGCAGCACACGCACCTGGGCGCGGTAGGCGTCGGCGGACTTCTCATCCACCGTCGTGTACACATAGGCGTACACTTCCTCTGCGGCCAGCAGATCGCCCATGGCCTCGTAGGCTTCACCCAGCTGCAGCAGGCCCGTCAGATTGGGTTCGCCGCTCTCCTTGTCCTTGGCGCGGGCGGCGGTGAAGTATTCAATGGCGCGCTCCACCTCGCCCCGGTCGAAGCACTCGCCGCCCACCTGCCACATGGCCTTTGCGGAGGCGTCGCGCCCCCAGCGGGCCACCAGCACCTGGCCGGTCTCCGTGTTGCGCAGGAAGAGCAGGAAGCCCAGCGTTGCCGCGATGGCCAGCACGAACGCCGCGATGCCCACATGAGCCCAGTTCACCGCCCGCTGATAGCTGATATGGCGCTGCAGGCGGGAGCGGCGGGCGCGCATCTGCCCCTGAACGACATGGCTGGGCTCCGCCTGGCGGAACTCCTCGTCATCCAGCACCTGGCGCATCAGGATTTCCTCTTCGTCGCCCAGGTAGTGGCCGGTGCTGCTCAGGCTCTCGCTGCTGCCGTAGAGTTCGCCGGTGCTCTCGGGGGTCTGGGGCGGCAGGGGGTCCTCAAAGGCGCGGCTGGCGCCCCCTCTGCGGCGGCGGCGCGGTTCCTCTGCCGGCGCTTCCTTCCCGCGCAGGTGCCTTCCCTGCCGGAAGCGCATCAGCTCCTCCTCGCCATCCGCCACCTGCACATCCTGCTCCAGCAGCGTTCCGTCATAGACGCATACGACCTTGTCGTCATCGTTGTACCGGCCGCACAAAGGGCACAGCATCGCCCCTCACCTCCCGTATATCACAGTTGCTCTGCTGCATCCGCGGCAGGGCTGTTGTTGTTGATGCTCTGCCCGTTGATGACCAGGTCAAAGCTGCAGCGCAGGAACGCTGCCGCCTGCTCGCACATGACGATGCGGCTCATGTAGATCTGCAGGTACTCCATCACCGAGGAGGTCTCGTCCATGGTCAGCTCATGGCGGATCACGCGGTTCTTGCGGTCCACGCTGACGTGGTTCTCCTGAATGGCGAAGTTGACCCGGTCGTGGATGTCGGTCATGTCGGGCTTGCCGTTGCGCACGCGGCTCTTGTGGGCGTCGGACTTGTCGCCCAGGGCCAGCGCGGCGCTCACGGCGCTGGAGATGAAGCCGCTCTGCTCCTCGTGGTTGCCCACGGCGGTGATGATCTCCATCACGTCCGCCAGCTCCATCCCCGTTTCGCGCAGGATCGGCAGCAGGAGCGTCGCCCCCAGGGGGCCGTGGTCGTGGCGGTTGACGGAGTTGCCCACGTCATGCACCCAGCCGGCGATAGCCGCCAGCTCCACCTCCCGGGGGGAATACCCCAGCGCCCGGAGGATGCCGCTGGCCGTGCGGCTCACATAGCTGACATGGCGCGGCCCATGCTCGGTATAGCCCATGGCCTCCAGATACCGGTTCCCCGCGCGGATCAGCACGCGGATGGCCTCGTTCTGCCTGATATCCTGCAAAGTAATCATAGCGACCCCCTGAAAGGAATTCTTAATTCGTAATTCTTAATTCTTAACCGGTCTGGTGTCACGAGTGTGGAATCCTGCTCAATTAAGCATTACGCATTAAGCATAAAGAATTCACCTTCACTCGTCCCCTTCCATGGCACGCAGCGCCTCATACTCCGCGTCCTCGAAGAACTCGCGCTTGGGCGCCTCGCCGCCCAGGGCCTCGATGGCGCTGCGCAGCTCGATGAAATCCATGTAGGAGCACTTGTTGTCGTTGGCAGCGTCCATCAGCACGGGCAGGGCGCGGTCGTCGCCCAGCTTGCCCAGATAGCTGCCAAAGAGGGCGCGGCGGTTGGGGTTCTCCCTGAACAAACGAACGGCAAGGTCAAAAACCTGCTGCGGGCCGGGATAATTCACAAGAATATCAAGGAAGGCCTCCTGACCGGCGGCGTTGGCATGGGGCAGCTCCTGCAGGATGGGCTGCACCACGGCCTTGCCCATGTCGCGCAGGCTGTCCAGGGCGTTGTCGGCCAGGTCGTCGTGGGCGTCGCGCTCCAGCTGCCACTGGATGTAGAGCATCTTGGGCAGGGTGGACTCCATCTCGCGGAGCAGGCCGATGGCCGTCATGCGGGCCTCCTCGGTCACGCTGTCGTCCTCATCCCTGAGCAGGGCCAGCAGGCGGCGCTCGCAGGGCTTGCCCACGGCGGTGATCTGCTCCAGGAGCAGATCCGGCACGGGGATTTCCTTGCGGCAGTACTCGCACATCCAGTCCACCAGATCCTTCGCGTCCTCGAACTGGGTGAAGTACGCCCCGGGCGTCACGCCGTCCAGCCAGCGGGCGGGCGTGTTGAGGAACATCATGTAGATGCGGGGCATATCCGCTTCCATGGCGTCATAGTTGCGGTATTCGCTGGCATGATCCCTGGCCCATTTCGCCATGAAATCAGCAAACTTATCATCAAAGTTGATGCACTTCATCAGGGTTCTCCTTCTCCGGTATTGCCGGTATCTTTCTCCATTGTGGCCATGAAGCGGCCGACCAGGCGGCGGAAATGGCGCATGGGCAGGTGTACGGCGTGCATCTCGCGGTCCGCCTCCTCGCTCCGGCCCTGCTTCCACAGCCAGAGAGTGAGCAGCATGTGACCCCAGCAGCGCTGGAGCCCGGTGGCGGCCTCCTGCTGTTCGCTGGCGGTCAGCGTGGGCCAGAGATCCGCCGCGAAGACCACGATCTCGCTCACGCAGCCGTAGCGGGCAGCAACGCGCAGAAGCACCGGTAAAAAGCAGCGCCACGTACGCTGGGCCAGGCTGCGCGTTTCCTGATGGAACTGCAGCGTGCCATACCGCCCGCCCACCAGGGCAAAGAGGGGTTCGCGGTGGTTCAGGTCGGACAGGCGCATCAGCGCCTGCTGGCGCAGCGGTTCCTCCAGATCCGGGCGGGCGACAATCTGCCGCAGCCACCGGATCTCCGCGTCCCGGTCCGGCTGACCGGCCACCGCGGACAGCGCCTGCTGCCGCACCTCCGGCTCCCCGGAGGTGATGCACCACTCCAGGGCGTTGTATGCCTCGCTCCCCCACCGGAAGAGCGCCTCCGCCTGCATCAGCCGCTCAGGATGGCGCACCATCTCCGGCGCGGGCATCTGTCCCCGTTGCGGCATGAACCGTTCCCCGGCCTGCGACCAGGCCAGCAGCGCCGCCGCCTCGCAGTCCGTCGGGTCAATGGCCAGGATCTGTTTGAAGAGCTCCCGCGCCTCCCCGTGGCGCCCCGCCATCCATTCCATGCGCGCCCTGGCGTGCAGAAGCGGGATCCTGTGGGGCATGCGTCCGAGGCGGTCCCGCAGGTAGGCCTTCAGCTCCGGCCAGGCCAGCAGCAATTCCGCCGTGGAGCAGAAGCACATCTCCATCTCCGGCGAAACGCACAGCTTTGCCGCCATGCGCAGCACGCCCCGGGCCGCGCGGGGGCGCTCCATCTGGTACAGCAGCGCCGCCATGGCGCATGCCGCCCGGGCGTTGTCCGGCTCGGCCTTCATCGCCCGCGCCAGGCACTTCACAGCCTCCTGGCTTTGTTCATTCATCAGGTACATCAGGGACAGGGTGATCAGCAGTTCCGCCTTGCAGCTGCTCAGGCGGACGGCCCGGCGCAGGCGGCGCAGACCCAGCTCCCGCTGCCCGGTGTGCAGGGCGATCATCGCCCGCTGGCTCAGCAGCGCCACCCGATGGGGTTCCTCCTGGCCGACTTCCTCCGCCATGGCCTGCAGCATCTCCCGCCCGGCGTCCGCCTCCGGTGACCAGGGCGAAGCGTTCAGCAGATAATACAGGCAGTCTTCCGCCAGGCCCCGCTTCCCCTGCGCGGACAGGCAGCGCGCCATGTCCAGCCAGGCGGCGGGCGGAGCGTCCTGCCGGGAGATGACCTGCGCCAGCACGACCCCTGCCGCCTCCCAGCAGGCCATCTGCCGCAGTTCCGCAGCCAGTGCCTGCCAGGATGCAGCCGTGTCGTCCTGCATGGCCGCCCTGCGCACCAGCGAGAGCGACTCCAGCACCTGGCCGCGGCGGCGGTAATCCCGCGCAGTGGCCCGGAGGCGCACGCCCGACATCCGGAAGGGCATCACCCGGCTCTGTTCACGTTCCTTCATCAAAATCCTCCGGGGTCACGCGCGGGTCGCCTGCTCCAGCAGATCCCGCAGATCGGCGGTGGAGAAGGCATACTTGCTGTGGCAGAAGTGGCAGCCCAGCTCCGCGCCGGTATCCTCGTCGATGATGCCCTGCAGTTCACGGCGGCCCAGGCTGATGAGGGCCTTCTCCATGCGGTGGCGGCTGCAGGAGCAGTGGTAGCGCAGGGGCGTACGGTCCAGCACCTGCAGGTCCATGCCCTGGAACCAGCCCTCCAGCAGCTCCTCCTTGGGGGCGAAGGTCATTTCGCGCGAAAGGTCGGCAAACATGGGGCTGCGCAGCTCGATCTGGTCGATCACCTCGTCCGGGCAGCCGGGCAGGGGCTGAATGAGCAGACCGCCGGCCTTGAGCACCGCATCGCCGGAAACCAGCACGCCCAGGGCCACCAGGGAGGGGCTCTGCTCGGACACAGTGTAGTAATTGGCAAAGTCGATGCCCAGCTCGCCCGAGACCAGCTCGATCTGGCCGATGTAGGGCTCTCTCAGCCCCAGGTCCTTGATGACAGTCATGAAGCCGTCCCTGCCGATGGCGCTGCCCACGTCCAGCTTGCCGTCGGGGCGGGCGGGCAGCTCCACCTGCGGGTCATCGGCACAGACCTTGATATCGCCGTGGTCGCCCACCGCCGTCAGGGTGCCCATGGGGCCGCCGCCCTTGATGTTGACGGTGACGGACTCACGCTCGCCCTTCATCATCACGCTCAGCATGCTGGTGGCGGTCATCAGGCGGCCCATCGCCGCGGTGCACACCGGGGTGGCGTTGTGGATGTCCGCCGCCCGCTGCACCATGGCAGTGGTTTCGCACATCATCACGCGCACCTGTCCGCCGCACAGGGTCATGCGGATCATCTCGTCGCCTTCGCGGCGCTCCATCAGTTCCTTGCGTTCAGCATCCATATCTATGTTCTCCTTGCTCTGCTCATTCCGCCCCGGCGCTTACAGCTGCGGGAGGTCCTCCGGCTTGACAGCCACGATGTGCCAGCGCTGCTCGCCCTCGCGGGGAGCCTCCATGCGGCTGTTGCCGAAGACGCGCACACCGGTGAAGCCCGCCGCCTGCAGGAGCGTGCGCAGGTTCTCCGCCGTGTGGGCGCGCTGCTTCTGCTCCTCGTCGATGCGGCGGTAGCTGCCGTCCTTCTGCCGGACGAAGATGCACAGGTGCATGTCCAGCAGCCCCTTTGCCTTGTCCAGGCGGTTCTGCCACATGTAGGTGATCTGCCCGCGATCCTCGCAGATGAGCTGATCGCCCAGCATGTTTTCCAGCTTCCAGGGGGTCGATACGTCAAAGGCCAGCACCCCGCCGGGGCGCAGCGCATTGTACGCGCTGGTGAAGAAGGCCAGCACATCCTCATCCTGCAGGAGGTAGTTGACGCCATCGCAGGTGGCGATGACCGCGTCCATCTGCCGGTGCAGGTGGAGTCTGCGCATGTCCTGCTGCACAAAGGGGATGCCCAGGCCCAGCTTGCGGGCCTTCTGCGCGCCGATCCACAGCATCTCCTGGGAAAGGTCAACGCCCGTCATCTGGTAACCCCGCCGGTTCAGCGGGATGGTCAGGCTGGCGGTGCCGCAGGCGCACTCGCACACCTTGCCCCCCGCCACGCCGTGGGCCATCAGCAGCTCCCGGTAGAAGTCCGCCCAGCGCTCATAGTTGACGTCGTCCATGAGCTGATCATACACTTCAGCAAAACTCGTATACATCGGTGTGGTTAACTCCTGTCCTGGCGGCGGGCCGCGCCGGCAGAGCGCATGGCGCCGCCGATGCGTCCGGCCTCCTGGGCGCTCAGCCCCGGCCAGCCGCATTCCAGCAGCCGCGGGATGAGCCCCAGGCGCTCCGCCGCCTGATATTTCCGTGTTGTCCTGTCCGTCAGCCGCCATGCCTGCATGCGCCGCCCTCCACTCATTCAGATGCAGTCAGCATGCGTTCCGGCGGCGTTTTTCATTCCCCGGCGTCCTGGGAGGCATAGCCATTCTCCCAGGGGCGCAGCGGACGGGCCTCTTCCTCCTCGTCCTCGTCATCCTCCTCGGGATCGGCCAGGCCCTGGTTGACCTTCGCGCCCTCGATGCGGCTGTTGATGAACTTATCGAACTGCGCATTGGTGTAGCTGGCGGTGATGAAGCGGCTGAAGGCATAGCCGAAGAGCACATAGTACATCAGCAGGATCATCGGGCCCCACACGCTGTTGATGAACAGCGCGCACGCCAGACCCAGCAGCACCGGCACGCAGTGCAGCAGGCGCAGGCCCACGCTCATGGGCAGGCGGCCCACGGCCAGGATCAGGCTGTTGCGGATCACCGTCCACACGCTCATCTGGTAGGTCACCAGCATCGGGTAGGCATAGGTGATGGCCAGGTACCAGATCACGCCCACCATCACGGGGATCATCTGGCCCAGGGTCAGCAGGATCTCCATCACCGCATTATCCGCCGGCTGCTCCCCGTAGAAGATCCAGCACAGGTACACCACGATGGGAATGATGGAGGTGATGCCGGAGAGCACCAGCGCGCCCTTCCAGTTCTCCTTCATCGCGTCCTTCATGTCCGACCAGAGGAAGGCGTGCTCATCGCGGGCCCAGTTTCGGGTCACATAGGCAACGCCCGAGGTCCAGGGGCCGGTGATGGCAATGCAGGGGATCAGCGCCAGCAGGGCCAGCATCAGCATGCTGCGGATCTGGTCGGCCGCGTTGGGGATGCCGGCAGCCGTGTCCGCCTCATCCTGGGCGATGAGGGCTGCCACATCCTCCGCCGTGTAGGTCAGCGCGCCCTCGTCCCGGGGCACCAGAACGGTTCCGTCCTCCATCCAGGTGCCCGTGGAGAGCAGGGCCAGGTCATCATCCACCTGATAGGCCGCATCCAGCACATGCAGGAGCTCGATGTCATCGGTGGTGTAGGTGCGGGTGGAGCCATCGTCGGAGGTCACCAGCACAGAGCCGTCTTCCTGCACAGCGCCGGCATTGATCTCCAGCAGCATCGTGTCCACCATCGCCGGGCGGTTCATCTCCTCCAGGACATTTGTGTACAGCATGCCCAGCACCACCAGCGTGGGGATCCAGGGCAGCACATAGATCAGATTCAGGCGCATCAGGCCGCTCAGGCGGGTACGCAGCATCTCCCAGAACAGCTGCATGCGGGTGCGCGGCAGATCCTCGGGGTTGTAATCGCCCTTGCCGGACTTGCCGTAGTAGTAGTTGTTCATAAACTTGCCAAACATCGAAATAACCTCCTCGGTTCAAGTTTCGCCACCATTCGCCGCCATAGGCAGACGGAATCATCTTATTATATCACATGATGCCGGATTTGCAAAGGAGGCTTCGCCTCTTTTCTTCAACTTCGCCCGTTTTTCCCCTCGCCCTCTTTTGCCTTTCCGCATCCTTTGCAGGCGATGTCAAGTTTTCAAGAAATTTTGTCAAGAACACTTGACACGCCATCCATCCTGTGGTATGATACCACATGTCAAGAACACTTGACACAATGACAAGCAAACTTGCAGGGAGGAATACACATGAACCGCGAAGAGATCCTGGCCCGCAGCCAGGAAGAGAACAAATACCAGCTGGACGAACGCAGCAAGAGCATTGAGACCCGTGCCAGCAGTATCTCCCAGGGCGTGGGCATGGCGCTGTGCATCCTGCTGGGCGCCGTCACCTATGCCGTCACCCATGACATGCTGTTCATGGACCTGGCGCTCTCGCTGTATCTGGGCATGTTCGCCGCCGAACGCATCGCCTGTGCGGTGATGGCAAAGACCCGCGGCCAGTGGATCTTCGCAGGTATCGTCACCGTCATCGCGGCAGCCACGGTCACGGTCTTCCTGCTGAAGCTCTTCGGCGTCATTTGAGGTGCGTTATGGAAGACAAGCTGATCCTCCGCAACCGCATCCGTGTCGCGCGGGCGGAGAAAAACATCTCCCAGGGGGAGCTGGCCAAAATGGTGGGCGTGTCCCGCCAGACCATCAGCTCCATCGAGACCGGCACCTTCAACCCCACCGCCAAGCTCGCGCTGATCCTGTGCATCGCGCTGGAAAAGAAATTCGAAGAGCTGTTCTACTTCGACTGAGAAAGGAGGCACCGCCATGAAGAACGCAGAAGCCATCGGCGCGCTGACCGGCAGCATCGTCGGCGCTGTCGCAACAGGCATCGCCGTCTATTTCACCGGCAATCCGCTGTGCGCCCTGATCGGGCTGGTCGGCTGTCTCGCTGGCAGCCGCATCGGCAAGGCCATCGGCAAATAAGCAAAACGCCCCGGACATCCGCCATAACAGGGATGTCCGGGGCGATCCATATTCAGGGATGGCTTACTTCAGCAGGGCCTCGGCAGCAGCGCGGAGCTCCACGTTCAGAGACTCGGCAGCGGCCTTGTCGGCGGCGTTGGTGTTGACGTACAGCTTGATCTTGGGCTCGGTGCCGGAGGGGCGCACGCAAACCCAGTTGCCGTTCTCCAGCTCGAAGTACAGGACGTCCGAGGTGGGCAGGCCCGTGGGCTCCACCACGCCGTTCGCGGTGCGGGTGCCGGCCTTGTAGTCGCGCACGGCGGTGACCTTCATGCCGCACAGCTCGGTCGGGGGATTCTGGCGCAGGCCGGCCATGATCTCCTTCATGCGGGAGAGGCCCTCCTTGCCGGGCAGGGTGACGGACACGACCTTCTCCACGAAGTAGCCGTACTCGGCGAAGATGGACTGCACATAGTCGTACAGGGTGATGCCCTGAGCGGCGCAGGCGCAGGCGACCTCGGCAATGAGCATGGAGGCGTTGACGCCGTCCTTGTCGCGCACGAAGGTGGAGGACAGGAAGCCGTAGCTCTCCTCGAAGCCGAAGAGGAAGGTGTGGCTGCCGGTATCCTGGAACTGCTGGATCTTTTCGCCAATGAACTTGAAGCCGGTGAGGGTCTCAAACATCTCCACGCCGAAGGAGGCGGCGATCTTGTTGGAGAGGCTGGTGGACACGATGGACTTCACCGCCGCGCCGTTGGCGGGGAGCTTGCCCTGCTTCTTCTTGGCAGACAGGATGTAGTGCAGCAGCACGCAGCCGATCTGGTTGCCGGTGAGCAGCTGCCAGTCGCCGGAAGCGGTCTTGACGGCCACGCCCAGGCGGTCACAGTCGGGGTCGGTGGCGAAGATGACCTTCGCGCCCTTCTCGTCCGCCAGCTTGATGGCCAGGCGGAAGGTGTCAGGCTCCTCGGGGTTGGGGACCTTCACGGTGGGGAAGGCGGGGTCGGGCAGCTCCTGCTCCATGACGACGGAGACGTTGGTGATGCCGATCTCCTTGAGGATGCGGCGCACCGGCACATTGCCGGAGCCATGCACGGGGGTATAGACGATGGACAGCTCCGCGCCCATCTTCTCCAGCATCTCGGGCTGGACGCACAGGGTCTTCACTTCGGCGATGTAGTCGTCATCCACCTCGGCGTTGCCGATGTACTTCAGCAGACCCTTTTCGATGGCCTCCTGCTCATCCATCAGCGTGCAGTCGGTGTACTTCGTCGCACGGATGATGGCGGTGATGCCCTCGGCGGCCTCGGGGCCGACCTGGGCGCCATCCTCGCCGTAGACCTTGTAGCCGTTGTACTGCGGCGGATTATGGGAGGCGGTGATGACGATGCCGGCGATGGCGTTCAGGTGGCGAACGGCGTAGCTCAGCACCGGCACGGGACGCAGCGCGTCAAACAGGTAGGCAGGCACGCCCTCCTGCGCCAGCACCAGCGCGGTATCCTTTGCAAACTCGGCGGAGAAGCGGCGGGAGTCATAGGCGATGACAACGCCACGCTGTGCCTGCTCGGGCGTCTTGAGCAGGTACTGGGCCAAGCCCTTGGTGGCGCGGCGGACATTGTAGCGGTTCATGCGGTTCATGCCCGCGCCCAGCACGCCGCGCATGCCGGCGGTGCCGAAGCTCAGCTCGGTATAGAAGCGATCCTCGATCTCCCTGGGATCGTCGGCAATCGCCTGAAGATCGGCGATGGTGTCAGCATCGGCAGCGAAGTCGGTCAGCCACTGCTTGTAAGCGGTCATCACGTCCATGGTGTCTTCCTCCCGTCGTTTCCATGAGGTTGTTCAATAGCATATCAGGTTCTGCACCCTTTAGAATATTATAGTGGGTTTGCAGCGATTTGGCAAGCATAATCCGCGTCAATCCTGCGCCGTCAAGGCAGACGTTGCTGATTGTAAAACATTCCTGCCCCCTTGCAATCCGCTTCCTGTGATGGTACAATATGATTGGAATGATATCCTCTTCCGGAAGGAGTTGCCCTACCCGATGAACAAGAACCTCAAGCTGCGCAAGCTCTGGCCGCTGCTGCTGGTGCTCGTGCTGGGCGCATTTGCCGCCCTGGCGGACATGACGCTGCCCGCCGAACTGACCGTTATCGAAGCCGAAGCTTTCCTGAACGACGCGTCCCTCACCGGCACCCTTGCCATCCCCGACGGGGTGACGGTCATCGGTGCCCGCGCCTTTGAGGGTACGGGGCTGACGGGGCTTTCCATCCCCTCCTCCGTCACCACCATCTGCAGTCGCGCCTTTGCCAACTGCAGCGGCCTGACTGGCACGGTGCGCATCCCGGATTCGGTCGCAACCCTGGCGGCTGACGCCTTTGAGGGCACCAATGTCACCCTCGTCTTCGGCGATGACGTCTCCACCGACACCGATATCCCCGGCGGCAGCGTTTCCACCGGTACTGACATCCCCGGCGGCGGCGATGTGGTCATCACCATGACCGACCTGCCTGCGGGCCTGCTGTACGAGATGACCGACGCCGGCTGCGTCATCACCGGCTACACCGGCGAAGTCGACGCCGAGCTGAAGATCCCCGATGCGGTCAACGGCATCCCCGTGGTGGCCATCGGCGACTACGCCTTCCAGGACTGCTACGACCTGAAGGGCAGCATCGTGCTGCCGGATACGGTCACCCGCATCGGCAGCGGCGCTTTCTTCGGCTGCTCCTCCCTCACCGGCGGGCTGACCATCCCCGATGGCGTCACCTCCATTGGCGATTTCGCCTTCTACGAGTGCCTGAGCCTCACCGGCGGCCTGACCCTGCCCGCCAGCGTGGAGACCGTGGGCGAGAGCGCCTTCGCATTCTGCGAGAGCATGACCGGTGCCCTGACCCTGCCGGCGGACGTGACCCTGGGCGCGCGCTGCTTCCAGGGCGCGGGCTTCACCGGCAGCATCACCATCCCCGCCACAATGACCCTGGGCGCCAACGTTTTCAGCAGCACCAGCCTGAACATCACCTGGGAGGCCCCCGCCTTCACCTTCGAGCAGGTGTCCACCATCGTCACCATCACCGGCTGGAACGGCCCTGTCACCGGCGGCCTGACCATCCCCTCCCGCATGGGCACCGGCCTGGTGACGGGCATTGCCGCCGAGGCTTTCGCTGATACCGGCCTGCAGGGCACGGTGACCATCCCCTCCTCGGTGGTGTACATCGGCGATTCCGCCTTCCGCAGCAACCCGGGCATCACCAACATCTCCTTCGCCAAGGGCCTGGCCACCATCGACGCCTTCGCCTTTGCGGACTGCACGGGCCTTTCCGGCGTCATCACCCTGCCCAGCACCGTCACCTCCCTGGATGAAACGGCCTTCAGCGGCTGTGACGTGACCGTCACCATCGCCACCGAGTGATCCCTGACTGACACAAAAACACCCGGAGCCTTCACAGATCGGAGCGTTCCGGGTGTATTTTGTTGAGGTATATTTCAGGATCCCTGGGTATATTTCAGGAGCATATCACCAGGGTATATTTCAGGAGCGCGTATTCTTCCCGAGAAAGAGGTCGTCCATCCCCGGCCACGCCCGATGCAGCCCCCGCCACAGGCCTGCGCCGAGCAGCGCGCCGGAAGCATTGAGCAGGATATCGTCAACCTCCACATACCGCCCGATGAAGAGCTGCACCAGCTCAATGGAGCAGGTCAGCGCCAAAGCCATGCCCACCATCCGCAGCGGTCTGCGGAAACGCCGCCACAGCAGCGGCAGGCAGAACCCCCAGGGCATGAACAGCAGGACATTCCCCAGCAGCTGCGACCAGGACGTGGTGAGCGTGAAGAAGGAGCACAGCTGGGGTCCGATGGTGCCAAAGGGCCGCAGGTGGATCTTATCGCCGGTGCGCAGGCGCTCCAGTGCGCTTGCGATCATGGCCGCAGGGCTGCCCCATTCGCCGCACAGGGTCAGGTGGAGCAGCCCGGTCATGAAGGCCACGAAGAGTGCCAGCGCCACCTCGCGGGCCAGGGGTCTGCGCCGCCACGGCCGCCTCAGGGGCGCCCAGATCAGCAGCACGATCATCGCGGCAGTGGCGAATTCGCCGATCTGGCGCAGCAGCTCCCGCTCCGCCCATTTCACAGGCTCACAGCCTCCAGCGCCTGGGCGATGTCGGCGATGAGATCCTCCGCGCCCTCCAGGCCGCAGCTGATGCGCACCAGGCCCGCGGGGATGCCGGCGGCAGCCAGCTGCTCCTCGGTCATCTGGCGGTGGGTGGAGGTGGCGGGATTCAGGCAACAGGTGCGGGCGTCAGCCACATGGGTCTCGATGGCCGCCATTTTCAGGTGCTTCATGAAGGTCTCCGCCGCCGCGCGGCCGCCCTTGAGCTCAAAGGACACCACACCGCAACCGCCCTGAGGCATGTACTTCATGGCCAGGTCGTGGTACCTGTCGCCGGGCAGGTGGGGGAAGCTGACGGCCTTGACCGCCGGATGCTCCTTCAGGAATGAGGCCACCGCCAGGCCGTTCTCGCAGTGCCGGGGCATGCGGACATGCAGGCTTTCCAGGCCCAGATTGAGGTAGAAGGCATGCTGGGGGCTCTGGATGCAGCCCAGGTCGCGCATCAGCTGGCTGGTACACTTGGTGATGAAGGCGCCTTCCTTGCCGAACTTCTCGGCGTAGGTGATGCCGTGGTAGCTGTCATCGGGGGTGCACAGGCCCGGGTACTTGTCCGCGTGGGCCATCCAGTCGAACCTGCCCGCGTCGATGATCGCGCCGCCCACCGCCACGCCGTGGCCGTCCATGTACTTGGTGGTGGAGTGGGTCACGATGTCCGCACCCCACTCAATGGGACGGCAGTTGACGGGCGTGGGGAAGGTGTTGTCGATGATCAGCGGTACGCCGTGGCGGTGGGCGGCGGCAGCGAAGCGCTCGATGTCCAGCACCGTCAGGGCGGGGTTGGCGATGGTCTCGCCGAACATGGCGCGGGTGTTGGGCGTGAAGGCCGCGTCCAGCTCCTCGTCCGTCGCGTCGGGGCTGACGAAGGTGGAGGAAATGCCCATTTTGGCAAGGGTCACGGAGATCAGGTTGAAGGTGCCGCCGTAGATGGAGGAGGAAGCGACGATGTGGTCGCCGGCGTTGCAGATATTGAAGATGGCAAAGAAGTTTGCCGCCTGACCGGAGGAGGTCAGCATGGCCGCCGTGCCGCCTTCGAGGGCCGCCAGTTTCGCCGCCACATAATCATTGGTGGGATTTTGAAGGCGGGTGTAGAAATAGCCGCTGGCCTCCAGGTCAAAGAGCTTGCCCATGTCCTCGGAGGTGGCATACTTGAACGTGGTGGACTGGACGATCGGGATCTGGCGCGGTTCGCCGTTGCCGGGGGTGTAGCCGGCCTGGACGCAGCGGGTATCGATGGTGGACATTGGGAATCATTCCTTTCAGATATAGTGAGGGCTCATTATGAATCGCTTTTCATGGTGATGAACTCCGGCCCATCGGGCAGGGACAGGATCCGCTCCTTCAGGAAGACCGGGAAGAAGGACAGCTGGCGCAGCTCCTCAAAGGGTACCCAGCGGAAGTGATGGATTTCCGTCTCGCTTTCCCTGCGGGTGAAGGAATCGCCGCGCTGCAGCAGTTCTGCCGGAGCTTCCATCAGGTGATACAGGCACAGCTCGTGATGGCGGACACCGTCCACCATGAAGAAGGACTCCGCCATAAAAGCCAGCCGGTGGGGCGGCAGGGGAATGTCCAATTCTTCGTGCAGCTCGCGGGCCAGGGCTTCCTCCGCGGATTCGCCCAGCTGAACGCGGCCGCCCGGCAGATAATCGTGGGGGATGCCTTCGTCCTGCATGACGAGGAGCTGCCCGTCGCGCACAAGGATGGCGGCCACACGGAAGTTGAACGTCCCTTCATGTCCCCTGACAGACAGATCCATGGCAATTCCTCCGCTTGTATTCTCGCAAAAAGTATAGCACGCCGGACGGGCAAGCGTCAATCCGGCGTGCGGGATGTATCGGATTTAGAACAATGGATCACGTGCGCCATGCGCCCGTCTGCAGGAAGGCGGCAGCCCGTGCGTCGGCGGCGTCCACCATGTCTTCGGGGAAGCCCATCAGCCGCAGCAGCCGGATGGCGTTGCGCGTGGTGGCCGGCCCCGGGCGCAGACGGTAGTCGAAGGAAACGGCCTCCCCGGTCACCTGCTCCTCAAAGTGGTACAGGTCATAAGTGGATTCCAGCAGCGCGCACAGCTCCAGGTCATGGGTGGCCGCAAGGCACATCGCGCCTGTGCTGGCCAGCGCCCGCAGCGCCTCGCAGCTGGCGGCGATGCGCTCGATGGTGTTGGTTCCACGCAGCACCTCATCCACCGCACAGAGCACCGGCAGACCGGGCTGCCGGGCAGCGTCAAGGATGCGCTTCAGCGATCGGATCTCGACGATGTAGTAGCTCTCCCCGGCGGCCAGATCATCCCGCAGGGCCATGGAGGTCATGGGGCGGAAGGCGGTCATCCGGCAGCTGCCGCAGGTGGCGGTACACAGCGTCTGGGCGAGGATGGCGTTGAGCATCACGGCCTTGAGGAAGGTCGACTTGCCCGAGGCATTGGAGCCGGTGACGAGGATCGGGCGCGTGGCGTCCACATCGTTGGGGACGGCCTCCGGCGTCAGCGGATGGCGCATCCCCCGCATGTCGATGCGCGGCGGCTGCTGCGAAAAACCGACCTCCGGCACGCAGCAGCCCGGCTGGCTGGCGCGGAAGGAGGCCACCGCCATGGCGGCGTCCAGCTTCCCCAGCGCCTCGTGGATGCGGAAGATTTCCCCGTGGCAGCGGCCCAGCTTGTTTTTCAGGAACTCGTAGGCGATCAGGTCCGTCAGCAGCACGGTGTTGAACATGTCGGCGACCATGTCCCCGCCCATGGGGGACACGCCACCCACCCGCAGCACCGCCTTCATCCGCCCGATGCAGGCATAGGCGTCGCTCACATGCGCGTCGATCCCGGCATGGCGCAGGCGACGGATGCGGTGCAGCGCGTACACCATGCGCACGGAGTAGTTCACCGTGGCGTAGTCCCGCTCACAGGCGGTGCGGCGGAACTCGTGGGTCAGCCCGTTGACGATCAGGCAGACCAGCGGCAGCAGCACCCCGCTTTCGCCCAGCAGCGGCGCCAGGCAGAGCGAGGTGATGAACAGCAGCATCAGCGCCAAATAGATCACCAGCCAGCCCCAGCCATGCTGCCGGGGCGCAAAGGCACAGCTCAGATCCGCCCGACGGGCACAGCCCAGGCGGCGCAGGATCTTCGTCAGGCGCTCGCGCAGCGCACCATCCTCCGCCATCAGGTCGATCAGGGCCGCGCGCTCCTGGTGCTCCTGCGCAGACCCCGCAGGCGTGCGCAGCTGGTCGTACAGGTACTGTTCGCCCGAGGTGGTAAGGCCGGGGTTGATGCGCCGGAAGAGGCGGTCCATGTCCAGGTCGTTCCAGGTGACGTCGTCAATGACGAAGCGCCCGGGCTCAGCCTGAGCGCGGGCGTCGTGGTAGGCGCGGATGTGCTCCATGTCGCCGGCGAAGTAGAGCGGATCCGGTACGCTGCCGAATGCAGGATAGTATCGGCGGAAGAATGGCAAGCGCATGTGTGACCCTCCTCAGATCATCCGGTCATCCGCCACAGCCGTGGCCAGCGGTGCGCCCGGCGCATCGGAAAAGCGCCATGTATGGGGCGTGGTCAGCGCCAGCTCCGCATGGAGGATGGCAATGCCCGCATCCAGCGCACTGTGCACCGGCGCATCCACCGCGAAGCCGCCGCCCCTGGCGATCAGCAGCGACCAGGGCTGCTGATTCATCCCCGAGGGAGCCTGCTGCACCAGCGTGGCTGCGCGGATGAGCTGCTCCGGCCACTGCCGCCAGTTCCCCTGGCAGAGGTGCTCCGGGGCCATGCGCTGGCGGGTGGCGGGCGCAGTCAGCGGCGTTGCGGGCGGGCCGACGGCGATCAGCGCCAGCAGCGTTTCCCCCGGCGCAGCAACATCCCGCACAGCCTCCCTGCGGAAGCTTCCGCCCACCCAGCAGGTGCCCAGCCCCATGGCCGTGGCCTCCAGCACGAAGGCCTCGCCGATGGCCCCGGCGTTGAGCCGGTGCAGCCAGCTGTCCCCGTCCACCAGGACAGCCACAGCCGCGCGGCAGCCGGTGATGTTGGTGGAGGCGTTCTCAGGCAGGGGCACGAGCCGCAGCCGGGCACCCGGCAGGGCATAGCGCCCCGCGTGGTAGGCCAGCTGCGCCGTCTGCGCAGGCGCAAGGTCGCCCGCATAGGCCCGGCAGGATGTGCGCACGCGCACGGCAGCCGTCATGCGCTCCTTCTGCGCGGGCTGCAGCAGGGTGCTCATCGTGGCCTGCATGGTCATTCCTCCATTTCAAGGGGCGTGGCGGTCAGGCGGGAGAAGACCTCCCCCACCCGCTCGTGCATCACCAGGGTCGCGCTGCCATCCAGCGGGGTGGCGTCGCGGTTGATGAGCACCAGATGCTGCCCGCGGAAGTAGCGCGTCAGCCCGGCGGCGGGGTACACCGTCAGCGACGTACCCGCGACGATCAGCGCGTCCGCATGGCGGATGTGGTGCACGGCGGCGGACAGCACATCGTCGTCCAGCCCTTCCTCGTAGAGCACCACCTCGGGCTTGATCACCCCGCCGCATTCGCATTCGGGCACGCCCCGGCTGTCCCGGATGAACTCCGGCGGATAGAAGCGCGCGCACCTGCGGCAGCGGTTGCGGTGGATGGAGCCGTGCAGCTCCAGCACGGTCCTGCTGCCGGCCTTCTGATGCAGGCCGTCGATGTTCTGGGTGACGATGGCCGTCAGCCGCCCGGCCCTTTCCAGCTCCGCCAGGAAGCGGTGCGCGGCGTTGGGCTGCGCGTCCAGAGGCAGCATCTTGTCGCGATAGAAGCGGTAGAACGCCTCCGGGCGGCGCTGGAAGAAGGTCGCCGAGAGGATCTCCTCGGGCGGGTAGTCGTACCGCTGATGGTACAGCCCGTCCACGCTGCGGAAATCAGCAATGCCCGACTCCGTGCTCACCCCCGCCCCACCAAAGAAGACGATGCGCCGGGATGTGTCGATGATCTGCTGCAGCTGCTCGTACACGTCGGTTTCCTCCTTCGGGCGGGTCAGTCCTGCGTGAGGCGGGATGCGCGGATGCCGTTCTCCACCGCATCCACGGCGGGACCGGGGGCAATGCAGCGGGCGCGGGAGAGCAGTGCCATAGCCTCATCGGCCCGTCCGGCGGAAGCCAGGCAGCTGGCGGCGTTAGCCAGGGCTGAGGAGAGGATCACGTCCCGCTGGGGCACGTCGGGCGTTTTCTCAAGGCAATCCGCCGCCCGCATGAAGCCGTGGTACGCATCCATAACGCGCCCTGCGGCGTGATCGAGGCGGGCCAGCTTGATGCAGGGCAGGTAGAACGTGTGGCCGTACTCCCCCGCCCGGCGGTAGCCCTCGGCCATGGCGGCCTGATCGCCGCCCATCTCGCCGCACAGGCCATGCAGGAAGTGATACAGCGCCTTCTCCGCGTCGCCCGGCAGGCCGCAGGAACGCTCCAGATCCGCCAGGGTGCGCTTTGCGCCGTCGATATCCCGGCGGCTGATCTTGTTCAGGATGTTGGTCAGGTGCACCCGGGCCGTGCTGACGCCGGGCCAGGCGGGCGCCAGTATGGGCCCGAAGGCCTGCATATGCACCGCCCACGCCTGCTGGAAGGCCGGCGCAGCGAGGGCTTTGGCGGCGATCATCTCCGCCAGGGCAGAGGGTTTCTTCATGATGGATTTTCCTCCCGTAGGATCATCTTCGCTGCATCGCCATAATGGGCGATGTTTTCCTGCGTCGTGCCGATTTCACCGCCCGGGAACGCCCGCAGCGTCCAGTGCTCCCGCACCTGGGGCGGACAGGCCGCCAGCAGCGCATCGATCAGCGCCTCATAGGTTCGGGAATGATTGGCGTACAAGTGAATCTCCGGCTGACCGTCGTGCAGGATGAAGCCGTGGGTCATCATATCGATCTGCGCCGGTTCGGGCGCAAGGGGCTGGAAGGCCGCCAGCTGGTGCGTAAAGCATGCCTGCGTGCCCTCCCGGATCAGCAGGCGGCGCATCTCCTGCTCCTCCCCGACAAACCAGGTCCAATAGGCCGCGATGTCCTCCGGATCCGGCGTCTTCGCGGTGAAGTGCGGGTGTGTGCCGTCCAGCATCATGCGGATGCCCGGGCCGTAGTCCTTCAGGCGTCGGGGCGAAACCTTCTCCAGCGCTTCCAGGGCGGCCTCCACCTCCCCGTCCCGGCCCTGCAGGGCGTACAACGTCGCCTGTGCGTGGAGGTACTCCTCCGCATTCTCCGCCGGAGCGGCTTTGGCCAGCAGGCGTTCGGCCTCCTCCGGGCGGTGCATCATCAGCATCGCCAGGGACATGATCGCATGCATCACAGCCACGCACCGGCGCCTGTTCTCGTCCATGGGCGGGAAGGCATACACGCAGTCGATGGCCTTGTCAAGCTCCTGGCAGGCAAGCTCATAGGAGCCGGTCTCGTAGACATAACGCGCCGCCAGCAGCATGTGGGGCAGATGGAAGCGGTGTCCGTGCCGCTCCGCCCGGCGCATGCAGCGTGCCATGCGCACCGTATCGCCGCACTGCAGGTAGAACACGCCCATGAGCACCTGCACCAGCGCCTTGTCCGGCTCATTCTCCGTGGCCTTTACCATGCGCAGCAGCCGCCGGATCTTCTCCCTGGCAGCGTCCAGGTGCTTTGACTCCATGTCGTCCAGCACGCGCAGGATCAGCAGGTGGGCGCAGGGGCTGTCCGGGAATGCCTCCTTCATCACAGGGAAGTAGCGGCCCATGTGCATCTCCCAGCGCCTGCGCGATGGCAAAAATGTCAGCGTCAGCCGGGCCGCCGCGTTGCGCAGAAACTGCATCATGCTCCCCACCTCCCCCGGGCAGAGCCGCATCAGAAGTTGCGGCTCATGTCGTAATGCGCGTAGAACTCGTTGCGGAAGTCCAGGAAGCAGTCGTTGGCGATGGCCTCGCGGATCTGCTCCATCAGGTGCAGGAGGTAGCGCAGGTTGTGGATGGACACCAGCCGGCCGCCGGTGATCTCGCCCGAACGCAGCAGGTGGCGGATGTAGGCGCGGGAGAAGTTACGGCAGGTGTAGCAGTCGCAGTTCTCATCCAGCGGGCCCCACTCGCGGCCGTATTTGGCGTTCTTGATCACCACGCGGCCCTTGCTGGTCATGGCGGTGCCGTTGCGGGCCACGCGGGTGGCCAGCACGCAGTCGAACATGTCCACCCCGCGCAGCACACCCTCCACCAGGCAGTCCGCGCTGCCCACGCCCATGAGATAGCGGGGCTTGTGGACGGGCATGAAGGGCGCGATCTTCTCCAGCATGTCGTACATGATGGGCTTGGGCTCGCCCACGGAGAGTCCGCCGATGCCGTAGCCGACAAAGTCCATGTCCGCCAGAGCTTTGGCGGATTCGATGCGCAGATCCTCGTAGAATGCGCCCTGCACGATGCCGAAGAGCGCCTGATCCTCGCGGTTGTGGTGCTTCTTGCAGCGCTCGGCCCAGCGGTGGGTGCGCTCCATGTTCAGCTTGGCCGTCTCGTAATCGCAGGGGTAGGGGCTGCACACATCAAAGGCCATGGCGATATCCGCGCCCAGGGCCATCTGGATGTCCATCGATTCCTCCGGGCCGATGAACAGGCGGCTGCCGTCCAGGTGGCTCTGGAAATCGACACCCTCCTCACGGATCTTGCGGATGCCGGCCAGGGAAAAGACCTGGAATCCGCCGGAATCGGTCAGGATGGGCTTGTCCCAGGACATGAACTTATGCAGGCCGCCGGCGTCGCGGATCAGGTCCTCGCCGGGGCGCAGGTGCAGGTGATAGGTGTTGGAGAGCATGATCTGCGTGCCGATCTCCTCCATCTCCCGGGGGGTCATGGCCTTGACGCAGGCCGCGGTGCCCACTGGCATGTAGATGGGGGTCTGGATATCGCCATGGGGCGTATGCAGCACGCCCAGGCGCGCGCCGGACTGCTTGCACACATGCAGCAGCTCATAGGAAATAGGGCTACTCACTTCGTTTCTCCTCCCTCGGGGGGTGTCGGGGTGTTCTCCTGGGCCGCCTTGTCGGTCAGGATGGCGGCAGCCGAGGTGGCAAAGCGCTCGGCAATGTCCCGCAGCTCCGGGGCAAAGGTGTTCCAGATGGAGCCGCAGGGCAGGTCCAGGAAGGTCATGGTCTTGCGGGTGGTGGGGTGGATGATGGTCAGCTTGTAGCCCCACAGGGCGATCTGCTGGCCGGACACGCCGTGGCCGTAGCGGTGGTCGCCCCACAGGGGCGCGCCGGATTCGCGCATCTGCACGCGAATCTGATGCTTGCGGCCCGTTTCCAGGCGGATCTCGCACAGGCTCAGGCCGTTGCGGCTGCCGCGCTTCCAGCCGTTGAGAACGGCCTGCTTCGCGCCCCGCTCGTCCGCGTCGCACACCACCATGCGCCCCAGGCGCTTGTTCTCGATCAGGAAGTTGATGAGGGTGAAGCGGTCGCGGGTCGTGCCCTCGGCAACGCAGAGGTACTCGCGGCCCGCCTCGTGCTCGCGCATCTGGGCGGACAGGCGCGCCGCCGCCTTCGATGTGCGGGCAAACACCATCAGGCCGCCCACGGGGCGATCCAGCCGGTGCACCAGGCCCAGGTACACATTGCCGGGCTTGTTGTACCGGATGCGGATGTACTCCTTCAGGTCGGTCAGGATGTCCGGGTCGTGGGAATCATCGGGCTGGGAGCACATATTCGGGGGCTTCACGGCCACGATGATGTGGTTATCCTCATAAACGATCTTAACCATGGGACCACCTTCCGCTGGCGCCGGCAGGCAGCACGCCGCCGGTGGACACGGGCAGGCACAGCTCCTCGGAGTCGATGCGGCCGCCGTGACGGCTCACCACGCACTTCTCCAGCATGTTGGAAAGCACGCTGGCCTGGAAGCCCGTGGTATAGCTGTTGATGAGGTAGAACAGGGGCCGGTCGGACAGCACCTGGGCACAGGTGTCGATGAGGCCGTAAAGCTCATTTTCGAGCTTCCACACCTCGCCGGACGGGCCGCGGCCATAGCTGGGCGGATCCATCAGGATGCCGTCATACTTGTTGCCCCGGCGGATCTCCCGCTGCACAAAGCGCAGCGCATCCTCGACAATGAAGCGGAAGCGCGTCTCCGGCAGACCGCTCAGCTCGCGGTTCTCCTTCGCCCACTGCACGATGCCCTTGGAGGCGTCCACATGGGTCACATGGGCGCCCGCCGCCGCACAGGCGATGGTGGCCGCGCCGGTGTAGCCGAAGAGGTTGAGCACCTTCACGTCCGTGCGGCCGGAGGAGCGGATGATATCGCTCATCCACACCCAGTTGGCGGCCTGCTCCGGGAACAGGCCCGTGTGCTTGAAGCTGGTGGGGCGGACGTAGAAGGTGAGATCCTGATGCCGGATCGTCCAGCGCTCCGGCAGGCGGGTGAGGAACTCCCACTCGCCGCCGCCCTTCTCGCTCCGGTGATAATGGGCCTGCGCCTGCTTCCACAGGGCAGGATTGGCCTTGGGCCAGATGGTCTGCGGGTCGGGGCGGCGGAGGATCACGTCGCCCCAGCGCTCCAGCTTCTCGCCGTCGCCGGTGTCCAGCACCTCATAGTCCACCCAGGTATCTGCTAAAAACATATCTGTACCTCCACGGTTCTTGCAAAAAGAGGGTCAGCGGTAAATCACCGTTTCATCAAGGGGCTTGTTGTCCGCATGCAGGCGTCCAGAACAGCGCTCCTCCGCACCACAAAACAAATTCCGAATTCCAAATTCCCTCAAACCGCCCTGGTCGCGTCCTCCAGCCACACCTTCTCCTCCTCGGTGAGGTAGGGCGCGAGGGTCTTGCGGACCTTGGCATGGTAGGCGTTGAGGAGCATGCGGCACTCCTCGCCCAGCAGGGAGGGGATCACCGCATCCAGGTCGAAGGGCACCATGGTCAGGGTCTCAAAGCGCAGGAAGCGGCCATAGCCGTTCTGCTCCACCTCGCGCACCACGGTCAGGTTCTCCAGGCGCACGCCGAAGCCGCCCTCCAGGTAGAAGCCCGGCTCGTTGCTGGTCACCATGCCCACGTCCAGGGGCTGGGTGTTGGCAATGCCCCAGTGGATGCGCTGGGGGCCCTCATGGACAGAGAGCATGTAGCCCACGCCGTGGCCGGTGCCGTGGTTAAAGTCCATCTCCAGCCGCCAGAGGGGCTCGCGGGCCAGATAATCGAGGTTCGCGCCGGTGCAGCCGGCCTTCCACTGGGCGTTGCCCAGCTGCAGGTTGCCCTTGAGCACCAGGGTGTAGAAGCGCTTTTCCTCCTCCGTCAGCTCGCCCATGGCGATGGTGCGGGTGATGTCGGTGCTGCCCTGCAGGTAGTGGCCGCCGGTGTCGGAGAGGAGGAAGGAGCGGGGCTCAATCTTCCAGGCGGACTCGGGGGTGGCGCCGTAATGCACGATGGCGCCGTGGGCCGCATAACCCATAATGGGGGTGAAGCTGGGGCCCACATAGCCCTCCTGCTGGCAGCGGAAGGCCTCGAGCTTCTCCGCCACGGAGATCTCGTCCATGTCGATCTTGCCCACGTTCTGCTTCAGCCAGCAGATGAACTTCGTCACCGCCACGCCGTCCCTGATGTGGGCGATGCGGAAGTTCTCCACCTCGGTGTCATTCTTCATGGCCTTGGGCAGGGTGGTGGGGTCGGCCTTGTCGATGACCGCGACATTCGCGGGCACGCAGGCTTCCAGCTTGCTGTTGACCACGTTCAGGTTCATCATCAGCTTCGTATCCGCGGGCAGGGCGGCCACATAATCGTAGACCTCGCCATAGGAGCAGATGGTCACGCCGTCGGCCTGCAGGTTGCGGGTGATCTCATCGCTCAGCACGTCGGGGTTGATGAACAGCACCGCTTCCTCCGCCGTCACCGCCGCAAAGCTCAGCACCACGGGCGTACAGGCCACATCATCGCCGCGCAGGTTCATCAGCCAGCACACGTCCATCAGGCTGGCGATGACCACCGCATCCGCGCCTTCCCTGCCCAGAGCGGCGCGCACGTCCATCAGCTTCTCGGCGCGGGACTTGCCCACCAGCTCAGCGCTCAGCTCCATCGCGGGCTTTGCGCTCAGCGCGGGGCGATCCTGCCAGATCTCGCCCACCAGGTCGTTCTCGCACACGACCTTCGCGCCCTTCTTCTCCGCAATGGCGCGCAGCCTTGCCGCCAGGCGGGCGCTGACCACGCGGCCGTCAAAGCCGAAGGTCATGCCGGGCTTCAGGTGCTTCTCCAGGTACTCGGTGATGGCGGGCACGCCGGGCTCGCCCATCTTCATCAGGTCGATGCCGCTGCCCTCCAGCTGCTCGGCAGCCTGCAGGAAGTAGCGGCCGTCCGCCCACTGTCCGGCCCAGTCCGCGCCCACCAGCAGCGTACCCGCGCTGCCGGTGAAGCCGCTGACCCAGCTGCGGCACTTGAAGTGGTCGCCGACATATTCAGAACCGTGGAAATCGTCCGTGGGCACCATGTAGAAATCAACGCCGTGGGCTGCCATCGCCCGGCGCAGGCTCACCAACTGCTCTCGCATATCGTTCAGTCCTTTCTTCAGGGGGATTTTTCCCCACAATCATCCACGATATAGTATAGCATCATTTCCCCGATTCTGCAAGGATGAAACGCCCGCGTTGTACATCCGCTGTATCTGCTGCGGCAGCCCGTTGACTTTCCCGCTTCAGCGTAGTAAAATGCCGCTATCCCCCCATTCCGAAACGGAGGTTGCATCCATGTCCGACGCCATGCGCACCATCGCCGGGAGCCTGCCCGGGCTGACCGAAACGCTGCTGACCGATTACGGTCAGGGCCGCCACATCGACCGCATCGAGCCCTTCAGTCAGCCCGATCGCGACGTGATCGTCGATCTGCTGACCAAGCTCAAGCGGCTGCTCTTCCCCGGCTATTTCCGCGACCCCTGCTACCGCGTGCAGACCATGCAGCACAGCCTGTGCGCGCTGATGGAGGATGTGGCGTGGAACCTGGGACAGCAGATCGCCATCGCCATGCGGGGCGGCGAAAGCGTGGACGCCGCGCGGGCTGCAGAGCTGGACGCGCAGGCGCAGGAGAAGACGGTGCAGTTCCTGGAGCGCCTGCCGGAGGTCCGCTCCCTGCTGGAAACGGACCTGGAGGCCGCCTACGAGGGCGACCCCGCCGCCACCAGCCGGGATGAGATCATCATCGCCTATCCCGGCCTGCAGGCCATCATGGTCAACCGCATCGCCCATGTGCTCTTTGAGCTGCGTATCCCCCTCATTCCCCGCATCATGACCGAGTACGCCCACAGCCGCACGGGCATCGACATCCACCCCGGCGCGACCATCGGGCGGTACTTCTTCATCGACCACGGCACCGGCATCGTCGTGGGCGAAACCACCGTCATCGGCGACTATGTGAAGATCTACCAGGGCGTGACCCTGGGCGCGCTCTCCACCCGCGGCGGCCAGAGCCTGCGGGGCCATCGCCGCCACCCCACCATCGAGGACAGGGTCACCATCTATTCCGGCGCCTCCGTCCTGGGCGGCGACACGGTCATCGGCCACGACGCGGTCATCGGCGGCAACGCCTTCATCACCGCCTCCGTTGCGCCGGGGATGCGCGTGTCCGTGCGCAGCCAGGAGCTGGAGATGCGCCCGGGCAAGGTGAACTGGTGATGCGCCGGGCAGCCTGAGCCGCCATCACATCCCCAACGCTGCACCACCTCACAGCCCCCGCGTCAGCCCCGTTTTCAGGGTGACGCCAGGGGGCTGTTTATCGTTGCACGCAGCACGCTTCCGCGCAGGATTTTTCCGATTCCGTGCCGTATTCCTTCGCCATCTGTGCGAAAATCCCCGCGTCGCTCCGTTGTTACCCATGTACCACCCGCACCGCCGGGCGGCTGACGCTGCACAATCGCGCCCATACACGGAAAATCCTTGCAATCACCCCCGGTTTGTTGTATAATGGATATGATATGTTCAGCGTTCGATAACACTCATCTCATACAGGAGGTATCGCCAGATGACATGCATGCATCGCAAAGGCGGACTTCAGATCCTCATCCACCAGCAGGGCAGCTGGTTCAGCCGCTGCCTCTGCTGCCATGCGGAGTATCCCGCAAAGGATGTGACCCTGCCCGTGCAGGCGGGCGAAACCGCTGCCCGCGCTGCCATGGACATGGATGCGCGCCGCTTTGCCCGGGCTGCTGCCGCCTTTGACGAGGCCCTCAGCCAGGGCGGCGACCCCCGCTGCCACATGGGCGCGCTGCTGTGCGAACTGGGCGTGGCCTGGTGCGGCGATGAATACCAGCCCACCTTCACCCTGGACGCTCCGCCCCGCCAGCCCCTGGAAGACAATCCCCGCTGGCAGACGCTGGCGCAGCAGGCCCCGAAGCTGCCGGCCTTCGCCTGGCAGGGGCTGGAGGACCTGCGCAGGGAGCTGGAGGCCATCCTCGGCCCCATGCGGGAGGACGAAGGCCGCAGCGCCTGCGACGTGTTCCTGTGCTACCGCCGCACGCCCGCCAACATCAACCGGGCCCTGAAGCTCTATCGCGACCTGACCGATAAGCATCTGCGCGTCTTCTGCGCAGACTTCACCACCCGGGGCAAAACGCAGGAGCAGTTCGAATCCCTCGTCGGACACGCGCTGCGCACCGCGGAATACATGGTCATCCTGCCCGGCGACGGCGAGAACGCCCTCACCCCCTGGATGCTCAACGAGATTCACCGCGCTGCCTGCCCGGAGAAGAACCGCTACATCGTCAGCGACGGCCACGCCTCGCTGCCCGATATCAGGGGGCAGATCCTCTCCATGGAGAAGATCACCCAGGAGCTTCTCAGCATTTCGGCGGACTGCCGGCCCCATCGCCTGTGGGAGCGCGCCCTGAGCGCCCTGAAGCAGGAGAGCGGCACACCGGAGGCTCTGCGCCTGCTGGAGCGCGCCAGCACCCGGGGGGACAACGCCGCCCGGTTGATGCTGGCCACCCTCTTTGAGGAGGGCGCCCTGCTGCCCGCCGATCCCGCCCGCTCCGCCCACTACCGCCGCCTGGCGGCCGATGTGGACGAAGCCACCCGCCAGCGCGTCTATGCGGCCCTGGGCGAAGTCGAACAGGCGCGGCACATCGCCCGCCGCAACGCTGTGATCTACATCGCAGCCGACGTTTCCGACGCGGGCCTGGCCGCCTCGCAGGCGCTGATGAAGCCCCTGCTGGCCGCCCTGCAGGCGGATCGCCGCCTGGCCATGAGCGAGGTGTGCCTGGTGGGTTACGACCGCCACGCCCGCGTGCTGGAACCCGCCAAGGCGCTGGAGAAGTACGGCCTGCCCGGCAACGCCGCCCGCATGCTGCACACCCTGCGCGAGGGTGGGCGCGATCAGCAGGCCTACGCAGCCAAGGGCCTGCGCCTGTGCGCCGCCGAGCACCTCTCCCGCAAGGGCGACCTGCTGCCCCTGGTGGTGCTGCTGGCCACCGGCGCGCAGAGCGACGCACCCCAGGCCGTGGAAGCCGCGCTGGAGAGCGTCAGCGGCGTCTTCGCCAACTGCGGGCACGCGCTCCTCACCGGCGCAGCGCAGATCCCCGCGTGCATCGCCGGGCTGCTTTCCGCCCTGCGCTGACCCCATCCGAACGATACAGGAGGTTATCCGATCATGAATATCCTGCCCACCGCACAGGTTCGCCAGCTCCGTTGCCCCAGGTGCGGCAACAGCGTCCTGCCCCAGCACACCCCCGGCATGAAGATCGTCTGCCCGATCGTGGGCTGCAACGGCATCTTCGACCCGGACAACATGCCCACCTTCTACCCCGATCCGCCCCGGATGAACCTGGTGGCCGGCGCGGTGGCCGGACAGGCTGACGGCTCTGCCAGCCCGCTGAACTTCGGCCGCAACGAGTCCGGCGAGATCATCGTCACGGGCGTGAATGGTTCCCCCTCCGTCATCGACATCCCCACGTCGGTCAATGGCCGCGCGGTGATGGGCATCGGCCCCCGCGCCTTCGCCGATCAGACCGCTCTGCGCCGCGTGACCCTGCCCGACACGGTGGTCACCATCGGCGAGGACGCCTTCGCAGGCTGCGTCAGCCTGGAGAGCGTCACCTTCGGCACCGGCCTGCGGATCCTGGACATGGGCTGCTTCCGCGACTGCGCGAGCCTGGACTACGTTTCCCTCCCCGCCCGCGTGGAGGAGATCGGCCGCGACGCCTTCGCCCAGTGCACCAGCCTGGCCGAGGTCGAGCTGAACGGTCCGGTGAAGGTCATCCGCGACAATGCCTTCGGCCTGTGCGAGCAGCTGAGCATCTTCAAGTACCCGGAGCGGCCGCAGCGCATCGCACCCGGCGCATTCTCCGCCTGCTACATGCTGCCCCAGTCCGTGCAGGACGATCTGTTCCCCAACGGACAGTAACGCCACGGAGGTGACACAGATGCCTCATACCGAACCGATCCCCTATGCATGGGAGGCACGGGACGCCTCCGTGCTGGCGCACCGCTTCGCCCTGCCGGCGAAACTGCCGCCCTACACGGCGCTGACCGTCAGCCCCGGCCAGCGGGGCCTGGTCTTCCTGGGCAACGCCACCTATGTGCTGGAAAACGCCGGGCTGCACCTGATCACGGCCTCGCTGATCCACACCATCGCCGAGGGCGCGGAGTTCTCCCTGGAGGCGTTCGACGGCGCCATCCTGCCCTACAACGCCCGAATCACGCTCTTCGACATGCGCCCCAGGCTCTGGCCCTGCGAGACCATCGACCTTGTGAGCGCCAACGGCGAGCATGCGACGATCAACCTGAGCCTGAGCTTCCGCGCCGAGGATGTGGCGAAGCTGGATGCCTGCGGCGCCACGTTCCAGCCCGCAGGCGATGACCGCCAGATGCGCCTGGATGACCCCGTCATCACCGAGGCCTTCCGCCGCGCCATCGCCGATGCGACCCAGCGCCTGCTCAGGTGCGCCGCTGAAGCGCCTTCCGCCGACGAGGCCATCGCCAGCTCCCTCTCCCCCCGAACCCGCGGCGACGTGCTGGCCCTGGTCAACAGCCACCTGACCCCCCTGGGCCTCCGGGCGCTCCCCCCGCACATGAGCCCCGCCCACGCCACCTGCCCCTACTGCTTCAAGCCGCTCTCCATCACCGAGATCCGCAGCCGCTTCTGCAGCGCCACGGATGAGGAGGGCAAGCCCCAGAAGGGCTGTGGCCGCCGGCTGCACGCCTGCCCCCACTGCCAGACCATCGTGGGTTCGGATCGCAGCATCTGCCCCAACCCCAACTGCGCAAAGGAGCTGCTCTTCTGCCACACCCCCGGCTGCGAAACCTACCGCAGCGTGGAGCGTGGCCGCTTCTGCCCCGTGTGCAGGCGCGCCTGTTACCCCGTGCCGGACCGCGAATTCCTCCCCATGATGATTCCCGGCGCATCGCCGGATGCATAAGGAGGCCGCCATGGCCATCATCACCGTACCGCTGGCGGACCGCAGCCACTCCGCCATCAACCAGATCCGCCTCACCGCCCCGGAGCTGCTCCTGGAGGACGGCCGCATCATCCACTTCCTCAGCCGGCTGACCACCTGCTGCACGGGCGCGCGCTGCGCGTGGGAGCTGGTGTTCACCAGCGCGGCCGATCCTTCCGGCGCAGCCCTGGAGGCAAGGCTCATCACCCACGCCAGCGTGGCCGCAGCCCAGCGCGCCGCCCTGCCCGGGCTTTCCGCAGGGCTCCAGGCGCAGCTGCTGCAGGCCCTGCAGGAGAACGACATCGCCGCCCAGGCCGCCACAGACGCCCTGCCGCCGCTTACCGACAAGGCGTTCATCCCCCTGTACAGGCAGGGCAGCGGCCTGATCTGCGAGGATGCAGAGCTGACCCCCGGCCACCTGCGGCAGCACCTGTGCACCCGGCCGGGCAACGGCCTGTCGCTGCTGCTGGTGCTCTCCCAATGGCAGGAGGGCGAGCTGGACAGCTGCACCGCGGGCCTGAGCGACGCGCAGCAGGCGATGCTGGGCCGCGAGCCGGTGTTCGACTTCGTGGTGACGCTCTGGGGCCCGGACGCGAGGGAGAACGCCGCCTGGCTGCAGCACCTGACCCTCTCCCGCCTCACGCCCGCCACACTGGAACCACGGGCCGCCATGAGCTACGCCCCCTGCCTGCGCCGCGACCCCTGGCGGCTGATGACGCTGCTGCCCGCCGCCGCTCCCCGCCCGACGCTGCTGAGCCTGCCGGAGCTGCTGACCGTGTGCGGCTGCCCCGCCGAGCCGGGCGAGATGCAGCGCATGTGCCGCATGACCTGGCGCGAGCGCGCCGCCGATGCCCTGCGCGAGGCCGACGTCGCCCTGCTGCCCATGGATATGCCCCTGACGCAGGAGGATCTGCGCTACATGGGCCTTGAAAGCGACAGCGACCTGGAGAACGTGCTGCACATGGACGCGCAGATGAGCGACATGCTGCGCATGTGCGTGGCCATCCTGCGCAAGCTGAACGCCATGGGCGACGCCGCCGGCAGCGACGAAGCGGTAAACCACCGCCTGGGGCTGCTGCTGCCCACCGTGGGCCACATCTACGAGCAGTTCGTGCGCGAATGCTGCTATCAGACGATGTACTGCCCCTACATCACCTACGCCACCGGCCGCCAGCCCGCGCAGGTGGTGAAGGTCTTCCTCTCCACCTACGACCTGGGGCCGGGTCACCGGGGCTACCGCCTGCGCAAGATGCCTGAGGGCGCCTCTGAACCCGCGATGCAGAGCATCATCCGCGAGCGGATGATCGACGATTTCCGCGACCATGCCCGCATCGGCGGCCGCAGCGCCGACGACGGCTGGTGGTACAGCCTCTTCAACGACATGACCACCGCCCGCAGCCAGCGCAACGGCCTGACCCACGAGCGGGCCAACGTGCTCTCCGCCCGCTCCTTTGCCAGGGCCTTCCTGCAGGATCTGCCCAAGCATCCCAGCCTGCTGCGCCGCCTGCTGATGTGCCGGCAGATCACAACGAATTTCCCAGCGTTGTGACGCGCTGCAGGATGAAAACCGCTTCCTCCGCCGCGTTGATACAGCTGCGGGGCAGCAGCCCACACCATCATGAAAGAGAGGCACCTTCCCATGTCGAAAGCCGAAAAGACCAAGTTCCTGGATACGCGAGTCATCCGGGCCGTCACGCCCCTGGCGCTGGCGCTGCTGCTGCTCATCGCCGTGTCCGGCGTGTTCATCTACCCCTATCTGTTCCACATCAGCTCCCTGGGCTCGGCTGAGATGAGCGCCCTGGCCGGCAAGCTCTTCGTCACCGCCCTGGTGGCCACGGTGGGTGCGCTGATCCCCGCCGCCATCACCAGCTTTTCCAGGGAGAATTTCTCCATCACCTACACCCTGGTGCTCAGCCTGACCGGCGCGGTGTTCTTCAGCTGGATCGCCATGCTCTTCCAGCAGGTCATCATCGGCGATATCGGCGGCTTTGCCGGCACGGTGCTGAACATCACGCTCTCGGCGCTGGTGGGCTCGGTGCTGTCCGTCGTTCCCACGCTGCTGGCCACGTTCCTGTGCGTGCTGCGCCGCATCATCGCCGGCCTGATCGCCGAGAAGAAGGCCTGACCCCCCACACCAACACAAGGAGGGATACCCCATGCAAGAGAAATACACCGTCCTGCTCACCCTTGCCCCCGCGGGGGCAGGCGCCGTTCCGTCGGACGCCACCTGGCTGGCCTTCAACACGCTGAACAACGCCATCCGGGAGTTCCCGGCCGGCCGCGCCATCCGGCCTGAAGACCGCCAGCCCAACACGAACATCTACAGCATCCAGAACGCGGCCTTCGAGACCCGCTTCGCCGTGATGAACGCCATCCTCTGCACCAAGCCCAACGGCGTGGAGGCCCGCCCCGGCATGACCCTGAACCTCCGCTTCAGCTACATCAACAGCCTGGGCATTCAGAAGTTCCTGCTCCTCTACAAGACGCGCATGGGCCGCGTTCCCGAGTGCATCACCATCGAGGACGTCCACACGATGCTCCACGAGGAGATCCGATCCATCTGCGCCACAGCCGCCACGGAGTTCGCCCACTCCGTCACGCTCCCCTACGCCCATTGGTGGAACGAGATCAAGTACAACACCAAATACCGCGACATGATCTCCACCAGGCTGATGCAGCTCTTCATGTCCTATGGCCTGATGCTGGACCAGGAGAGCCTTGCCATCGGCAGCCTGGCGCAGATCACTGTGGCCTGATCCACCTGCATGAAAGAGGTGACGCCTATCAGCCACGAAGCTTCGCAATCCCTGCCTGATCCGCAGGCACAGACCGATCAGCTGCACGCCGCGCTGGAGAAAACCATCACAGACCTCCGGCAGAGCGACACAGCCCATGCCGCGCTGATCGCCGGCGAGCTGGCGATCATGGCCGACACGCTGGAGCCGCCCCCGGAGAGCTACCCCGGCCTGGCCGAGCTGGACAAGGCCATCGCCGACGCGCTGCCGCACCTGGATGAGCTGAGCGCCTACGCGCCCCTGACCGAGGTGCAGCAGTCCCTCAAAACGCTGCGGCGCATCCTGCTCGTCAACCGCTCCACCATCGACCCCGACCCCGACCGCCATCAGCTCTCCACCGCCGTCGCCCTGCGCCATGTGTGGCTCATCGGCCACCGCGCCGGGCTCCTCAAGGCCAACATGCAGCAGCTGGCCCTCAGCCAGAAGCTCAGCTCCGGCAGCGTGTCCAGCGAGGACCACGCCCGTTACCGCGAGGCGCTCGACCTGCTCGAGCAGTACATCAGCGCCCAGGAGGGCTACGGCGCCAGCGTCCGCCAGGAGCTGGAGGACCTCACCGCGCGCATCCTTTTCTGATCTGCCACCACATCCATCACACCATCACATCATACAGGAGGAATCTACCATGGCATTCTTCAAGAACCTCGTCAACAGGGTTACCGGCAAGGGCAATGCCACGCCCGGCAAGAAGGACGAGCAGCAGACCACCCAGCAGCAGGCCCAGCCCGCGCCCGTGCCCGCTCCCACGCCCGAACCCGTGATCACCCCCGATCCCGTGCCCACCCCGGCTCCCGCGCCCGCGCCCGTGCCCAGCACGAAGGCCAGCGATGACATCCGCCGCGCGCTGGAGACCGCCGCGATGAAGCTCATCACCTCCCCCGAACCCACTGCACAGGATATCGGCAAGCGCCTGATGTCCCTGAAGACTGCCGTCAGTGATCAGCCCAGCCCCTACAAGGGCTTTGACGCCAGCATCACCAAGGCCATCGGGCAGATCGAGTTCTTCGTGGGCAACTGCGGCGGCGACTACACCGAGGTCCTGTCCCAGCTCTCCACGCTGGAGGCCGCCGTCTTCGCCCGCTACCTGACCGAAGAATCCACCGACAAGTTCGTCCCCACCATGCAGACGCACCTCTACCAGGTGATGCTGATCGACCTGCGCGGCCGCCTGAAGAAGCTGGATATCGCCACGGAGGAGAAGACGATCTGGCGCGACAAGATCATGGCCCTGCCGCCCCAGGAGCAGTTCCCCCACATGCAGGCCCTGATGACCTGCAACGGCTACCTCAACGCCGCCGTCATGCAGCGCAACGTGCTGGAGTCCTACATCTCCAACTACGAGTTCGCCTACAGCAGCGCCGTGCAGATGCTGTCCTTCGATGGCGAGCTCCCGCCCATGGACGTCGAGCAGCTCTTCGATGGCATCATGTCGCAGACCACCGCCTTCGAGCAGAGCTTTGAGCAGAACCAGCGGTCCCTGATCGATTTCAACACCAAGTTCTCCGCCAAGGCCGAGGCCCAGCTCGTGGCCACCGCCAAGGCCGAGGCCGCCGCGCGCCAGCAGCAGCAGCAACAGCAGCAGATCTTCGCCATGCAGGAGGCCTCTGCCAAGAATCTGGCGCACCTGACCGGCCAGCCCAACCCCATCATCGCCCCCCAGACGCAGGCGCCCGCCCCCGTGGCGCAGCCCCAGCAGGCTGCCCCCGCGGCCGCCGCAGCTGCCTCCGAAGGCGAAATGCAGACCATGTAATGTGAGAAATGCACCGGGATTCACCGTTGTAGATGGTGAATCCCGCACCCACAACATACACCGGGCAACGCCCGAAGGAGGATCATTATGTCTGGTTTCTTTGATCGCATCAAGGATCTCATTTACACTTCCCGCCAGCCCAAGCAGCAGCCCCTGACCCCCGAACAGGCCAAGGAAGTGGCCGAGCAGGTGCAGAAGTCCGTCATCAACATGCGCAGCCACTGCGCGTGGGCGCAGGTTGAGGTGGATACCGCCGTGCAGATGGCCCGCACCTTCCCCAAGGGGCATCCCCGTCATGAGCACTACCGCCGCATGCTCAAGCTCCGCCTGGTCATGCAGCAGTACATGGAGAAGATGAGCCTGACCATGGAGACCATCTCCAGCCAGATCGAGCTCGCGCAGCTCTCCACCGAGATGGGCCAGTCCCTGCAGGGCGCCACCCAGCTGGTCAACACCTATAAGCGCGACATGCCGTCCTTCACCAGCTTCGTGCGCAACTTCATGCAGACCATCGCCCCCATGAACGAGGCTCTCAACGGCGGCCTGGAAGAGATGACCGACGCGCTGGATCAGCTCTGCGGCTGCACGCTGGACGGCGTTTACGCCGATGCGGACCTGGACGCGCTGATCGACGGCACCACGCCCGTCATCCAGCCCGTCGTGCCGCCCACGCCCGTTGTTCCCCAGGAGCAGAAGGCTGCGCCCGCGCCCGCTTCCCCCGCCCCCGCTGAGATCGACGAGCTGCGACTGCTGGCCGACATCGAGCGCGGCATGCCCGCCTTCAAGGGCGAGGGCAACGCCTGATGAGATCCGCCGGGCAGCGGGCCGCCCCCCTGCCCCGGCAGCGCATCACTTCACCCCACCATCCGGTGAGAAAGGAATTCCCCCATGAATGATATCGAACGCAACAAGCGGATGCTTGAACTGGAAACCGAATACACCCGGGAGAGCTCCCTGGCCCATGAGCGGAACGTGGATGGCCTGACCCACCACCTCTACGCTGCCCAGGCGCAGTACGCCCTGGCCGAGCTGGCCACCACCGAGGAATCCCGCGCCATGCATCTTCAGCTGGCCCACAACCACCGCGAGCTGGTGGAGGCGCGCAAGAAGCTGATGCGCGTCGCATCCGCCCTGAACGGCACGGAGGGTGAGGCGCAGCAAGCCCCCAAGGCCGGTCAGCCCCAGGCCGCCAAGAAGGCCGAGGGCGGCAAGGCAGCCCCCGCCCAGGAGAAGAAGCCCAACGAAGAACTGCGCGGCTTCGATCCCGAGAACTGCCGCGTCAAGGATGTTCCTTCCGTCACCTTCGATGACATCACCGGCAGCCGCGAAACCATCAAGGCGCTGCGCAAGGCCTTCCGCCACAACGAGGAGCTCTTCAAGTACAAGCAGCTGACCGCGCTGGCGCCCCTGGCCTCCAAGCCCGATCATCACCTCATGTATGGCCCTCCCGGCACGGGCAAGTCCTTCCTGTGCAAGGCCATCGCCCATGAGATCATGACCAACTTCCCCAACACGGAGGAGAACCCCAACAACAGCGCGTTCTTCAACGTCAACTCCGCCGAGATCTGCTCCCCCTTCTACGCCGTTGCCGAGAAGCGTCTGGAGGCCCTCTTCGCCGAGGCGGAGAAGTATGCCCACTGCGTCATCTGCATCGACGAGATGGAGCGCCTCTGCCCCGACCGCAACGCCTCCGGCACCGAGCTGAACGCCGTGGCGGACGCGGTGGCCATCGTCACCCGCATGCTGCAGCTGATCGACGGCGTCACCGGCAAGTGCAACGCCATCATCCTCTGCGCGACCAACTACCCCTGGAAGGTCGACAAGGCCATGCGCGACCGTCTGTCCAGCAAGCTCCTGCTGGATCTGCCGGATACCGACGCCAAGCGCGAGTTCCTGCAGAAGAAGGTCGGCATCTTCCTGGGCAACACCCCCGAGACCCAGGCCGAGGCCATCGATTACCTGCTGGGCCAGCTGGACAACGCGTCCTACCGCGATCTGGACACCCTCGCCCAGACCATCCAGGTCACCGGCCTGCACAAGACCATCGCCAACCACCCCGGCGAATACGACCTGGCCCAGTTCGATCCCCTCACCCGCGAAGAGCTGGTGCAGGCCATGGCCAACGTGGTCATCGCCTATGACGAGGGCTACCACGCCCGCCTGAAGGATCCCAGCCGCTGGTCCCACTGAGGCCAGCCCCATCTGCTCCCCCGGACGCACCGGGGGAGCCATCCCATCCGGAGGTAATGCATCATGCCCAGCACCTGCCCGATCAAGAAGCACCCCGACACAGGGCTCCTCTATACCCTGGAGGGCAACGAGGCCACCATCGTCGGCTGCGCGCAAGCGGACCTGACGCACCTTGATATCCCGCCCGTCATCGTGGAGGACGGCGTGCAGTACCCGGTCACGGCCGTGGGCGAATCGGCCTTTGCATACCAGGCCGCCCTGCAGACCCTCCGGATCCCCGCCCGCCTGAGCCGCATCGGGCACGGCGCTTTCGAGGGTTCCGGCCTGACCGAGGTGCATCTCCACGATGGCCTGAAGGTCGTGGCGCCCTATGCGTTCTTCGGCTGCGTGCATCTGAGCCATGTGGGCCTGCCCCTGGGCGTCACGCTGGAGGAGCAGTCCTTCGCCGGGTGCGAGGCGCTCCGGCAGGAGAATGTGTCCAACATCGCCTGCCTGGGCGAGGAGGCCCTCCGCCGCGCCGGTCTGCCCATGGCCTCCGCCGGCCCCACCGTCATCTATGTGGATGGCCAGCCCGTGGAGAAGCACGAGAAGGCCCCCGCCGAGCTCCTGCTGGAGAAGGGCGTCGCCATGGAGGAATCCGGCGATCACCACGGCGCTGCCGCCGCCTACATGCAGGCGCACCGCATGCGCCAGGTGATCAGCCAGGTGGATGACATGCTCCGGCAGGCCGAGCAGATGCGCCCCATCGCCATGGCGGAGTATCGCCTGGCGCTGATGCTCAAGTTCGGCCTCGCCTCCGCGAAAAACCCCGACGGCACCGACCGCCCCACCGCTGTGGCGCTCCTGAGCCATCTGGTGGACACCAGCGACCTCGCCGACGCCGCCTATCACCTGGGCGACATGTACGCCGGCGGCTATGGTATTCCCGCTGACCCGGATATGGCCCTGCGCCTGCTGCGCAACGCCGCCGAGCGCGGCCACGAGCGCGCCTGCCTGGACCTGGGCTACATCTACCTCCATGGTACCCTCGCCCGCCTCGATACCCGGACCGCCGTGCGCTATTTCGCCAAGTGTGCCGAGATGGACGGCCCCTATGCGGACATCGCCCGCACGGAGATGGCCGGCTTCCCCGTGCTCTGAGTGCAAAAAATAACCGCCGTTATTCCTTGCATATCCCACGTTTTGGTGATATGATAGGAAGAGCGGCGGTTTTTTGCGCCGCCATATCGAGCATCCAAGGAGAGTACCCATGCAATACATCGAGAACCTCGTGCTGGATGAGGAGCGCGCGCTGTACGGCCTGAAGAACGCCCGGGTGGTGCGCTGCCGCTTCGAAGGTCCCGCCGATGGGGAATCCGCCCTGAAGGAATGCCGCGACGTCCACCTGGAGGACTGCGACCTGCGCCTGCGCTATCCCCTCTGGCACGTCAGCGGCGGCAGCCTGCGTGAGTGCCGCATGACGGAAACCTGCCGCGCGGCCCTGTGGTATGATGACCACCTCGCCATCGAGAACTGCGAGCTGAACGGCATCAAGGCCCTGCGCGAGTGCCGCGATATCACCATCACGGGCGGCAGCGCCATCTCCACTGAGTTCGGCTGGATGTGCCGCGACCTTGCCATCCGCGATTTCACCCTCCACAGCGAGTACCCCTTCCTCCACACGGAGAACGCCGTTTTCGAGGGCTTCACCCTCCACGGCAAGTACTCCTTCCAGTACGCGAAGAACCTCACCTTCCGCAACTGCGTGCTGGACACCAAGGACGCCTTCTGGCATGCGGAGAACATCACCGTCTTCGACAGCGTGGTGAAGGGCGAGTACCTCGCCTGGTATTCCACAAACCTGCGCCTGGTGCGCTGCAGGATCATCGGCACGCAGCCCCTGTGCTACTGCAAGGGCCTGGTGCTGGAGGACTGCACCACGGAGGCCTGCGACCTGAGCTTCGAGAACAGCGAAGTGCAGGCCACCATCAGCGGCCCCATCGTCAGCGTGAAGAACCCCGCCAGCGGCACCATCACCGCCGACAGCATTGGCGAGGTCATCCTGGATGAATACAAGTGGCCCGGCGAGTGCGCCATCTCCACCCGCCAGTGATCCACAGGCTGCCCACAGGGGCGGCCTTTTTACGTCCGACCATTCCGGACATTGACATTCAGACCGCCGTATGCTATCATGGAATAGCGCCACGGGGACGGCACCCATCACAAAAAACGGCTGACGCACACCACGCAAGGGGGATGACACCCATCGAAAAAAACATCATTGTCGTGGACGAAAACGGAAACGAACTGCACCGCACCTACGCCAAAAGGGCAAAGGGGCTTGTCAAAAAAGGCCGGGCGCATTTCGTTGGAGATGACACCATCTGCCTGACCGACCCGTCCGGCCTCCATGAGGAGGAAGAAAGCATGACTACCGACCTGACCATCCGCGAGATCTTTGACCGCATCACCCAGCTCCACGATCAACTCGCCAGCAGCGCCCTCTCCCTTAACGAGCTTCGCCACAGCCTGGACAGCGCGCTCTGCAACGAGGTGGACGAGAGCGCGGAGATCGTCGAGAACGTCACCAACGTGTTCATCCACCGCGAGCAGACGCTCCGCAGCCTTCTGGACATGTACTTCGTGATGTACAACGACCTGAAGAACACATAACCCCCAGGGCCGCCCGGTTCGTCCGGACGGCCCTCAAAGCATCGACAAAGTCGATGGTTTGCAGACCTTCAAAAAAGTCTGCAAGCCAAGGCGGCAAAGCTGCAAATCCGGGAGTTTACTTCGCGGTAAATGACCGGATTTGCAGCTGCAGCCAACGCATGAAGCAGAAAATCCAGCCTCACGGCTGGATTTTCTGCGGTTGCGGGCTTTTTTGATGGTCTGAGGGCCGCCCGGTTCGTCCGGACGGCCCTTTTGCATGGAATGGCCCTTTTGCATGCAAAAAGGAGAGCTCCGCCTTCACGGAGCCCTCCCGGGATTCACTTGTCGCGCACGGGGAAGCTTACTGCGCCTTCAGTGCTTCCTGCTCCTGCTGCAGCTGCCACTTGATGGCGGCTTCCTGACGGGACCACTCCAGGCACTCGGCATAGCCGTAGGCGTTGCACTGGTTGGTCATGTTGCGGATGTGCATGTTGAACTCGCCGTCCGCCTTGGCGAAGATGGCGCGCCAGCTGTTGGTGGTGATGGACTTCGCGCACTGGTCCCACTTCACCTTCAGCTCGTCGCTCTTGGCGCTCTCGGAGTAGGGCAGGTCGGGCATGACGGTGTACTTGCCGATCTGCTCGAAGTACTGGTCAACCAGGGTCACGCCGGACCAGTTGCGCCAATCCTCCTGGATCGGGTACACCTCAGAGGTCAGCACGGACACCCAGGTGTCCTTGTTGAAGGTCTCACCCAGCGCACCGTCGGGGTTGACCATGTCGCGGGCCAGGGTGGTGTTGTTGATCTGCAGGCAGCCGTCGTTGAAGGTGCCGGACAGGGTGTAGGTCTTGCCGGTATAGGGAGAAGTCCACTCGATGCCGTTCATGTCGTACTTGGAGTCCGTGCTGGTCAGCTTGCCCAGCTCGGTGAAGTACATGCCGCCATTCTCGTCGTAATCCCAGGTCAGACCGCGGGGGCCGTACCACATGGTCATGGAGCCTTCGGGCGTGGCCAGGAAGTCCAGGATGGCCATGCACAGTTCGGGATAGGCGGTGTAGTTGCCGATGGACCAGATGCGGTTGCCGCCCAGGTTGGACAGGCCGTACACGATGGGGTTCGCCTCATCGGGCACGCGGGCGTACATCATCTTGCCCTGCTCCAGGTGCGCGGTGGTGTTGAAAGCCGCGGAGGAGGCATAGTTGAAGATGCCCCAGAACACGCCGCCGTTCTTCACCTTCGTGCCCATCTCGTCATAGGTCTGGGTCATGGAGTTGGGATCCAGCAGGCCCATGCGGAACATCTTGTTGAAGAACTTCAGCATCTCGATGTAGGGGCCGTTAGGGTCCAGCGCGTCGTAGTACTCGCCGTTGGTGGGGTTGTACAGGCCGAAGCCCAGCTCGTCGTAGCCGTAGTACGCAGTCGCCAGAGCCTTGACGTACATGACCATGTTGCCGTCCCAGTCAGGCCACAGGGACGCGCCGTAGGTCTCGTTGCCCAGCTCGTCCTTGGGGCAGATCTCCTTCATCGCCGCCAGAACGTTCAGCAGGTCGTCCAGGTTCTTCATCTCCGGGTAGCCCAGCTGAGCGTACAGATCCCAGCGGATGTCCCAGGAGTACATGAAGGACTGGTGCGCGCCATCCTGCAGGGCCACGCCAAAGCCGAAGCCGTACAGGTTGCCGTCATCCTCGGACACCTGGCGGTTGGTCGCCAGCGCGGGACCGTAGTTGGCGCTGATGTAGGGCGCATACTCCTCGACATAGGAGGTCTCCTTGCCGTAGACGATGTCGTCCCAGTTCAGCAGCATGTCCTTCTGGACAGCCTGCTTGTAGTCCTCGCCATTGGCGCCCCACACGACGATGTCGCCCAGGTTGCCGGTGGCCATACGGGTCTCGTAGGTGCCGTCCTGGTCGGGGATGATGACGACTTCCACATTGAACAGGTCCTTGAGCAGCACGGCACTCCAGCCGGTCTGCAGACCGTTGTAGTTCGCCAGCTGGCTGTAGACCTCCAGGCGGATCGGTTCGCTGGAGGGGTTCAGGCTCAGCACGTCGCTGGTGATCTCATAGTAGGGCACTTCGTGCTCCGCCAGGGCGGACATGCTGCCCAGCAGCATCAGCAGCGCCAGTGCAAGGGACAGGATCTTCTTCATGGGTCAGGTCTCCTTTCTCATTATAATGGCCGTTCGACCATCAGAATCTGATTTACTCCCCTCCCCCTTGCTCCGTCAGGAGCAAAAAGGGGGGCGGGGGGGTGGGGCGGGTGCAGGGACGGCGAGTCCCTGCTGGGGCGTGGGGCAAAGCCCCACAATGCCGCACAACCGCACAGCATCAGGCGCGGCTCGCCCTCTGCGAGCCGTGCCCGCGCGGGAGGCCATCCGCCGACCACGCACGCTCAACCATGCCAAAGCACCACGCGCGCGCAACTCCGACCGAAGGCACACAGCCCCATCGCGGGCCGCCCCGCCGGGGGCTCCCCGGCTTAGCCTTTGACGGCGCCGAGCATGATGCCCTTGACGAAGAAACGCTGCATGAAGGGGTAAACGCAGAGGATCGGGATGATGGACACCATGGAGATGGTGTACTTGATCACGCGGGAGGACAGCATCGTGTCCGCCTGCGCCTGGCTCAGCTGGCCCGAACCGGATACCAGCGCGCCCAGGTTGGAGGACTGGTTCAGGTACACATACAGGCGGTGCTGCAGCGTGTACATCTCCGGCTTGCCGGACATCAGCAGCAGGGAGTCCTGGAAGGAGTTCCAGTTGCCCACCGCGCCGAAGATGGCGATGGTCGCCAGGATCGGCACCGACAGGGGCAGGATGATCTTCAGGAACACCGTGGGCGTGTTCGCACCGTCGATGACAGCGCTTTCCTCCAGCGACGCCGGGATGGACTCGATGTAGGTCTTCACCAGAATGATGTTGTACGGCGCGATCATGCCCGGGATGATGTAGGCCAGGAAGTTGTTCGTCAGGCCCAGCATCAGCATGTTCATGTACCACGGGATCAGGCCCGCGTTGAAGTACATGGTGATGACCAGCGCGCGGTACATGAAGGAGCGCTTCCACATCTTCTGCTTCGTCACCAGATAGCCCGCCCACGCGGACACGATCACCATCAGCGCCGTGCCGATGATGGTGCGCCCGACCGTCACGATGACGGAGGAGAGCAGGTCAGCCACGTCCTTCAGGGCGATGTAATTGTTGAAGTGCAGGCCGATGGGATAGAAGTTCACCAGGCCGCTGGTGACCGCATCGTTGTTGGAGATCGTGTTGATGAACAGGTAGTAGAACGGGAACACGCACAGGAGCGTGAACAGCGTGAAGAAAATATACAGCAGGGTGTCGAATACGATGTCGCCCACCGAACGGGTGATGTAGGACTTGTTGCGGATCTTCTTGCTCATCTCTCATCACCCTCCTTAAATGATGCTCTCGCCGCGGATGGCCTTCGAGATGCCATTCGCGCCAAACAGCAGCGTCACGCCAATGAGGGACTTGAACACGCCCACCACCGTGGACAGCGGGATCAGGCCGGACTTGATGCCGATGTTGTA
>JAFQQT010000038.1 GCA_017410455.1 Clostridia bacterium
GCGCAACGTCCATCGTCGCAGGCCAGCAGGGCGAGTACCCCGTGTACGCGCTGGAGGATATGAAGGCCAAGGAGAACACCGTGACCGTGAACGGCGAAACCGTTTACACGGTGCAGGGCGGCAACAACCCCAAGGCGGGTGGTTCCAATGCCAAGGGCGTGATCCCGGACGCCGGCGCGGTCATCTCCGTGACCGCCCCTGCTGACGGTGTGATCACCGTTTACGGCATCAACGGCACCAACTCCGCCGACGGCTCCGGTAAGACCTTCTGGATCGTCCCGGTGGAGGGCGAGGCGCGTTCGCTGACCGATCCGGGCGAAATCGCTGTGACGTACGAAGCCAAGGCGGGCGAGACCGTCTGGTTCTACGCGGCGGGCTCCAAGTTCCAGTTCGCGGCGGTCACCTTCGTGAACCCGAACGCTGTTGTGGCCGAGGAAGATGCTCCCGTGGCGGATGGCTCCTTCACGCTGGTCCTGAACGCTGACGGCGCGACCTCCATCGCGGCGGGTCAGCAGGGCGAGTACCCCGTCTTCGCCCTGGAAGACATGGCTGCCAAGGATAAGGCTGTCACCGTGAACGGCGAGATCGTCTACACCGTGCAGGGCAGCAACAACCCCAAGGCCGCTGGCGAGAACGCCAAGGGCGTGATCCCGGACGCCGGCGCGGCCATCTCCGTAACCGCCCCTGCCGACGGCGTGATCACCGTCACCGGCATCAACGGCACCAACAAGGACGGCACCGGCAAGACCTTCTGGCAGGTGCGCGTGAATGCTGCTGGCGAGATCACCGAGGTCACCAGCACCACCGAAGCGGGCGAGATCTCCGTGGATGTGACCGTCACGGCAGGGGAGACCATCTGGTTCTACTGCAACGGCTCCAAGTTCCAGTTTGCGGGGGTGACCTTTGCCGACAGCAACGCTGCTCCCGTCATCGACACGACCCCCAGGGCGGACGCCCGCGAGTGGCAGTTCGTGCGCTTCGGCACCTCCACCTCCGACGCTGCCAACCGCATGGAGGAAGGCTCCTCCATCGATGGCACCGTGAAGCTGTACGCCTGCGTGGTGGCTGAAGATGGCACCGTCGCCAAGAAGGGCGGCAAGTTCGTCTCCGATGCACCCGCTGACGGCGTGTCCTTCTACTACACCACCATCGATCCCACCCAGGAGAACTTCATTCTGACGGCGGACGTCACCATCGATTACATGAACCCCCTGCCTGACGGCCAGGAGGGCTTCGCGCTGCAGATCCGCGATACCATCCAGGGCAGCGGTTCCTACTACTCCAACACCGTGTCCATCGGCAGCACGAAGCTTCGTGCCGGCGGCGTGAACACCGTCAACATCCTGGGCGTGCGCAACTACAATGGCATTTTCCATGCCGAGGATGCGGACAAGAACCAGGTCGTTTCCACCCTGCTGGCTTTCACCGACGATCCGCTGGATCAGGTGACCACCGGCGAAACCTACCGCGTGCAGCTGGAGAAGAACAGCTACGCCTACATCGTGCGTCAGTACGTCATCAACCCCGATGGTACCACCGGCCCCATGCTGGCCGAGCACATCCAGTACATCCCCGCCAGGGATCCCGCCGCGCAGACTGTTGCCACTTACGCGGAGCTGGATGATCCCATGACCGTGCAGGAAGGCAACACCGCCTATGTCGCGCTGGTTGCCGCCCGCGGCATGAACGTGACTTACTCCAACATTTCCTTCCTCACCAGCCCCTGGAACCCGGCAGACTGGATGCCCCAGCCCATCACCTATGTGGATCTGAGCTGCACGCTCAAGTCCGCCTCCACCTCCAGCGCCGGCGATTACGAGCTCTTCTATCAGGGCAACGCTGATGGCACGCTGAAGGTGATCCGCGC
This sequence comes from Clostridia bacterium, assembly GCA_017410455.1. Taxonomy (GTDB): domain Bacteria; phylum Bacillota; class Clostridia; order Christensenellales; family Aristaeellaceae; genus UBA11524. The sequence goes on from JAFQQT010000038.1 coordinate 1,868, forward strand.
GGGCACAGTGCTGGAAGAAGGCATCCCCGTGAAGGCCAACGAGATCTTCACTAAAAAGTATCCCATCACAGGCTCCTGCACCTTCGCGGTGGAGTTCACGCCCGACCCCGATTACCAGCCCAGCGCCTACGAGCGCCTGCGCGATTACGAAACCGTGCAGCTGGCCGTGAGCGTCTCCGTGCGCACCATCGGCAGCGAGGGCGTCATCTACGTCACCCCCGAGGGCAAGCCCTTCAACAAGGGCACTTCCTGGGATGATGCGGTGAACGTGCAGACCGCGCTGAAGTACGCTGGCCCCGGCCAGACCATCCTGCTCAAGGCGGGCTATTACAATATGGCGGCTGCTGAGCTCCTGGTGGAGCGCGGCCGCGACGGCACGCCCGATGCGCCCATCACCATGACCACCGACGGCGGCTTTGCCACCTTCGACTTCGGCCGCACCGGCACAGGTTTCACCTGCTGGGGCGACTGGTGGAACATCTCCTTCATCAACATCTGCAACACCCTCGACCTGCAGAAGGGCATGCAGCTGGCCGGCAGCAACTGCACGCTCACGCGCATGAACTTCTACAACAACGGCACCACCGGCCTGCAGATCTCCGGCACCTCCAACGAGCCCTATGACCGCTGGCCCGCCAACAACACCATCATCAACTGCACCTCCTTCAACAACGGCGACTCCGGCTATGAGGATGCGGATGGCTTCGCCGCCAAGCTGACCTGCGGCCCGGGCAATACCTTCTACGGCTGCATCGCTGCCTACAACGCCGACGACGGCTGGGACATGTTCGCCAAGTCCGCTACCGGCGCGATCGGCGCTGTGTCCATCTATGACTGTGTCACTTACCGCAACGGTTATCTCGCCGTGAAGCAGGGGAGCGAGAAGACCGCCATCGTCTTTGCGGATATCGCCGTGGACGAGAACGGCAGCCTCTCCTTCGTGGGCGAGGAAGGCGTTGATTACATGATCATCGAGGCCGGCAACGGCAACGGCTTCAAGATGGGCGGCACCAATATCCCCGGCGACCACCGCCTCCATAACTCCATCTCCTACGAGAACAAGTCCAAGGGCATCGACTCCAATTCCTGCCCGGACGTCAAGGTCTACGACTCCACTTCCTTCAACAACGGCGCAGCCAACGTGGCCTTCTACACCAACAACAAGTCCGCCACAACCGGCTTTGTGGCCGAGGGCGTGCTGTCCTTCCGCACCGCCGGTACGACCGCCGAAAACCTGAAGCTGCAGAATCAGGCATCCATCGACGTTTACGGTGAGTTCAACTTCTTCTGGGGCGAGAATGGCTCCGTGAACACCGCCGCCGTGCCCGTCACGGTCAGCGAGGACTGGTTCGTCTCCCTGGATACCTCCGTCGAGCCCAGCCGCAAGACGGACGGCTCCATCGACATGCACGGCCTGCTGCTGCTGACCGACGCCGCCCGCGCGTACGAGGCGGGCGCTCAGGGCGCTGCCTGGGGCCAGAGCGAGCAGGAGAAGGCGATTTTCTGGGTAGTGGGCGACTCGACGGTCTGCGGCTTCTCCGACAGCTACTACATCCCGCGCGAGGGCTGGGGCGAGCAGCTGGATCGTTACTTCAACGCCACGGTTTACAACCTGGCCCACTCCGGCGCGTCCTCCCGCGACTTCACCGGCATGAGCGAGTACGACGTGCTGATGAACGGCTCCGATGCCGTGCCCGCACTGGGCGATGGAGAGGGCGAAATGTTCCTGCTGATCGGCTTCGGCCACAACGACCAGAAGACCGAAGCGGCCCGCTACAGCAACCCCAACGGCGACTACCTCACCGAGGGCTCCTTCGCCAACAGCCTCTACGTCAGCTATGTCAAGCCTGCCATGGATGCTGGCGTGACCCCCGTGCTGGTGACGCCCATCGTCCGCCTGACCACGGACAACACCGCCGAGTCCTATGCGGGCGCTTCCGGCCATGTGACCGCCGACACCGCCGTGGGTGAGGTCACCTACGCGGGTGGCGATTACGCACAGGCCGTCCGTGATATGGCCGCTGCGCTGAACATCCCCTGCATCGACCTGACCGCCATCACCCTGGAGCGCAACGTCGCCCTGGGCGAGGGCGCACAGTGGCTGCACGCCTGGAACGGTGCGAAGTGGGCCGAGGACGGCGTGACCATGCTCCCCACCGCGCTGGATAAGACCCACACCAACTCCTACGGCGCGAAGATGAACGCCTGGGCCATCGCGCAGGCTGCGCAGGGCACCGCCCTGGAGCCTTTCGTGAAGGCCGGCAAGGCTCAGCCCACCTACGAGGCTGACTTCGCCTCCGCCATCAACCCGGACTACGTGCCCGTGAGCTACACCGCGCCCACCACCACCTCCGCCAACTGGCCGGCGTACACCGATGCCCAGGGCAATGTGTGGCACGGCACCGTGTTTGGCGACGTGGGCGGCGAGAACAAGATCACCAACGGCAGCTTCTTCGCCAGCGAGGTGGAGGGCGGCATGAACATCGGCGTCACCGGAAACGCGGGCAAGATCGCCTCCGCCACCGACGGCATGATCTTCTACTACACCCGCCTGCCTGCCGGCGCCAGCTTCACGCTGACCGCCACCGCGACCATCAATGACATGGCTGCCAACAACCAGGTGTCCTTCGGCCTGATGGCCCGTGACGACCTGTACATCGACAGCTATGTCAAGGACACCATGGGTGACTATGTGGCCGCCGGCACCCGCAATCAGGGCGCGTTCAACTGCTTCGGCCGCAAGAGCGGCGTGCTGTACAACGGCCCGGCTACTGAGGTTGTCTACAACGTGGGCGACACGGTCGAGCTGAAGATCGTCGGCACCACCGATGGCTTCACCCTGACCTACGGCGACAACACGCCCGTGTCCGCCGGCTTCGACTATGCGCTGACGACCGTGGACAGCGACTACATCTATGTCGGCTTCTACGCGGTCCGCAACGCGAACATCACCTTCACCAATGTGAACCTGGTCACCGAGTGATCCTGTGATCCTGCGGCGCTGTCAGCAATGGCAGCGCCGCCTTCTTTTCCTTGACAGATTCTTGAAGCGAAAATATAATAGAGTCAGACTACAGCACCGGAAGGAGCGTTCTGACATGAAGATGAAGCGACTTTGGGCAATGCTTCTGGCAGGTTTGATCCTGCTTTGCTCTGCGACTGCTGAGGGGCTGACCGACGCACCGGATGATGACATGGCGCCTGACACGACCGAAGAAATCAGTTCCGGGGAAGACGTGATCTACTACACCGGCGGCGTCGTATACCGGCTCCTGCCCAGGGATGACGACAGCAATCTGATCAACCTGGCCTACACGCTGACTGATATGCCCTACATCCTGCTGGACGAAACATACGCATGGGATGTGTTCGTTTCCGGCGGTACGGCGCCCTATACCATCACCGCCCTCCTTGCATATCAGACGCTCGACCTGGATCCCTTCGAGGATGGCTGGAAGGGGCTTGATCAATTCACCCTGCCGCAGGATGCCGCTTCTTTTTCGTATGTCTTCACCAAGACGGGCCGCTATTTCTGGCAGTTCGATGTTACTGACAGCAACGGGCAGAAACTGCGCTTCCAGACCCGCATCTACGAGAGTTACACGAAAGCAGACGAAACCGATGTGACCACCACCGTCGGCAAGGCAAACAGCATTGTGGCGTCGCTCATCACCGATGACATGAGCGACTACAGCCGCGCGCTGGTGCTGCACGACTGGCTGATCTATAACGCCAACTATGACTATACCTACACGCACCGTGACGCATCCGGCGTTCTGCTCTATGGCACCGGCGTGTGCGACAGCTATGCCCGTGCTTACCTGATGCTCTGCACGGCAGCAGGCCTTGAATGCGTCTATGTGAGCGGTAGTGCCGGATCGGACCAAGATCCTGCGAACTGGGGCAGCCACGGATGGAACCTCGTCAAACTTGGCGGCAGCTGGTACCATGTGGACTGCACCTGGGACGATCCCGGCACCGGCGGTTATGAGACACACGAATACTTCTGCGTCAGCGACGAGGTGATGGCGAAGGACCACCTCTGGAACCGTGCGGGCGGCCTCGCCGACTCTACCGGCATGATCGTCCCTGACGCCGAGGGCGGCGAATACGAATCCAGCGAAGAAGAGCCAAAGGATCACGATTTCACGTTTACAACCTGGGAGGAATTCTTCACGTATTTCGACGCCATGGTCGATGCTGGTGAACGTCGGTGGAAGACTGTCGGTTTGTATGTCGGCGACCTTTCCCCCAGCGAAATGTACAGCGCGATGAGCCAGTACTCAGGAGCCAAAACGCAGGAGCTCGCTAACCAGGGACTCATCACTGCCGCGGGGCGCGGCTATTCCGGCAACTGTTTCTACTACAAAGTGACCTGGACCGAACCCACCGCATACATCCGCATCAACGAAACGGAAGCAATCCTGTCCGTCGGGCAGAGCACGACGCTTGTTCCCGCCGAATTTGATCCCATTTCGGACGTGTTCACCTGGAGCAGCAGCGACAGCGGCGTGGCCACGGTCAGTCACACTTTCGATGCGGATTCGGATACGCCTTTCACCTTCACCATCACAGGCGTTGCCCCGGGTACCGCTGTGATCACCGTAACTTCGTCCGACGGTGCAACGGACAGCATCGCCGTGACCGTTCCGGAACCCTACCAGCCGGATCTGGCGCTGCAGCTGACGGATGAAGACGGCCTGACGCTGACCTGGAACAGCATTGCCGGCGCAACGCAGTACAAGGTGATGCGCCTCTTTGAGGGCAAAGCAAGCGTGCTGCTGACCACGGAGACGTGTTCGGCGGTGCTCAAGGCGGCGCAGCTGCCTGCTGACGTAGGCCAGAAGGTGTATGTTGTGGCTGAGCGCGTGATCGGCGGCAAGACGGTTCTGTCCTATACCAGCAACGCGGTCACCTACGGCAGGTACAGCTTTGATTACACCGCCGTACTGCCTGCTGATGCAACATCCATTGGCGACGAAGCCTTCCTCAACAACGAGAACCTGACGGCTGTCTATGTCCCCGACGGCGTGTCTTCCATTGGCGGCCGCGCATTCTGCGGATGCGCTCAACTGTATGTGGTGCGTCTGCCGCAGAGCGTGACCGCCATCGGCAGCGGCGCGTTCGACGGAACCGGCTTGCGCTACGCCGAAGTCGTCCAGGGCAGCTATGCCGATACCTGGCTGCAGAAATACTACCCCGACGTTCACCTGATCTACTGACTGGGAGGACCGGATATTGAAGCGGTTTCTAATTCTGATCATGCTGCTTCTGCTGGCAGCAGCGCCCGCCATTGCGGAAGAAGAGGGCTATGTGGAGGTCGTGCTCTTTGAGGGCGAGGCCACGGTCGGCGGCAACTGGCAGCTGGCCGCCAGCGTGAACACCACCAATGCGGGCGGTTCCTTCAATCCTGCGCTGATCACATCAGACGGCTGGTTCACCGTGGAATACACCGGCTCCATCAAGGCGGTTTATCTTGCGTTTTCCGATTGGGAAACCGGCACATGGGCGTCTGTGAACGTGCCTTCTGCCTGCCAGACCAGCGGCAGTCTCTGCACGGCAACCTTCACCTGCCAGCAGTGCTACATCCAGTATGGCGACCAGGATTTCAGCGCAGTGGACCAGATCTGCGCAGGCTCCACCACCGCAGCAGGGAGCACCACGATCCGCCGCATCGTCTGGCATGGCCGTCCGCTGCAGGATGACCTGGGCGCAACGGAGACCCTCTTCCAGGGCGCAGCCACGGTCAACGAGGAAAACGCGAACGTGCACTCCGTTTACACCCTGCATGTGGGCGGCAGCTTCGACGCTGCGCAGATCAACCGCGGCAGCCGCTTCTATGTCGAATACGGCGGCCCCGAAAAGGCGGTCTATCTGGCATTTTCCAGCCACAGCGGTGCGAAGCAGTGGAGCAGCGTCAATCCGGACGAAGTGCTGCAGCTGGAGAACGGGCGGTACGCAGCCTGGTTCAACTATGACAACTTCGCGCGCACATGGGGAACAAACTTTGCCCGGCTGGATCAGCTGTCCGTCTATACCACCACGGCTGACGAGGTGACGGTGTACCGCATCGCGTACTTCGAGGGCGAGGGCGAGCCGGTGGATACCACTGATGGACGCTGGAGCCGTGCAGATACCGGTATTGCCTTCATCGGAGACAGCCTCTGCCAGAATCCCATCTACTCCTATGGCGACTGGAACACGATCCTGGGCCGCAGCGACTGCTCCAATTTCGGCATCGGCGGGCAGTCCACCGTCGAATGCCGCGCACGCATCAGTGAGCTGGCGGCCCGCGATTATGATGTGATCGTGTTCATCTGCGGCATCAATGATATCGGGCGCGGTTATACCAAGGAGGAGACAGTCGCCAACATCGACGCGATGGTGACCGCTGTGCGCGCACAGAATCCTGACTGCCAGTTTATCCTCCTCAGCGTCCTGCCGACGACTGACGCCTTCTATACCGGCCAGCAGGCGAAGATCAACCTGCTCAACCTGGCCTACAAGCGCTATGCCAGCAAGACTTCAGGCGTGACCTATGTGGACGCATACTCCTCCTTCTGCCCGGGTACAGGCGAGTACGCCTATCCCGAATTCTTCACCGACGGCCTCCACCCCAACGCGGAAGGATACGCCATCATTGCAGAGCTTCTCATGCCGTACCTTCCGGAAGAATGATTCACACCAGCGGATCAGGGACACTGTGCCCTGGTCCGCGTTGCTTTTCTGCGCACGCGACACTGTGCATGATCAGCTTTGTACTTTTTCATAATCAGAAGTTGATTTTTCCATCAATATGTGATAGCATGATATATTGCAGGCTGATGCTGTTTTTCTTAAGCACTTTTACGCAAGTGCTCAAAGTGGTATATATTACCATTTCAAGGAGGTGGCTGTATGGGGTACACCCGTGAAGACGGATGCCGGGCCTGGCTGACCTACGGCATGATCAACCCGGATATCCTTGCTGCCATCCTGGAGGAATGCGGCAGTGCCGAGGCTGTGTATGACGAATTCCAGCGCAGCGGGGGCCGTTTCCTGAAGCAATGGCGCGTGAATGACGCCAGCATTGCAGCCCTGCAGGAGCATGCACCCCGCCAGCAGATGCATGAGATGATGGTGACGATGCGCAAACTGGACGTCGGCGTCATCGCATTGGGGGACAACGCATATCCGGATGCCCTGCGGAACATACAGAACCCGCCTGCGATCCTGTTCTATCGCGGCAATCCGGACTGCCTGGTGGGCAAGTGCATTGCAGTCGTCGGATCCCGGACGCCCACGCCGCGAAGCGAGATGGCAACGCATGACATCTGCCGGGAACTGAGCGACAGGGGAGTGACCATCATCAGCGGCTTCGCCATGGGTGTGGACACCGCCGCCCACAGGGGCTGCCTCGCAGGCGCATCGCCCACAGCAGCGGTACTTGCCTGCGGCATTGATGTGATCTACCCGCAGGAGAACGAGGACCTTCGCGAGGAAATCGTGGCAAAGGGCGGCGTGCTGCTGAGCGAGTACCCCCTTGGCATGCGGAGCGGCAAGCATGTCTTCCAAATGCGGAACCGCATCATCTCCGGCCTTGCAAAGGCGGTGCTGATGATGGAAGCCCGCATCCAGTCAGGGAGCATGATCACCGTGCAGCATGCGCTGGATCAGGGGCGAGATGTGTTCGCATACCCGGGCGTTCCGGATTCAGAAGCGTCCGAAGGCGCGCACCAGCTGCTTCGTGAGGGAGCCATCTACTTCACCAGCGCACAGGACGTGCTCGAGGACCTCTCCTGGGCTGAGGATGGCCCCGCCATCACGCAGCAGCAGAAGAAGGCCCTGCCTGAAATGAATGACGAGCAGCGCCGCATCTATGCGCTGCTGGGGCAGGGTGAGATGTCCTTTGACGAACTGTCCGCCCGAAGCGGCATCCCGACCCCACAGCTATCCGTATCCCTGACGCTGATGCAGATGTCCGGCGTCATCCGGGCACTGCCCGGCAAAACCTATTGCAGAATCTGAATGACCGGAGGCATATGATTATGGCTGCAAACAAGCAGAAGCTCATTATTGTCGAGTCGCCCGCAAAGGCGCGTACCATCAGCAAATTCCTGGGGAAGGGCTACAAGGTGGAGGCGTCCCAGGGGCATGTGCGCGACCTTCCCAAGAGCCAGATCGGCGTTGATCCCGAGGACGATTTCGCCCTGAAGTACATCACCATCCGCGGGCGTGGCGACATCCTTACCCGGATCCGCAAGGAAGCGCGCAACGCCACGCAGATCTTCCTGGCAACTGACCCGGACCGCGAAGGTGAAGCGATCTCCTGGCATCTGGCTCAGGTGCTGGGCATCGATATGGAGCAGCCCTGCCGCATCGAATTCCACGAGGTGACCAAGAAGGCCATTCAGGCTGCGCTGAAGAACCCGCGTAAGCTGGACATGGGCCGCGTGGATGCGCAGCAGGCCCGCCGCGTGCTGGATCGTCTGGTGGGCTACAAGATCAGCCCCCTGCTGTGGACGAAGATCAAGAAGGGCCTTTCCGCAGGCCGCGTGCAGTCCGTCGCCACGCGCATGGTCGTGATGCGCGAGGCTGACATCGAAGCGTTCATCCCCGAGGAATACTGGGAAGTATCAACGAAGATGCAGGCGATGATCGGCCGCGGACGCAAGGTTCACTTCAACACGCGCCTGGCGACCCTTGACGGCGCGAAGGCTGTGATCAGCAATGCCGCCGATGCGGAAGCTGCCGTTGAGCGCATCCGCAATGCGCATTTTGCCGTGTCCTCCGTCAAGCATGGCGAGAAGCGCAAGACGCCCGCTGCCCCCTTCACCACCTCCAGCCTGCAGCAGGAAGCCAGCCGCAAGCTCGGCTTCACCACCGCCAAGACCATGCAGGTCGTGCAGCAGCTCTACGAGGGCGTGGATCTGGAAGGCGAGGGCACGCAGGGTATTGTGACCTACATCCGTACCGACAGCGTCCGCGTGAGCGATGACGCGCTGGCCGCCCTCCGGGAGTACATCCCGGAGCGTTTCGGCGCGGAATACCTGCCCGAAAAGCCCATTGAGTATCGTGGGCGCAAGAATGCCCAGGAAGCCCATGAGGCCATCCGTCCCACTGATGTGCACCGCACGCCGGAGAAGATCCGTGCCAGCCTCACCAAGGAGCAGTTCAACCTGTACCGGCTGATCTACAACCGATTCATCGCCAGCCAGATGATGCCGGCACTGTACGAAACGATGACCATGGAGATCACCGGAAACGGCGTCGGCCTGCGCTTCTATGGCGAACACAAGAAGTTCCCCGGCTTCACTTCCGTCTACGAGGAGGGCACCGACGAGGATGTGGCCTCCAGCGAAACCACGCTGCCGCCCCTGAACGAAGGCGACGCCGCCCTCACCGAGGATGTGTTCAGCGAGCAGCACTTCACCCAGCCGCCCAGCCGGTACACGGAAGCATCCCTCGTGCGTGCGCTGGAGGAGAAGGGCATCGGCCGTCCCTCCACTTATGCGCCTACCATCACCACCATCATCTCCCGTGGGTACGTCAGCCGTGAAAAGAAGCGCCTTTACCCCACGGAGCTGGGCCGCATGGTCACCAGTATGATGGAGGAGTACTTCGAGCACATCGTCGATACGGAGTTCACCGCGGAGCTGGAGGATCAGCTGGACGCAGTTGAGGAAGGTACGACGATGTGGAAGGAGATCATCCGCGATTTCTATCCCGGCTTCCGTGAAGCTCTGGAAGCAGCAGAGCAGCAGATCGAGAAGGTCGAGATCAAGGACGAACCTTCGGATGTACCCTGCGACAAGTGCGGTGCAATGATGGTCTACAAGATGGGCCGCTTTGGGCGCTTCCTGGCCTGCCCGAACTTCCCGGATTGCCGCAACACCCGCCCGATCCTGACCTACATCGAAGCGCCCTGCCCCGCCTGTGGCGCACGCCTGATGGAAAAGACCAGCAAGAAGAACCGTAAGTTCTACGGCTGCGAGTGCTATCCTGAGTGTACCTTCGTGTCCTGGGAAAAGCCCGTGACGGCTGTCTGCCCGCAGTGCGGCGGACATATGGTGGAAAAGCGCGGACGCAAGGGCGAGCTGTGGCATCTGTGCGCAAACGAGACCTGCCGCTGCCGCGTGGAGGTACAGCAGGAGAACACGGAGGACGCCGATGAGTGATCTGCATGCAACGGTGGTGGGCGCTGGCCTGGCAGGCTGCGAAGCCGCATGGCAGCTTGCCCTGCAGGGCGTTCGCGTCAAGCTGATCGAAATGAAGCCGGGCAAGATGTCCCCGGCGCATCACAGCGAGCAGTTCGCCGAGCTTGTCTGCTCCAACTCCCTCCGCTCCGACCGGCTGACCAATGCTGTGGGGCTCCTGAAGGAAGAGATGCGGCTTTGCCACTCGCTGATCATGGCCGCGGCGGATCATGCCCGCGTTCCCGCTGGCGGCGCCCTGGCCGTTGACCGCGACGCTTTCTCCGGCTACATCACCCGTGCCCTGCGCGAGCATCCACTGGTGACGGTGGAATCCCGTGAAGTGACGGAGATCCCCGATGGCCCGGTCATCATCGCGACCGGCCCGCTCACCTCCGACGCGCTCAGCGAGCACATCGCCAGCCTGCCTGGTCTGAGTACGCTGAATTTTTACGATGCGGCCGCGCCCATCGTTACCCTTGAATCGCTGAACATGGACCGCGTGTTCCGCCAGAGCCGCTACGGCAGGGGAGATGACTACCTCAACTGCCCCATGACCGAGACGGAGTACAACGCCTTCGTGGACGCGCTGCTGGAGGCTGAAACCGCCGAGATCCACGGCTTTGAGGAAACGAAGGTATTTGAGGGCTGCATGCCCGTGGAATCCATGGCCCGCCGCGGCAGGATGGTGCTGGCCTTCGGCCCCATGAAGCCTGTGGGCCTTGTCGACCCGCGCACGGGCAAGGAGGCGTATGCCGTCGTGCAGCTCCGCCAGGACAATGCCGAGGGCACGCTGTACAACCTCGTGGGCTTCCAGACCCGCCTGAAGTGGCCCGAGCAGAAGCGCGTTTTCGGCCTGATTCCCGGGCTTGAGAACGCTGATTTCGCCCGCTACGGCGTGATGCACCGCAATACCTTCCTGCACTCGCCAGGCTTCCTGAACGCGCATTTCGAGATGATCAACCGTCCGCAGTGCTATTTCGCCGGGCAGATGACAGGCGTTGAGGGCTACGTGGAGAGCGCGGCCAGCGGCCTGCTGTGCGGCCTTTCCCTGGGACGCGATCTGCGGGGACTGGGCACAGTGGAGCTGCCCGGCATCACCGCCATGGGCGCCATGGGCCGCTATGTGAGTACGCCCAACCGGCACTTCCAGCCCATGAACTGCGCATTCGGCCTGATTGACGGGCTCGTGGTGGACAAGCAGCACAAGAAGATCCGCAACAAGCAGGAGCGTTACACCGTTATTTCCGAGCGCTCGCTGGCTTTCATGCGGCAGTGGTGTGCAGAGATCTACGGCGACACCCCCGCTTCATGCTGAGTTCAGCAAAGGGTGCTATGATCGGCATGTGCCCGTGTATATTGGCACAGATGCCTATTGTGAATCCGGAGGAATAATTATGAGCATTGAACTGAGAGGTACGACCATCTGCGCGGTGTGCAAGGATGGGAAGATCGCCATTGCCGGCGATGGTCAGGTGACCATGGGCGAGAGCGTTGTCTTCAAGTCCAACGCGCGCAAGGTGCGTCGCATTTATGGCGGAAAGGTCGTTGTCGGCTTTGCCGGCGCGACCGTGGACGCCTTCACGCTTTTTGACAAGTTTGAAGAGAAGCTGACGCAGTGCAACGGTAACCTCGAGCGTGCCGCCGTGCAGCTGGCGCAGCTGTGGCGCACCGAGCAGGGCATGCGGCAGATGAACTGCATGATGATCGTCGCCGACAGCGAGCAGCTGCTGGTGCTCACCGGTGTGGGCGATGTGATGGAGCCCGACAGCGGCGTGGCGGCCATCGGATCGGGCGGCAACTATGCCCTCGCTGCTGCCCGTGCGCTGGTGGAGAACACCGACCTCACCGCCCACGAGATCGCTGAAAAAGCGCTGCACATCGCCGCGTCCATCTGCGTGTTCACCAACGAGAACATCATCGTTGAAGATGTGTAAGGAGGGACGGAACATGGCAGAATTGACGCCCCGTCAGATCGTGCGGGAGCTGGACCGGTACATCATCGGCCAGGCTGAAGCGAAGAAATCCGTGGCCATCGCGCTGCGCAACCGTTACCGCCGCTCCATGGTGGAGGAGAGCATGCGCGACGAGATCAGCCCGAAGAACATCCTGATGATCGGCCCCACCGGCGTTGGCAAAACGGAGATTGCACGTCGCCTGGCCAAGCTGGTTGCTGCGCCCTTCATCAAGGTGGAGGCGACAAAGTTCACCGAGGTCGGTTATGTCGGCCGCGATGTGGAGAGCATCATCCGCGATCTGGTGGAGAACGCCATCCGCATGGTGAAGGATGAGCACGTCCGCCGCGTGGAACCCCGTGCCCGCGTGATCGCCGAGGATCGGCTGGTGTCCCTGCTGGTTCATCCGCAGAAGAAGCCCTCCAGCCAGGGCATGAGCCTTGACTTCCTTCTGGGCCGCACCAGATCCCCGCAGCCCGTGGAGGATGAAACGCCTGAAGTAGGTGGCAAACGTGAGGAGCTCCGCCAGCAGCTGATGCGCGGCGAACTGGAGGATATGGAGATCGAAGTTGAAGTGGAAGAGGCTGCCCCCACGCTGGACGTCGGCGGCAATTCCATCAGCCTGGGCGATATGATGGGCAACATGATGCCCCGCAAGACCCGCATGCGCCGCATGAAGGTCCGCGAGGCCCGGCGCATCCTGGAAGGCCAGGAGAGCGACAAGCTCATCGACATGGACGCCGTGCATGAGGAAGCCATCCAGCGCGCCGAGCAGCACGGCATCGTCTTCATCGATGAGATCGACAAGATCGCCGGTCACCGCGCTGGCAGCGGCCCGGACGTCAGCAGGGAAGGCGTGCAGCGCGATATCCTGCCCATTGTTGAGGGCAGCGTCGTCAATACGAAATACGGCCCCGTGAAGACTGACTACATGCTCTTCATCGCCGCGGGCGCCTTCCACGTGGCCAAGGTCAGCGACCTGATCCCGGAGCTGCAGGGCCGCTTCCCGGTGCATGTGCGCCTGCAGTCCCTGACGAGGGAGGATTTCCAGAGCATCCTGACCCAGCCGGATAACGCGCTGACCCTCCAGTACAAGGCTTTGCTGGCCGTGGACAATGTGATGCTGGACTTTGAGCAGAGCGCCATCGAGGCGATTGCTGATGCAGCATTTACCGCCAATGAAACGGCGGAGGACATCGGCGCGCGCCGCCTGCATGCTGTGTTCGAGCAGCTGCTGGAGGACATCTCCTTCAATGCAGGGGATCCTGACATGCCGCCCATTCAGCTGGCCATCAACGGCGACTATGTCCGCAGCCATCTCTCCGGCGAAAACAAGCCCCAGGACACCCGGAAGTACATTCTCTGATACACGAAAAATACCGCCTGCATTGCAAAAGGGCTTTGCAGGCGGATGTTTTCATGCTATAATAGTGGCAAATCCACTCAAAGGACTGATGATATGCTGAAGCTGGGTTTCATTGGCGCCGGAAACATGGGCACGGCCATCCTGCGCGGCCTGATTGCGGCGAACTACCTGACCGCTGACGACATGGCCATCTGCGACCTGAACACCCGCCGCCTCGAGGAGCTGTCAGATGAGTATCCCGGCCTGACCTGCACCGAATCCGATGCGGAGCTGGCGGAGATGTGCGACATGATCGTGCTGGCCGTGAAACCTTTCTTCATGGCTGAGGTCATCGAGCACATCCGCGACGCCCTGAATGGCAAGGCCGTCATCAGCATTGCCGCAGGCTGGACCGTTGAGCAGCTCTACGACGCCCTGGAGGGCAGCGGGGCAACATGCCTTCGCGTAATGCCCAACACGCCCGCGATGGTGGGTGAGGGGATGACCGCCCTGTGCGAAGACACGACCTTCTCCGAAGAGGACTTCGAGTTCGCCAAGGGCATCTTCGATTCTGTCGGCCGCACCGTTGTGTTGCCCGAAAGGTTGTTTGACGGCGTCATCGCCATCAGCGGCAGCAGCCCGGCATATGTCTACATGCTCATCGAGGCCATGGCCGACGCCGGTGTGAAGGAAGGCCTGTACCGCAATACGGCTTACGAGCTGGCAGCGCAGGCCGTGCTGGGCAGCGCGCTGATGGTGCTGCAGAGCGGCACCCATCCGGCCGCCCTCAAGGACGCGGTTTGTTCACCCGGGGGCACCACCATCGAGGCTGTCGAGGAGCTTGAGCGCAAGGGCTTCCGCGCTGCCGTGATGGACGCTATGCGCGTCTGCGCGCAGAAATCAAGAAATATGTCTTAATTGCGGCATATAATTTTGTGCATTTTGACGAGAGAAGGGGAGTATCACATTGTCTGAAACCCGACCCCGCAAGAAGGTTGACATCTATACGGACGGTGCCTGCTCCGGCAATCCCGGCCCCGGCGGCTGGGGCTGCATCCTGGAGTTCGGCCCGCACCGCAAGGAAATGTCCGGCTACATGGCCGGCACGACCAACAACCGCATGGAGCTTTTCGCGGCCATCAGCGCGCTGGGCGCACTCCGCGAGCCCTGCGATGTGACGCTGTATTCGGACAGCAACTATCTCGTTCAGGCGTTCAACGATCACTGGATCGATGGCTGGCAGCGCCGGGGATGGAAGACCTCCAGCGGCACGCCCGTGGAGAATCAGGATCTCTGGGCCATCCTGCTGCTGCAGACGCGCAAGCACAATGTGCGGTTCGTCAAGGTCAAGGGTCATGCGGATCATCCGCAGAACAACCGCTGCGATGAGCTGGCCACCAGCGCAATCCGCGAATACAGGCGCATCAATGCCATGGATGAGGATTCCTGACCACCGCCCGGAGAGGTACGGCGACGTGTTTCTCCGGGTCATTTCAGGTTCATGGCACATGATATCCGAAGGGGATAAACACTTACAACTATTCGCTAAACCACAGTTTTACGAATAGTTGAGTGTATTTCAACGAAGGGAGGGGCTTTTGTGGCCGAACAGCTGCCATATCGTGAGCAAATCGACGCAGACCGGATCCAGCGCATCCGCGACATCTCGCGTGAGCTTCCGCAGGCATGCGGTGATTTTCTGCGCGCCATCGCCGTAACCACCGGCACGTTCACACGTCTTGCGTATGCCATCGACCTCAAGACATTCTTCCACTTCCTTCAGCTGGAGCGCGTTCGCTTTGCACAGAAGCCGCTCTACAGCTTCACCGACGAAGATCTGGCATCCCTCACCCAGGACGATCTGACCGCCTACATTGACTACCTGACCTTCTACTACAAGGAAGACCCCGAGACTGACAAGCAGCGCGTGCTTGTGAATCACGAGCTGTCCATTAAGCGCAAGCTTTGCGCCATCCGCACGTTTTACGAGTACCTTTTCAGGAACAAGCGGATCCCGGCCAACATCACGACGCTCGTGCCCCTGCCCAAAGTCCATGAAAAGCCCATCATCCGCCTTACGCTCGACGAAATGCGCCGTATGCTGGAACTTGCAGCCACTGGCGATAACCTGACCGCCCATCAGCAGGGTTATCACCGCCGCACAGTCAAGCGGGATTATGCGCTTCTGTCGCTGTTTTTGGGCACCGGCGTTCGCGTATCCGAATGTGTAGGCATCAATATCAGCGATATCGACCTGGAGAACAACGCCTTTCTGGTGACGCGAAAGGGCGGCAATCAGGTGGTGCTGTATTATCCGCCGGAAGTTGCTGAAGCGCTGGCTGAATACATACTGGAGCGCGAGCAGATCGAGGCGCTGCCGGGCCACGAGGATGCGCTGTTCCTGTCCCTGCAGCGGCGGCGCATCACGCAACGCGCCGTACAGAATCTGGTCAAGAAGTATGCGGCCGTGGCTGCGCCGCTGAAGCCCCGCATCAGCCCGCACAAACTGCGCAGCACCTTCGCCACAAACCTTTACAACAGCACCGGAGATATCTACCTGGTTGCGGACGTCCTCGGCCACTCCTCTGTGGACACGACGCGCCGCCACTATGCGGACATGACCGACGCCCGGCGTCGCATGGCAGCCGAGCATGTTGATCTGCCCACCTTCGATGACGCCTCGGGCGCACACAACCCATCAGACGAAGAATGACGCTGACCGGTCAGTCAGCGTCATTTTCTCTCAGGAGAATCCCGTCGATGGAGATGGCACGGTAATCATCACCGTCCACCAGCCCCAGGCAGCGCATGCAGTTGTCACACATCTTTTCAGGATCAAGGTCGCAGCGGTCGCATTCGCCGCAGCCATCGCAAACCTTGTCCTCCGTGATCACGCACATCTTCTTCACCATTTCCACCTCCCCTTTCAGATTATAGCATACGCGAAAAAAATGTGCAAGTCATCGAACAACTGTTTGATTTTTTGCCGAACATGTGCTATAATGATTCCGAATCCAAGCAAAGGTGGTATTGTTATGCAAAGACCTCGTGGTGATAATCAGCAGCGTATCCTCGATTTCATCAAGTCCGAGATTCAGACCAAGGGTTACCCGCCGTCTGTGCGGGAAATCGCGTTGGCTGTGGGTCTGAAGTCCACATCCACGGTGCACGGCCATCTCCAGCGCCTCGAAAAGCGCGGCCTGCTGCATCGCGACGCCATGAAGCCCCGCGCCATGGAGGTCGTTGGCGACCCCAATTTCGTGCGCAACAACTCCACTGCAGTGCCCGTCATCGGCCGTGTGACCGCCGGAACGCCGATTCTCGCAGAGGAAAACCTGGATGAATACGTGCCCATCCCCGAGGTCATGCTGGGTGAAGGCGAGCACTTCATCCTGCTGGTGCGCGGCGATTCCATGATCGAAGCCGGCATCCTCGACGGCGATCACATCGTCGTCCGCAAGACCTCTGACGCCAGCAACGGCGAGATCGTCGTGGCGATGATCGACGATTCTGCCACGGTGAAACGTTTCTTCCGCGAGGATGGACACTTCCGCCTGCAGCCGGAAAACAGCAGCATGCCCCCCATCATCGTGAACGAA
Organism: Clostridia bacterium; assembly: GCA_017410455.1. Lineage (GTDB taxonomy): Bacteria > Bacillota > Clostridia > Christensenellales > Aristaeellaceae > UBA11524. The sequence goes on from JAFQQT010000038.1 coordinate 18,939, forward strand.
GTAACCATTCTTGGAAAGGTCGTTTCCCTGTACAGGCTCGTTCATTAAGGTGCATCTTTCGGCAATTAGCGCCGAATAAAAAACTCGTCATCGGGTTATGAAAACCTTGCATTCGGTTATCCAATGTGCTATAATAGTGGCATATCCGAATGCAAGGGGGTTTTCCTATGGAGCAAGAGACTCAGAAGCCGCATCGTATCAGCATCCCGAAGTACACCCTTGGCGAGGAGCTGATCAACAGCATCACCCATGGCGTGGGCGCCCTGGCGGGTGTTGCCGTGCTGGTGCTGTGCATCGTGAAGAGCTGCAATCCGCTGGATGGCTACAAGCTGGCTTCCAGCATTGTATTCGGCCTGACTTTCACGCTTCTGTACCTGATGAGCTGCCTTTATCACGCCCTGGCCGTCAACCGCGCCAAGCGCGTCTTCCGCGTGATCGATCACTGCACGATCTTTCTGCTGATTGCGGGCACCTACACACCCTACACCCTTATCACGCTGCGTGGGGTAACGGGTTGGATACTCTTCGGCGTCGTGTGGAGCGTCGGCATCCTTGGAATCGTGCTCAACGCCGTGAGCCTCAAGCGATTTGCGAAGATGAGCGTGGCCTGCTACATCGGCCTGGGCTGGGTGGTGCTGTTTGCCAGCGGTCAGCTGGTCGCATCCCTTGCCCATGACGGGCTGATGCTCCTGCTTGCAGGCGGTATTGCCTATACGCTGGGCGCGGTGCTGTACGCGATTGGCTCGAAGAAGGCTTACTTTCACTCTGTGTTCCACTTCTTCTGCCTGATCGGTACTTTGCTGCACTTTCTCTCGATCTATTTCTACGTGCTGTAACGGAGGCAACCATGCATCAGGAAATGTCCTGGCCGTCAGATAAGGCCGCACTGTACCCGCTTCTGCGCAGGCAGACTGAAGCGCTGGTGGATGCCTGTCCACCGCTGTCTGCGATGGCGAACGTTGCCGCGCTCCTGTGGGAGGCGCTGCCGGATGTGAACTGGGCAGGCTTTTACCTTCTCAGGGGTAACACGCTGTATCTGGGACCCTTTCAGGGCAAGACGGCTTGCGTGATGATCCCGGTCGGCCGCGGCGTATGCGGCACGGCAGCCGAAACACGGGAGCTGCAGCTTGTTCCCGACGTGGAATGCTTTCCGGGGCACATCGCCTGTGACAGCGCATCCCGTTCAGAGATCGTCATTCCGATGATCTGTAACGGTCAGCTTCTGGGGGTGCTGGACATCGACGCACCCATTGTGGGGCGTTTTGACGCGCAGGACGCCGAAGGGCTTTCCTGCGTTGTCAGCGCACTGATGGAGAATGTCTGCTGGTCGCAGGGATTGCTGTAATCGAACACAACAAAACGGGCAGAGGAGTTTCAGCGACTCCCCTGCCCGATTCATATTGACTTAACCCTTGTAGCCTACGCTGTCCATGAAGCGCATAAAGCCCTGCAGGCCCTGCTCATCCTGCTTGTAGACGCCGGCGTCTGCCAGCACCTGCGCGCACACCCTGGCCACTTCGCTGCGCAGGAGCACCTCGGCTGCTGCGTCATCGGCGCACAGACCATGCTGGCGGACGATATCAGCCACCCAGTCGAAGTGCTTGGCAGACATGTCGTTCTCCTCCGGACGCACCAGAGCGCGCTTGCCAGTCAGGAAGTCCTGCAGCGCAGCCAGCTCCGTCTTCAGGCGGCCGGGCAGGATGAAGAGGCCCATCACCTCGATCAGGCCGATGTTCTCCTTCTTGATGTGATGCAGCGGCGCATGGGGATGGAAGATGCCCAGCGGATGCTCCTGGCTGGTGCGGTTGTTGCGCAGCACCAGCGTCAGCAGGTAGCGCTCGCCATCTTTGCGCAGGATGGGCGTGATGGTGTTGTGCGGCGTGCCATCGGTTTCGGCCAGCACTTCGCATGCAGGGTCGGACCAGGCGCGCCAGGCGCTGAGGATGCGGTCCGCCTCGTTGATGAGCGCGTCCTCATCCGTGCCGGAAAGCTGCAGCGCAGACATCGGCCAGTCGATAATGGCGGCGTCCACGGCGGCTTCCGGGCCAGTCAGGCGAACCTTCACGGGCGCCTTGTCCATCGGGAACGTATAGCGGCCGCCCTGGAAGTGGTCGTGATTGAGGATGGAACCGCCGACAATGGGCAGATCTGCATTGGAGCCCAGCATGTAATGCGGCAGCTGGCGCACAAAGGCAAACAGGCGCTCGAAAGTGCCGCGGCTGATCTTCATGGGCACGTGCTGGCTGTTGAAGACGATGCAGTGCTCCTCATAATAGGCATACGGGGAATACTGGACATACCAGTCCTGGCCGGCAAGCTGAATGGGAACGATGCGGTGGTTCTGGCGCGCTGGGAAATTGCTGCGGCCGCGGTAGCCGGGGTTCTCCACGCAGAGCATGCACAGCGGGTAACCCACGCTGGGCGCATTCTTCAGCTTTGCGATCTCCTTGGGGTCCTTTTCAGGCTTGGAGAGGTTGATGGTGATCTCCAGCTCCCCTGCCGGGCTGTCGGCAAAATATCGCACATTCTGGGCGATGGCGTCCACCTTGATGTAGTCGCAGGCACGACACATGTCATAGAAACGTTGCGTTGCGGCCTCGGGATTGCCAGCTGCGACGTCCCGCATGAAATCTTCGCGGACATTGCGGGGCGAGGGCGTCAGCAGGCCCATCACCCGCGCGGAAAACAGCTCCCGCGCGTATCCCATGTCCTCGATCAGGCCACGCTCCACCGCCAGATCGCACATGTCGTTCAGGATCCTGGATGCCGTTGCAGGCACGGGTTCGTCGCTGCAATCCACGGCCTCAGGGGCGTCAAGGTTCATCACGTCCAGCAGGAGGTTCCGGTAATAAGGCCGGTCCACCGCCTCCACCAACGCACGATGCTCTGCATACGTCAGCAACTGCTCGATCAGCTCCGTCGCTCGCTTTGCCCAATCCATATCCATTCCTCACTTCTCTTGCGTTATTCAGCATAAACCATTATGTATTATATCGGATTCAGCGCACGATGTCAACGCATTCAGGCATGTGACATTTATACCATACTGGTGTAACCGCGATTGACACACCCCAGCATTCATGCTACAATGCATCCATAAGGAGGCGCCGTATGAAGGATACCCCCAAGATGCGCAGCCTGGTCGCAAAAGGCAAGCGAGGCATACTGAAAACGCTCTTCAGCCGCCTCGGCCTGATCACGCTGCTGCTGCTGATCCAGTTTGCGCTGCTGTTCAGCGTGTTCAACTGGTTCGCAACTTTCATTCCCCATTACTTTGGCTCCACGCTCGTATTCAACGCCCTGATGGCGATCCTGATCATCAACAGCCGGGCAGATGCGACCGCGAAGGTCACCTGGCTGATCGTGATCATGGTGCTGCCGGTCTTTGGAGCCCTTCTGTACCTGTACACGCGCAGCGACTTCGGACACCGCGCGCTCAAGCGCAGAGCGGCCAGCATCGCCCGCGAAACCCGGTTCGACCTGCGTCAGGAGCCGGAAGTGCTCAGGCAGCTGGAGCAGGTGCAGCCGGGTGCAGCGGCCCTTTCGCGCTATATCGGCCGCTGCGGATGTCACCCCCTGTGGCGCAATACCTCCGTCACCTACTATTCCAGCGGTGAGGAAAAGTTCGAGGCCCTGCTGGAAGCTGTTCGCAGCGCCCGCTCATTCATTTTTCTGGAGTACTTCATCGTCGCTGAAGGTAAGATGTGGGATCAGCTGCTGGACGTGCTCAGGGAAAAGGCGCAGGCGGGCGTTGATGTGCGGGTGATGATCGACGGCACCTGCGAGTTCACCACGCTCCCCCACGATTTCCCGAAGCTAATGAAGGCGCTGGGAATCCAGTGCAAGCTGTTCGCGCCTGCCCGGCCTTTCGTTTCAACCCACTACAACTACCGCGATCACCGCAAGATCGCCGTGATCGACGGCCAGATCAGCTTCACCGGCGGCGTGAATCTGGCGGATGAGTACATCAACGAGGTGGAATTCTTCGGCCACTGGAAGGATGTGGCCATCCGCCTTGATGGCGAAGCGACTCGCAGTTTCACCCTCATGTTCCTGCAGATGTGGGCCATGGACGGAACACCCGTGAATATCTCCGGCTTTCTCAAACATCCGGTGACAAAGCAGAAGAATTCCGCGGGCTTCGTCCTCCCCTATGGCGATTGCCCGCTGGATGGCAACAAGGTTGGCGAGCGCGTGTACATGGACATTCTCTATCGCGCCGAGCGCTATGTTCACATCATGACGCCCTACCTGATCCTCGACGGGCAGATGGAGAATGCGCTGAAGTACGCTGCTGAGCGCGGCGTTGACGTGCACCTCATCCTGCCAGGAATCCCGGACAAGAAGTACGCCTTCTGGCTGGCGCGGACACACTATGCGTCCCTGATCTCAGCTGGCGTGAAGATCAGCGAGTACACGCCCGGCTTCGTTCATGCTAAGGTCTTTGTCGCCGATGATCGCGAGGCTGTCGTCGGCTCGATCAACCTGGACTATCGCAGCTTGTACCATCACTTTGAGTGCGCAGCATATCTCAACAGCGTCGACTGCATTGCCGATATCGAAGAGGACTACCAGCAGACGCTGAGCCACTGCACCCGCATGACGGAGAAGCGCCTCAGCACCATCCCCTGGTACCAGCGCCTGGCCGGAGCCGCCCTGAAAGCACTGGCGCCTCTCATGTAAAAGAAGCATGCCGCCCACACGGGAAGCGGCATGCTTTTCCTTATTTACCGGCAGGTGCGACCGCCGCTGCAGCCTGAGCCGCAGGTGCATCTGAGGCCACTGGCCGTTACGGTCCCGTCATTGCACAGGGAGGACTGCGGGAACAGCGGCAGGCTGAAGAATTCCTCGCAGACGCTGTCGGAGAACTCCTCCGCCGGCGGAATGGTGCAGAAGCCGTAACTGGGAATGAGGATCTCCACGTCAGCCAGCACCTTGAGGATGATGGTGACGCAGATGGTCATCTTGAACTGATTGTTGCCGATGTAGCATCCCGAAACGCAGATGGCGCTGGCCATGGCTTCCAGGCAGTAGGGCACGATGGATTCATCGGGGATGGACAGCAGCACGTCCCTGTTGACAGACACGACGCCCTTGCCGATGTACTCCACGCAGCGGCTGTCGGTAAAGAGGATGTCGATGGGAACGTCCACCGTCGCACGGACGCGGGCGAAGCATGGCCGGTCGCACAGACGCTCCACGTTCAGGTTGCGCAGCACCGCCTCCGTGGTGGAGGATCGGCAGCTCTCGAAGGTGATGGGCGGTACGGGGGCGGTGGTCTGCGCAACGCCGTCGCAGCCATCGCTGCAGCTGCTGCAGCCGTTTCCGCATCCGCAGGCATTTCCGCAACCGCAACCACCATTGCAACTGCAGCCGTTGTTGCAGCCGCTGCTCACCTGCGCAAAGCTGGTGATGGTCACGATGGCATTGTCGATCTGTTGCTGCTGCAGCGCGCTGTCGTAAACCCGCTTGACCTGCACGCAGACCTTCTCCTGCAGGCCGTCCAGCGCATTGCCGTTGATGGTCCCCGGGCAGCAAGCCGGTTGGGCATTCTTATAGCTGTAGAAGGACATCCTCTCACGCCTCCTTATCGTTCAGCTCCGTATCCGGTTTGTGCGCCGGAGCTTTCACTGGCAGAGTATGTCGTGAGGTTCGATTTGTGAACATCGACTGCAAAGAAAAAGCCGGCGGACGTATCCTCCGCCGGGAACAGGGCCACGGGATTACAGCACCTGCAGGGGCTTGAAGCCCTTCTTCTCGATGGCCGCAAAGAGGGCCTCATCCGTCACGGTGCTGTCGCACTGAACGGTGGCCGTCCTGGCCTCCAGGTCAACCACAACCTGAGAAACGCCGGGAACAGCGCCCAGCACCTTCTCCACGCTGGCCTTGCAATGGTTGCACATCATGCCTTCCACAAGGATCTTCTTTTCCATGATTCTCTCTCCTTCTATGTTGATTACGGCGTGAGCTCCGGCACGCCATCGGGGAACAGGTCCTCCGGAGGGTTCTCAGAGGGAACCTCCGGCATCGGGGGCAGATCATCCAGGGTTGTCAGGCCAAAATGCGCCAGGAAAGTCTCGGTCGTGCCGTACAGGATCGGTCTGCCCAAGGCTTCCTTGCGCCCCACCTCCATGATGAGCTGCTTGTTCATCAGCGACTGCAGGGAGTAATCGCACTTCACGCCGCGGATCTGCTCGACTTCAGCGCGGGTGACGGGCTGCCTGTAGGCCACCACCGCCAGGGTTTCCATGGCCGCCTGCGAGAGGCTTTGCTTCTGCACAGGCTGCAGCAGATGCACCACGTCCGCAGAATACAGCGCGCGGGTCGCCAGCTGCACCTGATGGCCGAATCGCCTGAGGGTGAAGCCCCGCTGGTGGAAGTCGTACTCATCGCGGATCTTGTTCAGTTCCGCCTCCACCTCCCTGACGGATACCCCCAGCGCCCGGGACAGATCGTCCACGCGGACAGGCTCGCCAGCCACAAAGAGGATCGCCTCGATGCGCCCGGCAAGGTTGCCGCCAGTCTCCTGTATTTCCTCACGTTCTTGTTCGTTCACGCATTTCCCTCCTGTGCTTCCAGGCGCGCCATTTCAGCCTCGATGCGGCGCGCCTTGCGGGGTTTTGCCGGTGCTTCGGGTTCCGGCGCGGAATCGGGCTTGCGGCCGGGATACAGGATGATCTCGCCGTACACGCCCTCCTGATCCAGGTGCATCTCGCCCAGCTTAAGCAGCTCCAGCAGCGCCAGGAAGTAGGTCACGACCTCCTCCTTCGTGGGAGCGTTGCTGAACGCTTCCGAAAAGCTCATGCAGCCCTTGCGCCGCAGTCCTTTGAGCAGCACCAGCATGCACTCCTGCACGTTGTGCTCGTCGCGGTGGATGTCGCGGGGGGCGTAGTGGTTGACTTCGGGCGTATCGTCAACCTTGTCGGGTTTGCGGGCCCAGATGCGCAGGAATGCCTCTGTCAGGCCCTGCAGCGTCAGACCCACCAGCTCCGTTTCCTGCGGAGGCAGCGGGTACTCCTCCGGCAGCTTGGTGAACAGCTTGCCCGCCGCGCGTTCGAACTGCTTCATGGCATCCGCCGTTTCGCGGAAGCGCTTGTATTCCTCCAGGCGGCGGATCAGCGCCTGCTCGGGGTCTTCCTCGCCCTCCTCCACCTTGGGCGGACGGGGCAGCATCGCGCGGGACTTGATCTCCAGCAGCGTCGCCGCCATGACGAGGAAGTCCGTCGCCTCGTCCATGTCCAGGTCCGGCGCGCTGCGCACAAGGCTGATGTACTGGTCGGTGATATGGCTGACGAAGATGTCCTTGATGTCGATCTTTTCCTTGTTGATCAGGTAGAGCAGCAGGTCAAGGGGGCCGTCAAAGTCCTTGAGCTGGAATGTCATGGGCATGGTCGCAACTCCCCTTTACATCTGGCCCGTCATCATCAGGAACACGCGGATGACCGAACCGCCCAGCACCTGAGAGCCGGCATCGAGAATGCCATCGATGATGCTGGTTCTGAAGAGCACCAGGATCAGCACGATCTGCGTCACGCGGAACACCTGCGGATTGAGCCGGAGCTTACCGCCAAGGAGGGTGTCGTTGAGGATATGGAAGCCGTCCAGCGGCGGCACAGGCAGGAAGTTGAAGATCGCCAGCGTCAGGTTCACGCTGGCCATCGTCAGCAGGAAGCGCTGCACATACAGCAGCCAGGGGGCGTTGGCATAGTTCGAGAACCAGTCGAAGCCTGTGCCATATGTGATATACAGCGCTACGCCATCACCGCTGACGTCAAAGACGTTGACCATCGCTTCCATGTTGCCCGCGCCGCCATACATCATGTCCAGCAGCGGCAGATAGTCCACCTTCCACAGCGCCAGATTAAGCAGCACCGCCAGCAGCGAACAGATGACAAACAGCGTCAGGTTGGTAACGATGCCCGCGATGGACACGAGGAAGTCATCCCGGCGGTAGCTTTCGAAGTTGCGGGGATTGACCGGCACCGGCCTGGCCCAGCCGAAGCCGAAGAACAGCATGCAAAGCGTGCCGATGGGGTCCAGGTGCCGCAGCGGGTTCAGGCTCAGGCGGCCCAGCATCTTCGCCGTCGGGTCGCCGCAGCGCAGCGCCATCCAGCCGTGGGCGCACTCGTGCAGGATCAGGCTGATGAGGATCACCAGAAGGGTGATGATAAAGCTGATAATGCAGTGGACAGGGTCATTCTGGAACCACTCCACATAGACTTCCCAGTTTCTTAACATATCGTACCTCTTTTCATAAGCGGCGAAGCAGCCGCATAAAGTGCAGCATCAAAGCAAGGAGGCGATCCCATGAGCGAGACCGCGGTTACAAACGGCTTCAACGTTCCGCCGGATCAGGATTTCAACACCGTCAGCTTCCAGGGCTCCATGCAGCAGGTGCTGCAGGAGAACGTGGGCAACTATGTCATCGTCGAGTTCCTCATCGGCACGAACAACCTGATCAGCCGTCAGGGCATCCTCTACAATGTGGCCACCCAGTTCCTCGTGCTCTATGACGAGATCGAGTCCCGCTACGTTGTGTGCGACATCTTCTCGGTGAAGTTCGTCACATTCCTGCTGCCGGGCTATAAGCCGGGGCAGGTGCCTGTGCAGGATGCGCCCGCGCCGCAGTTCCAGCCGACCTTCAGCCCTGCGCGGGAGGACCCCGACGCAGCCGCCGTAACGCCCGCACAGGCCGCTTACGCCTGGGCTGCCCGCCGTACGCCCCGCAGCTGAATCACACGCCGGCGCGGCGCAGCAACTCCGCTTCGTCGATAACCTCCACACCCAGCGATTCCGCCTTTGTCAGCTTGCTGCCGGCCTTTTCGCCAGCGACGACAAAGGCGGTCTTTTTGCTGACGGAGGAGGCCGCCGTGCCACCGCAGCGGCGGATCAGCTCCTCCGCTTCGTTGCGCTTGAGGGTGGGCAGCGTGCCCGTCACAACGATGCTCATCCCGCTGAAAACGCCACCCGCCTTTGCCTCAGCCTCACGGGGATGCACGCCGGCGGCCAGCAGGCGGTCGATCATCTGCGTGTTCTCGGGGAATGAGAAGAACTCCACAACGCTCTGCGCCACAATGTCCCCCACGTCCGGGATGGCCAGGAGTTCCTCCACCGTTGCGCTGCGCACCCGCTCCAGGGAGCCAAAGGCAGCAGCCAGATCCCGCGCGGTTTTGCGGCCGATATTGGGGATGCCGATGGCATGCAGGAAGGCGTCCAGCTCGCAGTGCTTGCTCTCTTCCAGCGCACGGATCATCTTTTCGGCCTTGCGCTGCTTGAAGCCGTCCAGCTGCAGCGCCTGCTCCAGGGTGATGGCATAAAGGTCGGCACAGTCGCGCACGACCATCTGATCGTACAGCTGAGCGAGCGTCCTTTCGGACAGGCCCTCCACATCCATCGCGTCGCGGCTGACGAAGTGCGTCATGCGGGCAACGGCCTGCGGCCGGCAGCCGCTGCGGTTGGTGCAGAAGATATGTGCGCCGCGCTCCACCAGTTCGCTCCCGCAGGCCGGGCAATGGGTGGGGCGGATAATCTCGCTCTCGCCGGGGCCAGGCTCGCCCATACGGCCCATGATCTCGGGGATCACATCGTTGGAGCGGCGGATCCACACCCGCGCGCCGATGGCAACCCGCTTGCGCTGGATGTCGCCGAAGTTGTTCAGCGTCGCCTTACGCACGGTCACGCCGTCGAACTCCACCGGGTCCACATGGGCCAGGGGCGTCAGCTTGCCCGTGCGCCCCAGCTCCCAGGTCACTTCGCGCAGGAGGGTGGTGCTCTCCTCCGCTTCAAACTTGTACGCCACCGCCCAGCGTGGGAAGCGGTCGGTGTAGCCCATCTGCTCGCGGAGTTCGAAATCGCCCACCTTGATCAGCACGCCGTCGATGAGGAAGTCGAGGGAAGACCTGCGGGCCTCGATCTCGCGGATGCAGGCGATCAGTTCCTCGCGGTTCCGGGGACGCCCCAGATAGTCGCTGACCGGGAAGCCGTTCTTCCGCAGGAAGTCGAGCATCTCCGGCTGCGAGGCAAAGGACAGGCCATCGATCGTGCCGACCTGGTAGAAGAAGGCGTCCAGCCTGCGCGACGCCGTGACGGCCGGATCCAGGTTGCGGATGGCGCCGGCGGCAGCGTTGCGGGCATTCTTGAGGGGTTCATTCGCCGTCTGATTGTACTGTTCCAGCACGGACAGGCGCATGATGCATTCGCCCTGCACCTCCATGAACCCCTTGAAGGGAATCGACAGCGGAACGGTATGGATGGTCCTCGCCTGTGGGAGGATCGCCTCGCCCGTCACGCCATTGCCACGGGTCGCGGCCTGCTGAAGGTAGCCGTTGTCGTAGGTCAGGTTCAGCGTGAGGCCGTCGAACTTGTACTCCACATAGTAGGTCAGATCGCTGCGGCCAGCCAGCTTCTCCGTGCGGCGGATCCAGTCTTCCAGCGCCTCGATGCTCTGCACCTTGTCCATCGACCAAAGGCGGCTGACATGGGTGTGCGGTTCGAACGCAGACAGGGGCGTTCCGCCCACGCGGTGGGTGGGCGAATCCGGCATGACGAGCCCGTGCTCCTTCTCCAGCGCAGTCAGCTGATCAAAGAGCGCGTCATACTCCTTATCGGACATGATGGGTTCAGCACCGAAGTAGTAAGCCTGAATCGCCTCGTTCATTCGCGCAACCAGCGCCTGCATGGTTTCTCTCACACCAGCCATGGGTTACCTCCGGAGGAGCCGGACTGTCAGTCGTCCAGCTTGATGATCGGCGCAACAGCGAGGGAGAACTCCTTCTCGCCGTACGCGGTGAACTCGATAATGATGCGTCCCCTGTCCGGAGACAGGCGGAGAACCGTGCCCTCGCCGAACTTCAGGTGACGGACGCGGTCGCCGGGCTTGTACAGGTTCTGCAGCGCGCTGGCCGCCACGGAGCTGGCGGCAGAGGCCACAAAGCCCTTCTGCACGCCAGGAATGTTCAGCGCACCGGGGACTGAACGCGCAGAGGCAGGCATAGCATACCCCTGCTGAGAGCGCGCCGCACCACCATAGCCTCCAGTGCGTCCCCGCGTCTGCTGCCGGGGCGCACGATCGCCGAAGGATGCAGCGATCGAAGCCATCTCATCCTGCAGCAGCCGGGGCGGAATCTCATCCAGGAACCGGCTGGGCGCGTTGTGGTTCACCTGGTTGTACAGCATGCGCTGCTTCGCCCGGGAGATGTAGAGCACCTTCTGCGCGCGGGTGATGCCCACATAGCACAGGCGGCGCTCCTCTTCCATGCGGTCCTCTTCCTGCATGCTGCGGGAGGACGGGAAGATGCCCTCCTCCAGGCCTGTCATGAACACCACCGGGAACTCCAGGCCCTTGGCGCTGTGGAGCGTCATCAGCGTCACATAGCCGCGGCCGTTGTCCTCCGCCTGGTCCAGATCCGTCACCAGGGAGACATTCTCCAGGTACTCCTCCAGCGTGGGGTTCTCCGCCGACTTGACGTACTCGGTCACCGCGCCCAGGAATTCCTGGATGTTCTCCAGCCGGGCGCGGGCTTCGTCGGAATCCTCGCGCTTATACTGCTCCATCAGGCCGGTCTTATCCAGCAGGGTGCTGACGAACTCGTCCACCGGCATGGTTTCCTTCAGAGCCATCAGGAGCGTGATGAGCATGAAGAACTCCATCACGCACTTGCGGGGGCGTGCACCGAGGGATTCGGGCATATCAGACAGGGCGCTGTAGAGGGGCATGTCGTTCTCCAGCGCATGGTTCATCAGTTCCTGCACCGTGCTGTCACCGATGGAGCGGCGGGGCACGTTGATGATGCGCCTGAGGCTCACGTCGTCAGCGGGGTTCACGATCACGCGCAGGTACGCCAGAATGTCGCGAACCTCCTTGCGGTCGTAGAAGCGCTGTCCGCCGAAGACCTTGTAGGGGATGTTGGCGCGCATGAGCATATCTTCCAGCACGCGGGACTGGGCGTTGGTGCGGTAGAGGACAGCCACATCGCCATAGGGCTTGCCCCGGCGGTTCATCTGGCGGATGCGGTCGGCGATCCACGCGGCCTCGTCACGCTCGTCGCCGGCGGCGTAGAGGTGGATCGATTCGCCCTCGCCCATCTCAGTCCACAGGCGCTTCTCCTTGCGGCCGGTGTTATGCGCGATCACCTGATTGGCAGCGTCCAGGATGTTGGCGGTGGAGCGGTAATTCTGCTCGAGCTTGATGACGGTCGCGTCCGGATAATCCTTCTCGAAATCGAGGATGTTGCGGATGTCCGCGCCGCGCCAGCCATAGATGGACTGGTCGTCGTCGCCCACGACGCACAGGTTGCGGCTTTGCGCCGTCAGCAGCTGGATCAGCTTGTACTGGGCAAAGTTGGTATCCTGATACTCGTCCACCATCACATAGCGGAAGCGGCGGCGGTAGCTGTCCAGCACCGGCGGATGCTCTGCCAGCAGCTGCAGCGTCTTGACAAGCAGGTCATCAAAGTCCAGGGCGTTGTTGGCCCGAAGGCGGGTTTCGTATTCCATCATCACATCGTGGATGCGCTGGCAGCGGAAGTCGCGCTCCGTGGTCTGGAACCACTCGTCCGGGCTGAGCAGCCGGTTCTTGGCGTCAGAAATCTTCGCCTGCAGCTCGCGGATGGGCAGGAGTTTCTCATCGATGTTCAGGCGCTTGAGGATTTCCTTCAGCACCGCCTTCTGGTCATCGTCGTCATAGATCACGAAGGAGCGGGTGTACCCCAGCTTCTCGATATCGCGGCGAAGAATACGGGCGCAGGTGGAGTGGAAGGTGGAGATCCACGCTTCCTCCGCCTGAGGGCCGACGAGCGCCGCGATGCGCTCCTTCATCTCGCGGGCCGCCTTGTTGGTAAAGGTCAGGGCCAGGATGTTCCACGCCGGTACGCCATGGTCCAGCAGGTTGGCCACGCGGCAGGTCAGCGCACGGGTCTTGCCGCTGCCTGCGCCGGCCAGGATCAGCACCGGGCCCTCCAGGGTTTCAGCAGCAAGCCGCTGCTGGGGGTTGAGCATACTCAGATCCATTGTCACACCTCATGAATATTCCGGATAATAGTTACTCGTCTGCCTCAGCCGGCACGCCCATCGCGTCCAGAATGCGGCTGTAACCGTCCGCACCATAAAGGAGCGCCCGGTTGACGCGGCTGATGGTCGCCGATGAAGCGCCCGTCCGGCGCGCGATCTCCTGATACGTCACACCGGAGCGCAGCAGCACCGCAACTTCCAGCCGCTGCGCCATGCTCTTTATCTCCGCAATGGTGCACACGTCCTCAAAGAAACGGTAGGCGTCTTCAACGTTCTCCAGCTTCAGGACTGCCTCCATCAGCAGATCCGCCTGTTCCGATCGGATGCGGGATTCATACATGCGCGCTGCTCCTCTCCGGTGCGGAAGGGCATTCTTCCGCAGTTTAGCTTACTGCATCATTATAGCACACAAACGTTGATTTGAACAGGGGCGAAATGTAAATCCTCCCTGCCTGCACTGCCCCTGACGGAAAAAGCACTTGACAAATACGGGCATTGCAGCTATGCTGAAGGGTGTATTTGCGAATGATCCCGCAAGCTTGTCACCCGAAGGAGGACGGAAATATGTCCCGGATGGAAGAGCTCTTTGGCATACATGTATTCAACGATGCGGCGATGCAGAAGCGTCTGCCCCGCGATACCTACAAGGCCCTGCACAAGACCATCGCCGAGGGCCGGCCGCTGAAGCCCGAGATGGCCAATATCGTGGCCAACGCCATGAAGGACTGGGCCATCGAGAAGGGCGTGACCCACTACACCCACTGGTTCCAGCCCATGAACGGCGTCACGGCCGAGAAGCACGACAGCTTCCTCACCCCCCGTGATGGCGGACAGATCATCCTCGAATTCTCCGGCAGGGAGCTGGTGCACGGCGAGAGCGACGCATCCTCCTTCCCCTCCGGCGGCCTCCGTGCCACCTTCGAGGCCCGAGGCTATACCGCCTGGGATCCCACCAGCTATGCCTTCATCAAGGATGGCGTGCTGTGCATCCCCACGGCCTTCTGCTCCTATGGCGGCGAGGCGCTGGACGCGAAGACGCCCCTGCTGCGCTCCATGGAGGCGCTCAACCGGCAGGCCCTGCGCGTGCTGAAGCTCTTTGGCCGCGACGCGATCCGCGTGATCTCCACCGTCGGCCCGGAGCAGGAGTACTTCCTGGTGGACAAGGCCCTCTACGACCAGCGTAAGGACCTGATCTTCTGCGGACGCACTCTCTTTGGCAACAAGCCTCCCAAGGGACAGGAGCTGGATGACCATTACTCCGGCGCCATCAAGCCCCGGGTGAAGGCGTTCATGACCGAGCTGGACGAGGAGCTGTGGAAGCTGGGCGTGCTGGCCAAGACCGAGCACAACGAGGCAGCCCCTGCCCAGCATGAGCTGGCGCCCATCTACGCCGTGACCACCGTGGCCACTGACCACAACCAGCTGACCATGGAGCTGATGAAGAAGGTCGCCCTGCGCCACGGCCTGGTGTGCCTGCTGCACGAGAAGCCCTTTGCGGGCGTGAACGGCTCTGGCAAGCACAACAACTGGTCCATGTCCACCAACACGGGCTATAATCTGCTGGAGCCCGGTGACGATCCCGCCTCTTCGGCGCAGTTCCTGCTGTTCCTGACTGCCATGATCCGCGCGGTGGATCTGCACGCGGATCTGCTGCGCGTCACCACCGCATCCGCCGGCAATGATCACCGCCTGGGCGCGTGCGAGGCCCCCCCGGCCATCATTTCGATGTTCCTGGGCGACGAGCTGACCGCCATTGTGGACAGCCTGCTGGCCGACACGGAGTATCACTCCGCTGAAAAGAAGGACCTGGAGATCGGCGTGCGCGTGCTGCCCAAGTTCCCCAAGGACAACACCGACCGCAACCGCACCTCCCCCTTCGCCTTCACGGGCAACAAGTTCGAGTTCCGCTCCCTTGGTTCCTCTGCCTCCATCGCCGATACCAACGTGGTGCTCAACACCATCGTTGCAGACGTGCTGATGGAGTTCGCCGATGAGCTGGAGCAGGCAGCCGACTTCCAGAGCGCGCTGCACGATCTGATCGTCCGCACGCTCCGCCAGCATTACCGCATCATCTTCAACGGCAACGGCTATGCGCCCGAATGGCTGGTGGAGGCTGCCCGCCGTGGTCTGCCGAATTTCGCCACCACCGTGGACGCCCTGCCCCATCTCATCGACGCGAAGAACGTGGCCCTCTTCAGCCGCCACGGCGTGTTCACGGAAAAGGAACTGCGCTCCCGCTACGAGATCACCCTCGAATACTACACCAAGACCGTCAACATCGAGGCCGAAACCTGCCTGATGATGGCCGAGAGGCAGATCTTCCCTGCCTGCGCCCGCTTCGCCGGCGATATGGGCCGCATCGTGCGCGATATCAAAGCCTGCGGCGTGGAACCTGTTGCCGAGATGCGCCTGCTGCAGATGGTGACCGTGCGCAACGCCCGTCTGCTGGACGCCATCGACACGCTGCGCGATGCCATCAGCAGCTCCAAGCAGAGCGGCAACGCACTGGAGGACGCAGCCTACGAGCGCAACGTGATTATCCCCGCGATGCAGGCCGTGCGCCTGGTCGCTGACGACCTGGAAACCATCGTCGGCAAGGATTACTGGCCCTTCCCGACCTACGACGACCTGCTGTTCAACGTGTAACCGCATAGAAAGAGGCCGCGCCTCCCGTATCTGGGCTGCGCGGCCTTTTCATGTGGCATCAGCTGTGCTGGCGGTACCATTCGTAGTCGTAGCCGTAGTCGGAATCCTCGGGGCTGGCGGCGATGGTAAAGCGCACGACGGCGTTCTCCCGCAGGTGCAGCATAACGCCCTGGGCGCCGGTCAGCAGCTCCGTTGCGCACTGGGGCTGGCCCGCCTGACGCAGGAACTTCAGCTGCGCGGCGGTCAGGGAGGCGGGCTCGCCCATCTCGTGCCAGCACTTGAGCGGGTTGCAGACCACCTCATCCACCGTCTCCGTTGTCAGGACGGCGCGCCCGGGCAGGGGCAGCGTCAGGTTGATGGTCAGCTGCTCACGCTCCTGGCGGCAGATGTTCCACGCAACGCCCTCGTAGGAGCCGTCGGGCTTCTTCAGAAGGACGACGTTCTCGTCGCGGTGGACGCACTCGCCCTTCAGGTTGTTGAAGAACGCAAAGGTCCACAGCGTCGGCTTGGCGATCAGCCCGTTGGCGATCATACCGAAGCCGCCGTGGAAGGGCCTGGCCGGAATCCCCTGCTCCTCGAACACATCGCCGAAGGTCCAGTAGGAGTAGCTGGCGCACATGTCGCCCAGGCGCGCCAGCAGACCGGCGACGCAGGCGGCGTTCAGGTTCGTGTCGTGAATGGCGCAGAAGGGATGGTACGAGGTATTGAACTCAGTGATGTGCATCTCCATCCCCGCGTACTCCGGGAAGCTGTCGATGATGTCGCGGGTGCCCTGCATTTCCTCGGCGATGGACTCCACCGTGCGCATGGTGTGGTAGAGGTAGCGGCCGTGACGCTCGGGCGTTTCGCCCATGTAGGCATGGCGGGTCAGGAAGTCCAGCGGGAGCCTGTTGTCCCGGCAGAAGGTCAGGAAGTTGCGGATCCAGTCCGGCGTGGTGGAGCCTCCGCAGACCGCAGGGCCGCCCACGCGCATCCTCGGCAGGGCTTCCTTCACAGCCTTTGCGGACACCGCGTAGAGCTCGTGGTACTTCTTTTCGTCCGCGTGCTCCCAGAAGCCGGGCAGGTTCGGCTCGTTCCACACCTCGCAGGGCCAGGTGGACACCTCGTCCTCGCCATAGCGGTCCGCCAGATGGCGCAGGGTCGCCTTGATCATGTCCGCCCATTTCTGATGGTCTGCAGGCGGGGTGGTGTTGCCCTTCCAGTAGAAGATGGTTTGACTGCCGCTGGCCATCTTTTCCGGCATGAAGCCCAGCTCCAGGAAGGGCTTGAGGCCATTGGCCATGTAGTAGTCCATCACTCGGTCGAGGTAGGTGAAGTTGTAGCTCTCATGCTCGTCGCTGCCATCGAAGGCACGCCAGTGCTGGTAGATGCCCATGTCGTCGGAGAACAGGCCGTGGCCGCGGATATGCCTGAAATGGCACTCCGCCTGCGCCATGGCCAGCTGCTCCTGATACTCCTGCTGCAGCGCAAGGCCCATGCGGCCAGTGCCCACGCAGAAGGCAGCGTTGTTGTTGAAGCTGGCCCGGCTGTCCGGGGTGATGGCGATACTCAGATGCTTCACGGGATGCTCCCTCTCTTTCGTTCAGTCCAGCTGGGCCCTTGCCCAGTCGAATACAAGGATCTGCCCGTCGGTCACATTGGCCTGGCGGGTGTCGATGTGCTCATAGCCGCCGATCTTCACGTGGGCAGCCGCGCGCAGGACGTCGTCGGTCAGGTTGAATATGAAATCGTCGAACTTCGCGCGGGGATACAGGTCAAGCTGATGGCTGCAAAGGACATGGGTGAAAGGCAGTGCCTGCAGCGCACAGACGTTCGTGCGGTATTGCATCACAGGCAGCGCCGCCTCGAAGAACAGCCAGGTGCAGGGATTCCAGTCATCGCCGGTCAACAGCAGCTTGCGCTCCGGCACGTACACCACGCAGGAGCCGGGCGTGTGGCCGGGGCACGGGATGACCCGCGCCGTCATGCCGCCCAGGTCGAGATCGCCCCCGTGGATGGCATAGGGCTGGCGGCACTCGCCGTCAAGGAAGGCTGCTTCCGTCACTGCAAGGCCTTTCGCCTGTGCCTGACCCAGCACGACGCGCCGCCTGGCTGCCCCCGTGAAGACAGGCCATTCCGCCATGTCCTCCGGGAGCATCACGGTCTTGTCGAACCACCGTGCGCCCAGAGCATGGTCGTGATGGTTATGCGTCAGTAGCACGGTGATCGGCTTGTCCGTCAGCGTGGCAACAAAGGACGCCACATCCTCCACCCCATAGCCGGTATCCACCAGCACGGCTGCCTTTTCGCCCTCGATCAGCGTCATGCAGACGCCCATGCAGTCGCGGATATGCGTCACGCCATCGCAGACGCGATTCAGCTCGAAACTCATGCGCTCAACTCCTTTGCGCAAGTTTTGATCTATCATTTCGACGCATTCCATGATGATTCCTGTTGATCCTCTGCGCGCATGTTGCCCGATTCTGAGCAAATCTTGCTGCACTTGCCGGGCAGGCTTGTCCGGGGAAATCCACCGTGCTATAATGGTCGCAGACGACAAATGACAGGAGGTTCCTTCGGTATGCATCATCATTTCCGTTATTGGCTCCCCTTCCTGCCTGAAGGTGTCCCGGCTGAGCTGACAACCCCGGCGGAGGTCGCCCGCTTCGAGCTGGCGCAGGCACTGCCCCGCATCGCCCCGGAAGTGACGGTTGATATCATCCTGGACGAAGCCATGGATGAGGCATTCCGCATCCAGCGTGCTGATGACGCCGTCATCATCACCGGCGGACAGCGTGGCGTACTCTACGGTGCGTATCGCCTGATGATGAACCTCGCCGCCGGCGAGAAGCTCCCCCGCAGCCACTTCCAGCAGCCCCGGTACGCCCTGCGCATGGTCAACAACTGGGACAATGCCGACGGCGACATCGAACGTGGCTATTCCGGCCGGAGCCTCATGTTCGAGGGCGGCCGTTTCGATTACGATCCCGTGTGCCTGTGCGACCTGGCACGGCTGATGGCGTCGGTGGGCCTGAATGTGCTGTGCATCAACAACGTCAACGTCCGCAACCCCGCCCACCGCCTGATCGAGGACTGGCTGCCGGAGCTGGCGGAAGTCGCGGCCATCTTCCGCCCCTTCGGCGTGAAGCTGATGGTGTCCATCGACTACGCGCAGCCCATGCGCCACGGCATCGACACCGCCGACCCTCTGGACGAGCGCGTGCAGACCTGGTGGAATGAGCAGTGCCGGGTGGTCTATGCCGCCATTCCTGACCTGGCCGGCTTCCTCGTCAAGGCGGACAGCGAGCATCGTCCCGGGCCCTTCACCTACGGCCGCAACCACGCCGAGGGCGCCAACATGCTGGCCCGGGCCCTTCAGCCCCACGGCGGCAAGCTGGTGTGGCGCTGCTTCGTCTACAACTGCCAGCAGGACTGGCGCGATCAGGTCACCGACCGCCCCATGGCCGCCTACCAGCATTACGTCTACTTGGACGGCCAGTTCGATGATAACGTCATCCTGCAGGTCAAGAACGGCCCCTTCGACTTCCAGGTGCGCGAGCCCGTTTCCCCGACCCTGCTGGCGATGCCGAAGACCAACCTCGCCATCGAATGGCAGCTTGCCCAGGAGTACACCGGCCATCAGATCGACATCTACGCCATGATGGGCATGTGGCAGGAGGTCATGGCGGACCTGGGCAGCGACAGAATCATGGCCATGGCAGCGGTGAGTAACCTCGGCCGCGACGCCTGCATCTTCGGGCATCCCTTCGCAGCAGTCAACATGTTCGGCTACGGCCTGCTCAGCTGGCACCCGGAATTCGCCGACCCCGAGGGAATCGCCCGCCTGTGGGCGAAGCTGACCTACGGGCTGGAGCAGGCAGATGAGGATGCGCTGGTGCAGATCCTCCTGGAGAGCCGCAGCGCATACGAAAAGTACACCGCGCCCCTGGGCGTGTGCTGGATGGTCACGCCCCACACCCATTATGGCCCCAGCCCCGACGGCTACGAGTACCAGACCTGGGGCACCTACCACCGCGCCAGCCGCGACGCCGTGGGCATCGACCGCACCGCCAGCGGCACCGGCTACGCTGAGCAATACCCCTCCGAGCTTCGCAACCGCTATTCCAGCCTGGAAACCTGCCCGGATAATCTGCTGCTGTGGTTCCACCGCCTGCGCTACGACTATGTCATGCGCGATGGCCGGACGCTGATCCAGCGCATCTACGACGACCACTTCGAGGGCTGTGAATGGGTGGAGGCCGCTGAGCAGAAGCTGGCTGCGCTTCCCCTGCCGGAGGCCGACAAGGCGCTGGTCATGGAGCGCATCAGCCGGCAGAAGAAGAACGCCCGCGAGTGGCGCGACGTGATCAACAGCTTCTTCTACCGCTTCTCCGGCGTGGAGGATGCGAAGGGGCGAAAGCTTTACCTGTGAGGAGGCATGCATATGCTGCGCATCATGAGCAACAATCTCTGGTGGTGTGACGATAACCGCCCCGCCTGGGCCGAGATGGGGCTGGACTGCTCCGCAGCCGCGCGGGCAGATGGGTTCTGCCGCGTCTATGCAACGCTTCAGCCGGACGTGATCGGCCTGCAGGAATGCTCCGCCCTCATGGCGGATGAGCTGATGCAGCGATTCCCTGCCTACGGCCTCCCCTATGCGCTGCTCTGGGGCCACGATACGCCCATCCTTTTCCGCAAGGACCGCTTCGACCTGGTGGATTCCGCCTTTCTGCTGTACCCGGAGGAATTTCCCGGGCATGAGGGCAGCTTCAACAACTGGCGCACCAAGTCCTACCTTACCGCCGTCCTGCGCTGCAAAGCGGATGGGAAGCACCTCATCGTCGCCACGACCCACCTGTGGTGGAAGAGCAGCCGGCCGGATTCTCCGGAGTACCAGCCTCACTCGGCCGAGGCCCGCGCATACCAGCTGGGCTTGCTGATGGATACGCTGGACGCGCTGCAGGAGCAATACGCGTGCCCCGCCATCATGCTGGGCGATTTCAACGCCGGTTACGGCTCGCTGACCCTGCAGTCCGCCATGGCCCGTGGCTGGCAGCACGCCCATGACACCGCTGCTGAGTATGCCGATAACGGCTGCGGACACCACCCCTGTGACAGCAGCGGTTACGCACCCTATGTGCCCGGTGACTTCCGTCGCAGCCTCGATCAGATCATGCACCTTGGCGCGCCGGAGGGGTTTGTTCGCCGCTTCGACCGGTACGCGGAGGAAGACTACATGCCCCTGTCCGACCATCTGCCCGTGTGGGTGGATGTGACCCTGTGAATACAGAAAGGCAGCTCCCGTGATGTGCGGGAACTGCCTTTTGTGTTGTATATCTTTATGCGCGGCTCCAGACAGCGCCGTCCTTGCTGTCCTTCACGACCACGCCCATGGCGGCCAGCTCGTCGCGGATGCGGTCGGACTCAGCCCAGTTCTTGGCCTTGCGGGCCTCATAGCGGGCAGTCAGCAGGGCGGTGACCTTCGCGTTCTCCTCCTCGGAGGCGTCTGCGGGTCCGGTGATGGCATACTCACCCGCACCGGCGGCCTTTGCGGTGGCCGTGGCGCTGGCAGCGCGCACCTTCGCAGCGGCCTCCAGCAGGTCAAGGCTCAGCACGCGGTCGAAGTCGCCCAGCAGATACAGCTTCGTCACGTCGTCAATGTCGCGGCCCTTGAGCACGTCGTACAGGCAGGTGATGGCCAGGGAGGTGTTCAGGTCGCTGGTCAGGCCCTTGAGGAACTTCTCCTGATAGCGCCTGGCAGCCTCCAGATCGGGCTGCTTCGCATCGTCAGGCTTGAGGGCGGCGATGCGGCCGATCAGCTTGGCGTAGGTGCCCGCGGCGTTGTCGAGATTCTCCCAGGTGAACACGAGGTTCTGCCGGTAGTGGCTCTGCAGGCAGAACAGGCGGTACACCAGCGGATCGTAGCCCTTTTCCACCAGCAGGCTGACGGTCAGGAACTCGCCCTTGGACTTGGACATCTTGCCGCCGGCGGTGTTCAGGTGATGCACATGGAACCAGTGGCTGCACCACTCGTGGCCCAGATACGCCTCGGACTGGGCAATCTCGTTGGTGTGGTGCGGGAAGGCATTGTCGATGCCGCCGCAGTGCAGGTCAAGATACTCGCCCAGGTGCTTCTTGGAGATGCAGGAGCACTCGATGTGCCAGCCGGGATAGCCCACGCCCCAGGGGGAATCCCACTTCAGCGCCTGATCCTCGAACTTCGACTTGGTGAACCACAGCACGAAGTCCGCCTTGTTGCGCTTGTTGTCGTCGGCCTCCACATCCTCGCGCACGCCCACGGCCAGGTCCTCCTCGTCGTGGTCGTTGAAGACATAGTAGCGGGCCAGCTTGGAGGTATCGAAGTAGACGTTGCCGCCGGCGATGTAGGCAAAACCCTTCTCCAGCAGGCGCTCGATCATCTCGATGTACTCGGGGATGCAGCCCGTGGCGGGTTCCACCACGTCGGGCGTCTTGATGCGCAGGCGCTGGCAGTCAGCGAAGAACGCATCCGTGTAGTACTGAGCGATCTCCATGACAGTCTTGTTCTCGCGCTTGGCGCCCTTGAGCATCTTGTCCTCGCCCGTATCGGCGTCGGAGGCCAGATGGCCCACGTCGGTGATGTTCATCACGCGGGTCACGTCGTAGCCCTCATAGCGCAGGGCCTTCTCCAGCACATCCTCCATGATGTAGGAGCGCAGGTTGCCGATGTGCGCGAAGTGGTAGACCGTCGGGCCGCAGGTGTACATCGAAACCGCATTGCCAAAGCGCGGGCGGAAAACCTCTTTCTTGTGGGTCAGAGAGTTGTAGAGCAGCATATTCCTCAATCCTTTCAGGGTTGTGACTTTATTTCATTCGACATGGCCGGGTTGAATTCCTGCCTGCTATCATGATTTCATTGCGTGCTGAACCGGAAACGGTGGAAATCGAACTGACATCCCGGCAGGAAGACGAACGTCACGCTGCACATGCCCGGCAGCACGTCCATGGCGAACTCCTGCCAGCCACGCTCCGTCCCGCGGAACTGCGCCAGGGTCGTCAGCGTCTCGCCCGCCTCATTCTGGAAGCGGATGGTGATGGGGTTCTCCTGCAGCGGCGTGCAGCCATCGATGGCCAGCACGGCTCTCTGCGCTGCGCCGAAATCCATGCCATCGTAGACCAGCGAAACGTTGTTGCCGATGCCCATCACGCCCGCATCCGTCCGGGTGAAGCTGTCACCATAGACGGAATCCGCCGCCAGGGCGCTCTGTTCCAGCCATGCGCGGGACTGCCTGGTGAAGGAGAAGCCCTTGAGGTGAATCTTCTCCGTCGTGGAGAAGCACAGTGTATGCACGCCCGTCAGGCGGACGGGCAGCGTGTAGGTCTCCGGCTGATAGACATTCCAGCGGGAGGGCTTCTGGTACGGCAGGACAGCGATGACCGTTCCCCCCTCGCGGGGATCGCCATCCCACAGCGTCACCTCATGCAGCTTGCTGTCCAGGGCGAAGATGGGCAGGGTGATCTCGTCCGAACCCACGGGGCCGAAGTCAACATTCGCGTATCCCGCCATGGAGTACCCCTCCCGGGCGAAGGAAACGCCCTGCTCGTTGCCGTTGCCGATGTCGCCCTCATGCAGGGTGAACAGTCCGCCGGTGACGAAGCCATAGGGATCCAGATTCGGCATGCCCATGCCGGTGATGGTGATATCCTGCTGGCTGATCACGCGCGGATGATCGTAGCCATTGCAGCACATGGCGCGCAGGTACACGATGTCGTCGCCCACGCCGGTGACAGTCACGGTATCTCCGTCCACGGACCAGGCAGCGCAGTTGCTCTCGATGCCCTTGGCGTTGGTGATGCGGAAAGATAGTTCCTGCCGGTCTGCGTCTGCCGGATGGCAGGCGACGCGGAAGGTCACGCTGGGGTTCACCGGGGTCAGCTGCTTGCTGCCCAGCGGGGTCAGGCTGATCTTGCGCACAGGGATCTCATCCGGCATGGGAAGATCCACACAGTGCTGCTGGTCGCAGGTCGCGCCCTCGCGCATCCGTGTGAGCATGGCATCCGTGCGGATCTCCAGCACGGCAGGCTCCTTGCCGGGCGAAGTCACTTCGACGCGGATCACGCCCATGCGGTCGGTGGAGCCGATCATCGCCAGAAGCTTGCCACCAAACAGGCGGCGCGTGGTGGTCTTGTAGCCATCCCGGTCGGTGGAATCGCCGTTATCAAGACCCAGCAGGCGCCCCTCGCCCGTCACGGACATATGCACGCGGTCACAGGCGTTGTCGACCGGGTTGCCCTTCTCGTCCACCATGGCAACGGTCACGAAGGCGATGTCCTCGCCATTGGCGATCAGCGCGCCGGACGCCTCGCACGTCAGCACGATGCGGCGGCTGTCCCCGGGGGTACGCCGCACATCCTCCGCGATGACCGTGCCCGATGCATCGCAGGCCACCGCCCGCAGTTCGCCCGACTCAAAGGGCACATGCCACGTCGGGCGGGACTGCTCCCAGTCCGCGCGGCTGACCTCCTGCACGCCAAGGCTCTCGCCGTTGAGCAACAGCTCGCAGGTCGCGCCGTTTGTCATCACGGGCACGTCGATCATCTGACCCGGGTTCCAGTCCCAGTGCACGCCGATGTGCGCCATGGGCTCCGGGTTCCACACGGACTTGCACAGGTAGAAGAAGTCCTTGGGGAACACGCAGGTGTCCATCATGCCGAAGTAGCTGTTTCTCGTATGATAGGGCGTGGGCTCGCCGATATAGTCAATGCCGGTCCAGAGGTACTGGCCCAGCGAATAGGGCGTGTTGAGGTCCTCGACAAGGCACTTGCGCATGTCCTTGGTGCCCCAGGAGGTGGTGCTGTTGCCCAGGGACGAACACTGCAGATCGTCGTCGGAAAGGATGGGCGCGGACATCGGGAAGCGGTACACACCGCGGCTGGAGACCGCAGAGGCCGTTTCGCTCCCGTAGATGCACCAGTCCGGGTGCTGCGCGTGGTGCTCGGCGTAGAACTTCTCGCCGTAGTTGTAGCCGGCAGCCTGCACGTGTCCGGCACAGTTCTGCGCGCCCTGCCAGGGCATGAAGTTGCTGCCGATGGTGGTGAAGGCGTTCTCCAGCGGGTCATGGCGGCGGACGTATTCGCAGAGCATCTTCGTCACGTCCACGGCTGATTCATCCACATGGGTATCGAAGATTTCGTTTCCGATGGACCACATGAGCATCGAGGGGTGATTACGGTCGCGGCGCACCCAGGCGGCCACGTCGCCCTCAACGTCTGCCTCGAAAAAGCGGGCATAGTCGTAGGTCGTCTTCTGCCGCCGCCACATGTCGAAGGCCTCGCTGACCACCAGAATGCCCAGCTCATCGCACAGGTTCATCACGGGCTTGGCGGGCGGGTTGTGGCTGGTGCGCAGGCTGTTGACGCCCATGCGCTTCATGGCCTCCAGCTGCCGCTTTGCCGCCTTGATGTGGAACGCGCTGCCCAGGCAGCCCAGGTCGTGGTGGAGGCACACGCCGTGCAGCTTGACATGCTCTCCGTTGACCAGCAAACCACGGTCCGGCGTGAGGGTCAGCGTGCGGAAGCCCACGTGCTCGCGGATCACCTGCCCGCCGCAGATGGTCTCCAGCTCGTACCAGTAGGGATCGGCGGTGTTCCACAGGGCGGGCGCATGGATGGTCATCTCCGCGCGGGCAGCGTTACCTTCGATGCTGGCCGCCATCGTGCAGATGACCTCGTCCCCATCCAGCAGGCGGTGAACTACTGGCGTACCGTCATCAGCACCGGTCAGCTCGGTCTCCACCGTCAGCAGCCAGTCATTGTTATCAAGCGCCCTGGTCGTGATGTAGGTTCCATCCGGAACGACATGGCGCTGCGCTTCCACATGGAGCGTCACATCCCGGAAGATCCCCGCGCCGGAGTACCAGCGGCTGTTTGGGCTGGTATGACGGATGTGCACATGCAGCATGTTCAGCCCCGGCTTCAGCCCCTTGAGCGGCACGTCAAAACAGGTATAACCATAGTGGTGCGTGAAGACATGCTCCCCATTGTGGAGCACGTCACAGTCCATGTATACGCCATCGAAGCGCAGCCACACGGCCTTGCCAAGCCAAGATTCCGGCACGTCGATTTCGCGGCGGTACCAGCCATCTGTATTCTCGTACAGGGCATGATGGTCCTCAATGAGAAAATCGTGGGGAAGATCGACCTGGCGCCAATGAGCTTCCGCAGCATCAGACAGGCAGCTTCCATTGGGCAGCTTTGCGAATTCCCAGCAATCATTGAACAGTCGCTTCATGATCGATTCACCCTCCAGGCTCTGACCACTATAATATGGTAACCTTGTTATTATTCGTCGCAGGAGATCAAATTCCTTGTATTTCCTGCGTATCAGTTCATATACGCCACAACATCGTCCGACTACCGGTCTGTTTTGACACGCCAGACCAGACGTCTGGTCTGTTTGGCAATTACAGACCGAGAGTCTGTTTTGTATTTGCAGCAAATTTCTGCATTGCCCTTTGACACATGACATCAGTTGGGATACAATAGAATATACAGAGATCTGAACGTGAAAGGGGTAGATCGTATGAAGATCACATTCCTGGGCGCGAACCACGAAGTAACCGGCAGCCAGACGCTGATCGAGTGGATGCCGGGGCGTTATCTGCTGGTAGACTGCGGCATGGAGCAGGGACAAAACGTATATGAAAACGCTGAAATGCCCGTAAGTGCCAAGCAGATCGAGCACGTGTTCATCACCCATGCGCACATCGATCATACAGGCATGCTGCCCAAGCTCTGGCGCGACGGCTTCCGCGGCACCGTGTATACCACGCGTGAAACGAGCAATCTTTGCACCATCATGCTGGCCGACAGCGCGCACATCCAGATGAGCGATGCGGAATATCAGACGAAGAAGAACAAGCGCAAGAACCTGCCACCCGTGGAGCCCGCCTATGACATGGATGATGTGAACGAGCTGCTGCGCAACTTCCGCCCCTGCGGTTATGGCGACATGATCCGCGTGGACGAGGGCCTGAGCGTCGCCTTCACCGATGTGGGCCACCTGATGGGCAGCGCGGCTGTTTCCCTGTGGCTCACCGAAGGCGATGAGACCCGCAAGATCGTTTTCTCCGGCGATGTGGGCAACATCAACCAGCCCCTGCTGAACGACCCCATGTTCGTGCGCGAAGCGGATTATGTGGTTGTTGAATCCACCTACGGCGATCGCCTGCATGCCGACCGCATCGATCCCACGCCCATGATGGCCGATGTGATCCAGCGCACGCTGGACCGGGGCGGAAACCTGCTCATCCCCTCCTTCGCCGTGGGGCGCACGCAGGAGATGCTCTACATCATCCGCGATATCAAGATGCGCGGCCTCGTTCACGGGCACGACGGCTTCCCCGTCTATGTGGACAGCCCTCTGGCCAACGAGGCAACCGCCGTCTTCCTCCAGTGCGACACCGAGTGCCTGGATCCGGACGCCCGCGCCGTTATGCAGCAGGGCGTTAACCCCATTTCCTTCCCCGAGCTGGAAACCGTCGTTACCGCCGACGAATCCAAGCGGCTCAACGCCAGCAAGATCCCCGGCGTGATCATCTCCGCGTCCGGCATGTGCGATGCGGGCCGCATCCGGCATCACCTCAAGCACAACCTCTGGCGGCCCGAGTGCACGGTGCTCTTCGTGGGCTACCAGGCCAACGGCACCCTCGGCCGCCAGCTGCAGGATGGCAAGAAAGAGGTCAAGGTGCTGGGCGAAGAGATCATCGTCCGCGCTGAGATCGCCACCCTTCAGGGCGTCAGCGGGCACGCGGACAAGAACGGCCTCCTGCGCTGGATGGACGGCTTCCATCCGACGCCCCCGCAGATCTTCGTCAACCATGGCGACCACGATCAGGCGGAGGCCTTTGTGGAAACGCTCCGCCAGCGTTATGGCGTGCGCGTGGACTGCCCCTACTCCGGGAGCGAGTTCGATCTGATCAGCGGCGAATGGCTCCATGTTGCGCAGCCTGTGCCCTATGTGAAGAAGAAGGCTGCCCAGAGCCAGGGCGCCCAGACCCAGCAGAGCGCCTATGCTGCCCTGATGAGCGCCATCTCCAGCCTCCAGGCCGTCGCGAAGACTGCTCATGCCTTCTCCAATGCGGAGCTGAAGCGCCTGACAAAGGACGTGCAGAAGCTCATCGACCAGATTCGCTCCTGAGGTGACGCGGTATGAAACCCATCATCGGCGTCACCAGCAGCATTACCGCAGATGCGCTCATCCTGCAGATGAACCGCAGCTATCCCGAATCCATCGCGCAGGCAGGCGGCGCTGCGCTGCTCCTCCCTGCTACGGAGGATGCGGACACCATCGCCCGCTATGCTGATATGCTTGACGGGCTCCTCCTCACCGGCGGCGACGATGTGGATCCCGCCCTGTATGGTGAGTTCCAGCGCTGGGACTGCGGCGATATCAGCCCCCTGCGGGACGCCTTCGAAATGGCGGTCTGCAGCGCGTTTATCGCCCGGGAAAAACCCATTCTGGGCATATGCCGCGGCATTCAGCTGCTCAATGTGGCCCTTGGCGGAACGCTGCATCAGGATCTGGCCCATGAAATCCCCAACAGCATCGCCCACCGGCAGAAGCAGCCGTCCTGCCATCCATCCCACCCGGTGATGCTCTCCGAGGACTCCCTGCTGCGGGATATGTTCGGTGAAAAGCTGCTGGTCAATTCCCACCACCATCAGGCTGTGCGGGATCCCGGGCAGGGTCTGAGGATTACCGCGACAGCCCCGGATGGCGTTGTTGAAGCCGTCGAACATGCAACGCTCCCCTTCTGCGTGGGCGTTCAGTGGCACCCCGAACGGATGTGGCGTCAGCGCGGCGGAGAAGACCAGTTGAAACTCTTCAGAGCCTTTGTTCAGGCCTGCGCCAAATAAACAAGCTGCACCCGGCTCTTCGCTGGAGTGCAGCTTTTTCTGTCAGTTGATGATGTAGTATTCTCCCCGTGCGTCTCTGAGCTGGTCGATGAACGCCTCGGTCATTTCAAGCTCATCGGGTTCCAGTCTGCAAAGCTTGCTGAGCAGCGAAACAGGGATGCTTTGCCGGCGTGGCTGATTCAGCTCGGCAATCCTTGCACGTTCGGCATCGGATACAGCAGGGTATTCCACCTCTGTGACCGGTTCCGGCGCTTTTCTGCCGGATTTCTGCTTTTTCGCTTTTGCCCCCGCTTCGCGCCCGGTGCGCGCGTTTCCCTCTGACTGTTCTTCACTGGTGCGGATATCAGGCCTCATCTGATCTGAAAAGCCCAGCAGATAATCGACAGCGACGTTACAGTGATATGCAATGCACAGCAACTGCTCAATACTCGGTGCGAGGGAATTCGGCTCCTCCCATTGCTTCACGCAACTGACGCTAACGCGCATCGTCTGCGCCAGTTGCTCGTGAGAGATATTGCATGCTTCGCGAACCTGCTTCAGCCTTTTGTGGAACACGCTACATTTCTCCTTCAGAATATTATTTGCCACTTTTCAGCAATTAATTATGCTGAATTTGCATCGACTGTTACAGGCTCAGAAAGATTTTTCGTTCAAATCCACCTGCATAGCCATGAAAGGGACTCACAGTGCGCGCATCGTCGTGTTCTCGCAGCTGTGAATCCCCCTTAGCAGATAAGATTTATTTGCCGATGTAGCACAGTTCGTATGCGACAGCAGTCCCTTCTGCAACGATGCTCACGCTGCTGATCATCGCTGCATCGATCCCTGCTGCCTCGCAGGCAGACATCACCTTGCCCATGCTGAACCATGCGACGCGCTGTGTGCCCATGTTGTCCACGCGGTCAGGCTCAACGCTGACGGTCACATCCTGACCGTTCGTCTTCAGGTGGAGGCTGGGCGTGCCATCGCCGGTGAAGATCACGGCGATCGTACGGCTGGCCGCATACCACTCTGCCTTGCTGGCAAAGCTGACGCCCGCGCCGTTCAGGAACGCACCATTGACATTACCCCACAGGATCGTGCCGTTGAGGGCGGACTTCTCCGGCATCAGGGAGCGGCGGCCGGAACCCCGCTCACAGGAGGCAGCACCGGCAAAGAGCTGCTCAAGCACCTCGGGATAAGGGTACGGCGTGCGCTGGCTGCGCAGCTTCTCGTTGATGGCGCGGCGCACCCACACATGGCACTCGCCACCGGAAACCTGGTTGTTGCCGTTGTCCCAGATGAGGATCGGTACGCCATAGGCCGTGGACTTCATGCCCATATAGTAGGCCCAGGCTGCACGGGCGTCATGGTTGTTGCCGGTGTTCGTCGCGCCGGTTTCACCCATGATGACCGGAATCCCCTTCTCCAGGAAGAGCTTCTCGATGTTGCTGAACACCGTGTCGATGGAGCTTGTGTGCGCCTTGTTGTTGGGGTCGAAGGTGGTCTGCTTGTCGCTCAGGCAGAAGTCGTAGGGGCTGTAGCAGTGAACAGAGATGATGATGTTCTCCGCCTGCTGGTCGCCGAAGGTGGGGATCTCGATGGCCGCCATGGCCGCAGAGCTGCTGGAAGCCGCATACCCGGGGATCATCAGCGCACGTTCGCCATTATACCCCTTGGCGTCGGTGCGGATGGTATTAACGAAGACCTGGTTGAGGTAGTTCACCGCATTAAAGCCCGAACGGCTTCCGTTCCATTCCACGCTCGTGCCAGCCATGCGCGGCTCGTTCATGGATTCGAAGATCAGGTGCTGATCGTAATCCGCAAAGGCCTCTGCGATCTGCCCCCACACAGCAGCCAGCTGCACACCGATGGCCTCGTAATCCTTGTCCATGGTTTTGGTATTCAGCCAATCCTCATGGTGCATGTTGATGATGACATAAAGGTCGCAGGCGTAGGCATAGTCCACCACTTCGCGGATGCGGGCCATGAAGGCAGGATCGATGGTGAACGTGCCATCGTCCGAGATATGGCGGTACCAGGTGATGGGGATGCGGATGCAGTTGAAGCCCGCATCCTTCACGCGCTGGATAAGCGCCAGATCAACCACCGGGTTGCCCCAGCTGGTTTCGTGGCTGTAGATGTCCGGGGCGGTATAGCCCGTGGCGTCAAAGGTGTTGCCCAGGTTCCAGCCGATGCGCATCTCATCCACGATCTGCTGGGCTGTCATACCGGTCAGGGGTGCGGTTTCCTCGGCATGGGCAGTCAACCCCGCCAGGGCACAGAGCGTCAGAAGCATGCAGATGATCCTCTTCATTGCAGATTTCCTCCTTTACTTGCCGGGCTTGCGCATCGTCAGGCTGATGCGCTTGCGCTTCACGTCCACTTCAAGGACCCACACCGTCACGATATCGCCCACGCGGACGACCTCGCTGGGGTGCCTGACGCCCCGGCCGCTGCGCAGCTGACTGATGTGTACCAGGCCATCCTGATGCACGCCAATGTCAACGAAAGCGCCGAAGTCCGTCACGTTGCGCACGGTGCCCTTGAGTTCCATGCCGGCCTTCAGGTCCTCCAGGTGCATCACATCCGAGCGGAGTTCAGGCTGGGGCAGCTCGTCGCGGGGATCGCGGCCAGGCTTGTTCAGTTCGGCAGCGATGTCCCGCAGGGTGGGTTCGCCCACGCCCAGTTCTGCCGCCAGTGCCGCAAAGCCATGCTGCTGCGCCAGGGCTTCGATCTTCCCCACCGCCTGCGCGGGAGTCAGGCTGAAGGTCTTCAGCAGCGCCTTTGCGGCGGCATAGCTCTCAGGATGAACGCCGGTGTTTTCAATCAGATCCTTCGCGCCGGGGATGCGCAGGAAGCCAGCGCACTGCTCGAAGGCCTTCGGGCCCAGGCGGGGCACCTTCTTCAGCTGTGCGCGGTTGGCAAAGGGACCATTCTCTTCGCGGTAGGCCACGATATTGGCCGCGATGGTCTTGTTCACACCCGCCACATAGGACAGCAGCGCCGCAGAAGCCGTGTTCACATCCACGCCGACCGCGTTCACGCAGTCCTCCACCACGCCCGCCAAAGCTGCATCCAGCTCCGCAGCCTTCAGGTCATGCTGATACTGACCCACGCCGATGGCCTTGGGGTCGATCTTGACCAGTTCAGCCAGGGGATCCTGCAGGCGGCGGGCAATGGAGATGGCCGAGCGGATGTTCACTTCATACTGCGGGAACTCGTCTGCCGCAGCCTTCGAGGCGGAATATACCGACGCGCCCGCCTCGCTGACCACCATGTAGCCAAGGCTGGCAGAAAGACCGGTTTCATGCAGGAGCTCGGCGAAGAACTGCTCGGTTTCACGGCCCGCTGTGCCATTGCCGATAGCAGCCAGGGTCACATGATGGCGGCGGATCAGCTGCGCGACGGTCGCCTTTGCGGCTTCCAGTGCCCTCTGCCCGCGCTGCACGGGATAGATCACCGCCGTATCCAGCACACGGCCCGTTTCATCCACCACCGCCACCTTGCAGCCGTGCGCATAGCCGGGATCCAGCGCCATGGTGACGCGCCCCTTGACAGGCGGGGCCATCAGCAAAGGCCGCAGGTTCAGCGCAAATACGCGGATGGCCGCAGCCTGTGCCTTGTCAGTCATCTCCCCACGCATCTCCGTGTCCAGCGAGGGCGCAATCAGCCGGACATAGGCGTCATCGCAGGCCCGGGCAACATAATCCGTGGACGGCGCCGCCACCTTCGCCACGCGGCCGAAACGGCACATGCGCTGCGCCAGCTCCACATTCACAGCGATGGAAACCTTCAGCACACCGGCCTTCTCTCCGCGATCCATGGCGAGGATCCGATGGCCCGGCATCATCCGCATGGGCTCCCGGTGGTCGTGGTACATGGTGTACACCGTATCTTCGATATCATCCTTGGCCAGGCGCGTTTCGACGACGGCTTCACGGTGGTAATAATCCTTCAGGCGGCCGCGGAGGGCTGCATCATCCGAGACCATCTCAGCGATGACGTCCATGGCGCCCTGCAGTGCGTCCTCAGCCGTGGGCACGCCTTTTTCAGCATCAACATAAGCGGCTGCTTCCGTTTCCGGAATGAACTTCGCATCCTGCAGCAGGAGCGCTGCAGCCAGCGGTTCCAGCCCACGCTCCCTGGCGATGCTGGCGCGGGTGCGGCGCTTGGGCCGATAGGGGCGGTAGATGTCCTCCAGCTGGGACATGGTGGCCGCAGCATCCAGCTTCGCCTGAAGCGCCTCCGACCAGACCTCCAGCTTCCTGAGGCTCTCGCTGATTTCATTCCTGCGCTGCTCGATGTTGCGCAGCGCACCCAGGCGGTCGGAAATGTCGCGCAGCTGCTGATCATCCAGCGATCCATGCTGCTCCTTGCGGTAGCGGGCGATGAAGGGCAGCGTTGCGCCCTCGTCCAGCAGGTTGATAACGGCTTCGATCTGCCAGGGCTGCACACCAAATTCATGGCAGAGCGTCTGTGTGATGTTCAAGGGAATCCCCTCCTGTTACGTTTTGTGCTGTTCGGCCTCGTCCAGCAGGGCGGAGAAGGCCTCGCGGAAGCGTCGCCGGTCATCGTCGGTGAACCGGGCAGGGCCGCGCAGATGATGCTTGCCGGAGGCGCGACGGGCCTTTTTGGCCATATGGCGCTCCATGAGCATCAGGTCGATGTTGTCGTCGGTGTAGCGTTTGCCGGTGTGGTGCAGGGCATAAGCTCCCCTGCCCAGCGCCATGGCGGCCACGCCGTAATCCTGGGTGATGACGACGTCGCCCCGGCGGCAGAGGTTCATCAGGGCGATGTCCACCGCATCCGCGCCGGAGGAAATGTAGCACACCTCAGCCCAGTCGCTGGTCAGCAGATGGTGCTCGTCGCACAGCAGCGTCACCGGCAGTGCGCGGCTGCGCGCGATGTCGACCGCCTCGCGCACCACGGGACATGCGTCCGCGTCGATGAGGATGCGCAGGGTCATATGATCACCCCGTTGCAGTGGTCGATCTCATGCTGGATGATCTGCGCGATCCAGCCGGTGTACTTCTGTCTTCGGGGCAGGAAGCTCGCATCCAGGTAACTGACTTCGATATCACGGAAGCGGCGGCACTTCCTCACACCCGTCAGCGACAGGCAGCCCTCCTCGGCCTCATACTCGCCGCGCTTTGCGACGATGACCGGGTTGACCATCGTCAGCGCCATCGGACCCAGGCATACGGCAATGATACGCCTGCGCACGCCGATCATGTTGGCAGCCATGCCCACGCAGCCGTCCCGGTGGGCGTTCAGGGTATCAACAAGGTCGCGGATGACGGCTGCATCCTCCCTGGTGGCCTCCTCCGAGGACTGCGAGAGGAAGAGCACATCCTTCATGATGGGGCGGATCATCGCTTGGTCACCACCGTGCCGTTCTGCTTATGGATGCTGTTTGCCGGCACCACGCCGCGCACGGAACTGAGCGGGTACACATTGCTGTTGCGGCCGATGACCGTGCCGGGGTTCAGCACGCTGTTGCAGCCGACCTCCACATCATCGCCCAGCATCGCACCCATCTTCTTCAGGCCTGTTTCGATCGCCTCGCACGCGCCGCGCACGGTGACCAGCGTCTTATCGGACTTGACGTTGGAGGTGATGGATCCCGCGCCCATGTGGCTGCGGTAACCCAGGATGCTGTCGCCGACGTAGTTATAGTGGGGGGTCTGCACCTTGTCAAAGAGGATGACATTCTTCAGCTCCACGCTGTTGCCCACCACGCAGCCCGCGCCCACCAGCGCGCTGCCGCGTACGAAGGCGCAGTGGCGCACCTCGGTTTCCGGGCCGATGATGCAGGGCGCGCCAAGGTACGCCGTGGGGGCAACGGTGGCCGTGCGGTGCACCCACACCTGCGGGGCAACCTCTTCATACTCCGCAGCATCGAGGGCCGCGCCGATGCGCAGGATCTCCTCCTTAATGCCCTTCAGGGCTTCCCAGGGATAGGTGAAGCCGCGCAGGTAGTCTGCGGCCAGCGTATGTTCCAGGTCGTAGAGATCAAAGATCGTGTACATGTTTCTTCCTCCTGATTCTGATGATCCAGCCCGTGAAGAGCACGCCCGCCGCCGCGCCCAGCGCGTCGATCATTACATCCGTGGGCGTACCCAGCCTACCGGGCACAAGGGTCTGATGGAATTCATCCGTGGCGGCGTACAGGGTGGCAATGAGGATCGCAACCCAACCCCGCTGCGCCCCGTAGGCCCGCAGCAGCAGATGGATCAGCGCACCCAGCAGCGCGTATTCCAGCAGGTGCGCTCCCTTCCTCAGGAGCGTACCGAGGATGTAGCACAGCGTCTGCACGGCTGCCTCCGTCCCCTGCTGAAAAGCCGCGAGAAGCTCCGCGACAGGCTCCACGGCGTTCTGCGTCAGCGCATCTGACGCCGGGCCTTCCTGGGCCGAGAAGATGAAGATCGCCCCCATCAGGCAGATCGTCGCCGCCCAGAGAATTGCTTTGTACAGCCAGCCCGGCATTCGCCTGTCGCCACCTTTCCGCCATTGACATAACCTTGTTTATCTTCGCCGTTCATGGTGTGAATTCCTGCTTTTGCATACGCTGAAGGCGTCTATGAGAAAAGGCCGCCTGCAAGCACAGGCAGCCTTGAATGCGATCACGCGAGGTACTTCTTCAGCGTCCGGCGGACAGCGCCCACGCCGCCCAGCATTTCACGGACATAGCCGATGATCTTCTCGCCAAGCCCCGCATACATCAGGTCCACGCCGAAGATGTTGGCATTGCTCAGGATCGGCTCCAGCTTTCCCTCCAGGGATTCCGGATGGCTGAGGGTCACGCCCGCCAGCTGCTGCTGCAGCATCGGCAGCAGCGGATCGGAGGAAACAGCCATCTCCCCGCCCTTGTCATCCACTGCGATGAGATAGCGCAGCCAGCCCGCCAGCGCCAGGGGAATGGCCTTCAGGCTGTGAACATCCAGCGTGGGGCTGGCGATGTAAGCCTTGATGGTCTCGCCGTAGCGGATGGCCACCTTCTGGGAGGTGTCCGTGGCGATGCGCTGGGGTGCATCGGGGATGAAGGGATTGGGCAGACGTTGCCGGACGACCTCGTCGATGAAAGCGCGGGGCTTGATGATGCCCGGGTCCGTCACGACGGGCAGTCCCTCGGTGTAGCCGATGGCGCGCACCAGCCTGACCAGCTCCGGATCCCGCATCTCCTCAGCAATGGAGGTATAGCCCAGCAGGCAGCCATACACCGCCAGCGCGGTGTGCAGCGGGTTCAGGCAGGTGGTGACCTTCATGCGCTCGGTCATGTTGACGGTCTCGCGGTCGGTCATATAAACGCCAGCCTTCTCCAGCGCCGGGCGGCCGTTGGGGAAGCGGTCCTCCACCACCAGATACTGCGGCACCTCCGCGTTCACAAAGGGCGCGATGTAGGTGTTGCGGCTGGTGACGATGGGTTCCATCGCCTCCACACCCAAGCCGATGAGCTGATCGCGGATCACATCCGCAGGGCGGGGGGTGATCTTGTCGATCATCGTCCAGGGGAAGGACACGCGGGATTCATCCGCCACATAATCGGCGAATGCCTGCGTTGCAAGTCCCCTTTCCACCCACCCGTTGACGATGGTCATCACGGACTGGCGGAGCCTTTCGCCATTGCGGCTGCAGTTGTCCATGGAAACCAGGGCAATGGGATGAGCACCTGCATTGAAACGCTGCAGCAGCATCGCCGCCACGATGGACATCGCGTGGCGCGGCTGCACAGGGCCGTTTTCAATGTCAGCCATGACGACAGGCGCCAGCTCCCCTGCCGGCGTTTTCACGGCATAGCCCTTCTCGGTGATGGTGAAGGAGGCCATTTGCAGCGAAGGATTGCGGAAGGCTTCCGCCAGGCAGCACCAGTCCGCCACGCAATCGCAGCTGGCCTTCAGCCCCTTTGCAATGGAGGCGACAACCTCCATGTTCGTGGAGCCGTCGGGCTTCAGGGCCACCATCAGCGTCATGGCGTCGTGGGGCGTATAGATGCGGTCAATGATGTCGTAATCAAAGGTTTCCGCAGCGATGATGCCGCTCTGTGCCTCGCCCGCGTTGAGCAGCTTCTGCTGCAGCCCCGCGATAAAGCCGCGGAAGATATTGCCCGCACCGAAGTGCACCCAGACCGGGTTCTCCATGGTCGAAGCGACCATGTGCTCCCAGTCAAACTTCGGCAGCTTCACGCCGATCATTTCGTACCCGCGGACGTCCTGAATGCCCGCATAAGAGAGCTTCATAGCTTCTGCCTCCTTACTTCCCGCCACGCTTGCGGCAAAGCCCTCCCAGATACCGTGAAGGTGGGGCCACGCACATGGCACGCTCGAACAGGACATGCTCCTGCAGACAGCAATTCATGGGAAAGCCATTGACGCTATTATACCGCCATCGCAGCACAAAGTCAACGGCGGAGTTTCACTTCCCCGTGATGACTCCGCCGTGCGTATTCACGTTATTCCGGCGCTTTCCAGCGGCTGAGGTTCCGCTGATGCTTCGCACGGTATGCGCGCTCAAACTCCTCCGCCGTGATCCCGTAGCACAGGAGAACATCGCTGAAGAACATGAGCACGTCGCACAGCTCCTCCACCATGTCCGCGCGCACCTGCGGGTCGTTCATCACAGCGTCCGCGCCCTTGCGCTTGAGGATCTGGCTGACCTCGCCCACCTCGCCGATCATCCACATCAGCTTGTTCAGCCCCCGGGCAGGCTCGATTGGCTCCCACCAGCCCCTGTAGCGCTCCTGCAGGGCGCTCTGCATGGCCAGCATGGTCTCCACATCCAGCATCGGTCAGTCCTCCTTCATATCGTCCCGGAGAATGCCGTAGATGCGCACGTCATCATAGCCGCCATCCTGACGGGCATAGTGCTGGCGCATCACGCCCTCGAGCTGCATGCCGTTCTTTTCGCACACGCGGTAGGAGGCAATGTTCTCAGCCCGCACGGAGCAGTAAACACGGTTCGCCTCCGCCTCGTCGAACAGGAAGCGCAGAACAGCCCCCACCGCCTCGGTCATCAGCCCCTTGCCGCGCAGAGCCGGCGCGATATCGTAACCCAGCTGCACATAGCCGTTGAAGGGGCTGACCTCCCAACCCTTGATGCGGCTGACCGCCACGCCGTCCAGCGCAACGACCCAATGGAAGCCAAGGGGATGCGCCGCCTCCGAGGCCATCTCGCTCAGGCGCACACGGGCGTCATTTTCGGACATGAGCAGGCTCCCCGCCGCCACAAGGGACGGAGCGTCCGATACCTCCGGTGCGCGCAGGATCAGCCTTCGGGTGGTCAGCGTCTTGGTGCAGATGGGTTTCATAATGTGGTTCCTCCGTCAGAATTCGTCCTTGAGGCTGCGGGCGAAGAGCCTGTCGAGGCTTCGCCGCGCATCCGTTCCCTCGTACAGGATGCGGTAAACCGTTTCGCAAATGGGCAGCTCCACGCCATGGCTCTTGCCCAGGCTCCTGAGCGCACGCACCGTCGCGTACCCTTCGGCCAGGCTGCCGAATCGTTCGCCCCGCACCCAGCATTCGCCAAAGGCGCGGTTGCGGCTGTGGGGTGAAAAGAGCGTGGCCTCATAGTCCCCCAGATGACACAGGCCGCTGGCAGACGCCGCATCGCC
The DNA here is from genome assembly GCA_017410455.1 of Clostridia bacterium. Taxonomy (GTDB): domain Bacteria; phylum Bacillota; class Clostridia; order Christensenellales; family Aristaeellaceae; genus UBA11524. Next base: position 57,058 of record JAFQQT010000038.1, read on the forward strand.
GCCCATGGCAACGATCAGCCGCGCCACCTCCCTTGTGCCCCGGGACATCAGCGCGCCCTTCAGGCTCGTCAGCCCCAGGCCATCCAGCATACCAGCCGCAATGCCGATGACGTTTTTCGCCGCCGCGCCGATCTCACTCCCCACCAGATCGCGCCCATAGTAGAAGCGGATCAGATCGCTGGAAAAGGCGCGGATCACGGCCTGCTTGGCCATCTCGCCGGCCGAATCAATCACCATGCAGTTCGGCACGCCACGCAGGAATTCCTCTGCATGCCCCGGGCCGACCCAGACCACTGCCTCGTTGGAGTGATCCAGCGCATCTGTGATCACCTGCGTCAGCCGCCTGCCGGTGGAGGCTTCCACACCCTTCATACAAAGCACGATCGTGCGCCCGCGCAGCTCCATCTCAGCCAGCTGTCCCGCCAGGGCCGCCAGCTGCTGTGCTGGTACCGAGATCAGCAGGAAGTCCGCCTCCGACGCACAGGTCATATCATCCGACAGCGTGATGCTCTCCGGCAGCGTGAGGCACCCGCTTGTCCTGCTGATGCGAAGCGCGCGGAAATTCTCGCTCTCCCTGCGACCCACCAGCGTCACCTGATGGCCGATGCGCGCGGCATACCATGCCAGGAAGCAGCCCCAGCGGCCTGCGCCGATGACCACCACCCGCCGCGGCTCGCGCGCATCATCCGCCAGAATGGTTCCATGCCTGGCCACAGCGGCGCCGTTGCCCCGCAGGATGTCGTCCACCGTCACGCCATAAATCTTACTCAGCCGCATCAGCTGCGCCACATCCGGCAGCCCGGCGCCGGTTTCCCAGCGGGACACCGCCTGCCGCGACACCCCCAGGCGCGCAGCCAGCTCGTCCTGCGTGATGCGGTAGTAGCGGCGCATGTGCGCAAGGCTCGCGCCGATCGCCTGATTGTCCATCATGTTCATCACCTCTGGAACAGCGTAACATATCGCGCGTCCTGCGTCCAGCAAGGGGACGTTGCTTCCGCCAAGCCTCCGCAATGGCTGCGTGCCCGTTCGCAGATCAGTCAACCCCGATTATAGCACACCTTGCCCCGTCGCGCAACTTGTGCTATCATATCATCATCGTGAATGCAAAGGAGCATCCCCCATGCGCAAGACCATCGGCATCCTCGCCCACGTGGACGCGGGCAAAACGACATTCTCCGAGCGGGTGCTGTACCACACCCAGGCCATCCGCAGGGTCGGGCGCGTCGATCATCAGGACGCGTTCCTCGATTCCCACCAGCTGGAGAAGCAGCGCGGCATCACCATCTTTTCCGGCCTGGCCTCCTTCCAGCTGGAGGGCGACACATATTACTAGCTGGACACCCCCGGCCACGTCGATTTTTCCACGGAGATGGAGCGGGCCGTGTCGGTCATGGACTACGCGGTGCTCATCGTCTCCTGCGCCGAGGGCGTGCAGAGCCACACCGAGACCGTCTGGCAGCTGCTGCGGGAGTATGGCGTGCCGGTGATGGTCTTCCTCAACAAGCTCGACCGCGCTGGCGCCAACCCGGACCGCGTCATCCGCCAGATGCGCAGCCGCCTCTCCCCGGACATGCTCGATCTGCGCCGTTATCAGACCGAGAGTCGGTTTTCCAATGAGGAAGCCGAGGCCATTGCCGAGCGGGACGAGGAGCTGCTGGAGCGGCTGTTTTCAACGGGCTGCGAGGATTCCATCTGGCTTGATGCGCTGAAAGTACAGGTCGCCCAGCGGCTGGTCTTCCCGGTGATGGCCGGCGTGGCGCTGGAGGGCAAGGGCGTGCCGGAGTTCCTGCGGGTGCTGTCCGCCATCACGCAAACCGACCGAAAGTCGGATGCGCCGCTGACCGCCCGCTGCTATCAGGTGCGCCACGACGCAGGCGGCCAGCGCCTGACCTTCCTCAAGCTCCTCTCCGGGACGCTACGGGTGAAGGACGAGCTTCCCGGCGGGCAGAAGGTCAACGAGCTTCGCGCGTACCACGGCGAGAAGTACCGCCCGGTGGACACAGCCTTTGCCGGAGACATCGTGGCCATCCCCGGGCTGGAGGGGATCCGGCCCGGCGACGCCGTCGGCATGGACGAGCACACCCGCTTCCGCACCGAGCCGATGATGGCTGCGGACGTGCTGTGGGACGAGAAGGCCATCCCCGCCTTCCGGATGATGCAGGCCCTGCGCATCCTGGAGGACGAGGAGCCGACGCTGACCGTCACCGAAACCCAGGGGCACATCGCCGTGCATGTCATGGGGCGCATCCAGCTGGAGGTGCTGCGCCAGCTGCTGCAGGAGCGTTTCGGCTTCGCAGCGGACTTCGGCCCCACCCATGTGCTCTACCGGGAGACCATCGCCGCGCCGTCCATCGGCGTGGGCCACTACGAGCCCCTGCGGCACTACGCCGAGTGTCACGTACGGCTCGTGCCCACCACGCCGGGCAGCGGCGTGACCTTCCGGAGCCTGTGCCACGTGGACACCCTCTCCCTCAACTGGCAGCGGCTCATCGCCGGCCACGTGAGCGAGAAGCAGCACAAGGGCGTGCTGACCGGCGCGCCGCTGACGGACGTGGAGGTGCAGCTGCTAACCGGCCGCGCCCATCTCAAGCACACCGAGGGCGGCGACTTCCGCCAGGCCACCTACCGCGCCATCCGCAACGCGCTGATGCATGCCGAATCCGTGCTGCTGGAGCCCGTGGCGGGCTTCAGCCTCCGCGCACCGGCGGACATGTACGGCAGCCTCGCCGGTGCACTCAGCCGCCTGCAGGCCGACGTGGACGTGCCCGAATATGAGGAAGACAGCGTTATCCTGCGGGGCGAATGCCCCTACGCCGTCTTCGCGCCGTGGCAGGAGGACTTCCTGTCCCTGACCCACGGCCGTGGCGCGCTGCGCGTGTGGATGAGCCGCTACGCACCCTGCCGAGAGCAGCAGGCCATCGTCGAGGCCAGCGGTTACAACCCCTGCGCGGACGACTCCCCGGACTCCGTCTTCTGCAGCCATGGCGCGGGCTTTGTCGTTCCGTGGAACGAGGTGCGCAGCTACATGCACATGTCCCACGAAGAATTTCAGTGATTTACGGGAACGTTTTCCTCCCATGGCGCGTCTCTATATATGAACGCCCCATGAAAGGAGATACATCATGCGTAAAGAACTCATCATCCGGCTGATCGCGCTGCTGCTCTGCCTGCTGATGGCCCTCCCGGCCGCTGCGGAGGAGCTGCTCGTGGCGGCCCCTGACCAGCCCGACACGGTACCGTACCCCGCCACCGACGCGTTCGGCTTCTTCCTGGATGACGATGCCTACCAGGCCTGGCACGAGAGCGTCAACACCCAGCGGCGCGACATCCCCTCGGCGGAGACGCTCACGCCCTTCCTGACCGCCTCCACGCAGGCCGTCCTCACCGGCAGCGACGGCGAGAACCGCGTGTACTCCCCCATGAGCCTGTACATGGCCCTGGCGATGCTTGCCGAGACCACCGGCGGCGAAACCCGTGAGGAGATTCTCTCGCTGCTGGGGCAGGAGGACATCGCATCCCTCCGCCAGCAGGCCAGCGACCTGTGGAACGCCAACTACCGCAATGATGGCGTCATGACGCGCACGCTGGCCACGTCCCTGTGGCTGAACGAGGACATCCCCTTCCGTCAGGAGACCGTCGATAACCTCGCGGGCGGCTACTACGCCTCCGTCTACCGTGGGAAAATGGGCAGCCCGGAGCTGAACGCGGCCCTGCAGCGCTGGCTGAACGACAACACCCTGGGCCTGCTGACTGAGCAGGTGCAGAGCATCACTCTTCCGCCGGACACAGCCGTCGCCATCGCCAGCACCGTGGCCCTGAGCGCCCGCTGGTCTGATACATTCTACGAGGGCAATACGTCATCCGCCGTCTTCCACACCCCTGATGGGGACGTGACCTGCGATTTCATGCTTTCCGTCTCCGAAGACAACGTCTACTGGGGCGAGCGCTTCATGGCTGCTCACCGCAGCTTTGATCAGGGCGGCGCGATGTGGTTCATCCTGCCAGACGAGGGCGTGTCCGTCGACGACCTGTTGGCTGACGCGGAGGCCCTCGCCTTCATGCTCGACGCCAGCGCAATCCGCAACAACCGCTATGTGGAGCTGCACCTGAGCGTGCCGAAGTTCGACGTATCCAGCCAGCTGGAGCTGTCCCAGTCACTGCAGGCCCTGGGCGTAACAGAGGTGTTCGATGCAGATGCGGCGGACTTTACGCCCCTGTCGGATTCCGGTCTTCCCATCAGCCTGTCTCAGGTGCGCCACGACGCCCGCGTCGCCATCGACGAGGAGGGCTGCGAGGCCGCCGCCTACACCGTGATGATGCTGGCCGGGTCTGCCATGCCGCAGCACCGCGAGGTCGTAGAACTCGTGTTGGACAGGCCCTTCCTGTTCGTCATCACCGGCGCGGGCGGTCTGCCGCTCTTCGTGGGCGTGGTGAATGAGCCGTAAAGGAGGCGACGACATGGACAACCACCCCACGCTGACCGTCCGCGTGCGGTATCTGCCGCACCTGATCAGCTGCCTGCCCGGCTGGGCTTTCCTGCTGCTCTTTGCCGGCCTTGTGACACAGCTTTACTATCACGACGCGGCCATCACATGCCGTGCCATATTGAGCATCACCTGCGTCCTCGGCATCCACGCCATTCTCGGCTGGCTGCAGAAGCCGACGCTGCACTTTCTGGGCGCAAAGCTGTATGTCCGCCGCCGCTGGGGCGATGAACAGGAGCTGATCAACCTGCGCGCCACCGACTTCATCCTCACACAGACCGCCGCCGATCAGTGGCGCAACACCGGCTCCCTTCAGTTGAAGGACCGCCGCCTGCCCGGCTTCGCCGCAAAGGGAGGCGTCGAAACCCTGCGTGGCGTCGAGGATTTCGATCAGGTCTGCACCTATGTGCAAGCGCATTTCCTAACTTAACACAAAAAGACGGGTCGCCGACGCGATCCGCCTTTTTCAGTGGAGCTGAGGGGAGTCGAACCCCTGTCCGAAAGTTCGCAAACAGAACCTTCTCCGAGCGCAGTCTGTGGTTCATATTTCCCGCGCGCCCACGCCCACAGACAAGAGTGGGCGCGCGGTAGCTTCATGTTACGGACGCATGGCAAAGCTTAGATGCGCTCGTTCCCCGTGCTTTATTACGTTGGTACCCTGCCACACGGGCGGGCCGGGCCAACGTCGCGGCACTTAGGCCGCGAAAGCGAAATCGCTATTGTCAGTTACTTTTTTTCCCCGTTTTAACGTGGTACAGGGTCCACGGCTCGCTTATCCTGTCCCCGACAACTCCCGTCGAAACCGGATCAGCCCCATATGCCTGACATGCATTCCGCTTTGCACAGCGCGTGCGCCGTGCGGACTCTTCAACGCGGCACGGGAAGCGATTTCCCACGCCTGCGGTGAAAATTCATCGATTCTGCTGGCGGATGGCGCGGCGGATCTCCCTGTCCGCGTCCCGCTTGGCGGCGCTGTCGCGCTTGTCGTGCTCCGCCTTGCCCTTGCACAGGCCCAGCAGCACCTTCACCCGGCCATCCTTGAGGTAGACCTCCAGCGGGATCAGCGTGAAGCCCTGACGGGCCACCAGGCTGTCCAGCTTGCGGATCTCCTGCTTATGCATGAGCAGCTTCTTCGGGCGCATGGGATCGCGGTTGAAGATGTTGCCCTGCTCGTAGGGGCTGATGTGCATGCCCTCCACCCAGATCTCGCCATCGCGGATGCGGGCCCAGGATTCCTTCAGGTTCACACGCCCCTGCCGGATGCTCTTGACCTCCGTGCCGAAAAGCGCCACGCCGCACTCGTACCTGTCCTCAACGAAGTAGTCGTGCCAGGCCTTGCGATTCTGAGCCACGGACTTGGTTCCCTTCTGATGCGGCACGTCCTCGCCTCCCTTCACCCGCTTCAACGCAATGGTCTGGCGGGTTTCGCGTGCACTTTTACGGTTTTTGATTATAGCATACTTCATTTCACATTGCAAGTCCCTCTTTTTCATGCTATAATGCATGCTGTGATATTATGCACAGGAGGTTGTGATTATGAAAGACCTTCATCAGATGGCGGCAGCCAGCCGTGAGGCGGCGCTGACCCTTGCCGCCGCGAGCCTGGAAGCCCGCAATGCCGCCCTGCTGGCCATGGCGGACACGCTGAAAGCGCGCCAGGCCGAAATCTTTGCCGCCAACGAGGCAGACGTGGTCGAAGCCACCGCCGCGAACCTCGCCGCGCCTCTGCTGAACCGCCTGAAATTCCGCGAGGAGAAGCTTGCAGCCGTCATCGACGGCCTGATTGCCCTCGCTGCCCTTTCCGACCCCATCGGCAAGACCACCTACGCGTGTGAGCTGACCGAGGGTCTGCAGCTCTACCGCGTCGCCTGCCCCATCGGCGTGATCGGCGTGATCTTCGAAAGCCGCCCCGACGCGCTGGTACAGATCGCCTCCCTGGCCCTGAAGAGCGGCAACGCCGTGCTGCTCAAGGGCGGCCGCGAGGCGCTGCGCACCAACGCCGTGCTGTGCGATTGCCTGCGCGCGGCTGCGGAATCCGTCGGGCTGCCCGCCGATTTCGCTCAGCTCCTGACCACCCGCGAGGACGTGGCCGCCATGCTGCGCGAGGACGAGCTGATCGACCTGATCATCCCCCGCGGCTCCAACGAGTTCGTCCGCTATATTATGGACAACAGCCGCATCCCGGTGCTGGGGCATGCCGACGGCATCTGCCACGTCTACGTGGATAAGGCCGCTGACATTGACATGGCCGTGTCCATCGCTGTGGACAGCAAGGCGCAGAATGTCGCCGTCTGCAACGCCATGGAGACCCTGCTGGTGCACCGCGATATCGCCGGAGTGTTCCTCCCGGCGCTGCTGCCTGCCATGCAGGCGAAGAATGTCCGCCTGCTGGGCGATGAGGCCGTCCGCGCTATCATCCCCGTCGAAGCCGCCACGGAAGCCGACTGGGAGACCGAATACCTGGACTACACGCTCTCCATCTGCGTGGTGGACGATCTGGACGCCGCCATCGCCCACATCAACCGCTACGGCTCCGGCCACACCGACTGCATCGTCACCGCCGATACGGCCGCCGCGCAGGCCTTCATGACCCGGGTGGACTCCGCCGGCGTGTACCACAACGTGTCCACCCGCTTTGCTGATGGCTTCGTCTACGGCTTCGGCGCGGAGGTGGGCATCGCCACAGGCAAGATCCACGCCCGCGGCCCCATGGGCCTGGAGGGCCTGACCACCTACAAGTACAAGCTGATGGGCCAGGGGCACCTGATGGCTGAGATGAAGTCCGGCCAGCGCCGTTACACCCATCGCCCGCTGAATGAGGAGTGTCCGCTGTGAGTACCCCGACCGCCTTTGTCTTCACCGACTTCGACGATACCCTGGCAAGGGGCGATTCCATCCTGCCCTACCTGCTGTACTGCGTACGCCGCGGCCTCGCGCCCCGCGTGCAGCTGCTGAAGGCCGCCTTTGCCTTCCTGCGCTGGAAGCTGCAGCCCGCCACAGGCCGCGCGGCCAAGGAGACCTCACTCTCCTTCATTGCCGGGCACACGGTGGATGAGATGGACGCCATCGCCCGCGACTTCTTCCGCGATGTGCAGTCCTCCCGATTCTTCCGCGAAGGTGTGGCTGAAATGCAGCGCATGCGCGACGAAGGCTGCCGCATCGTTGTCGTCAGCGCGTCCAGCGACGTGTACATGCGCGTCCTGCCGGAGTTCATGCCTGTTGACGATGTGATCTGCACCCGCTGCGAAGTCGCAGATGGCAAATACACGGGTAAGGTCGGCAAGAACTGCAAGGGCGAGGAGAAGGTCGCCCGCATCAGCGCCTGGCTGCAGCAGCAGAACCTGAGCATCGACAAGAACGCATCTGCCGGGTATGGCGACTCCCCTTCCGATGCACCGATGCTGCTGCTGACCGGCACGCCCGTGCTGGTCAACCCCAAGAAGAAACTCCGCGCACGGATCAGCGGCGGCCGCATCGCCCGCTGGGAGTAAACAACCACACCAACACATACGATACACGCGGCCTTCGACGCCCCTGTGCGCCCTGGCCGCTGGAAAGGAGTATGCGCCATGCTGACCATCCGCAAGCTCAGCGCGGAGGAGCTGAGCGACCTGCGGCCCTTTGCGGATCGCGCCCTGGTGGGCGAAGCCGTCCATCTCAAGATCAGCCGCCTTGGCTTTCAGCTGGACTACCTGCCCATGCCCAAGGCCGAGTGGCGCACCTTCCTGCCCGTCCCCTTTGCGGATCCCGCCATCATCACGCAGGATGACGCCAGCGCATTCTTCGCTGCCTTTGCAGATGGTAAGTACATCGGCAGCGCGGCGGTGACCACCCATCCCAGCGGTTGGGCAGAGGTGCTTGATGTGCGCGTGGATCCCGCATGGCGGCGCAAGGGCGTGGCCACGGCGCTCCTGGGCCAGTGCGGCTTCTTCTGTGAGGAGCGCGGCCTGCACGGCCTCAGAATTTCTGCCACCGACGCCAACCCCGCCCTGTGCCGCCTGTGCGAGCGGCTGGGGTTCATCCTCTCGGGCCTGGACCGCATGGCCCTCACCCGCGACCCCGAAGAGCGCGTGAAGCCCCTGCTCATGCGCGCCAGCCTCCTGTTTTTCTATCTACCAATCGAGAAAGGTTGAGTAATCCGATATGATGCGTCTTCAGAAGTACCTGGCCCTCTCCGGCGTGGCATCCCGCCGCAATGCTGAAAAGCTGATCGCCGAAGGACATGTGGCCGTCAACGGCCGCGTGATCACCGAAATGGGCGTGCAGGTGGACGAGAGCTGCGACAAGGTGACCGTGGACGGCGTGCTCTGCCGCCTTGAGGAAGAGAAGCACTACCTCGCCTACAACAAACCCATGGGAGAGGTGACCACCGTCTCCGACCCTGAGGGCCGCGCGACCGTCATGGACAAGTTCCGCGACTACCCTGTGCGCCTCTATCCTGTGGGCCGTCTGGACTTCGACAGTGAGGGCCTGATCCTGCTGACCAACGACGGCGACCTGATGAATGAGCTCCTCCATCCCTCCCGCGAGGTGGACAAGGAGTACCATGTGCGCTGCACGGGCCTTGTGACCGACGAGGAGCTCCGCCGCCTCCGCGCGGGCGTGAAGCTCGACGACGGCCGCATGACTTCCCCCGCCAAGGTGCGTCTGGTACGCCGAGAGACCTTCGCCACGGTGCTGCTGGTCACCATCCACGAGGGCCGCAACCGCCAGGTGCGCCGCATGATCAACGCCATCGGCCATGATGTGCTGAACCTGCGCCGCACGGGCTTTGCCACCATCAAGCTCCACGACATCCCGCTGGGCCAGTGGCGCCGCCTGACGGACGTGGAAGTCCGCAAGCTGAAGGGACTCAAGTGATATGGCCTACGAATTGAGAAGCGCCCGCTGGATCGCCCACGACGTGCTGCACCAGGTCGTCCGCGAGGGCGACACAGTCATCGACGCGACCCTTGGCAACGGGCATGACACCCTTATGCTTGCCGGGCTGGTGGGCGAATCGGGCCATGTCATCGGCTTTGACATCCAGCCCGACGCTGTGGAGCGCACCCGCGCCCGCCTCACCGAGGCCGGGGTCATTTCCCGGTGCGAATTGTACGCAGAGGGACATCAGCACATCGCTGAACGCGTCCACACCCCCGTGCACGCCGCCGTGTTCAACCTGGGCTGGCTGCCCGGGGGCGACAAGTCCGTCACCACCCTTTGGGAGACGACGCACACGGCCATCAGCGCAGCATTAGCTCTTTTGGAGACGGGCGGCGTGTGCACCGTGTGCGCCTATCCCGGCCACGCCGAGGGCGACCGCGAGCGCTTTGCCCTGATGGACTGGCTGGCGACCCTCCGTCCGCAGGAGTTCAACGTCCTGCAGCATCGCTTCCTCAACGCCGGCCCCGGCGCGCCGGAGTGCTTCGTCATCCAGAAACAGTGAGGTGAATCCCATGCTTATCAGGAAGGCCACTCCCACTGAGGCAGGAGTTCTCGGCAACCTCGCCGCCCGCATGTGGGAGCACGACCCGGCAGAGCTGGCCGCTGAGTTCGCCGTGCTGACCGCCAGCAACGAGGCCGCCTGCTTCCTCGCCATTGATGGTGAGACCCCCATCGGCTTTGCCCAGTGCCAGCTGCGGCACGACTATGTGGAAGGCTGCGAAACCTCACCCGTGGGTTTCCTGGAGGGCATCTATGTGGCCGAGGGGCACCGCCTGACAGGCACGGGCCGCGCGCTGCTCTCCGCCTGCGAAGGATGGGCGCGGAGCCTCGGCTGCACCGAATTCGCCAGCGACTGCGAGCTGGACAACATGATCAGCCTCGCCTGGCATATGAAGAACGGCTTCCGCGAAATGGGCCGGACGATCTGGTTCGCCAAGAAGCTGTGAGGAGGGGCCTTCATGGGACGCGCTTATCCAATTGAACTGACCAACATGTGCATGCTGCGCCGCGCCGACGGTAAAGTCCTGGTGCAGAACCGCGTTGATCCGAACTGGGGCGGGCTGACCTTCCCCGGCGGGCACGTGGAGCCGGGCGAATCGCTGGTGGACAGCGTCGTGCGCGAGATGCGCGAAGAAACCGGCCTGACGGTGCTGGATCCCCGCCTCATCGGCAGCAAGAGCTGGATGAAGGACGACGGCAGCCGCTATCTGGTGCTGCTCTACACCGCCACGGAATACGAGGGCGAGCTGCATTCCTCCGAGGAGGGCGAGATCAGCTGGATGACCATCGATGAGATGCGCGCCGGGCAGATGGTGGACGGGATGGACCTGTACTTCCGTGTATACCTGGACGGTGACGTGAACGAGATCTGGTACGAGCGCGAGGGCGACGGGTGGATCGAAATGCTCAAATGAAATACGACCGCTTGCTTGATGGCAGGCGGTCGTTTTCTGTCACATCGGCTGTCCCATGAACCGCTGGATCACGCTGCCCTCGTTCTCCCGGAGGACAGCGGCGCAGATGGCATCCTTGTGCGCCCACATGTCCGGCGAATCGCAGACGATATCGTGTATCTCATAGGGCCCGTATCGGAAGTGCCCCACGGACAGCGCACGGAATTTGCCCTCCACCATCACATAGTACTGCGGATCATGGTCGTAGGGCAGCGCATCGTACAGGGGCTTGAAGCGGTTTTTCAGCTCATGCTCATGGGCGCGGACGAGGAAGTCGTTGCGGTGGAAGGCCCGCACAGGCGGCAGAGGCGCGTCCTCCGGCAGGGCGGCAAGCTCTGCCAGGTCAGCCGTCAACAGGAAGCCGCCCCCGTGAGCGGTGAACACGCCCCGCTCTGCCAATCGGGCGCAGGCGACTTTGATCTCCTTCTCCGGCAGCCTGTAGAACGATTTGGCCATCTTCGTGTCGAACCAGACCATGCGGTACGCAAAGCGCTGCAGCACGGTGTCGATGGCCTCCTCGCGGGAGAATCGATTCAGTTCGACCTCCGGGAACATCTCCTCAAAGCGGTACCACGCCCGGTCCCATTCGCCGTCGAACTGATCCTCATAGAGCAGGAACGCCTCCTGCAGCCGATGTAGCGCAGGCGTGATAACCTTGACGAGGTAGCCCGTCTCCTCCTTGATCTGCTGGATGTTGAGCGGCCCCATGCGCTCGATCAGCGTCATGATGGTCTGCTGCACGTCGGTCATGAAGCCCTTGATGGGCTTGCGGTACAGGGCGGCAAAGAGCGGCAGATCTTCCTCACCAATCCAGCCCAGGTTGCCGCCGGCGAAGCGGCCCTTGATCAGCCGCCTGTCCGCCAGACGCTCCCGGTTGTAAGCAACGTCGTCGAAGTCCGCGCGGAAGGTGAGCTCCGGCGGCTGGCCGAAGCCGTGCCAGTACAGGTTCAGGCCGGGCTGCATGTCCCGGTACAGCGCATCGTAGCCGGCCTCGTCCACCGGGTCAGTCAGATGCTGCCGCTGCATCCGCAGTGCAAGGAGCTTCCTGTCCATCGTGTTCTCCCCTTTCGTGTCATACGGGATCGAGCTGCCATGTCCAGTCTGCCGGGTCGGTCAGCGGGAGGCCGTTCTGCAGGGCGTGCAGCTCGCTGCGGCACCTGGCCACCGCGCGTTCGATGTAGGCAGCGGCCATGTCCTCCGTGAAGAAGAAGGCCTCCGCTGCGCCTGGCAGGGCGAAGTCCTCCGCCAGCGCCGCGGGCAGCCCCGCCATGTCAAAGGCCGCGATGGCCGTCAGTGGCGCGGCGTCCGACGGTACAGCGAAGTCCGGCGAAAGGCCATAGCGCGCCGCAAGCAGCCGGTTCAGGCGGCGATAATCGCTGTGCAGCCCCGCCAGATACCCGGGCTTGCGCGGGTTGAAGCCCAGCTCATGGTACGTGTAGTCCCGGAAGACCAGATCCTGCAGCAGGTGCAGGTAGTACCCCAGCACGAGGGCGTCCGACTGCAGCAGATGACCGAACTGTGCGCGGAAACGCGCGACGTTGTAGGTCTTCCGACCGTCCAGCTGTGTCAGGAAATGGGACGCATGCCGCTCATGAGGGGCGCTGTCCACCATGATCTCCCCGGACAGAAAGCGGGGAACGTCCATCCCCTGCGGCAGCTCCGGCAGCAACTGAACAGCTGCAGCAAGATGCATCATGCGTGAGGCCATGGGCGTCCCCCCTTTTCACCTTCCGGTGGTGTAAATCTTCTTCTCCGCCGGGCGATCCTTGGCCTTGTCGGCCTCGGCGGCGTTCCTGCGGGCGGCTTCCCGGTCGGCAGCCATTTCCTCAACGGTCTTGGTGTGCAGACGGGCTGCGCCCTCCGTCACGATCGGCGGAATAAGCGTGCCGTCGGCTTCAGCCTTGGCCCAGCGGGCCCTGGCGCGCTCGATCTCCTCTGCGTACTGGGGCAGCCACTCGGCCTGGGCGATCAGCATCTCATCCACCATCTGCCAGATCTCTTCGGTGTTGCACACCGCGCCAACCAGCGGATCCATCATCATCGCCTGACGCAGGAGGTTGATATCCGCGTGAGCCGCTGCCTCCACGGCCAGACGCTGAACCGTGATGTTGCTCTGGCAGCAGGCCGCGCAGCCCAGAGGCAGATCGCCCAGCACGGGGATATTGATACCGAAGGTATCCACAAAGCCCGGGACTTCCACGATGCAGTCATCCGGCAGGTTCGTGATGTAGCCGTTGTTGACCACGTTGAAATGTCCGCGGTAGACGCGCCCAGTCTCGATGGACTCGATGATCCAGCTGCCGTGCTCCTGGGAGCGCTTGTCCGACGCGTAGGTCTTCGGGGGCTCGCGCAGCCAGTTCGGGAAGTCCGTCTCGAACCAGTTCCGGCCCTCGGTGCACACGCGCAGATAGCCGCCGGTCTCGCCGTTGATCCAGCAGCCCAGGTCAATCCACTTCCTGATCTCGTCAGGGCGCTTGCGGTACCAGGCGACATACTCCGACAGGTGGCCGTTGGACTCAGTGGAGAAATAGCCGAAGCGCTTCATCATGTCGATGCGCACCTTTTCGGTTTTGGCGATCTCCGGGTCGGCCATGAGGGCGTCCAGGAGCTTGCCGTTCAGCTCCTCGCCGTTGTGCTTGACGGACAGGTACCACGTCATATGGTTGATGCCCGCGCAGACGATGTCGATTTCCTCCTGCTTGTACCCCAGCGCCCTTGCAATCAGCGCATGGCCGCCCTGCACGCCGTGGCAGAGGCCCACCGTGGGCACCTTACCATACTTGTTGCAGTACCAGGTGACCATGGCGTTGGGGTTGGTGTAGTTCAGCAGCATGCACCCCGGCGCCGCCACCTCGCGGATGTCCCGGCACATGCCCTCCAGCATGGCGATATCGCGCTGGGCGTACATGATGCCGCCGGCGCAGAGCGTATCGCCCACGCACTGATCCACGCCGTATTTCAGCGGGATGTTCACGTCCAGCTCGAAGGCGTCCAGCAGGCCGATGCGTGCGCAGTCGATGACGTACTTGGCACCTGCAAGCGCCTCGCGGCGGTCGAGGGTCGCCTGAATCCTGATGTTCAGCCCGTTGGCCTCTATGTCCCGCTGACACAGCTGGTACACCATGTCCAGGTTGCGCGGGTTGATGTCCATGAAGGCGACTTCGATCTCGCGGAACTCCGGCACGGACAGCAGATCCGCCAGCAGGCCCCGGGTGAAGCCGATGGAACCGGCGCCGATAAAGGCGACCTTGAATTTCTTCATTTGCATAAGCACTCCTCCGAATCCATGTCAGCACAGCTGGATGCTTTTCAGATACCTTCCCTCGCTAGGGTGGCTCGCCGGTTCCGCGACCACGCCAAGGGACACAAGGGCCTCATTGATCTGCCCGAACAGGATGTGATACAGCTCGTTGGCAATCTCCGCCTTGTTCACACCATGGCGCACGGCAGTCAGATCCAGCTCGCAATGCTGCAGCAGCGTTGTCATCGGCTGAAGCAGCGTTTCCCGCACCAGCGCGTGCACCGCCTTCACAACCGATTCATCCTCCTGGCGGAAGACCGGCACGATGATGCGCCCGTCCCCCGCATAGCCGAACTTTTGCAGAAGGCGCAGCATGGGCGGCGCGCAGCTGCCCGTCAGCGCAAGGCTCCTGGCTGCGTCCAGCAGCTCCTCTTTCGGTGGCAGCAGCGCGCATTGTGCGAATTGCCCCTCGGCACGCGTCAGCGCCTGCAGGCGATAGGCCCGGTAGAAATCGTGGCGGTCACCATCTGCATCGCCAAAGGACTGCAGCACGCAGTTTGCACCGATCAGCCTGTTCCACGAGCACAGAAGCCCACGGGACAGGCGGTCCAGCGCCTCGCATCGCTCGTAGAGGATGATCAGATAATCCATGCCCGAGGGATGCAGCCTGCTGACAGCGACCGTCCCGTTGGCACACAGGTCGTCGAACATCCTGCCATCCAGCACCATACCGCACAGGATGTGATAAAGGTTGACCGCCTCCGTAAAGCCGTTGCGGATGGTGCGTACCAGCGCATACAGCTCCTCGCGATGGTGTGCCAGCATGGATGCAAGCCGTTCCGCTTCCCCGCGGAACAGGCCAGTGAGCGTCTCAGCGTCATCCTCCATGATCACCGGCGTGTCAAAGACGATGTCATCGCCGCAGCGGCGGATTACACCAATGTCGATCATACGTTGCACCAGCGAATCGCCATAGATCCGCGTGAGGACGTCTTCATCGCCTGTTTCGGCTACGAGGGCGAGAAATTCATCGCCTGCTTCCTGCAATACCCGGCGCGGATTGATCGGATGCGCCGTACATACAACATCCCCGTAGTAGAAAACATCAAACCGTGCCATCAGCACCGCCTCCGTCAGATCAGTTGCTTCATGCAGGTACAGGAAACATAGCGGATGCGCTGTCCCTGCTCATCACAGGCGAAGGATACGTCGTCCGTCTCGCCTGTAATGACGAACCCGAGCGCCTGCAGCAGAGCGACAGCCGGCACGTTCAACTTCGCCGTGAAGGATATCAGGTGATCCAGGCCCGGCGTTTCCGCGGCGTACTGGATCAACGCCCTGCCCGCCTCCCGTGCATAGCCATGATGATGATAAGCCGAGTGCAGGCAGAACCCGAAGTTCCGCTCGCCCTCCCGGCCCGTTTCGTTCAGGCTGAACATACCGATCAGGCGGCCATCATCGCGCAGCGTCACGGCAAAGAACTGCTCCGTGCCTGCCAGAAAGCACAGCAGCTCCCGCAATCCAGCCTCATCCGTCGGAAAGGGATCGCCATAGGCAGCATAGGGACCGGCCATGACGTTGGTAATCAGCGCGGTAAAGCCAGGCAGGTCCTCCGCTGTGAACGAGCGCAGCACGAGGCGTTCTGTTTCAGCGTGCATGCCTCATGCCCTCTCCTGAATCATCTTGAGCCGCTCGCGGATGCTCTCGCAGGCCGCGCAGCCGCCCTCGCCGGTTTCACGGAGACTGGGGGGCATTGCGTCGCCGACCTCCTTCATGGCGAGGATGACCTCATCCGGCTCAATGGGGCAGCAGATGCCCGAAAGCGCCATATCCGCCGCCGTGAAGGCCACGCCGGAGGATCCGACGTTGCGATACACGCAGGGCACCTCCACCAGGCCGCCCACGGGATCGCAGACAAGGCCCAGCAGGTTCATCAGCGCAAAGGCGGCCGCGTCTGCGCTCTGCTGTGGGCTGCCGCCTTCCAGGTACACCAGTGCCGCTGCCGCCATGGCCGCCGCAGCGCCGCACTCGGCCTGGCAGCCGCCCTCTGCGCCGGAGATGCTCGCCTGCGTGGCGATGGACTGTCCCACCGCCGCAGCGACGAACATGGCCTCCACCGCCTGATCCTCCGTAACGCCCCGCTCCTCCATCATTGCCAGGATCGCGCCG
This sequence comes from Clostridia bacterium, assembly GCA_017410455.1. Classification (GTDB taxonomy): domain Bacteria; phylum Bacillota; class Clostridia; order Christensenellales; family Aristaeellaceae; genus UBA11524. Next base: position 73,332 of record JAFQQT010000038.1, read on the forward strand.
GGCAGGATCCCGCACGCACCCGCTGTGGGAGCCGCAACGATCTTGCCCATGCAGGCGTTGCATTCGGCCGTAGCCAGCGCGTAAGTCTCCGCCTTGCCCAGGAGCGTTCCGCACAGGCTCTGCCCACTGCGCAGCCGCTGCAGCAGATGCGCAGCCTGCCCGCCGGTCAGCCCGGTCACGGAGCGGAGCTTCTCATCCAGGCCATTCTGCACCGCGTCCTTCATGCACATCAGGTGATGGCGCATCATCGCCCTCACGCTCTGGGGCGTCACGCCGCTCTCCCGCGCCTGTATCGTCACGGCTGCCTCTGAGATGCTGCCGTTCAGCCGGGCCAGGCCAACCCATTCCCGCAGCGTATAGTCCATATTCATCCGCCTTTCGTGGTAATTCTGTTTCATCTTCGCTGCCGTCGCGGCTCAGGACCCTCGTCGCTGTCACGGCATATACTGCCGGAGCGCCTGCAGCCAGGAGCGCCTCTGTGCACATGCGCACCGTCGCTCCGGTGGTGTGCACGTCATCCACGATCAGCACCGGCACACGGATCTCCTCCGGGCATACAAACACACCCCTGAGGTTTGTCTGGCGCGCCTGTCCGCTCAGGCCGCGCTGCGTGCTGGCGCTGCGGACGCGCATGAGCGTCTGCCGCATGGGCATGTCCAGCCGCCGCGCCACAGCCGCGCAGAGTTCCTTTCCGTGGTCGCCGCCGCGGGTGAGGCGCCGCTTTCGCGTCGTCGTGACCCAGGTCAGCATCGTATCGGGCGGCAGCACCATCTCGCGCACAATCTCCGCCATCGCGCCCGCAAATACCTCCGCCGCAGGGCGCAGCGCGTCATATTTCAGCGCATGAATCAGCTCGCGTGCACCATGCTTGTAGATGTAGGCGCTGCGGACTTCCTCGTCCTGACGGCGGATGCGCAGGCGGTCCATCGCCTCAGCGCATTCCTGGCAAAGCCACTGGCCATGCGAATACTCATCGCACAGCAGGCATTGCACCTTCTGCGGCCAGACAGCATCCTGCAGAGACGTCAGTATCCGTTTCAGCAAGACCATCATAGGTCGCTTCTGCGGCGCATGAAGGTCACACCCTGCACGCAGGGCAGCGCCCGGATGCCCTCCAGCGTATCCTCCCCGGGAACACCATCGAGCTCGATGACGATCATCGCGTCTCCGCCAGCCTCCCGCCGGTAACCCTGCATGTTGGCGATGTTCAGGCCCTTGCCGGCCAGCACGCCCGTCACATTGGCAATCGCACCGGGGATATCCACATGACGGATGATCATCGTGTTCTCCTTGCCGGTGAAGTTCACCTGCAGGCCGTTAAGCCTGTGGACCTCGATGTTGCCGCCGCCCACGGAAGCCGCCTCCATATTCAGCACCGCGCCGGATTCACCCGTGATGCTCAGCCGCACCGTGTTCGGATGCGCACCGCGAATGCTCACCACGTGGAAAAAGTACGCCATTCCCCATTCCCGGGCGATACGCAGCGAATCGCGCAGGCGCTCGTCATCCACGGGCATGCCCAGCAGGCCGCCGACGATGGCGCGATCCGTGCCGTGGCCATGATAAGTCTTTGCGAAAGAGCCATGCAGGCCGATCTCCGCCCGCACGATCTTCTCGCCCAACAGCATCCGTGCTGTGAGGCCAATACGCGCAGCACCTGCCGTGTGCGAGCTGCTGGGGCCGATCATCACCGGGCCGATCAGGTCAAACAAATCCATTGCGAAATCCCCTTTCGGGTTGATATATTCCTATTCTACATGCTTTTCCCCGCGAGGTCAACCGCCTGTGGCCGTCTGGCGGAAATATTGGCTTGCCATGCGCAGCGGAGCTGATTCACCGCGGCCGATGTCCCTCTTTGGGCATCTGCCTCTTTCCGATCAGATCGATCCACAAATTTTTCAACTTTTTTCATTTTCCCCCTTGACAGGCACTTGGATTTGCGATATACTAATCATCGTTGCGGATGACCCACCGCAGCACACAACTGAAGATGCAGAGTTGGCTGAGTGGTCTAAGGCGCACGACTGGAAATCGTGTGTGGGCTGATACCCCACCCTGGGTTCAAATCCCAGACTCTGCGCCATAAACCGGCAGGTTCCGAAAGGATCTGCCGGTTTTCTTTTTTCGCAGGAATACGCGGTAACGAAAATTTTATACCAACAGTAGAATGACAAAATGGAAATTCTGTGCTATACTGTCAGAGAAATCTCAAAGAAAGGAGAATCCGGGATGATCAATATGGTACGTTGCGCTGCAATGCGAGTGAAGTGTGCCCTGATGCTGCTTGAACAGCTGCATCCTGTTTTGACGTACCTGTATCCGGATGGAACAGATACCCAACGCCCCCGGACTCTCCCCTGAGCACGGGATCGTTGTATCTGTATGCCGCTCGTCCGATGCAGGACGGGCGGTTTTTTTCATGGATGCACCGCGAGGATGACATCGTTATCGCCTCCGCAGCCGCCTGACACGCCCAACACTTATCTTCTCTGCACGGTTATTCCCACCAATACGCGAGGCTGCCGGCGATACATCCGCCGGTACTGCCGGAAAGGATATGCTATGCAACTCCCTGTTGTGAATATGCGTCTGACAGGCGAAAGGATCTCCGCGCTGCGTCAGGCGCGCGGGCTGACAGTCCGCCAGCTCCAGCGCATGCTGGGCTTTGCCACGCCCCAGGCCATCTACAAATGGCAGCACGGCGAAACGCTGCCGACCATCGACAACCTCGTTGCCCTCTCTGCCATTCTGAACGTTCCCATTGAGGAGATCCTCGTGACGGATGAAATATGATCATCATGATAACAGAACCGCGTCCGGCTTCATTCCGGTCGCGGTTTTCGTCTGGCAGAAAGAGCGTCACGGAGGATCGTATTCCCTACCCGGGCCGCTGCCGTCAATTCCCACAGGAGATTTTCGCAAATGGTGCACAGCGACGCGCTTTCTGTGCTATAATGAACGCAGCAAACCACAGGAGGCTGCACCATGCGTTTCACCGACCTTGTATTCGACCTCTATGGCACCCTCGTTGATATCCACACAGAGGAAAGCGAATCCGTCTGGGAAAAGACGGCGCTGTACTTCGGTTTCCATGGCGTGCATCACACCGCCGCTTCCCTGCGCGAAGCCTTCGAGCGGGCGATGCAGGCCCGTGAGGCCAGGGCCGGGCAGAGCTATGAATGCTTCCCCGACATCCCCTTTGAGCAGGTGATGGCGGAGCTTTTCCGCGCAGGCGGCATCACCGATCAGGCCGACGCCCTGGGCGTGAACGCGGCGCAGCTCTTCCGGATTTCTTCCATTGAATATATCCGCATCTATCCCGGCGTGCTGGAGGCACTCCGGCTGCTCCGCGAGCATGGCTTCCGTCTCTGGCTGCTGAGCAACGCGCAGGCCGTGTTCACCGCATACGAGATGCGCCACCTCGGTCTGGGTCCGCAGTTCGATGGCGTGCTGCTGTCCTCTGACTACGGCTGCCGCAAGCCCGATGCGCGCTTCTTTGCCGCGCTCACCAGCACTTACAGTCTCGACCCATCAAAATGCCTGATGATCGGCAACGACCGCGAAACGGATATCGCCGGCGCACAGGCTGCTGGTATGGCCACCCTATTCATGCACACAGCCCTGACGCCCGCCCAACAGGCCGCAGCAGATCCCTCACTCTATCCGCATGCAGCGCCCCACGCCCGCCATTATGAGTTCGAGGGCGATGACTGGAGCGTGCTGTCTTCCTTGATTGCGAACCTGTGAATGTATCCAATCATTTTTTCTGGAATCACGCGTTTTCCTGTAGATTTTGGGCGCTCAATCGTGTATAATAATATGTACGCTCCACAAGATATACGATATACATCTTCAGAGGAAGGTGATGCCATGATTTCCGATCTGCAAAAGGCCAGCATGTGGAAGCGGGCCTCGGCATTTCTGCTGGACGCAATTCTCCTGGTCGTGCTGGCCACGGGATTCTTCCTGGTCATCTCGCTGATCACCGGCTACGATCAGCACATGAATATCGTTTCGGAGGCCTATGAGCGCATCGGCACGCAATACGGCATCACGAGCGAGATGAAGCAGAAGGATCAGGCAGATATGACGCCCGAAGAGCTGGCTGCCATGAACGCGGCCAACGCGGCCATCGCCGCAGACGCAGAGGCGGTTCACTCCTATCAGATGGTCAGCACGCTGTCGGTGCTGATCGTGTCCCTGGGGTTGCTGGCGTCCTTCCTGCTGCTGGAGTTCGCCGTTCCGCTGCTGCTGGGCGACGGACAGACCATCGGCAAGAAGATCTTCGGCATCGGGCTGATGCATACAGAAGGCGTGCGCCTGGGCCACGTGGCGCTGTTTATCCGCACGGTGCTGGGCAAGTACGCCGTGGAAACCATGCCCCTGGCGCTGTCCCTCGTGTTCATCATCGGCGGCATCGGCAGCCCGGTGTTCCTGCTGATCACCGCCGTGCTGCTGATCGCGCAGGTGATCCTGCTCATCGTCAGCCGGGAAAATGCGCTGCTGCACGACCGGATGGCCGTGACCGTGGCGGTGGATCTGGCCAGCCAGATGATCTTCGATACCCATGAGCAGCTGCTCGAGTACAAGAAAAAGGCGCATGCCGAAAAGGCCGCGTCTTCGGTATACTGAACCTGTGCCCCTGCATTGATCCGCGCAAAACGAAAGGAATGACGCACGCATGCAAATCGAACTGAGGAATCTGACAAAGGTTTTCCCCAGCCGGGACAAGAAGTCCGGCGAGGAAGTTGTCGCCGTCAACGATTTTACCTTCACCATCCCCGATGGGCAGCTCATCGGCCTGCTGGGCCCCTCCGGCTGCGGCAAGTCCACGACGCTCTACATGATCTCCGGCCTGCAGAAGCCCTCCGGCGGCCAGATCTTCTTCGGCGATGAGGATGTGACCGAGGTGTCCCCGGAAGACCGCGGCATCGGCCTGGTGTTCCAGAATTACGCGCTCTACCCCCACATGACCGTCATGCAGAACATCCTCTTCCCCCTGCAGAACCTGCGCGGCAAGGACAAGATGACCAAGGAGGCCATGATTGAGCGCGCCCATCAGGTCGCCCGTCTGGTGCAGATCGACGAGCTGATGAACCGCAAGCCCTCCGAGCTTTCCGGCGGTCAGCAGCAGCGCGTGGCCATTGCCCGTGCGCTGGCGAAGATGCCCCGGGTGCTCCTGCTGGACGAACCCCTGTCCAACCTGGACGCACGCCTGCGCCTGCAGACCCGCGAGGAGATCCGCCGCATCCAGAAGGAAACCGGCATCACCACCGTCTTTGTCACCCACGACCAGGAGGAGGCCATGTCCATCTCCGACATGATCGTCGTGATGAAGCTGGGCGTGCTGCAGCAGATCGGCAAGCCCCAGGAGGTTTACGATGACCCGGCGAACCTGTTCGTCGCCAAGTTCCTGGGTACACCGCCCATCAACGTCTTCAGCGGCATTGTGCACAATGAGATGCTCTACATCGGCGAAGCTGCCGTCCTGCCCGCCCCCAGCGTTGCGGATCAGCAGGTGCATGTCGGCATCCGCCCCGAGGCCTTCGTGCTGGACAAGGATGGCCCGATGACCTGCCAGCTGAACAATGTTGAAGTCATGGGCCGCGATGTGTCCATCGTCTGCACCAACGAGGCTTCGGAGAACCCCATCATCCGCGCCATCATCGACGCGGACGCCCGCAGCGCCATCTCCGGCGATTCCGTCCGCTTCAGCCTCAAGCCCCACAAGGTCTTCCTCTTCGGTTACGAGGATGAGATGCGCATCCGCACCAGCGAGGTGAAGTGACATGGTAGAAAGCAAGCATCAATGGAAAGCATGGCTCTATCTCGCACCTGCCATCGTCCTGCTGCTGGTGTTCACGGTCTGGCCCATCGTCAACACCGTGCGGCTCTCCTTCCTTGAGAACTACAATGGCATGAAGGCTGCCGGCGGCGCCACTTTCTCCATCGGCCTGTGGAACTACGAGAAGGTTCTTTCCTACCCCAAGTTCACCGACACGCTCTTCAACACCATCATCCTCTGTGTGCTGACGGTGCCGATCTCCACCATTCTGGCGCTGCTCATCGCCGTGGCGCTCAACTCCATCAAGCCCCTGCAGAAGACGCTGCAGACTATCTTCTTCCTGCCCTATGTGACCAACTCCATCGCCATCGGCATGGTGTTCGCCGCCATGTTCAATGTCATCGGTTCGGCCCTGGGCACCCCGCAGGAGAACATCGAGTCCTACGGCATCATCAACAACATCATCATGTTGTTCGGCTTTGATCACCAGTCCTGGATCAACAGCACCTCGACCTACGAGGCGAACCTGTTCGTCATGACGGTCTACATCGTCTGGAACGCGCTGCCCTTCAAGATCCTGGTGCTTCTGGGTGGCCTGCAGTCCATCAACAAGCAGTATTACGACGCTGCCAAGATCGACAGCACCCCCCGCCGCCGCGTGTTCACCCGCATCACCGTGCCGCTGCTCAGCCCGATGATTGCCTATGTCGTCATCACAGGCTTCATCGGCGGCTTCAAGGAGTATTCCAGTATCATCGGCGTGTTCGGCGATAAGAAGATGGGCCCCCCGGATGATCCCGACCGCCTCAACACCATGGTCGGCTTCATCTACGATTCCCTCGAAAAGAACCGCGAAGGACTTGCCAGTGCCGCTGCCATCATTCTGTTTGGCATCATTCTTGTTGTGACCTTCATCAACCTGTGGGTCAGCAAGAAGCGTGTGCATTATTGAGAGGTGCAGTATGACAGAAATTGTGAATTCTGCCGCCACCACGATGGCGGGTTCTCCGGCTCCCCAGCGCGGAGCGAACGCTCAGGTCCGCAGCAGCCGGATCCTGCGCATGCTGGTGACCGCCGGCACCTATGCATTTCTCCTGTTCATGGCGCTGCTGGTGCTCTTCCCCTTCTACTGGATGATCATCTCCTCCCTCAAAACGACGGAGGAATACCGCCTGAACGTTCCGACCTTCTGGCCGCAGAGCATTCAGCTGGTCAACTACGTCAACGCCTTCACCGAGGCAAACCTTGGCCGCCTGTTCCTCAACACGGCCTATGTGGGCATCGTGTCCACCATCCTTTCCCTGGTGATCACCATCCTGACGGCCTTCGCCTTTGCACGCCTTGAGTTCAAGGGCAAGAACATCCTCTTCGCAGGCATGCTGGCCACGATGATGATCCCCGGCGAACTGTTCACCATCACCAACTACCAGACGGTGAACACCTTCGGCTGGATGGACACCTACACGGTGCTGATCGTGCCTTTCCTGGTCAGCGTGTTCTACATTTACCTCCTGCGCCAGAACTTCATGCAGATCCCCAATGAGCTGTACCTGGCGGCAAAGGTGGATGGCACGAGCGACTTCAAGTACCTCTGGAAGGTCATGGTGCCCCTGGCGCTGCCCACGCTGATCTCCATCACGATCCTGAAGATGATGGGCGCGTGGAACTCCTACGTCTGGCCGCGACTGGTCACCAAGTCGGAGGAGATGCGCCTGATCACCAACGGCCTGCGCGGCGCCAGCCTCAAGGACGCCAATGGCGAGACCCATTACCCCATGCAGATGGCGGCAGTCGCCATGGTGTCTGCCCCGCTGTTCCTGGTCTTCATCTTCCTGCGGAAGTACATCATGCACGGTGTGAGCCGCAGCGGTATCAAGGGTTAAAGGACGGTTCACCGTCTTTTACATAATACACCCCACTACACACTACGGAAGGAAGGAATCACAACATGAAGAAGCTCCTCTCCACCCTGCTGGCCCTGTGCCTGCTGCTGACCTCCCTGGGCATGGTCACCGCGTCCGCTGAGGACGTTGTGGCTTATGACGGGAGCGAAGTCACCATCACCTTCTACCACACCATGGGCTCCAACCTGACGGCCGTCCTGGACGCCTACATCGCTGAGTTCAACGCGATCTACCCCAACATCCACATCCAGTACACCTCCGTTGGCGGTTATGACGACGTGCGCAACCAGATTGCCACCGAGATCACCGTTGGCGGCCAGCCCAACATCGCCTACTGCTACCCGGATCATGTGGCCATGTACAACCTGGCCCGTGCGGTGCAGACCCTGGACGGCTACATCGACAGCACTACTGTCATCGCCCGTGCCGACGGCACCACCGAGATCATGGGCCTGACCGAGGAGCAGAAGGCTGACTTCATCGCGGGCTACTACAACGAAGGCCGCCAGTTCGGCGATGGCCTGATGTACACCCTGCCCCTGTCCAAGTCCACCGAGGTGCTGTACTACAACAAGACCTTCTTCGAGGCCAATGGCATCGCCGTGCCCACCACCTGGGACGAGCTGGAAGCCGTCTGCGCCCAGATCAAGGCCATCGACGGCGACTCCATCCCCCTGGGCTACGACTCCGAGGCGAACTGGTTCATCACCATGTGTGAGCAGCTCCAGTCCCCCTACACCATCGCTGAGGATCCCTACTTCCTCTTCGACAACGAGACCAACCGCGACTTCGTCCGTCGCTTCCACAGCTGGTATCATGCCGGTTACCTGACCACCCAGTCCCTGTACGGCGCGTACACCTCCGGCCTGTTCACCTCCACCGGCGTGACCAAGTCCTACATGTCCATCGGCTCTTCCGCCGGCGCGACCTACCAGCGTCCCGCCAAGAGTGCTGACGGCACCTATCCCTTCGAGGTCGGCATCACCGTGATCCCCCAGGCTGACCCCAACAACCGCAAGGTCATCTCCCAGGGTCCCTCCCTGTGCATCTTCAAGAAGAGCAATCCCCAGGAGGTCGCCGCTTCCTGGCTGTTCGTGAAGTTCCTGACCACCAGCGTGGAGTTCCAGGCTGAGTTCTCCATGGCCTCCGGCTATGTGCCCGTTCTGAAGAGCGTTGCGGATCATCCCGTGTACGCCGAGTTCCTGGCCAGCGCTGACGGCGGCGACTATGTGGCTGCCCTGTCCGCCAAGGTCTGCCTGGAGCAGCAGGACGCCTACTACACCTCCCCCGCCTTCAACGGCTCTTCCGAGGCCCGCGAGCAGGCTGGCAACATCATCACCATCTGCCTGCCCGCCCAGGACATCGAGTCCGCGCTGGACGACGCCTTCTCCGAGGCGATGGACGAGTGCGAGTTCGCCGTCTGGTAAGCTGCTGAACACACATGAACACCATGAAGAGAAGCCTCTGTCTCCTCCTCAGCCTGCTGCTGATGCTGCTGTGCGCACCTGCCATGGCAGAAACCCCTGCGGAGCCCATCGACTACGCAGGGCAGCTGCGGCTGAACATGGCCTCTGAAACGGTGAAGACCGAGGCGACCGTCAAGACCTTCATCGACGGCGACACGACCCACTTCATCGTTCCGGAGAACGTCTGCGCAAACGGCGTGCTCAAGGCGCGGTTCCTTGCCGTCAACACCCCTGAGATCACCGGCAAGATCGAGGAATACGGCAAGAAGGCCGCGGACTACACCCGTGAGAAGCTGACCAATGCCGTATCCATCATCATCGAGTCGGACGATGGCCGCTGGAACCTTGATTCCACCGGCGAGCGTCACCTGGTCTGGGTCTGGTACCAGCCCGAGGAGGGCGCGGAATACCGGTGCCTGAACCTGGAGCTGCTGCAGAATGGTCTGTGCATCGCCAATTCCACGGCGAACAACCGCTACGGCAGCACCTGCATGGCCGCACTGAATCAGGCGCGCAGCCTCAAGCTGTACGTCTATTCCGGCCAGAAGGATCCCGACTTCTACTACGGCGATGCCATCGAACTGACCCTGCGCGAGCTGCGCACCAACCTCGCCGACTACAACGGCAAGAAGGTTGCCTTCAACGGCGTTGTGACCATGAACAGCAACAACGCCGTCTACGTGGAGAGCTCCGATCCCGAGTCCGGGCTGTACTTCGGCATGTCCGTGTACTACGGTTACGGCCTGTCCGGCAAGGGCCTGAGCATCCTGGGCGTGGGCAATGAGGTCCGCATCGTCGGTACCCTGCAGTACTACGAGGCGGGCGGCACCTGGCAGGTGTCCGGCCTGACCTACAGGATGATGAAGCCCAAGGATCCGGGCAACATCCAGCTGCTCTCCGAGGGGCATACGCCCGCTTACGTCCTGACCGATCCGGCCACCTTTGCCAGCGGCACGGTGGTCCTCAGCGGCGAGGACAGCGAGCGCACCTTCCCCTATGCGGAGCTTGCCGTGGCAACCTCCATCGAGATGCATGATCTGACCGTCGTCGACGTCTACACCACGGACAATGAGGATTCCGCCTCCAATGGCGCCATGACCCTCACCTGCGAGCATGACGGCACGACCGTCATGGTGCGCACTGGCATTCTTACCGACGAAAGCGGCAAGCTCATTACCAGCGACGCATTCCTTGGCAGGACCATCGACGTCCGCGGCGTTGTGGACTTCTACGATGGCGGACATCAGATCAAGGTTCTCACACTCAACAACATCACCATTCACGACTGACGCACATAAGGAGTCATCACCATGAAGAAACTGATTGCTCTGCTGACCCTGCTGGCGCTGTGCTGCACGGCCGCCATCGGCCTTGCCGAGACCGCCGACGCGGATCTGGCTGCCGCCCGTTCCTACCTGCGCATGATGTACAAGAGCAGCCCCGAGACCACGATGGTGGACTACGAGGTTGTGGGCGTGCTGAACATCGGCGGCGTCGAGTACCCCGTGACCTGGACGGCCGACTCTGACACCATCAAGTTCATCGTCAACGACAACAAGACCGTCACCGTTGACGTGGATGAGAAGAACCCCCAGGAACTGTTCTACGTCCTGACCGGTACCATCACCAACGCCGCTGGCGAGTCCGTGTCCGTGTCCTTCAACCACCGTGTGCCCGCCGCGATGATCCTCGAGGGCCTGTCCTATGAGGAGATCGTCGCCCTGGCCTACACCCTGGAAGACGGCCTGGCCATGGAGGATCCCCAGCGCCTGTGCGGCACCATTATCCGCATCCCCACCGCCTACTCCGAGCAGTATGGCAACATCACCGTTGACATCCAGATCGGCGACCTGGCCGACATGCCCATCCAGTGCTACCGCCTGTGCGGCGAAGGCGTTGCGGATCTGAAGGTCGGCGACGTGATCACCGTCGAGGGCACCATCAAGAACTACAAGGGCACCATCGAGTTCGACAAGAACTGCCAGCTGATCGGCATGGGCAACATCCCCTCCCAGGCTGCCCTGCTGGACGCTGCCTATGCCCTGGAAGCCGGCGCTGCCATGCCCAACCGCACCGCGCTGCAGGGCGAGATCATCGCCATTGACACTGCCTGGTCTGAGCAGTACGGCAACATCACCGTCACCATCGTGTGCGACGGCAAGACCGAGCAGCCCATCATGTGCTACCGCCTGAAGGGCGAAGGTGCTGCCACCCTGGCTGTGGGCGACAAGATCGCCGTCTACGGCACCATCAAGAACTACAAGGGCACCATCGAGTTCGACTCCGGCTGCATCCTGATCCCCTTCGGCACCGCCGCTGACGTGCGCACCCTGCTGGCTGCCTACACCCTGGACGAGGGCCTGGCCATGGATGGCGAGTCCACCCTGACCGGCGTGATCATCGGCATCCCCACCGCCTACAGCCCCGACTACAAGAACATCACCGTTGACATGGTGATCGCTGGCATCGCTGACATGCCCGTGCAGTGCTACCGCCTCTCCGGCGAGGGCGCGGCTGAGCTGGCCATCGGCGACACCATCACCGTCACCGGCAACATCAAGAACTACAAGGGCACCATCGAGTTCGACAAGGGCTGCACCCTGGATCTCGTGGTGAAGGGCGAGTAATCTCCCGAACGCATTGGGCCGTGCTCCGCAAGGGGCACGGCCTTTTCGATGCAAAAAGCCGCCCCGTGCAGAGGCGGCTGAAGGATTCACTCTCGTCAGATCAGGCTTTCGAACACCGAGCGTGCGGTGCGGTCGATGGTCAGCGGCGTGACGGAGATGTGCCGGTAATGGAGCACCGCGTCGGTGTCCAGGTGCTCATCGTTGCGGGTTGCCCACACGGGCTTCCCCAGCGGCTCATAGAGATCGCCGGGCAGGGGGCCGAAGTCATCCGAATAGTAGGGGCCTCCCTGGCGCGTGATGCGGAACTCGCCAGTTGTTCCGATGGGGATGTTCACATTCCATAGGGCGTTGGCGCCGAACAGATCCTTCTCCGTCAGGAAGGCCCAGACGCTGTCCAGGTGCGCTGCCGCGTCGTCGAAGCTCTCCGGATCCGTGGAGAGCGCCAACCCCTTCGCGCCCAGCGCGCCGGCCTCAAACACGGCGCTCACCGTGCCGGAATACATGATATCCTGCCCGATGTTCAGCCCGCGGTTGACGCCGGAGATGACCAGGTCGAAGCGCTCATGCAGGCCGAGGATCGCGAAGCGCACGCAATCCGCCGGGGTGGAGTCCACCGCCCAGGCACGGGCCGCGCCGGGATATACGGTTTCCTTCGCCTCAAAAGGCTTATGGATCTCGATGGCGTGGGCTTTGGCGCTCTGCTCCACCTTCGGGGCAACCACCCACACCTCGCCCAGCTTCGAGGCCCAGTCGACAAGCCGCCGCAGACCCTCGCCTGCGATCCCGTCGTCGTTGGTGATCAGAATCTTCATCATAGCCATTCGTCGTTGTTCTCCTTGTACTCCTTCACGCGGCGATCCGCATCCGCAATGAGGGCGTTCATCTCTTCGCGGCTGTAGACCGTCGCGCCGCTGGCGCAGGCGTGGCCGCCGCCGTTGTATTCCTCGGCCAGCTCATTGATGGTCATGAAGCGGGAGCGCAGGCGCACGCGGATGTTCTCCTTCGTTTCGATAAACGCCATCCAGCACAGCACGCCCCTGATGCCGCTCAGATACCCCACAGCGTTGCTGGCTTCCTCGTGGCTGAGGTTGAAGCGCAGGCGGGTCGCCTCGTCCACGAAGATATAGGCCGCGCCGTTCTTCGTCACCACCATGTGCTCATAGACCCAGGAGGTGAACTTCAGCACGTCCGCGTCCTTGAGGTAGAGGTGCGCGTAGAGCTTCTCCGTGTCGATGCCCTTGTCCAGGAGCATCCCCGCAAGGCGCATGGTGTCCCCCTTGACGCCCTCGTACATGAAGCGGCCGGAGTCCGTCACCATGCCGGTATACAGGCAGGTCGCGCCGTGGCGGGTGATCTTCAGCCTGTCCTGCAGGGCCTCGTAGAATGCGGCGACCATCTCGCACGCGGAGGAACGCTCCTCCTCCACCCAGCAGATGCTGCCGAAGGGCTCGCGGTCGATGTGATGATCGATCTTGATGACCTCGCTGCAGAGCACGAATTTCTGGTTGCTGACCCGGTCGGGCGATGCAACGTCGATGACGATGCCCAGCGCCTCCTCGTACAGCGCGTTCTCATAGCGGGTGTAGCCTGCGGGCATGTCGTCGTCCGTTTCGTCGTCAGGGCCCAGGAAGGCCAGGTAGGCCGAGCGCTCGTCGTCTATGATGAGCACTTCCTTCTGGGGCCAGGTGGCCTGGATGATGTCCTTCATACCTTTGGTCGCGCCCACGCAGTCGCCATCAACGCGGATATGGCGGAACAGCAGGATCCTGTCGTAGGCGCGGATCTTCTCGTAAATCGCATTGATCAGTTCCATGTTCATGCTTCTTCCCCTCCCATCAGCGCATCCAGATCGCGGAGCATCGCCATGGCTTCGTCCCTGTCGCGCAGGGTCGCGCCGCTGGCCTTGGCATGGCCGCCGCCACCGTACTTGACGGCGATGGGATTGATGTTATAGCGGCTGGATCGCAGCTCACACAGCACGCCCCGGTCGGTCTCGGTGAAGTTCGCCCAGATGTCCACGCCGCGGATGTCGCTCATCGTGCTCACCATACCGCGGGACACGCCGAAGAGATCCGCCTCCAGCTCGGCCAGCTCATCCTTCGTGGTATAGATGTACGCCACGTTCATCTCCGTGAAGCGGATCTTGAGCACAAAGTGCGCGCGCAGCTTCATCTGCGCATAGTCCGTGGCATAGAGGCAACGGTAGATCTCGTTCGTGTCGATGGGCTGCTCCAGCAGGAAGGCCGCCAGCCGGTGCGTCCGGGAGGAGGTGGCGTCGTAGCGGAAACGTCCCGAATCGGTGATCATGCCGGTGTACAGGGCCGTGGCGGCTGTCACATTCAGCTTCAGGCCACTTTCCTGGGCAAAGGCCGTGATCATCCCGCAGCAGCTCTCGAAGGAGGTGTCCTGCACCTCCGTATCGCAGATCTTCTCGCAGAAGATGTGGTGGTCGATGCGGGCAGTCTCCTTCGCGCGGGTATAGCGGTCGTCGCTGATCAGCTTCCTGGCGGAGCAGTCCAGCACGATGGCCAGCGCCTCCTCATAGGCTTCATCCGGCACCTCGTCCATGACAGAATCGCTCATGAAGGCGTAGCGGCCTGCTTCGTCACCCACCATCAGCACGCGCTTGCCCGGGAAGTTCTCCAGAATGATGTGCTTCAGGCCGATCTGGCTGCCCAGGGCGTCGCCATCGGGACTGCTGTGCCGGTGGATGATGATGGTGTCGTTTGCCTTGATCCTTTCGAGTACCTTCTCAAACATGGCGTATTCCTCACAATCCTGTAATGCATGTATTATAGCAGATTTCGTCAATGAAGACAACGTTTCAGGACAGGGTTTTTCCTGTTTTTCAGGATACAATGCTCCGACTGTACGGGCGCGGGCAGCTTTCCATCCGGCCTGCATGCATGATTTTCATCCCGCTGCATATACTGTAACCGCTGCAGATGGCCCCTTGGCGTGAAAATACGAAAAAAAAACGTGGAAAATCTGAATTTACTCTTTCCCTTTCAGCAATTATGTATTATAATGCTGAAGTAAAAGGGTTTCTCCGGCTCTTGCCGTAAACCGCCCCATTGTATTGTATACGGGGCAAACAAGGAGTGTTGACTATGAGTCGCATGCTGGGTACTGTTTCTATGGGTCTGCGTGCCCCCATCATCCGCGAGGGCGACGATCTGGCCGAGATCGTTGTCGCTTCCGTCGCCGCTGCCATCAAGAACGGCGAGATCACCCCCCGTGACCGTGACGTGGTCTGCATGACCGAAGCCATCGTTGCCCGTGCGCAGGGCAACTACGCATCCGTGGACAATATCGCCTCTGACGTGCGCGCCAAGCTGGGCGGCGAGACCGTGGGCGTCATCTTCCCCATCCTCTCCCGCAACCGCTTCGCCATCTGCCTGCGCGGCATCGCCAAGGGCTGCAAGAAGGTCGTGCTGATGCTCTCCTACCCCTCGGACGAGGTCGGCAACCACCTCATCGACTGGGACCTGATGGATAAGAACGGCGTCGATCCCTACCGCGATGTGCTGAGCCTGGAGCGCTACCGCGAGCTGTTTGGCTACATCAAGCACCCCTTCACCGGCGTGGACTATGTGGAGTACTACTCCAACCTGATCCGCGAGATGGGCGCGGAGGTCGAGGTCGTCTTTGCCAACGATCCCCGCGCGATCCTCGCCTACACCAGGAATGTGCTGACCTGCGACATCCACACCCGCGCGCGCACCAAGCGCCTGCTGCGTGACGCCGGCGCAGAGCGCGTCTACGGCCTGGATGACATCATGAACGCCCCCGTGGACGGCAGCGGCTACAACGAGCGCTACGGCCTGCTGGGTTCCAACAAGGCCACGGAGAACACCGTGAAGCTCTTCCCCCGCGATTGCCAGGGCCTGGTGGAGGACATCCAGGCGCGCCTGCTGGCCCTGACCGGCAAGCACATGGAGGTCATGGTGTACGGCGACGGCGCCTTCAAGGATCCCGTGGGCAAGATCTGGGAGCTGGCGGACCCGGTCGTGTCCCCCGCTTACACCCCCGGCCTGGAGGGCACGCCCAACGAGCTGAAGCTCAAGTACCTGGCGGACAACGAGTTCGCCGGCCTTTCCGGCGCTGCGCTGCAGGCTGCCATCAAGGCCAAGATCAGCCAGAAGGATGGCAGCAGCCTCGTGGGCCAGATGGCCGCGCAGGGCACCACGCCCCGCCGCCTGACGGACCTGATCGGCTCCCTGTGTGACCTGACCAGCGGTTCCGGCGACAAGGGTACGCCCATCGTCTACATCCAGGGCTACTTCGATAACTACACCAACGACTGATTATTCGAAAATAACGGTTCGGCTTCGGCCGGGCCGTTTCTTTATACCAGCGGAACACTTGCCGCCCGCAGACCCCAGTGATATACTTATGCCAAACACACAAGGAGGTGCCCCATGGCGCTTGGCTGGATCGACGTGAACGAATATGACTTCAACTGCCTGCTGCTGATGGAGCGGTTTCAGCTGCAATACCTGTGCCGCTGCGGAGATGCAGTCGCCGCCGAGCTGGGAACAGCGCTGCGGGCGCATCCGGCGGTGCTGTGGTACATGGCGCATCTGCTGCCCGAGGATGTGGACAGGCTGCATCATCTGGCAGCCGGGGCACCTGCTGCATCTGCGGAGGAGCTGCGCCGGTGCGAAACTGACGTGCTTTCCTGGATGGAGGATTTCGTGACTTACACCACGCCGGAGGTGATGCAGGAGAAGTGTCCCTTCGTGTACGGCTGGGACAAGGCGCGGCTGTACGAGCTGGTTGACCTGAGCGGCAAGCGCGTGCTGGACGTGGGCAGCGGCAATGGCCGTCTTGCTTTTGCAGCAGCAGAGAAGGCAAAGGAGGTCTATGCCGTAGAGCCGGTGGAGACCCTGCGCCACTATCTGCGGACGGAAGCAGGACGTCGGGGCATAAGCAATCTGCGTGTGACCGACGGCTTCTGCGAGAATCTCCCCTACCCGGATAGCACCTTCGACGTGGTGATCTCCGGCCATGTAGTGGGCGACCACCTGGACGCTGAGCTCATGGAGCTTGAACGCGTCTGCAGGCCGGGCGGCGTCATCCTTGACGTTCCCGGCGACCAGCCATGGCCTTCGGTAATCAACAGGGAGCTCCTCCTGCGGGGCTATGAAGCGCTGCCCTATGACGGCTCCTTCGGGGCGCCGGTCATCCGCTACCGGAAGTTCGTACAGAAATGATATCAGGCCGCTGCACCGTCAATGATGCAGCGGCCTTTGACTGTCAGCGCCAGTTTTGCAGGATCCGGTACAGCCCCTCAATGAACCCAGGTCTGGGTACATCCGACGCTGCGACGCAGTTCAACTTTGCAATGATCTGCCCGTTCATCAGCACATTCACTGTGCCGATAATGTCGCCCTGCTCCAGGGGTGCGCTGACGCTCTCCGGCAGAGACAGTTCCAGCCGGAGCCCGCTCTGCTGACCATTTTTCAGCAGCATCGACAGGCCGCCGCCCAGGGCCAGTTCGACCGAGTCCGCTGCGCCGCCCTTCACCGGGATGCTCTCGCCCAGCAGGTCGCCCTTGTTGGCAATCACAACGCGCTGGTAGTTGGCAAAGCCGTAATCCAGCATCGCGCGGGCTTCGTCAAAGCGTGTCTGGCTGACGGGCGTGCCCAGCACGATGGCCACCAGGCGCATGCCATTTTTGCTGGCGGTGGCTGCAAGGCAATACCTCGCCGCATCGGTGGAGCCGGTCTTGAAGCCATCGCAGCCCTCGTAGAAGCGCACGAGGCGGTTGGTGTTGGTCAGATCGGTCACGCGGCCACCGGGGTGGGTCAGCGTGTCGATCCAGACGGAGGAGTAGGTCGTGTAGGCCGGGTGCTTCGCGACTTCGCAGCAGAGCGCGGCAACATCACGGGCGGTGGTGTACTGCCCATCCTGCGGGTATCCGGTGCAGTTCACGTAATGGGTGTTGGCCATGCCCATCTCAGCAGCGCGGGCGTTCATGCGGGCGACGAAGGCCTCTTCGCTCCCGCAGAGGTACTCGGAGAGCGCCACGGCCGAGTCGTTCGCACTGGCCATGATGGTCGTGCGGAGCAGATCCTCCAGCGTGTACGTCGCGTTTGCATCCAGCAGCGCCTGGGAGCCCTTCATCGCCGCCGCGTTCTGCGATACCTGAACGCTGTCTGTCAGCCTCACGTCGCCCCTGTCGATGGCTTCCAGCACCAGCAGGGCCGTCATGAGCTTGGTGATGGACGCAACCTCCCGCCGCTCATCTGCGTTTTTCTCGAAGATGATGGTGCCCGTGTCGGTCTCCACGAGGATGGCCGCCGGGCTGGTCAGCGTCATGGGCGTTCCCGCCTCCAGAGGGCGTTCAGCCTGCGCAACCGCAGGCAGCACCAGACACACCGCCAGCGCCACCGTCAGAATCCTGCGAAAAAAGGACATGCTGTTTCCTCCTTGCTCGTTTGGAAACAGCATGCCCGGACAAATTCGGAATTATGAATTCGGAATGCGGAATTACAAGCAGTGTCCTATGCACGCTGATGGCATTTCGAGTCAAATCACCAGTCCGCCGCTCACGCCCAGCACCTGCCCGGTGATGAAGCTCGCGCCCTCCGAGCAGAGGTACAGGATGGTTTGGGCGACTTCCTCCGCCGCTCCGATGCGGCCAAGGGGCGTTTCGTCCGCCAGCGCGGCGCGGTCTTCCTGCGTCAGCTGGGCGTTCATGTCCGTGTCGATCACGCCAGGAGTGACGCAATTGATGCGAACGCCGCTGGGGCCGACCTCCTTGGCCAATGCCTTCGTCATGCCGATGATGGCCGCCTTCGTGGCGGAATAGGCAACCTCGCAGCTCGCACCGACCTCACCCCACATGCTGCTGACGTTCACGATCGCGCCCGTCTGCCGGGAGATCATCCCGGGCAGTACTGCCTTTGTCACGCTGAAAACGCTGCGGACGTTGACGGCGAAGAGGCGATCCCACTCGGCCTCGGTCATGTCGGTGAACAGACCGATATGGGCGATACCCGCGCAGTTCACCAGCGCATCGATGCGGCGCCAGGTGCGCAGGATGTCATCGATAACGGAAGCAACCTGCGTGCTATCGGAGACGTCGCACAGGCGGAAGGCCACGTCACAGCCTTCTGCGCGCAATGCATCCGTGAGGGACTGCGCCCTGTCGGCGCTCCTGTTGGCGAGGAACACCACCGCATACCCGCTTCGGGCAAACAGGCGCACACAGGCCGCGCCGATGCCCCTGGAGCCACCGGTGATCAGTGCAATCTTCCGCATATCACATCGCCTCGATGGTCGCGTCCAGCAGGGCGCGGAAGGTGCCCTTCACGCGCGCCGCCGTGTCGATGACCTCCTGCTCATCCAGCAGCTGGTCGAGGATGCCGGCGGCCATGTTGGTGATGCAGCTCACGCCCAGCACCCGCATGCCGCAGTGACGGGCCACAATGGTCTCGGGAACCGTGGACATGCCCACCGCGTCCGCGCCCAGGATGCGGGCCATGCGGATCTCCGCCGGGGTCTCGTAGGTGGGGCCTTTCATCCACATGTACACGCCCTTTTCCACGGATACGCCCAGCTTCGCGGCCTGCTGCTCGCACAGGGCGATGAGGTCGAGGTCATAGGCATGGGACATGTCGGGGAAGCGCACGCCGAATTCGGCGAGGTTGGGGCCAGTCAGCGGGTTCTTGCCGGACATGTTGATGAAGTCCGAGATGATCATCAGGCAGCCCTGGGAGAAGCTGAGGTTCACGCCGCCGGCAGCATTGGTGACGAACAGCGTCTTCACGCCCAGCAGCGCCATCACGCGCACGGGCATGGTGACCTCCTCCATCGTCCAGCCCTCATAGGCATGGAAGCGGCCCTGCATCATGCAGACGCGCTTGCCGTGGAGCGTGCCCGTCCACCAGCGTCCGGCGTGGCCGGGAGCAGTGGAGTGCGGGAAGCCGGGAATATCCTTGTAATCGACGTACTTCGCGTCCTCCAGGGCCTCCACATAGTCGCCCAGGCCACTGCCCAGGATCACGCCGATCTCGGCCTCGCCAACCGCCTCGCGGATGTAGTCCGCTGCGGCGTGGAGCTTGTTCATGTAGTCCTGCATATCAGTATCCTCCTGCAATTCAAGGTTATGCGGTTTCAACATCCGCCCAGTCGCGTACCCTATGCCCGCATTGGACGCAGGTCAGGTGCGCGCCGAACCAGCCATAAGCATTCACCCAGTCGTCCTCCGTCAGGCCCTCCGGGATGTCTTCGACGAACTCCTCACGCTCGCAGGCCTCGATCCAGACGGTCGCACGGAATTCCTCATGCCCGCACTTGGCGCACTGCTCGCTGGTCTCATCGTTCGCTTCGTCATCTGGCACTATGCCGCAGACCAGCGCGTCCCAGCCATGCTGCTTCGCGTCAAACAGGAGAATGTCCTCCCCGCAGCTTGAGCATGTCAGACTGAACCGGAGGCCAACATCCTCGCTGCGGCGCGCCTTGAAGGCCATTGCGCCACAGGTGCAGCGGATGTCGCCGGTAATCTCGGCCATGCTGCACTTGCCCAGCTCGGGCACGAAATAACGTTTCAGACACTTCGGAACAGGCAGTTCCCCGCACGTGACGGGGGCATTCGACTTCTTGCTGCCAAAGGGCCAGAGCTTCATGGTGCCCCCTCCTTACAGCTGATCCGCAAAGGAAGTCGCCCCGAACCGATCCGCCAGCCCCAGCCATTCTGCGCAGGTCGCTGCCACATCAGCGTAGGTCTTGCGCACGCCGAGGTTCACCAGCTTCGTCATGCCCTTGTGCCACACCATCAGCGGGATATGCTCGCGGGTGTGATCCGTGCCGGGGAAGCAAGGATCGCAGCCGTGGTCGGCGGTAATGATGAGCAGATCCTCGTCGGTCATCAGCGCCTGAATCTCCGGCAGCTTCTGATCGAAGTATTCCAGCGCCTTCGCGAAGCCTTCCGGATCATTGCGGTGGCCGTAGAGGGAGTCCGTGTCCACCAGGTTTGTGAAGCACAGGCCGTGGAAAGGCTTGCGCATGTAATCCATCCACGCGTCGATGCAAGCCGGGTTTCCGCTGGCATGTTTGGAGCCGGTCAGGCCGCGATTATCAAAGATGTCCTCGATCTTGCCCACGCCGAGGCTCTCCATGCCCGCCTCCTCGCAGGCGTCCAGGAGCGTGCGGCTGAAGGGCGGCACGGCAAAGTCGCGGCGGCCGGATGTGCGGGTGAAGGCGCCCTTGCCCGTGCCGATGAAGGGGCGGGCGATCACGCGGCCCACGCACAGGTCGCCGGTGAGCATCTCGCGGGCAATGCGGCACAGCTCGTACAGCTCCTCCCGGGAGAAGATTTCCTCATGGCAGGCAATCTGGAACACGCTGTCCGCCGAGGTGTACACGATGGGCGTACGGTTGCGCATGTGCTCCTCGCCCAGCTCATCCAGAATGGCCGTGCCGGAGGAAGCGTAGTTGCCGATCACCTTGCAGCCGATGGCGGCCTCGTACCGGGCGATGAACTCCGCCGGGAAACCCGAATCGGTGAAAGTCGGGAACGGCTTATCCAGCCTGCAGCCCGCCAGTTCCCAGTGACCGGTGGTGGTATCCTTTCCCGCGCTGGCTTCCATGGAGACGCCATACGCGCCCACGGCAGCGGGATCCGCAGGATAATGCGTCCCCGCGATATGCCCCATGCCGAGCCTGGCCATATTGGGCAGCTGAGGCTTACACTTGTCCACGACATGCCCCCAGGTGCAGGAGCCCACATCGCCATACTGCGCTGCGTCAGGGAGATACCCCACGCCCGCGCCATCCAGAACCGTCAGAAAAACGCGCTTCATATACATTCCTCCTTGCTATGTATTATACACCATTTCCTGCGGATTGAAAAGCCCGTTCTTTTGTGATATGATAGGAGCGAGGTGATTTTCATGATCCGACTGATGATTGATGATATGTACGAAACAGTGCCCTGGGAGCAGATCGACGCAGTCGTCTTCGACGTGGGCAACGTGCTGCTCTCCTATCAGGCGCAGGAGCTGCTGGACATGCTGGTGCCCGAGCGGCCTGACCTGCACGCGGAGCTGACCATCCGCATCTTCAAGTCCCCCTACTGGTGCATGCGCGACCGCAACAGCGCAACGCTGGAGGAGGTCATCGCGGCCATGTCGAAGACCGCGCCGGACCTGGAACCCTACGTCCGCCGGGTGATGGAGGGCTGGATCGACCTGCCGGTTATGCCCGAGGGCGTTGCTGCCCTGAAGGCCTGCAAGGCGCACGGCGTGAAGCTCTACGCGCTGACGAATTACGCAGACGCGGAGTTCGCCCACGCCTGCGCCACGAATGATTTCTTCTCCCTCTTCGATGGCTTTGTGGTCTCTGCGCGGGTTCACCTGGTCAAGCCTGGTCACGAGATCTACGAGCACCTGACGGCGGAATTCGGCCTGGATCCGGAGCGCACCCTCTTCATTGACGATACACCCGGCAACATCGAAGGCGCGCTCCATTGCGGCTGGCAGGGGCTGTGCTACAACCGACCGGGTAAACTGAGCACTTTCTTCGGCAGCCGGGAATGAACCACGGTGCTTCAGACAAGGACCGCCAATCAGCCAGCTATCGCCTGCACTCGCAAACCACCACACACGCGCAGCTGCAAACACTCCCGTGAGGATGAACGCAGCAAAATCACGGGAAATCAGCCATTTTCTTCGCTTTTCCCCTTGACATTGCGTTCGCAGTGTGTTATTATAAATGCTGGCCGCTCAGGAGAGGTCACACAATGTGCGCATGCACTACCTCAAATCCTGGCGAGTAATAATAGGAGGTGCTTTTGCATGTACGCTATCATCAGCGCCGGCAACAAGCAGTACCGCGTGTCCGTGGGCGACACCATCTACATCGACAAGGTGAATCAGGAAGACGGTTCCGCCATTTCCTTCGACGCTCTGATGGTCGAGAACAATGGCGAGATCAAGGTCGGCACCCCCACCGTGGCTGGCGCCAAGGTTGAGGGCAAGGTCGTCGCTCAGGTCAAGGGCGAGAAGATCATGATCTACAAGTACAAGTCCAAGAAGAACTACCACCGCCGTCAGGGCCATCGTCAGCCCTACACCAAGGTGGAGATCACCGCGATCAACGCCTGATGA
>JAFQQT010000007.1 GCA_017410455.1 Clostridia bacterium
ACCCCCTCGCGGCTGCGCCGCGTGCCCACCCGCCCACCCCGGGGGCTTCGCCCCCGACCCCCATTATGCTCGCTGCGCTCGCGGCGGGGTTTGAGAGGTGTTTGTTATGAGTAAGTTTCTGGAACGTGCGGAGGTGCTCCGCGCGATTGTGACGCCCCACTACAACTGCGGCCAGTCCGTCATCCTGCCCTTCGCGGAGGCCCTGGGCTACACGGAGGAGACCGTCATGCGCTTTGCGGCCAACTTCGGCGGCGGCATGAAGGGCGGACGGCTCTGCGGCGCTGTGGCCGGCGGCGCAGTAGTGCTGGGCCTGTACGGCATCGAGGACCGCGCCGTCATCGAGGATTACTACGCCCGCCTTGGCAAGAACCACCCCGAATCCCTGGAATGCGCGCCCCTGCTGACCCTGAACGAGCAGCGCGGCGGCGTGAAGAAGCCCCACTGCGATGCGCTGGTGTATGAGGTCATCCAGGTGGTGGAGGAGATGCTGCGGGAGCAGGGGAAGCTGGCAGAATAACCAGCATTGCAACATAACAAAAACCGCGCCCGGTAAGCCCCACAGGCCGCCGGACGCGGTTCTTTCATATTCAGATCAGCCCTTCACAAGGGCCAGCAGCCGCCGGAACACATCCGCATCGGCCCGGGCGCTGAATCCGTGCCCCTCGCCGGGGTACACCACCAGCTCCGCCTGCGGGTACAGGCTGGCAGCCCGCTGGCTGTCAGCCATGCGGACGACGGGGTCCTCATCGCCCTGCAGGATGATGACGGGCTTTGTGAACTCCGGCATGCGGGCGAACACATCCATCTCCCGCAGCGCCAGGAAGAACCCCCGCCCCAGCAGCATCCCCCAGAAGTCCACCGTTTCCGGGATGTCCTCCACCCGCGGGAACCGCTCGTTCCAGTTGTCCGGGATGCACAGCGCAGGGAACAGCAGCGCCAATCCGGCAATGTCCTCCGGCCGCTCCTGCGCCGCCAGCACGCTCACCATGCCGCCCATGCTGGCGCCGAAGAGGTACACGCGGGACGCATCCACCGCCCCGTGGCCTCGCAGATAGTCCGTGAGGGCCAGCGCATCCTCCCGCTCGGTGAAGAGGGTCATTTCCGTCGTAGGGAAGCCGCTGATATCGCGGGTGCTGCCGCCGCAGAAGGTGTAGCAGAGCGCCGCCACGCCGTTTTCGGCAAGGTAGCGCGCGCCATGGTCGAAGTCCGTGCCGCAGCCGTTGTAGCCGTGGCTCATCAGCACGGCGGGCACAGGCGCAGTCGCCTCGGGCAGGTACAGCGTAGCATGGACGCTGCGGCCATGGTGGGGGATCAGCACATGGGTGATGGTCATCGCGCGGATTCCTCCCTGTAAAACAGGATGGTCACACCGCCCTCGCGGCCTGCGATGCGCCCGGTCAGGGGCACATCCTCCAGCCACGCGAGGCGGGGATTATCAGTAAAAATGCGCGGCCGGGTGACACACACGCCATCCGCGCCGGTTTCGCCATTGTTCTCAATGAAGATGCGCGTAGGCGTGACCGCCACGTCCACGCCGGTGAGCATGTAGCGCGCGCTCAGCCGCCCGGGCTCGCCGGTCAGGTACCTCTGCGTGTCCACGCCGCCGGAGAGGATCTCCCCGCGGAAGAACTCGCAGTCGCACCGCCCGCCGAAGAGCACCATGTTGACCTGCCCCTTCGCGCTTTGCAGCGTGTGGCATTCCTGCAGGTCCACCTCGATGGTGAAAAGCAGCTCCATGTTGCCCTCCTTTACTCTACGGACACATAGCCCACTTCTTCCACCAGCCATTGCCCCTGCTCGCCCTGGCACCAGGCCAGGAACGCGCCCAGGTCGGGGTTGGTTTCCTCCGGGGCAGGCTGGCCGATGGGGGCGCACGTCACCGCGTAGAAGCAGCTGGAAATGGGGTAGCTGCCGTCACGGATGGTCTCCTTCGTGGGGGCGATCCCGTTGAGGGACAAAAGGCGGATCTGGTCGTTGGCGACCATCTCGTTGGCATAGAAGCGGTAGGTGTAGCCGATGGCGTTTTCATGGTTGCGGTAGGTGGCCACGCGGCTGACGATGCCGCCCATGCTGGCCGCCACGTCCTCCATGCGGGGCTCCATGATAGGCTTGCCCGCCGTGCGCATCACCAGCTGCAGACCGGTCTGGCTGCCGCTGCCCTCGGGGCGCTGGTAGGCGCGGATGGCTGCATTCCGCCCGCCAACGGCCTTCCAGTTGGTGATCTCGCCCGCGTAGATGCCCGCCACCTGCTCGAAGGTGAGGTTCGTCACCGGATTCGCGCTGTTGACGAAGAACACGAAGGCTTCCCGCCCGATGGGCGTCAGGTGGAGCTGCAAACCGGCCTGTTCTGCGGCTATCTGCTGACTGCCGGAGGGCTGGGCGACGAAGATGACGTCCACCTCGCCGCTCATCAGGTCGTCATAGGCCGTGTTGGTGCCGCTGCAGAGGACGCCGGCCGTGTGATCGTACCACGAGTACTCCCCCTCGGGGTACACGGCCTGCACGAAGGCCGCATAGACGGGGTAGAGCGCCGTCGCACCGTCGATAACGAAGCTGTCCGCCTGCTCCCGGGTGAAGCGAAGCGTCGCTTCCTCCGGCAGCACGGTGGTCTTATCGCCATGGAAGGGCTGGTACTCGCTGAGCATCAGGCTCCGGTCGTTCACGGTGGGAAGGCTGTCCTCGTAGAGGCTCAGCCCCACATACACGCCGCAGCCCAGCACCACCGCGCCGCACAGGGCCAGCACATACCGGAACCACTTCTTCCGCCGGAGGCCTGCCGCCAGCAGGATCAGCAGCAGCCAGCCCATTCCGGCCAGGATCGGAATCACCCGCTGCCAGCAGGGTGCCATGCCCATCGTCATCAGCAGCAGGAACACACAGCCGGGGATCGCAGCGAAGAGCATGGCAATGATAATGCCCACGCGCGCCGCTATAGCGCCAATCTTCTTTTCAGCCATTGGTTTCTCCTTACAGCACGATATCCCCGGGGCGGTAGCCGCAGGGCAGCTCCTCCTCCTCCACGAAGGTGAAGTCCGGGTCCTCCAGCGTGGGCAGGAAGGCCGCGTAGGGGATGCCGTCGAACTCCGTGTGGTAGGCGCTGGCGCCGAACCAGCCGCCCTCGTGCACCTTCACGTTCAGGTCGCGGGCGAACTTGGTCATGTTGCAGCAGTCGTGGATGACGACGCCCCAGCCTTCCTCTGCGCACTCGCGCATCAGGCGGCAGGTCAGCTCATGGCTCCAGATGGGCGAAAGGTAGCCGTGGCGGGTCATGTACATGGGTTCACCGGCATAGTTGCCGATGTTGTTGGGGTTCAGGTGGAGCTCTGCGCAGTTGATGAAGGTGATGCCGGTGGCGAGGATGGCCTCCTTCTTCTCATGGAACTGCCGGAAGAAATCCGGGGTCATGGGGGTCTCGATGGCAATCACCGGGATGTACTTCGCGGCGATGCGCATGTTCTCAATGACCTTGTCGGCGCAGTTCACGCCGCCCAGGTTGAAGCGCAGCTCGTCCAGCCCGGCCTCGCCCAGGGCGCGCAGGTTCTCCTCCGTGCAGAGAGTGCCGTTGGTGTACATGTGCTGGTGGACGCCGGCGGCATGGAATTTGCGGATGACGCCATAGTACTTCTCGATCTCCATGAAGGGCTCCAGGTACACATAGGAAACGCCGGTGACCGGAGCCCGGCCGGCAGGCTTCCCCTGGATGGAGAGCAGGAGGTCGATGTCCTCCTCGCGGAACTTGGTGCCGCCGATCTCCCACATGCCCTCGCCGATGGGGGGCTGGCATTCCAGCTCGCCGTAATTATAACAGAAGGGGCACTGGATGTTGCACTTGTTGGTCTTGCGGATGGCGGAAAGGCCGGTGCCGGTCAGGCAGGAGCGGCAGCCGCGGGAGAACTTCTGGGCATCGCCGACGAAATACGTCCGCCCGGCGATGGTCTGCAGACCGGGGATCTGCGCCCGCAGGTCGGCAATGCGCTTCTCCTGCGCCACCTCGATCTGGCTGAGCACCGCCAGGGCAATTTCCTGCTGGCGGGGCATGAGGGGCTCGTCCTCAGGCAGCTGGGCAAAAAAGCTGTACCACATCAGCGCGTCGCGCTTGGAAATCTTCATATTCTGTATGCCTCCGATTCGTTATGCACAGGCGGACGGGCGCTCGTCATCAGCCACTCCGCCAGCGGGAATGATCAGCAGCGTGCAGGCCGTCAGATCGTACAGCTGGCCGACAAAGGCCTCCAGCCGCAGCCGTGCGCTGTCCCGCGCCCGGTCGAGGATGCCGTACACCCGCGCCTTCGCCTCCGCCTCGTGGCAGAGCTCCAGCATGGATTCCTTGTGCCATTCCAGCTTCGGTCTGGCGAACACGCCGGTCTTCTCGTCGTAGATCTGCATGCTTCCGTAGTCAACCGCGCTGGAGAGGATGCGCATCTCCGGCAGGCGCAGGGTGATGCGGCGGCGGAAGTTGTCCACCTGCACATGGATCTCATCGAAGTTGAAGCCCGCCTTCACCACCACGTCGATGGCGAAGATGCACTGCTCGCGCATCAGCGGCAGCTCCATGCCAAAGAGGCGGCGGGGTTCCCGGGTACAATGCACCAGCGTGACGCGTGCTTCCTCCACAGCCATTTCGCCGATGTCCCGCAGCCGCGTGCCCAGCAGACGGCTCTGCCGCTGCGCCTTCTGCCGCCGGTGCACCAGCCACCCGGCACAAGCCAGCGCCGCCACGGCGCCCAGCAGCATCCACAGCAGCGGGGAGGCGAAGAATGTCAGTATCCTTTCCATAGATTACCTTTCTACTGTGAGTCTCAATAGCCGGATGATGGCGTCAGCAGAGCCTCAGCCCCGGCACTTCCGCGGCCAGCAGCGCCTCATTGGCGCGGCGGTTCTCCGCCAGCAGCTGATCGGCCGCCTGCTGATCCCGCCGGGCGATCACATCCGCCAGACGGACGCGCATCTCGTCACGGTAGTAGCTGCGCTGCAGGAACTGCTCCGCCAGCGCCCAGTCGCCCTCCCGCAGCACCGGCCACAGCGCCCGGCCATAATCCGACGGGTGCCGATCCGGCAGTCCCGCCAGCCTCTTCCGCCAGTACGCCGCATGCGCCGCCGGGGAAGCCAGCATGTCCAGAAGCGGCAGCGTCCGGGTGAAGAACAGCTCCGCCTCCAAGCGCATCGCCATGGGGAAGTCGTCTACATACATGCACAGGAAGGCGTTGCAGTAGTCCGGCTCCATCCCGGGGAAGCGGAAGCCCACCAGAGCCTGCTGTGCGCGGCCCAGCATCTGATACAGCGCATGATCCCACCGGGGCAGGTCATCCGTCATGGCATACTGCTGCACGAGGATGCTGCCAACGGGGTAGCCGTTGCGGTAGATCGTGCCCTTGTCCGCGTCCAGCTGGCGCAGCTCGCATTCCACCAGCTGCAGCATGCCGTTTTTCACCCGGGCATAGCGGGTCATCGCCAGCAGGGCGGGCGCGCGATCCTCCGCCGTGGGCTGCTCCTGATCGCTCATACAGCAGAAGCCCGCCGCCGTCAGCCCGTCATGGAAGCATTCGCGGAAACAGCGCACCTTGCGCCACGGGGCCATTCCTTTGGGCATGCGGTCGCTCCAGTCCGCCGGGACGTCAGGACCGTCGCCCGTCAGCCACCGCAGCGCCTCCTCATGGGTGTACACGGTCACGGTGGCCTTGTCCGACGGCGTCCCCTTCAGGGAGAAGAAGATGCTGTCCATGCCGGCGTTGTTGGCCGCGGCGATGTCCGCGCTCAGGCTGTCACCCATCATGACGGCGCGGGACTTGTCCGTGCAGCCCAGCTTTTCGATGGCGATCTCCAGCAGGCGCGGGTCAGGCTTGGCCACGCCGCACTCCTCCGAGATGACGATGGCATCAAACAGGGGCGTCAGCGGGCACAGCGCCAGGCGGCTGCGCTGGATGGCGGACACGCCGTTGGACACCAGGGCGATCTTCATCCGCCCATGGACGGCACGGATGAACTCCTCCGCACCGGGCAGGAGGTCGGCGTGGTTGCCCAGGTTGGATGCGTAAGCTGCACCCAGGGCGGCAGGGTCGCCCTCCACGCCCAGGTGCGCCAGCAGCTGGCGGAAGCGCTCCACCTTCAGCTTCGGCTGGGTGGTCTCGCCCCTTTCGAGGGCCTTCCACAGGGCGGTGTTGATGCGCTCGTAGGCGGCGAGGGTCTCCGCGTCCGTGGGGAGGCCGGCGGCGGCGAGGGTCTCCCGCAGCGCCTTGGCCTCGGCTGCTGCGAAGTCCATGATCGTGTTGTCGTTGTCGATCAGCAGGTATTCGTAGCGCATGGCGATCTCCTCAGGGAATATCGGTCGTCGTGGTGTAGACGGGGTTGATGGTCTCCCGGTCGGTGTTCTCCTCGTGGAGGTAGTCGATGACCCAGATGCTGCCGTCGGTGCGCATGCGGGTCAGGCCCTTGTAGCCCAGGATGAAGGGCACATCATGCTTGTTCAGGTACTTCTTCGCCCCGTCCATCACGTCCGCCGCGCCGTT
This sequence comes from Clostridia bacterium, assembly GCA_017410455.1. Taxonomy (GTDB): domain Bacteria; phylum Bacillota; class Clostridia; order Christensenellales; family Aristaeellaceae; genus UBA11524. Next base: position 6,507 of record JAFQQT010000007.1, read on the forward strand.
CATGAACACAATCTCCGGCTGCACCTGCTGGAGGAACACATCCTGCAGGGGCTGCTGGCCGTGGTGGGGCTGCTTGAGGATGTCCGCCTTCAGGCCGCAGGCAGGCGGATTCTCGCCATAGTCCCGCTGGGCGCGGTTCTCCACGTCGCCGGTGAAGAGGATGGTGCGCTCGCCGTAGCGGATGAGCAGCATGGCGGACTGGTCGTTGGCGTCCCAGGCCTTTGTGCCCCAGCGCTGGATGACCGTCAGCGTCACCTCACCGTTTTCGCCCATGGTGAGCACGTCGCCGTTCTGCACATGGACGATGGGGATATCGTTGTCGTTGCAGAACTTCACGGCCTCCTTCATCCGGGCGTCGTAATCCTCCGGGAAGGCGATCATCAGCTGGCCGATGGGCGCATACTCGTGCACGAACTGGAAGCCGTCGATGTGGTCGTCATGGGGGTGGGAGTTGTAGGCCACGTCGATGTGATCGATCCCCATGGCCTCCACAGCCGTCCGGATGCGGGCGCGCATGGTCTTGTTCTTGGTGGATGCGTCGATCATCATCACCTCGTCGCCGAAGCGGAGGATGGCGCAGTCCGAGGAGTACACGCGGGGAAAGACGATCTCCAGCACCGGCGTGCCCTCCGGGAAGACATACTCCTCGGTGAGGTTATCCGTGCGGTTATAGACCACGCCCTCCGCCAGGGCGGCAAGGGGCAGGAGCAGCATCAGCAGCAGGCAGCAGAGTTTCTTCAGCATGGCATAATCCTCTTTCATTCAGATTCACCGGCGGTGGACATCTCCCGTCCGCAGGCTTCCTGTTTACGCGTTGCCCCTACAGTTTACCACAGGTGCACCCTCTTGGCAAGGCAGCGGGGGCACATCCGGCAGCAGCGCATTTTTGCAGAAAAAAATCAAAAAAGATGTTTCACTTCTGCCGCATATGGTGTATCATATAATCAGGCGAGGGAAACACCCCAAGCCCAACAAAACAGCAAAATGCCCCGGACGGGGAAAGATAAGAAAGTGGAGGTAACAACTATGAAGTGGGTTTGCAGCGTTTGCGGTTATGTGCATGAGGGTCCTGAGGCTCCGGAGAAGTGCCCGGTCTGCAAGGTTCCGGCCAGCAAGTTCAACAAGGTCGAGGGTGATCGCACCTGGGCGGCCGAGCATGTGGTGGGCGTTGCCCAGGGTGCTCCCCAGGACGTGATCGACGCCCTGCGCGCCAACTTCGAGGGCGAGTGCTCTGAAGTCGGCATGTACCTGGCCATGGCCCGCGTGGCGCACCGCGAGGGCTACCCCGAGATCGGCCTGTACTGGGAGAAGGCTGCCTTCGAAGAGGCCGAGCACGCCGCGAAGTTCGCCGAGCTCCTGGGTGAGGTGCTGACCGCCTCCACCAAGAAGAACCTGCAGATGCGCGTTGACGCCGAGAACGGCGCCACCCAGGGCAAGTTCGACCTGGCCAAGCGCGCCAAGGAGCTGAACCTGGACGCCATCCACGACACCGTGCATGAGATGGCCCGCGACGAAGCCCGCCACGGCAAGGCTTTCGAAGGCCTGCTGAAGCGCTACTTCGGCTGATCAACACAGCAACCTGATCCATATGGCCAGTCCCGCAGGGGGCTGGCCTTTTCCATGCCCCCGACACGATCAGGAGCGACAGGGATGGCAATTGTGCTTTTTTGCTTTTTTTATCATAATCTGTTGACAAATCCTATATAATTTATGTTCAGCAAAATCAGGAGGGATGACCATGAAGCGTATCTCTGAAGAGCCTGACGTCAACATCGTAACCATCGAAGTCGGGGATGTGATCACGACTTCCCAGGGTGGTTTTGATGGCTACGCACCCGACAGCGACGACAGCGAATTCGGCCGGTACCGCACCACAGTCGTCTGCATCGGCTGATCCATCCGCAAAACCGAATCCTTGAGGAGGGCGATCCCTGTCGGGGTTGCCCTCCTTTCATATGCGGATTCTGCAGCCCGTGCAGGTTTTTTCAGGAAATGCACCGAATATTTCCGTTGAAATATTTGAAGGGGCGCAGCATGTTCCTCCCTGATCATGCTCACCAATGCGGCGCAGAAGACGCCCCCTGCGCCACCCGGGAGGTATTGAGTGGATATCAACGCAATGCGCGAGACCTTTCTGCACCCGCCTGCGGAGTACAGCCCCGTCCCCTTCTGGTTCTGGAACGACACGCTGACCGAGGCGGAGCTGACCCGTCAGATAGATGACTTCCTCGCCCACGGCGTGGCGGGCTTCGTCATCCACCCGCGCAAGGGGCTCGACCCTGCCATCGGGTACATGACCGACCGCTACTTGATGCTTGTCCGCCATGCGGTGGAGGAGGCGGCGGCACGCGGCATGCAGGTCATCCTCTACGACGAGGGCATGTACCCCTCCGGCTCCGCCCACGGCATGGTCGCGGCGGAAAACCCGGACTGGGCGGCGTGGTGCCTGACGGCAGCGGAAGCCGCAGGGGGAGAATTCGGAATTCGGAATCCGGAATTCGGAATTGAAGATGTGGAACCTTTTTCGCCGGAGGCAGGCGTGTTCTGCGTGCCCTATGAGGGACGGTGGTATGTGTTCCGGGAGGAGAAGTCCGGCGGGACGATCCGGGGGCTTTTCCCCGGGGAGGATGACGGGGAACCCTGCGCCCCCCTGGCGGCGGATCTGCTGAACCCCGAAGCCACCGCGGCCTTCATCCGCCTGACCCATGAGCGGTATTTCGCCGCCATGCCGGAGCATTTCGGCAGGACGATCACCGCCTTCTTCACCGACGAGCCGGATCTGCTGGGGCGCAACGCCCGGCGCGGGGCGCTCCCGTGGACGCGGGGGTTCCTGACGGAGTTCGGCGGCATGGGCGACCTGCCGGCGCTGTTCTTCGGCGAAGGCGAAAAGGCAGAGGCCATCCGCCGGCGCTACCGCCAGGCCATCAGCGCCCGCCTGAAGCGGACCTACTACCAGCCCCTGGCGGACTGGTGCGCCGCCCATGGCATTGCCCTGACCGGGCATCCCGCCAGGGGGGCGGACGTGGGGCTGCTCGCGCCCTTCCAGATCCCCGGGCAGGACGTGGTCTGGCGGCAGGTGTACCCCGGAAACGGCCTGACCGGCCCGGAGAGCGTGGCCGCAAAAGCCGCCGCCGACCATGCCCGCCACACGGGCAAGCGCCGCTGCTCGGTGGAGTACCTGGGCTGCTGCGGCCCGGAGGTCTCCCCCTGGGCAATGACCCCGGCGGACCTGAAGTGGTACACGGACTTCCTCCTCGCCCGGGGCGTGAACCTGCTCATCCCCCACGCCTTCTACTACTCCCTGCGGGGCGACCGCAAGGACGAGCGCCCGCCGGACGTGGGCCCGGGCAACACCTGGTGGCCTTTCTTCGGGGAGTTCGCGGCCTACATGCGCCGCATGTCCTGGCTTCTGACGGACAGCGCGGATCAGAGCCGCACGGCCGTCCTCTGCACGGGTGACACCGTGCCGTGGGCGTGCTGCGCGCCGCTGTACGAGCATCAGGCGGGCTTCTGCTACCTCGAATGCAGCCTTCTGCCGGAATGCGCCGTGGCGCAGGGCGAGCTGCGCATCCGCCGTCAGCGTTACACCCATGTGGTGCTGGACGCGGCCATCCCGCTGACAGAACCGCAGCGCGCCGTGCTGGACGCCTTCGTCGCGGGCGGCGGCACGGTCATCGCGGGCGGGGAGGTGGCAATGCGCATCGCTGAATTCCCGGCGGTGAAGATCCACCTGCCCCGCACCGGGCTGCGGGCGACCCACCTCGTCAAGGGCGGCAGGCATTTCTACCTCCTCTTCAACCAGGAGGATGCGTACAACTGCAGCGACGTCTACCCCGCCGAAGAGGGCAACGCCCAGTGGTGGGATCCGTGGACGGGGGAGATCCGCCCCGCCCGGCGCAACCAATTCGGCGCATACGGGCTGCAGCTCTTCCGCCACGAGAGCATCGTGCTGTGCATCGACCCGGACACGGCGCAGCAGCCCATCCCCGCCCCTGATAACCCCTGGGCAGAGGAGCGGCCGATCTTCGCCTGGCCCGTGCGGACGGAAGGGTGGACCCTCACCCGCTCCGACGGCGTGACCGCCACCCTTGCCACCAACGACATGGTGCGCCTGCCCGGCTGGGAGACAATCCCCGGCTGGGAGCATTACTCGGGCACGGTGACCTACGAAACGGACTTCCGCCCCATGGCCGGCGGCGTCTTCGACCTGGGCGAGGTTCACGGCACAGCCCGCGTCTGGGTGGACGGCGCGTACGCCGGCTGCCGCATGTGGGCACCTTACTTCTTCCCCGTGCCGATGGACGCACCCGACGTCCATCTGCGGGTGGAGGTCACCAACACCCCCGCCAACGCCATGGACGGCGTCGCCCTCCCCAGCGGCATCCTGGGCTCAGCGCCCGCAAAACCGCACGACTGACCCCGACCGGCACACACAGAAAGGAGAACATCACAATGATCAGCAGCAAGGAACGCAAACTCGAGCGCATGGCCAGCGGCCTGCCGGACGTCCTCTCCCCCAGCATGTACAACGTCGCCATGATGGGCACGGTGCTCTACGGCTTCATCGTCAATGCGGTGATGGTGGCGCTGCTGGGCGACTCCCTCTACGGGGTCAACCCCATCGGCTTTTACATCGGCTACTTCATCAGCTGTATCGCGGGCACCTTCATCGCCGCCTCTGACAAGCCTGCGCTCAGCTTCCTGGGCTACAACCTCATCGTGCTGCCCATCGGCCTGCTGCTGTGCCTGACGCTGCCGGGCTACAGCTCGGGATTGGTGATGCAGGCCATCCTCCTCACGGCGGGCATCGTGCTGGTGATGCTGGCGCTGGGCGGCCTGTATCCGCAGCTGTTCCTGTCCATGGGGCGCGCGCTGGGCGTCTGCCTGCTGGTGGGGTGCGTGCTGTCGCTGCTGTCCTGGTTCATTTCGGGCCTGAGCAGCTTCCTGGTCTACGGCTTCGCGGTCCTCTTCAGCCTCTACATCGGCTATGACCTGGCCAGGGCGCAGCTTTACCCCAGGACGCTGGACAACGCCATCGATTCCGCCATCGACATCTACCTGGACATCATCAACCTGTTCCTGCGCATCCTGAGCATCCTGGCCAGGCTCCGGGGCGACGACTGAACCTGCACAACAAAACATCGCCGGAGAAGCCTCACAGCCTCTCCGACGATGCGTGTCGAAAAAGTGGCTGCGGCCACTTTTTCGAGGAAAGGAGGGATTCCGCTTCTGCGGAAGCGGGCATTTTTCACTGTCAGCCAGGGCTGACGGCCGTGAAAAATGTAAGGAATGGTTTCGGCTGATGCCGAAACCGCCCCGCCCCGCCGGGAAACCCGGCGGATACGATTTCAGTCTGCCGACGGCGAATGAGTGGACTATGGTTTTTTGACAGCCTGCAACCGGAGAAGCCTCACAGCCTCTCCGGCGTTTTTCATTGTCCTTTTTCCAGCTCCTCCACCGGAATGATCCACGCGTCGTCGCCGCTGATGAGCAGCCATTTGTCGTCATGGGAGAAGGCCGTGCCTCCTGTGTCAGACCCTCTCCAGCCGCCAGAACTTCTTCTCCGGCGCCTCCTCCGCGAAGGGGTTGATATCGCCCATCTCCTCGACGATGTACATGCACCCGTCAATGACCGGCACATTCCGTACGGACGCAGTCCCCTTGAATGTGTGTTTCGACACCAGCCGCCCCGTCCGGTCGAAGAGCAGCAGATCCCTGCCGGTCTTCGTGGCCGTGAGCAGGCCGTCTGCGCCCAGGCCGGTGAAGTAGACCCGGTCCTCCAGCACGATCTCCATCAGCGCGCCCGTCGCCACATCAAAGGCGATCACCTGCTGCGTGAAGGGGTCCTGCGCCCAGTACACACAGCCGTCCACCGCCGCCGGCTGATCAAAGGGCACGACCCGCCGGGGGACGATGCGCTCCTCTGCGGCGCACAGGCCGCCATCCAGGAGCGTGAAGCCGCACTGCTCCTTCGTGCGCCAGAAGGACGCGAAGCGCTGCAGCTCCTCCAGCCAACCCAGCTTGCCGAAGCAGCCCCGGGGCAGCCGACCCTCATGCAGGATGCTGCCATCGGCGATGGACAGCTCCCACACCCGGGCATTCGCCTGCGTGCCGTAATCTGAGACCAGCAGCGTCCCCGGGCGGCCATGGTCGGAGAGGTTAAAGGCCGTCACGCCCTCCGGCCGGAAGGCCCACAGCACCGTGCCATCCGCTGTCATGCGCAGCACCGTGTCCGGGCGGTGCCCGCCAAAGGCAACGCCCACATACTCCCCAGCCGGGGCGCAGGGCTCCTTGTGCCGCCAGTCCACCTGCACGCTGCCGCCCGTGGGCAGGGCGACTTCCCGCATCACCGGCGCGCGGTACAGCAGGGAGGGCGAAGCCTGCGCCAGCTGCGGCGGTGCGTCCTCCGGCGCGACAGGCACAGCGCGATAAGCGTTCTTGCGCTTCTTCAGCGCAGCCATACGGGCGGTGACCGCGTCATAGACAGCTGAGCCCTGCGTCACCTGGCGGGGCGGGAACTCCGCGTCCTCCAGCAGGGACACGCCCAGCGCTTCCTCGCAAAGGGCGAGCTGCTCCTCCACGTCGGTGCATTTGGCGATCAGCTTCAGCGCGGCGGTCGCCCGGTCATCACCGAAGATGGCCGGCGAGAAGCGGTCGACCTTGCTGCTGCGCCCCATCATGTCGCAGGTGACCAGCGCCGCCGTACGCTTGCCGCCCTCAAACAGCAGCAGCTGGAACATGTCATCGTCAAAGTAATGGAAATACAGGCACACGCCGGGGATGCGCCTGGCCAGCTTCTCCAGCGACTGCGCGCCGCGATCCGGTGCGCCGGGGGCGGGAAGGATGGTCGTCCAGCCGGAGCCGTGGGTACGGATGGTCTCGCCCTTCTTCAGCAGGGGCAGCACGGCGGATGCGTCGCCGGGGATGTGCAGCGTTGTCAGCGTCAGGCCCATTCGTGAAATCCTCCGATCTCGTTTTCTCCATCATAGCACACCACCTGCAGGCTGTGCAAGCGGCGCTCTGCCTGTATATACGCATCAAGGGCGCGGATCGTTTCACCGCAGCCGGATCCGTGCTGAAAAATCAGGTTGACAAGCACGACGAAATCCGGTATGCTGGAAACACAAAGGGACGCTGCGCACAAATGAATCAACCGCAGCCCCGCAACGAGAAAGGATGGTATCCCCATGAAGAAGTTCATCGCCCTGCTGCTGTGCCTGCTGATGGTGCTGCCCGTGGCCGCCCTGGCCGAGGAGACCGTCGACGTGTTCACCTCCGCCTCCACCGCCAACTACTACGGCGCTTACGGCCTGACCGGCGACGACCTGATGAACGCTGTCAACAGCCAGTCCGGCTGCTACATCGTCTGCACCACCAACCCCGACGGCTCCCCCAACGCGGGCTACTTCATCTTCGCCATCAAGAAGCTGGATGACAAGTACTACCTGCAGCTGGGTCTGGCCCCGAACCAGTCCCTGGCGAACCTGAACGCCAATGGCGAGGGCCTGGCCGTGTACGCCGCCAACCCCGTCGAGGGCGGCAAGGACTACGCCGTCTCCGGCGCCCGCATCCGCTTCGTGGCCATCCAGGATCAGGCCATCCTCGACGCCCTGCTGGTTGACGCCCGCCAGGGTGCGCTCTTCTTCGAGATCGTCGACGTGCAGCCCCTGGGCTAAGCAACAAGTCGATTCCGACCTCCGCTCTGTGAAGGGCGGGGGTTTTCGCATGGCTTCCGCTGCGTTTGCCCCTCCACAAGCGTAAAAAAGAACCCCGCTGCCCGAATGACCGGACGGCGGGGTTCGCGTTGCGTGGGGGATCAGTCCTGCAGGGCGTTGAAGGTCGCGCGGGCCTCCTCGTCCAGGGAATCGGGCAGCTTATCGGGCCTGCGCAGGTTCGGGCACTTCCAGAAGGCGCTCATGGGCACGGTCTGCAGCTTGTCGTTGAGCTGGATCTCCTCCAGCGCCGTGCAGCTGCCGAAGGCCATCGGGCAGATGATGCGCAGCTGGTCCGGCAGGGCGATGCGGCGCAGGGAGGTGCAGCTGCTGAAGGTGGACATGTGCAGCATGTTCAGCGCCGGGGGCAGGTTGACCTCCTCCAGGTCGGAGCAGCCGGCGAAGACGCCGCCGCCCAGGAAGGTGACGCTCTGGGCCACGCGGACGCTGCGGAGGGAGGGGCACTCGGCGAAGGCGAAGTGGCCCACACAGTTGAGGCCCTCGGGCAGGGTGACCTCGCGGAGGTAGTCGTTGCCGTAGAAGCAGCTGCCCATCACCTCGCGCACGGGGTAGCCCTCGAACTCGGCGGGGACGGTCAGGTTTTCGGCGTTGCCGTTGTACTCCAGCAGCAGTACCTTCTTGTTGGGTGTGATGGAGTAGTGCCAGTCACCGCTCTCCTTGCCCAGGAGCTGCTCATCCACCGGGTCGGGCATGACGTCGGTGCGGTAGGAGATGTCATGGTCGATAGCGAAGGCCTGCGCGCAGGATCCCAGCGGGGTGTGGATGCACAGGCTGTGGCTGTTGGAGAAGGCATCCTCGTGGATCTCGGTCACCGTATCGGGAACCCAGATATCCGACAGGCGCTTGTCGTTGCTGAAGGCATACTTGCCGATGGTGCGCACCGAGTCGGGGATAATGATGGTGCAGGCATTGTTGGGTCCGATAAAGCCGTGGCCCAGCGCCGTCACGGGGCGGCCCAGGAGCGTATCGGGGATGTGCAGCTCCGCGCGGTTTCCGTGGCAGGCGTGCAGGCAGATGCTGCCATCGAAGCGCAGCGTGTATTCCCAGCGGCCAACGCGATGGTACCCGACCGGGGCCAGTTTCCAGGTCTTCATAACAGTTCTCTCCTTTCCTGTTCCGGATGGCATTCCTGCTGGCAGGAATGCGTTTTGTGGTCATTCTCAGCGGAGGCTGCGCGGCAGGGATAAGCGCCGGCAGCTCCCGTGTACCTATACAACGCAGGACGTCCCCCTTTTTCACGCATGGGCAGAAAATTCTCAGGGGTCATCCTGCCCAGGCGAAGGTCGCCGGTCTGCAGCCGGCGAAGGCGTCCACGCCCACATAGGCAACGCTGCGGGGCAGGGGGCCGGGGGACAGCATCCCGCAGCCCTCGAAGGCGTAATCGTCGATGCACTGCAGCCCCTGGGGCCACGGGCAGTCCCGGAGGCTCCCGCAGGCGGCAAAGGCCCGCTCGCCGATGGTATGCAGCGCGCCGGGCAGCCATGCCGCCCGCAGGCTGGTGCAGCCCTCAAAGACGCCCTCGGGCAGCTCCTGCACGCCGTCGGGGAGGCTGATCTCCTCCAGCGCTCCACAGAAGCTGAAGGCGTCCCGGCCCAGGGTGCGCAGGCTCCGGGGCAGCCGCACACGCTGCAGGCTCCTGCAGCAGTAGAAGGCCATTTCGCCAATCTCCAGCACCCCCTCGGGGATGATGGCCGCCTCCACAGGGTCGGCAGCCATGCCATCCCGCCCGATGGGGCACTGATCCTCCCGGAAGAGCTGCGCCGCCAGGCGGATCACCGGCCGGCCGGCAATGCGCCGGGGGATGCACACCGTGCCGCCGGGCCCGTTGTAGGCCATGAGGGTCACCTGCCCGTTCGCATCGGTGGTGTAGCGCCAGAATCCATAATACATTTCGTGCCCGATCATCATCATTCCTCCTTTTGCTGTTTCCTTTTGGCAGAAAAGCCCCCGCCTGTTCCGGACAGACGGGGGAAAGGGGCATTGGGGAGAGGGGCCCGCCATCAGGCGGCGTAGGGGTCGCTGGCGGCCGTGAAGGGCACGCCGTGCTCGCGGGCGTAGCGGTGGGCAGCGGAGTTCTCCTCGCCGATGAGGATCAGGTTTTCGATCCCGTCAAAGGCGCCCTCGCCGATGGACTCCACCGTGGGGGGCACATAGAGGTTGCGGAGCTTCGCGCAGCCGGAGAAGGCGTGGTCGCCGATCTCCTTCACGTCCGCGCTCATGTGCACCTCCTCCAGGTTCCCGCACTGGAAGAAGGCGTAATCGCCGATGCGGCGCAGGCTGCGGGGCAGCACCGCGTCCCTGAGGCGCTCGCAGTTGCTCAGCATGCCCGCGCCCAGGGCCGTGACGCGGCGGGCGCTGATCTGCTCGGGCAGGTACAGCTTCTCGCCCACGTTCTCGCAGCGCACCAGCTCAATGCCGGCAGCCGCCATCGTGTACACATAATCGCCCATATGCTCCAGGCGGGGAGGCTCGACGTCCTTCATCGTGACGGGCTTGTTCCAGATACGCATTTCTTCCATGCTTCACACATCCTTTCTGATCGCTCGCGGGGTGCGGCGGGGCAACGGGGGCTGGCAGGCGCGGATTTATTCCGGTTTGCCGACTGCTGCCGGTGTTACCATAATAACGGAGAATCGTGGGGGATTCCGCCGCCGCGAGCATCATCAGCAGGATCACTCCAGCGAGGTGATGAAAGCCGGTTGAACCTTGCTCACATAGCGGCCGGAAAGGGTGCCATCGGGGGCCTGCATGACCACGTTGTCGCAGCCGTCCAGCAGGTCCAGGCCGATGTCGGTCAGGCTGCCGGGGAGGTTGATGGCGCGCAGGGAGCTGCAGTTGGAGAAGGCAGCGTTGCCCAGCTTCTCGATCCCTTCAGGCAGCGTCACACGGTGCAGCGCCCTGCAGCCGGTGAAGGCATGGTCAGCCACCTCCAGCGTGCCCGCAGGAACGATGGCAAACCCCGCATCCTGCCCGCACATGTAGCTCAGCACCGCATGGCGGGGGCGGTTCATCAGCATCGGCCCGTTCATTTCCAGCACGGGGTTGCCGTCCTCCACCGTCACCTCCATCAGCCTGGCGCAGTTGCCGAAGGGGTTGCCCTCCACCTCCGTCAGGCTGGCGGGAATGCGGACGGTTTCCAGCGCCGCGCAGCCGAAGAAGGCCTGCATGCCGATGCGGCGCATCCCCGCAGGGAGCTCCACCCGGCGCAGCTGCCGGCAGAAGGAGAAGGCATTGCGGTCAATGGTGCGCAGGGACGCAGGCAGGCTGATGCGCTCAAGGGCGCTGCAGTTGAAGAAAGCCATTTCGCCCAGCACCGCAGTGCCCTCGGGGATGATGACCTCCGTCAGGGAATCGCACTCGCTGAAGGCCTGCCAGCCGATGGTCACGCCCTCGTGGCGGGGCAGGCGCACCTGCTGCAGCGCAGTGCAGCCGCGCAGGAGCGCCGCAGGCACGGCAGACAGGGAGTCCGGCAGGGAGATGGCACGCAGCGACTCGCACTCGGCGAAGCACTGGGAGCCCAGCTCCTGCAGCCCCTCGGGCAGCGTGACCTGCTCCAGCGCGGTGCAGCTGCCAAAGACGCCCTCGCCCACACGCACGACGCTTGCAGGCAGGTGCACCTTCTTCAGCGTGTCGCAGCTGGCAAAGGCGTAGGACGCGATCTCTGTCACGGGATGGCCCTGATAATCAGCAGGGACCTCCACTTCCTGCGCATCGCCGCGGAAGCGGGTCAGCGTCGCCTCGCCATTCCCGCCCACATGGAAGGAAAACTCCGCACCCTGAACGGGATGGCGGCTGCGCTCCTTCCGGGAATCTTCTGTATGCATAAAGAATGAAAGCACGGCAGATACCTCGATCATTTCCTGATTCATAATGTGAATGCCTCCTGCTGATGCCGGCTGTTCCGGCGGATATCGGCAATCCCTGAAGAACTTACCTCACACACCACAACGAAGGTGAAATGGGGTTTTCATGCTTCCGCGATGAAATTTTACCGGAAAATTCTGCACTTCAGAGCCTCCTGCGATGGCAGGATACCATCCTTAGCGCTGGCTGAAACGCTCTTTCACCACGCCGTAAGCCAGCTTGGGGCGGCGGAACTGGTCGAACACGCCCTTGTTGTTCATCGTCTTGGGGCGGCCATGCGCCCACTCCTCGGCCACGCGGACGTCGGCAAACTGCCAGATGTAAGCGCCGGAAACGCGCGCCATGCCCATGATGGCCCGCAGCTGCGCATCCAGGATATCCGCCTGACGCTCCTCCGACCATTTCGCCCTGCCGAAGGGGTCATGATACCCGGCAATGCCGCCCGCGCCGAATTCGGAGAAGATGATGGGCTTCCCCGCCGCACCGGCGGAGTCCATGAAGTCCGCAATGCGCCTGGCGTAGTCCTCCGCTGGTTCGTTGTGATACCACAGGGGATAGATGTTGAAGGCGCACACATCCGGCAGATCCATGCAGATATCGGTGAAGAAACGGCAGGAGGCAAAGGTGGTGGGGCGAGTGGGGTCGAGGCGCCTGAGCTGCTCCAGCTGCCTGCGGTAGACCTCGCGGCCGAATTCCGTTTCGCTCTCGCATTCGTTGAGGATACCCCACACCCAGATGCTGGGGTGGTTATAGTGCTGGGTCACCATTTCCTCATTGACGATGGCGCAGACCTCGCCGAAGTTTTCCGGGTGGATGTCGATGGCACGGGCGTGATTCTCCTCCCAGACCAGCACACCCAGCGCATCGCACAGATCCAGGAAGCGCGGATCGTTGGGATAATGGCAGGTGCGTACGCTGTTGGCCCCGGTGGAGAGCATCAGATGCAGATCGTCCATCATCGCATCCAGGGAAAGGGCGGAGCCGAACTGCCCGTGATCCTCATGGCGGTTGAAGCCCTTGACGAAGACCTCCCGCCCGTTGAGGAGGATCCGCTGGCCCTTCCAGTCCAGGGTGCGGAAGCCCACGCGGTCAACCAGGTCATCGATGGGGGAGCCGCCCGCCAGCAGGATCGCCGTCAGGTCATAGAGGCTGCCCTGGCCGATGTCCCAGGGCTTCACGCCCGTCACATCCATGGTCAGGCTGACGGAGGCCTCCGTGCCCTTCTTCATCGCCGGGACGTCCGCCGCGGCCTCGCCGCCCGCCACGGCAGCATGCACCTGCATGGCTCCGCAGTCCGCCAGGGCCTGCAGGAACACCTCCACGCTGGCCGTGTAGGCGCCCTCGCCCGTCTGTGCGCAGGAGAACTGCATCCGGCGGATGCGGGCGCAGGACAGACGGTGCAGCTCCACGGGGCGGTTCAGGCCGCCGTAGGTGTAGTAATCATTGGGCACATGCAGGGGCTTGCCGGTTTCGTAGCGGTTGTCCACGGTGACGCGCAGGGTGTGCTCGCCCGCCGCCACGTTCTCCAGCAGCACCTCGAAGGCCGTGTAGGCATTGTAGTGCCGGCCCACCTCCGCGCCGTCCCAATACACAGTGGCCGTGTGGCTCACGCCGCCGAAGCGCAGCAGGTACGTCCCCGCCTCGTCGATGGTGACCGCGCGGGTGAACTCCGCCGTGCCGCGGTAGCTGCGCAGCTCCGGGATGCGCTCCCACACGCCGGGGATGAGCATCGGGTAGTGCTTATCGTTGATCTCCATGTCCCACAGACCGTTCAAAGAGACAACAGGGCGCAGCGTATGCTCAGAAAACAGACGGTACATATGCGATTCTCCTTTGCTCACGATTGATTAGTTTCCTTCATTCTACCATGAATGCGCCGCATTTTCAACCATGCCCCTTGCCACGGGCGGCAAGTCGTGCTATGATATGGATGAAAACAGAAAAGAGCCGCTGCGGCCACCGGGTCACAGCAGATGCCAACGGCATTTTCCGCCCCTCGTCAGGTCTTGGAAGAGGGTCGCGGGAAATGCTTTTCTGCTTTTAGGGTATTTTTCAGGACTTCCATTCAGCAGGGTAAATTTCAGGAGTATTTGCTGCCATTTCAATATAGCGAGGTAAATAATATGAGAAATTTCCTTTCTTTCCGGCTGACCCGCGCCGAGTGCGCATTGTGGTGCCTCTCCCTGGCCGTGGTGACGGTTTCCTTCGTTCTTTCCGGCGCATCGGACGCACTGAGCCTAGCCGCCTCCCTCATCGGGGTCACGGCGCTGATCTACGTCGCCAGGGGAAACCCGCTGGGGCAGCTGCTGACCATCGTGTTTGCCGTTTTCTACGGGATCATTTCCTACGGCAAAAGGTACTACGGCGAAATGATCACCTACCTGGGCATGACCGCTCCCATGGCCGCCGTGGCGCTGGTGACCTGGCTGCGCAACCCGTACCAGGGAACCGCCGAGGTGGCCGTCCGCCGGATGACAGGCCGCGACGCCGCGGTCCTGCTGCTGCTGACCGGCGTGGTCACCGCCGCTTTTTACTTCATCCTCCGTGCCCTGGGCAATGCCGCCCTGGCCGTCAGCACGCTGAGCGTGACCACCAGCTTCCTCGCCTCGTACCTGACGGCAATGCGCAGCCCCTGGTACGCCCTGTGCTACGCCATGAACGACCTGGTGCTGGTGGTCCTCTGGGTCATCGCTGCGGGCCGTGACCCGGCAGGCTGGGCAATGGCGGCCTGCTTCACGATGTTCTTCCTCAATGACATGTACGGCTTTGTCAACTGGCGGCGGATGCAGCAGCGGCAGGGAAGCGGCGACTGAAATACAAAGAACCGGAGCACTTTCCCTCTGCTCCGGTTCAGACCAATGTTCGCTCCCCACGGAGCCACGCAGGGCCAGCGTAAGCCCCGCCCCACAAATCAAATTCCGAATTCCTCACATATCGCCCGGATACCCACGACATACCCATAAAACCCCAGCCCCACGATCTGCCCGCGGCAGGCGGAGGCCGTCATCGAAATGTGCCGGAATTCCTCCCGGGCATGCACGTTGGACATGTGGCACTCGATGACCGGCATGGGTACGGAGGCAATGGCGTCGTGCAGGGCCACGGAGGTGTGGGTGTAGCCGCCGGGGTTGAACACCGCGCCGTCAAAGCCGTCAAAGTACGCCTGCTGCAGGGCGTCAATCAGGTCGCCCTCGTGGTTGGACTGGATGCAGCGGACTTCGGCCCCCAGCTTTCCGGCCTCAGCCTTGCACAAGGCAATCAGGTCATCATAGGTCTGCGTGCCGTACACGCCCTTCTCACGCAGGCCCGTCAGGTTGATGTTGGGGCCGTTGAGGATCAGGATCTTCTTCATCAGAGGTGCACCTCCTGCATGATTGTTTCGATCAGTCCGGCAGGCATTTCGCGGCCCTGCCAGATGCTTTGCGCCTCCACCGCCTGGGCCACCAGCATGTACAGGCCGGTGCACCAGGGGATGCCTGCCTTCTTCGCCGCCCGGGTCAGGAAGGTTTCCGGCGGGTTGTAGACCACGTCCGCCACGCCGGTGGCATAGCGCATCATCCCGTCCACGCGGTCGGGGTGGATGGCGCAGATGTTGTCCGGGTCCTTCCGGGGCCACATGCCGGCGGCGGACGCGTTGACGATCAGGCCGCCCGTCTGCGGGAAGCGGTCGTAGAAGTCCTGATAGCTGATTTCATCCTCCGCGCCGGGATGACGGGAAACCACCGTCACGCCCCTGGCGCCCATCTCCCACAGGCTGGCGCGGACGGTCTTCATCGTGCCGCCGGAGCCGAGAATGAAGCAGTGGGGCGCACCCGCCACGTCGATGCCGTAATGGCGCAGCATGCCCATGAAGCCCGCCGCGTCGGTGTTGTAGCCGCGCTTTTCCCCGCAGACGACGGTGTTCACCGCGCCGATCTGTGCAGCCAGCGGGTCGATGGAAGCCAGCAGGGACATGATCTCCTGCTTGTAGGGGATGGTGACGTTGAAGCCGTCCAGCGTGGCCAGCAGCTGCTCCGCCTCCTGCGCGAAGGCCTCGCGGGGAATCTCAATGATGCGGTAGTCCGCGTCGATGCCCAGATGAGAAAAAATCGCCTCATGGATGGGCCGGGACAGGCTGTGGCCCAGCTTTTCACCGATCAGGCCGTAATGGCGCATGGCGTCCACCTTCCTTGCATGGTCTGCGGACATTATACCACGGCGGGAAACCCTTGTCCATCAGCGGAACACAGGAAGGACAATGCCGCATTCTGTGCGTGACAATACGGCCCATTTATGCTATGCTATCAGCACAGAACATCATCCACCAAAGGAGCTGTCCCATGTCCGAACAGACCGCCTCCTCCATGCCTGTGCAGCGCGCACGCAGCATTTTCCGCCGCTGGCTGAACCGCCCCTGCACGCCCGGCGTCCACCATATCCCTGAGCTCAACGGATTGCGGGTGCTGCTGGTTTTCATCGTCAGCTGGTACCACTTCTGGCAGCAGTCCTGGCTCACGCCCCATGTGGGCAGCACTTCGCTGGATTTTCTCGTCCGCGCGGGCTATGTGCCGGTGGACGGCACGATCCTGCTCTCCGGCTTCCTGCTCTTCCTGCCCCACGCCCGGGCGATGCTGCTGGGCGAAAGGGTCCCCGACCTGCGGGGCTTCTATCAGAAGCGCGTGATGCGCATCGTGCCCAGCTACTACTTCGTGACCCTGGTGATGCTCTTCGCCGTGGCGCTGCCGGGCCTGTGGAGCAACGCCAACACCAGCTACGCCGATCAGCTGCGCTGGATGCCGCAGGCTGAACTGGAGCAGCTCATCGGCGGCACGCCCGTCTGGGGCGATCAGGCCGCGCTGCAGGAGGCCTACCTGAAGGCCTGGCCCCTGTGGAAGGGCACGACCCCCAATGGCCCGGCGATGGCGCTGTCCGAGCGCATGCAATGGGTGGCCGACACCTATCAGGGCGATGTGCTGCAATACATCAAGGACTGGATGGGCAACCTCTCCGCCGTCTACTATGGCGACAAGGCCGCCATGTGGGAGGATATCATCCGCCACCTGACCTTCACGCAGACCTTCGATTACGCCACTTACATCAGCACCCCCATCGGCGTGGCCTCCTGGACCATCGCCATCGAGATGCAGGCTTACCTGCTCTTCCCGCTGCTGGCATGGTGCGCGCGCCGCAAGCCCCTGGCCACCTTCGGCTTCATGATGGCCGCTGCCCTGGGCTTCCGCTGCTGGTGCCTGTGGTCGCTGAAGGACTACAACATGGTGGTCAATCAGGTGATCAACTTCCTGGACGTGTACGCCATCGGCATGGCTTCGGCGCTCCTCTATGTGAAGCTGACCACCCTCTGGCCGAAGGACCGCCGCCTGCAGCTGCCCCTGAGCGCCGCTGCGACGGTCATCATCGCTCTGGCCTTCTGGGGGCTGATCATCGCCCTGAAGGCGCAGGCGGGCACGCCCCAGTCCGGCCTGCAGGCAGGGCAGATGGTGCGCCGCCCCGTCTTTGCGCTGCTGCTGGCCGCCGTGACGCTGGCATTGCCCTTCGCCCTGCGGCCTGTGCGCTTCCTCTTCGGCAACCGGCTGATGGGCTTGCTGGCCATGGTCAGCATGAACTACTACCTCTTCCATCAGAACATCGCCGTCTACCTCAAGACGCGCCTGCAGCTCCCCGCCTCGGCGAACTACCCCACCCCCAACATGATCTCCGGCGGCCCGGAGCAGCCCTGGGCGGATCAGTACATGGCCCTGTGCTTCGGCGGCTCGCTCCTGGTGGCCATCGCCGTCACCTTCCTGGTGGAGAAGCCCGGCGCACGGCTGCTGGGGAAGGGGTTCGGAAAGCTCAATGCAGCGTGGGACCGAAGAAAGTCCTCACCGCCCCGGACTCACAATTCATAATTCATAATTCATAATTCTCAATTTGTAAAGGAGGTTCCCATGTCCATCTTCTACCGCTACCCCAACGGCCTGCGCAAGGCCCTGACCCTGTCCTACGACGACGGCGTTGAGCAGGACGTCCGCCTGATCGAAACGCTTGATAAGCACGGCATCCGCTGCACCTTCAACCTCAACAGCGGCTGCTGGGCGAAGGAAGGCACCGTGTACCCCGCGGGGCACATCCACCGCCGCATGAGTGCCTCGCAGGTGGCGAAGGTCTACGCCAACCCCAACCACGAGGTGGCCGCCCACTGCCTGACCCACGCCAGCCTGACGGAGCTGAACCCGGCGCAAATCGCCCATGAAGTCCTCGCCGACCGCGAGAACCTCGAAGCCATGTTCGGCGGCCTCGTCCGCGGCCTGGCCTACCCCTTCGGCACCTTCTCCGACACGGTGGTGGACGCGCTGAAGGCCACCGGCACCGCCTACGCCCGCACAGTGGTGAGCACCAACAACTTCGCCATCCCCACCGACTGGCTGCGCCTGCACCCCACCTGCCACCACAACGCCCCGAACCTCATGCAGCTGTGCGACCGCTTCCTGAACGACCCCGCCCCCTTCGGGAGCCTGCTGTTCTACCTCTGGGGCCACAGCTACGAGTTCGAGGCGGACAACAACTGGCAGGTCATCGAGGAATTCTGCGAAAAGCTGGGCGGCCGCGACGACATCTGGTACGCCACCAACATCCAGATCGTCGATTACGTCAACGCCTGCCGCGCCATCATCGCCTCCGCCGACGGCCGGACGCTGCATAACCCCACCGCCATCGACGTGTGGGCGGACGCCTTCGGCAGGACCGTGTGCATCCCGGCGGGGCAGAGCGTGCGGGTGTGAGCCTGAATGAGCAGGAAAATCCCCCCAGCCTGTCGAATACGCAGGAAACCCGACGAATACATCCGTTGAACCCTGCACCACCCGTTCAGGAGGTTCCGCCATGTCCGCTTGCACCCTGATCTGCCGCAACTGCGGCTATATGTACGACCTGCCCGACAGCAAGGAGCACCAGCCCTGCCCGGCCTGCAGCACGGAGAACTGCCGTCCGCAGGCCGAGGGCGAGGCGCTGGACAAGCTCCAGCGTGCCACCCGCCTGCGCCTGGATGGCGAGTATGACGAGGCGCTGCGCAGCTACAACTTCGTCCTGATGGATTACGAGGACGAGCACGAGGCCCTCTGGGGCAAGCTCCAGTGCGAGTATGGCGTGGAGTTCGTCACCGACCCCCGCTCCGGCGAGCGCAAGGCCACGGTGCACAGGCCCCACAGCCGCCCCATGCAGCTGCAGTCCGACTTCCGCCGCGCCTGCGAGCTTGCGCCGGAGGAGATCCGCACGCAGTACGAGGCCGAGGCGGCCTATGTGGACGCAGCGCAGGCGGAGATCAACCGCCTGAAGGAGAGCGCGCCACCCTTTGACGTGTTCATCTGCCACAAGACCACCCCGCTGACCGGCGGTGGCTACACCGAGGACTACAACCGCGCCGCGAAGCTGTTCGTCAACCTGCAGAGCGCGGGGTACCGCGTGTTCTTCGCGCCCTTCGCGAACCTGGAGCCCGGCGCGAGCTACGAGGCGGGCATCTACCACGCCCTGTCCACCGCGAAGGTGATGCTGCTCATCTCCTCCGACGCGGCGTTCCTGACCAGCCCGTGGGTGAAGTCGGAGTGGACGCGCTACCTCGAGATGCTCGACGACGGCGCAGACAAGCACCTGATCCCGCTGATGTACGGCAGCCTCTCCGACGCGCGGATGCCCAAGGAGATCCGCCTGCGCGGCCTGCAGAACATCCGCATGGAGGACTTCGACGCGGCGGAGAAGCTGATGGCGGCTTTGGCGCGGTATACGGGGAAGGGAAAAGCGGTTCCGCAGCCCATGGCACAGGTGGTGCAGCCCAAGCCTGTACAGCCTGAGCCGCAGCCTGTGGCGACGCAGACGGTGCAGACGAAGCCGGTGCCTGCCCCCGCCGCTAAGCCCACCCCTGCCTACGCCCCGGAGAGCCACTTCGAGACCATAGCGGTGAAGGGTGGCGTGGCCATCACGGGATACAATGGCCCGGGCGGCGAGGTGCTGATTCCGCCGATGATTGGCGGGAAGAAGGTCGTGACAATCAAGGATAAGGCGTTCCTTAACTGTAGCAGTTTGACAGGCGTGACCATCCCAGAAGGCGTGACGAGCATCGGGGTGGCGGCCTTCGAGGATTGCAGCAGCCTGACGAGCGTGAGTCTTCCAGCAAGCTTATCATTCCTTACCGACACTTCTTTTTGCAGATGCCGTGCACTGACGACTATCTCTGTTGCAGATGGAAATGAGAAGTATTATGTTCGGGACAATGTATTGATGTCACGTGATAATGCATTGATATGCTATCCTGCGGGTTTACCGGCATCAAGCTATGCCATTCCGGAGGGTGTGACAAGCATCGGCAATTGGGCTTTTTGTAGTTGCCACAGTCTGACGAGCATGAGCATCCCAGAGGGCGTGACGAACATCGGGGATACGGCGTTTTTTGATTGTGTCCGTATGATGAATGTGAGTATCCCGGAGAGCGTGACGCACATCGGAGATTGGGCGTTCTCTGGCTGTACAAGTATGACGAGCGTAAGCATCCCGAAGAACGTGAGAAGTATCGGGAATTGGGCGTTCTATAGATGCAGAAGTCTAACAATCGTGAATGTCCCCGCAAACGTGACGCTCATTTCCGATGGGGCGTTTGGTGCCTGCCCCAACCTCACCCTCCGCGTCCACCCGAACACCCCCGCCCACACCTACGCGCAGAAGAACAGCCTCCGCTTCGAGCTGATCAGCAGCGCACCGGAGGTTGCCCCGACACGCCCGGCAGCCCCTGCCCAGCCCAAGCCCGCCTACACCCCAGAGCACCACTTCACAACCAAAGCGGTCGACGGCGGCGTGGCCATCACCAAGTATACCGGCTCCGGCGGCGAAGTGCTGATTCCGCCAACGGTTGGCGGGAAGAAGGTTGTGGAGATTGGCAAGGAGGCATTCAAGGAACAACAGGCGCTGACGAAGGTTATCATCCCAGAAAGCGTGACGAGTATCGGGAATTCGGCATTTAGCAACTGCAGCCGCATGACCAGCGTGAGGATTCCAGCAGGCATGACAAGCATCGGGAGCTGGGCATTCCATGGCTGCAGCAGTCTGACGAGTGTAAACATCCCAGAAGGTGTAACCAGTATCGGTTGGGATGCATTTCATGGCTGCAGCAATCTGACCCACGTGCACATCCCTGCAAGTGTCTTGAACCTTGATGGTAATTCTTTCAGTCGCTGTAGCGGTCTGAAGACCATCTCCGTTGCAGCAGCGAACAAGATGTACTATATTCAGGGAAGCGTATTGTTTTCCAGAAAGAATGAGTTGGTATGCTATCCCGCTGGCTCGACAGCATCACACTATGTCATCCCGGAGAGTGTAACGAGCATCGGGGCTTCTGCGTTCAATGGCTGCAACAGCCTGACCAGCGTGAGCATACCGGAAGGCGTGACGAGCATCGGGCAGTCGGCGTTCGATGGCTGCAGCAGCCTGACAAGTATAAATATTCCAGAAGGCGTGAGGAGCATTACTGATTATGCGTTCAGTCGCTGCGAAAGGCTGATGAGCGTGAGCATACCAGCCAGCGTGACGAGTATTGGAGATCTGGCATTCCTTGGCTGCCGCAACCTGAAGAGCGTGAGTCTCCCGGAAGGCTTGACGAGAATCGGAAAGTGGGCATTCTCTTTCTGCAGCAACCTGACCAGCGTAAGCATCCCGGAAGGTGTGACGAGCATCGGAGATAATCCGTTCGACCGCTGCCCCAACCTCACCCTCCGCGTCCACCCGAACTCCCCCGCCCACACCTACGCGCAGAAGAACAGCCTCCGCTTCGAGCTGGTCAGCAGCGCACCGGTGGTTCCCCCGACCCGCCTGGCGGCGGGCCTCGCGCAGTCCAAGCCCGCCTACACCCCAGAGCACCACTTCACAACCAAAGCGGTCGCTGGCGGCGTGGCCATCACCGGGTATACCGGCTCCGGCAGCGAGGTGCTGATTCCGCCAACGGTTGGCGGGGAGAAGGTCGTGAAGATTGGCGAGAAGGCGTTCGAGAAACAAAAGACATTGACGAAGGTTGTTATCCCAGAAAGCGTGACCATCATCGAAGATTGGGCGTTCACAGGCTGCATCAGCCTGATCGATATGGTCATCCCGGAGGGCACGACCCGCATCGGGAACAGTGCATTCTCGGGATGCAGCCGCCTGACCAGCCTGATCATTCCGGAAAGCGTGGCCCACATCGGATTCTGGGCCTTCTACGGCTGCAATAACCTCACCCTCCGCGTCCACCCGAACACCCCCGCCCACACCTACGCGCAGAAGAACAGCCTCCGCTTCGAGCTGGTCAGCAGCGCACCGGAGGTTCCCCCGACCCGCCCGGCGGCCCCAGTGCAGCCCAAGCCTGTGCCGAAGCCGGTGCAGCCCACCCCCGCCTACACCCCCGAGCGCGACTTCTCCACCACCCCCACCCCCTCCGGCTTCGCCATCAGCAAGTACAATGGCGCCGCCGCAAAGGTGATCATCCCCCCGACGATCGGCGGTAAGCGCGTCACCGAGGTCGGTGCGGAGGCTTTCCGCGCCAATACGCGCCTGGAGGAGGTCGTCCTCCCCGAGGGCGTGACACGGATCGGTTACGGCGCATTCCGGGAGTGTACGGACCTCCGGCACGTCGCCCTGCCCGCCAGCCTGACTGCCATCGATGGCAACGCGTTCCAGGGCTGCCGCAGCCTGCAGGCCATCGCGCTGCCCGGCGCGCTGACGGAGATCCAGCAGTACACCTTCAACGGCTGCACGAGCCTGAAGGAGGTCGCCGTGCCGGCGAAGGTCGTCCGCATCGGCCTGTCGGCCTTCGATTACTGCACGAGCCTCACCAGCGTCACCCTGCCCGCCGGGCTGCGTGAGATCGGCAACATGGCGTTCTACCGCTGCTTCCTGCTGTCGCGCATCAACCTGCCCGACGGCGTAAAGCTGGGCAAGGACGTCTTCGGCCAGTGCAAGCGGCTGCCCGCGTCCATCACCCGCAGGTCGTCCACCAGCTTCGCCGGCTTCATCGACAAGATCCTGCCATTCTGACAAGGAGGTCTTTCGCATGTCCATTCAGCCCCAGCCCACCTACGCGCCTGAAAGCCACTTCACAGCCGTGGCAGTCACAGGCGGCGTGACCATCACGAAGTACACCGGCCCCGGCGGCGAGGTGCTGATCCCGCCGACCATCGGCGGGCAGCAGGTCGTGGCCATCGGCGAGGAAGCGTTCTATGATCAGGCGTCGCTTGAAAAGGTCATCATCCCGGAGGGCGTGACGGCGCTCGGGGATCTGGCCATCGCTTTCTGCGACAACCTGGTCAGCGTGACCCTCCCGGCCAGCGTGACCCGCTTCGGGTACGACCCCTTCGATAACGACCTCGATCTCGTCCTCCACGTACACCCCGGCACGCCCGCCCAGCAGTACGCCGAGCAGCGCAGGATCCCCTATGAGCTGATTGGCCTCACCCCCGACCCCACGTCCCCCTTCACCACCGCTGCAGCAGCGGATGGCGTGGCCATCACCGGGTATACCGGGTCAGCCGCCGTGGTGATGATCCCCGCAGCCATCAGCGGGCGAAAGGTGGTGGCCATCGGGGAGAATGCATTCCAGGGGATGACGCAGCTGACGAGCGTGCTGATCCCCACGAGCGTGACCAGCATCGGGAGCTTCGCCTTCGAAGGCTGCACCGGCCTGAGCAGCATCGCCATCCCGGAGAGCGTCACCAGCATCGGGCTGTGGGCGTTCAAGGGCTGCACGGGCCTGACCAGCATCGCCATCCCGGAGAGCGTCACCAGCATCGGGCAGGGGGCGTTCGAGGGCTGTAAGGGGCTGACCAGCATCATCCTGCCGGAGGGCCTCCGCGTCATCGACAGGTACACGTTCACGGGCTGCACCAGCCTGACAGGCGTGAAGATCCCGGCCAGTGTGACCCGGATCGAGCTCAGGGCGTTCTTTGGCTGCGCCGCGCTGGCCACCGTCGCCATCCCGGAGGGCGTGACCAGCATCGGCCAATCCGCCTTCGCCGGCTGCACCGGCCTGACCACCGCTACCATCCCCAAGAGTGTGCAGGACATCGCGGACGACGCCTTCGCCGGCTGCACCAACGTCACCCTCCGCGCCCCCCAAGTCTGCCCCGCTCACCGGTATGCCCTGAAGAATCATCTGCCTTTCGAGCAGATCACGCCCTGAACCAACTGAACCATCCCTTTCCCCGACACAGGAAGGGCTGCCGCATTCATCAGCGACAGCCCTTTTCGTATGCTGTTTTTCCGTACCGCCTCAGTTCCCCTGCGCGAGGAGGGCGTTGACCTTCTCCAGCGTGGGCGGGTTGAGCGGCAGGGGGAAGGCGGTGATGGCCACGCCCGAGCAGGCGGCGGCGAAGCGCACGGTCTCCTCGTCGCTCATGCCGTGCAGCAGCGCGTAGATGCAGCCGGCCTTGTAGGTGTCGCCGGCGCCCAGGGTGCTGCGCACGTCCACCCGGAAGGCGGGCATGTACTGCATCGGCTGGCCCTTGCGGCCGTAGTACATGCCATCCGCACCGGCGGTGATGATCACCAGGCCCTCCGCCGTGCTGGTGAGCAGGGCGTAGACCTCCTCCAGCGTGTAGCCCTTGTAATCGCCGCCGGTGCATTCGTGGGACAGCACGTTGATGGCCGCATGCTGGTGCAGGTAGGTGTCGTGGCGGCAGTCGATGGTCACATAGGGCTTGCCGTGCTTCACGCACAGCTCGGCCACCCGCTGGGTCGCCTCCCTGAAGTAGGGGTCGATGCCCACCACGCGGCAGTCGATGATGTCCTGCTCCCGGGGGGCGTTCCAGCGCTGGATGCCGGATTCGTACAGGTGCTGGAAGCGCCCCATGGGCGTGCGGCAGGCGCCGGCGATGAGCACATGATCCACCAGACCCTCCCAGTCCGGGTCGAAGAAGAGGGAGGACAGATCCACCGACTTATCAGCATAGAAGGAGCGGATCAGCTCCGCAGGCTCCCGGCCGATGTGGGTGCCGTCCATCTTCACCTGTACGCCCATGGAGGACAGCACCGTGGCCGCCGTGCCGGTCTCACCGCCGGGCAGGAAATAGCGCGCGAGGATCTCGCTGTAGGAGTCCGGCTGAGGGAACTCGCCCTTCAGCAGGAAGGAATGGGTGCCGAGGATCTGGCCGTGGAGATAGACGTCACATTTCATGGTGAACCTCCTGATGTCGTTGGTGTTCACAGAGCTGTGCCTGCAATGGATGATGTGCGGACAAGCGCCTCCCTGCACCAGCTGAGCAGCAGGGAAAGAGCCTCCTCCAGGGAAGCGGGCTCTGCCCTGCTCAGGGAGAGCGCCATGGCCAGCGCCTGCCGGTCATTGCCGGAGAGGGCCTGCAGCAGCTCCCGCTTCGTGGCGATGAAGCGGCCCGTTTCGAGGTAATGCAGGTTCTGCAGGATGAAAAAGAGCGCCTTGCAGGTCTGCGGCAGCGCGCCGATGCTGCTCTGCCGGGGCGCGTGGACATAGCGGTGGCAGAGCTCGTGGTACAGGTTTCCCACGCTCATTTTCACATAGGCGGCCACGTCGGCGGCCGTGTATGCGGGGACAAGCTCCCGCAATGTGCCGCAGAAGTCCCGCGTGGTATGCAGCAGATGGCAGATCTCCAGCGGGTTCCAGTGCCGCAGCTCCTCCCTGCCGCAGATGAAGCCGCAGGACTTGTCCGGCTCAGGCAGGGTCATGATGGCCTCGCGGTAAGCCGCGAGATCGGCCACGCGCATGTCCTCGATGACCACCATCACGTCAATGTCGCTGTGTTCGGTGGCCTCGCCCCGCAGATAGCTGCCCTGCAGGCCGACGTAGAGCAGACGCGCCCCGAAGAGGTCGCGCAACAGGCCGGTCAGGGTGAAAATGTACTCATTCGCGTTCAGCATGGGATTCCTTTCTGCGCGACTTCAGCCCTGCAGGCCGATCTGCGCGGTCACATGGCGCCATTCCGCCGCCGTTGTCAGGCGGAAGTCCAGCAGGGAGACCACCCCCAGGCAGTCCTCCCCGGCCAGCGGAGGCTGGTCATGGCGCGTTATTCGACGGTGACGCAGTGCTCCCGACCGTGGAATGCAAAGGGGATGGTGCACTTCATCGTCTGTCCTCATGCGGCGTGGATGGAGACGAAGTACCGCACGAAAGCCTCCGCCCGCGCCAGCGCCTCAGCCTGCCGCTCCGGCTCACGGGCGCACAGGTGGATCAGGGAAGAGACGGGCGCAGTGAAGCTGAAGGCCAGCATGGCGGGATCCGCCGGTTTCAGCAGGCCTTTGGCCATCATCCCGGCGAAGACCTTCTCATAGATGCCAGCCGTGCCCTCCAGGAAGTACTTCGTGGCCATACGGCACACCCGTTCATCATGGAACTGCTCGGTGATGATCAGCCTTCGGGTGAGGATGATGTGCGGGTCGCTGACGGTGAAGTGGATCATGCGCAGGCTCAGCTGCACGAGTTCCTCACAGGAATCCGGCGTGGGCGGGAGGTTGTCCACCGAGCCGAAATTGCGGGCGTAGTGGGCCTCCATCTTGTCCAGCACCGCATGCCAGATGGCCTCCTTGCTGTCATAGTGCTTGTACAGCGCTGACTTGCTCAGCGACAAACGCGCCGCCAGGTCGCGCAGGTTCGCGCCCCGATAACCGTTCTCTGCGAACATGATGAGGGCCTCATCCAGGATTCTTTCGCGTGTGCTTTCCATCGTTACCTCCATAGCCGTCCCAGGTGACCAGTTGGTCACCCTCCATTATAGTGACCAAGTGGTCACCTGTCAAGCCCCCTGTACGCAAAATCCCCCGCCGGTATTTCTCCGGCAGGGGACGGACATTCATCAGAAACTTACTTGACGATCAGGTTAACGATGCGGCCGGGGACGAAGATGACCTTCACCACGGTCTTGCCGGCGATGTACTTCTGCACGTCCGGATGCTTGGGGATGTCCTTCTCGGCGGACTCCTTCGTCATGTCGGCGGGCACCATGATGCGGCCGCGGGTCTTGCCGCCAATCTGCAGGGCGATGTCCACCTCGTCGCGGACAAGAGCCTTCTCGTCCCACTGAGGCCAGGCGGCGTAGGCCAGCTCGCCCTCGCAGCCCAGCAGCTGCCACATTTCCTCGGTCATGTGGGGCGCCACGGGGTTCAGCAGGGCCAGCAGGATCTTCAATTCGCCACGGGTCACGGAACCGGCGGCGTACATCTCGTTCACCAGCGTCATCATCTGGGCGATGGCGGTGTTGAACTTCATGGCCTCGAAGTCCTCGGTGACCTTCTTGATGGTGGCGTGGACGGTGAACTTCAGCTTCTCAGAGCATCCCTCGTCCTCGGTCATCATCTCATGCAGACGCCAGACGCGGTCCAGGAACTTGCGGCAGCCCTTGGCGCCGTTGGTGGACCACGGAATCGCCTGGTCGAAGGCGCCCATGAACATCTCGTACACACGGAAGGCGTCCGCGCCGATGTCGTCGATGATGTCGTCGGGGTTCACCACGTTGCCGCGGGACTTGGACATCTTCTCGCCGTCGGTACCCAGGATCAGGCCCTGCGCGGTGCGCTTCATGTAGGGTTCGGGGCAAGAGACCTCGCCCAGGTCGTACAGGAACTGATGCCAGAAGCGGCTGTACAGCAGGTGACGGGTCACATGCTCCATGCCGCCGTTGTACCAGTCAACGGGCATCCAGTAGTCGAGGGCTTCCTTGGAGGCAAAGGCGTCGGTGTTGTGGGGATCGCAGTAGCGCAGGAAGTACCAGGAGGAACCGGCCCACTGGGGCA
>JAFQQT010000039.1 GCA_017410455.1 Clostridia bacterium
AGGCATATCGGTCAGATCAATGATGGCACCGTTTGCCAATAAGCCAGGAGCTGGCGTCATACCATACATGCCCTGCATGGCAAACACATCCACGCCGCCTTCGTCCGCCATCATTTCAGTGGCCAGAACGCGGTTGTCAAGTATATCCCGGCGAACCACTTCTACATTGGGATACTTTTTGTTGAACATTTCGATTGCTACAGCCATGGCAGGCTCATCAAGACCGGGGCCGTCCACAATGGTCAGCTGATGATCAATTTCCATGCCGCTGAGCTGCTTGATGTTGAAGCTGGCCGTCTGATTGCCTTCATAATCGAAAACCAACAGATTCGTTTCATCGCGGCTCATGCTTTCAGTATCCTTGCCTATGCGCTGACCTGAGTAGAACATCCCACCTGTACGGGCGTTGAGGATCATCAGTCGTTTCTCTTCGTTGATGACAAAGGCATACTGATCGCCGTCCTTTTCAAAGCCTGCCACGATCTCCTGCAGCCCCTTCACCTTCACCGGCGGACAGTACAGCTGGTATGTCCGCAGATTGATCGCGGCCAGTTCACCTGTTTCACGGTATGCAAACAGCACATCGCCATGCAGTGAAAGCCGGGCTACCCGCTTATTGGTCCAGCCTTCAATGTTCAGAGCTGCATCAAACTCCGCCAGGTCAGGGTATACACTCATCTGATAAACGATGTTCCTGATCTGCTTGTTATTCACCACAGCGTATACGCGGCCTCCTGTGGCAACCATGTCAGTGATGTTGAACGAACTGTCAACATCACGGCCGGGCGTCATGGGATAGCCATAGCTGGTGGTAGACAGCAGCCGCTGGCCTTCCTCGGACCAGGTGACGTAGTATAGCGTTCCGGGCATATCCACATCCGCTGCCATGGCAACGATGCTGTCGTTTTCCAGCACCACCTGGGGGCGTTTTGCCCCGGAACGCTGGAACATGAGCTTGCCTTCCTCGTATGTCCACAAGCCGGTATCATCCATGGCTCTCATGGGGCGCATCAGCGCAATGGCGGTAACAGTACACAGCATCAGCACCAGCGAAAAGACGATGATGTTCTTTGCCTTCTGCGGAAGGGAGAGCCAATAACCGCCTTTGCGTTTTTCATCCTGCCGATGGTGCTGCTCAGCAATGATCTTATCTGCCAGAAACTCATTCGGTTTCAGTCCGGCATGGGTGTTCTCAATTGCCTGATGAATCCGCTTCTTCATCCAACATTTCTCCTTTCAGCATGTCCATGAGCTGCCTTCGGGCCCGTTTCAGCCGTTCTGAAACAGAGGGCTGACGGATCCCCAGTATGCCTGCAATTTCGTTCACATTGAAGTTCTGATAATAGTACAAAAGAATGACCTCTCTGGATTTATCAGGCAGACGATGGATCGCCATGCTCAAAGAGATCTCCTCATCGGCAGGCGGTGAACTTTCATCCGGAAGCAGCTCCGGCGTAATATGCCGGTTGATCCGCCTGAACCAGCCCGAACGCAGCATGTCACGGCAGACATTGAGTGCAATGCGATATACCCATGCCTTCTCATGCCCGTCGTCACGGTAGCCGGGAAGGGCGTGGTAAACCTTCAGAAAGGTTTCCTGCACAGCATCTTCGGCTTGCATTCTGTCCTGCAATCGCACATAGCAAAACCGCAGAAGCTCCGCCTGATAAGCGCTTACCAATTCACGCAGCTTCTGTTCCTGCTGATCCATGACAGTCACCTCCCTTCACCTGTAATAACGTATATGGCAGCGATAATATAGGCAGCGTACAGAAAGATTGCGCTCCGGTTTCCTGCCCACCCATTGCCGGATGCACATAAATACGAGCCTCTGCGTGATGCAGAGGCCCGCTTCTACGAAACTGTCTTCATGCTACTCCTGCATAATTCGAATCATGCGGATGGAAAATGTGAAAACACCCTTGACAGGATGCGCGTTTTTCTGTACGCAGGTGTGCGTGCGTTTGCTGTCAGAAAGGCAGATCCACCGGGCATTTCCCCTGCAGGTGGGACTTGATCAGCCGGACGGTGTTGCCGCCCGCGCCGCTGTTGGGGGGCATGGTGCAGAGCGGAATGCGGTCGCCGTTCTTCGTCTGGAGAATGACGGATTTTTCGGGCGTTTCAATATCCACGCTGTCGTAGGTCACGCTGCGGACCTGGCTGTATTGAATGATGATGGGCTTATGGTAAGCGAAGAAGAAGCTGCTGCCGAAGCGCCCCACATAGGGGTGCCGGCGCCGATGCATGCGGGCAGGGCGATCCAGCCCCTGATATTCCGGGCGGGCTGCATATGGTCAAGCAGCGCCTGTTCAGCGTTGGTGTTCATGATGGGCTCCTTTCGTACAGGCGGATCAGTCCGTCATCAGCACCACGTTGCTGGCGTGGGTCAGGTAGGTCACGCCGCCGATGGTGACCTGCAGCTGGTCGCCGTCCTCGTAGTCGCGCCACTTCTCCACCGGGCCCTCGACGACGCTGCCGTCGGGCAGGGCGATCATCGCGCGGGTGAAGGTGTAGGTGGTGTCGAACAGGCTGCGGTTGCCGCAGGCGGTGCACAGCATGAGGGCAATCAGGAGCAGCAGGGCGATAAGGGACTTCTTCATACGGGTCATCCTTTCGGGCGTTTTCCTTCATTGTATACAGCTGGGCTGGCCTTGTCAACCCGATCGGGACGCCCGCTTTGTCCTTTTGATGTTCACCCCCTCGACAAGCGGCCGCCGATGGATTACAATAGACCATGTTATTCCTGTATACAACGCTGAAGGGAGCATGATTATATGAAGTACATCCTTGTCATCGGCGACGGCATGAGCGACGATCCGGTGGAGGAGCTGGGCGGCAAGACGCCGCTGGAGCACCTTGACCTGCCTTATTTCGGTACCCTGGCCGGAAGCGAGACCGGCACCTGCCAGACGGTGCCCGAGGGCGTGCCTGCAGGCAGCGACACGGCCATCCTCAACATCTTCGGATACGATCCCCGCTGGAGCTACACGGGCCGCAGCGTCCTGGAGGCCGCGGGCGTGGGCGTGACGCTCAAGCCCGGCGAGGTGTCCATGCGCGTCAACCTCTGCGCGGTGGAGGAGATCGGCGGCAAGCTGATCATCCACAGCCACAACGGTGGCAACATCGAGGGCGACGAGGCCGAAACCCTCATGAACGACCTGCTGGCCGACCCCCGCTTCCAGCCCGCGAAGGCCGCAGCGAAGCTGACCGTGCACGTCAGCCGCACCTTCCGCCACATCGGCGTGTTCGCGGACGTGGACGAGTCCGCCGTTTTCGCCACCACCGAGCCCCACAATGTGCTGGAGCAGGACGTGGGCCTGTATTACCCCACCGGCGCGATGAAGGACGAGATCACCGCGCTGATGAAGGCCTCCTACGAGGTGCTGAAGAATCACCCCATCAACCAGGCGCGCATTGCCGCGGGTAAGCTCCCTGCCAACATGATCTGGCCCTGGGGCGCGGGCCGCGCGATGCTGCTGGACAGCTTCGTGGAGAAGTACGGCCGCACGGGCACGGTCATTTCCGCTGTGCCGCTGGTGTGGGGCATTGCCGAACTGGCAGGCCTGAAGCACCCGGAGGTCGAGGGCGCCAACGGTGACCTGGACACCAACTACGCGGGCAAGGTGGACGCCGCCATCGCCGCCCTGAAGGCTGGGGATGACTTCGCCGCCATCCACGTGGAGGCCCCGGACGAGATGACCCACGCGGGCAAGCTGCCCGAGAAGCTGGAGGCCATCCGCCGCCTGGATGCACTGGTCATTAAGCCCCTGCTGGAAAAGCTGCCGGAGCTGGGCGACTTCCGCATCCTGCTGCTCTCGGACCACAAGACCCTCATGTCCACCCGCACCCACGACGGCAAGCCCGTGCCCTACGCCATCTACGACAGCCGCAACCCCGGCACGCCCAACCGCCTGGATGAGGCGACCGCCGCAAAGGGCCAGTGGCTGCCCGAAGGCCGGTTCATCATGGGCCGCCTGCTGGAGGTTGACAAGTAAATGAAAGCAGGCTCCCTTGGAACACACCGGGGGAGCCTGCCTTGCTGCCGTCACGATTCCGCGCCCTCCATCCACTGCTCCAGCGCCTCCAGCGAGTCGAAGGCCTTGCCCTGCCGGAGTTCGTCCTGCAGGCTGTCGGGCATCTCGCCCACGGCCACCCCGAGGACCTTCACCTGCGAGAGCGCGTCGCCGTAGCGGTTCTGCCACGCGCAGAGCTGGCCGTTCTCGTCCGGCAGGAGCACAGTGTGCTGCGGGCAGCAGATGGGGAAGGTGCGCTCCATGCTGACCGTGTCGGCGGTATAGGCGGTCACCTGCCAGCCATCGTAGGCGTTGGCGAGGTCTGCCAGCTGCTTCCCGGCCAGTTCGGCGGGCAGGGGCACGCGGCGCGTCACCCGGTGGCCGCAGGGCGCGTAGGTCATCTGCTGGGTGATGGTGCAATCCGCCGCCAGGGCCTGGGATGCGCTGCGGCTCACGGCGGCGGCGTCCGGGCCTGCGCGAAGGGGGATCATCGCCAGCGCCAGCATCAGGGCGATCCCCAGCAGCAGCGCGCTGCCGCCCAGGAGCAGCCTGCGGTCGGAGGCGGGCAGCGGCGCGGGCTCGTCGGAAAAGTGGATGCGGGGGCGGCGGTACTGGTCGTTCTGCTTGCTCATCGTTGAGCCTCCTTTCATTCGCCTTCAGCATGGGCGGGAGGCGTGATTTTATGCGCGCAGGTTTTTTCTTGCGCGGAAGCAGGGTTTTCCGGAATGCGTGGAGAATCAAACAGAAAAATGACTTCAGGAGGCAGAACCATGAGGACTAGGAAGTATTACTGGACGCTGGGAATTCTGGCGGTGCTGTTCGTGTTCGTTATCGTTGCGGATCTGGCGGGGCTTATTGGCCTGTTCACCGGTGGCAAGGCGCCTGCGGAGGACGCTGCCGTGGGTCAGGAGGTCGTGATCACCACCGAAGCATCCGAACCGGAGGAGGCTGCCCAGGCGGAGGATGCTGCAGAGGACGCGCCCGCTGACGCCGCTGTGGCGGACGATCCCGCTGCCGATGCTGCAGAGGATGTGCCCGCTGACGCGCCCGTGACTGGCGAACCTGCGGATGCGCCTGACGCTGCGGCGGAGGAGTCCGCCGATGCAGCCCCCGCGCAGGACGACGCAGGCGCGCTTCCGGCTGCCGAGTGATCCTTATGCCCCGCCACGCGGTGGGGCTTTCAGTTTCGCGAAATTTCCCTGCAGACGGGGGAACGAATCGAACCCCTGATTCGTCTGATATGCAGCAGAGTTTGCACAAAGGAGTCATCCCCATGTACAGAGCTGTTCTCTTCGACCTGGACGGTACCCTGACGGACACGCTGGAGGACATCGCCACGGCCATGAACCGCGCCCTGCGCCTGCACGGCCTGCCCGAATGGCCGCAGGAGGCGTACCGCTACCTTGTGGGCAACGGCGCGCGGGTGCTGGCGCAGCGCTGCGTCCGCGACTGGCAGGAGCAGGCAGAGGCCGTCCGCGCGACCTATCAGGCCTACTACGGTGACCACAACCTCGTGCGCACCCGGCCCTATGACGGCGTGCCGGAGATGCTGGCCGGCCTGCAGCGGCAGGGTCTGGCCCTGGCGGTGCTCTCCAACAAGCCCGATCAGGACACAAAGGCCGTCGTGCGCCACTTCTTCCCGGAGATTCCCTTCGTGGTGGTGCGCGGGCAGGTGGAGGGTGTGCCGGTCAAGCCGGATCCGGCGGGCGCGCTGGCGGTGGCTTCCCAGACGGGCATTGAACCCGGCGAATGGCTCTACCTGGGCGATACGGCGGTGGATATGGCCTGTGCCCGGGCGGCGGGCATGCACCCCGTGGGCGCGCTGTGGGGCTTCCGCACGGAAAAGGAGCTGCGCGACAGCGGCGCAGAGCACCTGATATCCGCGCCGGAGGAACTGCTGCGGATCACCTGTGTGTAACAAATTTGTCATATTTATTTACAAACGGCGGCCCTTGTGCTATACTGGGATGTGAACCCATACATCCCCCGAAGGCGAGAAACACTCAGGAGGGAAGAACCATGATGACCAAGCGAATTGTGCGCGTGCTGGCCCTGGCGCTGGCGCTGATGATGCTCATGGCCACCACAGGCCTGGCGGAGATCCTCAAGCGCAACAGCAGCGGCCGCGAGGTTGAGCTGCTGCAGGAGGCGCTGACGATGACCGGCCACTACACCGGCGCCATCGACGGCAAGTTCGGCCAGGGCACGGAGCGCGCTGTGCGTGCCTTCCAGAATGCCGTGGGCCTGATTGCCGATGGCAAGGCCGGCGCAGCCACGCAGTATCAGCTGCTGCTGCTCACCGGCATCAAGATCAGCGACATTGCCACGGCGGAGAATGCCTCCGGCAGCGGTAGCTCCGGCTCGGGCGGTTCCGGTAGCGATTCGGACAGCACGTCCACCAGCAAGGGCCTGTTTGGCGGCAACTACACCAAGCTGGTCTTCGGCGCATCCTCCAGCCGCGTGCGCATCCTGCAGAAGGCGCTGATGGCGCTGGGCTTTGATGTGCCCAAGGCGGACGGCGTGTTCGGCTCGGACACCTATGCGGCGGTCAAGGAGTTCCAGAAGACCGTGGGCCTGGAGGCGGACGGCAAGGCCGGCCCGCTGACGCTCAAGAAGCTGGAATCCTTCTTCGACGAGGATGGCAATGTCATCTCCGGCCCCATCGTCACCACGCCCCCGCCGGCGGACGATGAGAACCTCGAATACGGCGTGCCCAAGCGCATCCTGCGCCCCGGCATGTCCGGCCTGGACGTGAAGTACACCCAGGACCGCCTCAAGGAGCTGGACTACTACACCGGTACCTCCGACGGCCAGTATGGCTCCGGCACGGAGGCCGCCGTGCGCGCCTTCCAGCAGAACAACGGCCTGAAGGTGGACGGCAAGGTCGGCGAGAAGACCTCGCAGGTGCTCTTCTCCTCCGGCGCGCTGGGCAGCGAGGAAGCCCTGCCTGACGTGCCCACCGACGACCGCACCCTGCGCGAGGGCATGGAGGGCGACGACGTCCTTTCCGTGCAGATCCGCCTGGCGGCGCTGGGTTATTACACCGGCAAGCTGGACGGCGTGTACGGCTCCGGTACCATCACCGCCATGAAGGCCTTCCAGGGCCGCAACAAGCTGACGGTGGATGGCGTCTGCGGCCCCAACACGCTGATGGTGCTCTTCTCCAACGCGGCCATCGACGCGGGCAGCACCCAGCAGCCCGAGGCAGACCCCATCCCCACGGGCAAGCCCACCAGCATCCTGCGCCCCGGCGCGGAGGGTGACGAGGTCAAGTCCGTGCAGAACCGCCTGGCGGAGCTGGGCTACTATGCCGGTGATATCGACGGCCTCTACGGCGACGGCACGGAGACCGCCGTGCGCTTCTTCCAGGCCCGCAACAGCCTGAAGGTGGATGGCAAGGTCGGCCCCAACACCGCCGACGTCCTCTACTCCACCGCCGCCATCCCCGCCTACAGCGGCGACAGCGAAGCGACTCCCACCCCCACGCCCACCGCGACTGTGCAGGTGACGCCCTCTGTGTCCCTGCGCATGGGCGATGAAGGCGACGATGTGGTGCTGCTCCAGGTGCGCCTGATGGCCCTGGGCTACCTCTCCGGCAAGGCGGATGGCGTGTTCGGCAGCGCGACGGGCGCGGCCGTGGCGGCCTTCCAGCTGCGCAATGGCCTGACTGCTGACGGCATCGCGGGCACGAAGACCTACAAGAAGCTCTTCTCCGATGACGCCATCCCCGCCCAGAACGCCACCGTCACCACGCCCCCGGCGTCCAGCAACCCCTATCCGGACCGCAACCTCTACAATGGCTGCTCCGGCGACGACGTCAAGGACGTGCAGCAGCGCCTGAAGGATCTGGGCTACCTCAATGACAAGGTGGACGGCGAGTACGGCCCCAACACGGAGCTGGCCATGCGCTCCTTCCAGATCAAGAACGGCCTGACCGCCAACGGCATGGGTGATGAGGCCACCTACAAGGTGCTTTTCTCTGTCAACGCCATCCCCGCCAACGGCATCTCCGCCGGCGGCGACACCGGGAGCGAGACCTACACCAACCTGCAGCTGGGCTCCACGGGCAACGCGGTCATCCGCCTGCAGCAGATGCTCTCCACCCTCAAGTACTCCGTGAACATCAACGGCTACTTTGACGAGGCAACCTACGCGGCGGTCATCGCCTTCCAGAAGCGCAACGGCCTGACGGCGGACGGCATCGCGGGCGTGCAGACCCAGACGAAGCTGTACTCCGGCTCCTGCGTCACCGGCGACACGGCCCTGCCCGAGGACGCCACCGGCGACGGCGGCACCACCGGCAACGGCGGCGGCCCGGCGGTCTCCCAGGTCAAGCTCCTGCACTGGTATGACGACATCAAGCCCACCATCAAGTCCGGCCAGGTGGTGCTGGTGTACGAGCCCTCCACCAACTCCAGCTTCTACCTGCGCTTCTACTCCCTGGGCCAGCATGCGGACTCCGAGCCCCTGACGGCCAACGATACCGCCATCATGAAGGCGGCCTGGGGCGGCAAGTTCACCTGGACGGAGAAGCCCGTGTATGTCCGGCTGCCCAACGGCACCTGGTGCATCGCGTCGATGCACTGCATGCCCCACCTCTCCGGCAGCATCAAGGACAACGACTTCGACGGTCACCTGTGCGTGCACTTCCCCCGCACGATGACCGAGTGCCAGCAGAACGCCCCCAAGAACGGCGTACGGCATCAGAACGACATCCGCAAGCACTGGCTGAAGATCACGGGCGAGGAGATCCCGTGGTAATTCCCACATAAAAAGCGACCGCAGCAGACGATGAACCTGCTGCGGTCGTTCTGTTTGGGGTTGTGATCAGTCGTCGAAGAAGGTCGGCAGGCTCGCGTACATGATCATCTCCACCGTGTTGCGGGAGTGGCCGCCGTCGCACTGGGTGTAGTACAGGTTGCCATCGCGGAAGTTCTCGCACATCACGAAGGTGTCCGTCAGGGTGGACATGGAGTCGATCAGGTCGTTCATGCCATCGTAGGCGACGTCGCCCGGGCCGCCGCAGCCGGCGTAGATGAAGAAGTCATCCTTGGTGTAGCCTGCGGCAGCCACGCTCTCGGCCAGCTGCATGGCAGGGCCCATGGTCGAGGTCGAACCCCAGAAGCCGCCGGCGATGGGCATGTAGTAGGCGATCTCGTCCAGGCAGTGGGAGAACACGATCCACGTGCACATCGAGCCCATGGAGAAGCCAGCCATGGCGCGGTGACCGCGGGAGGCCTTGATGCCCTCGGGGCTGGTGTCCATGCAGTAGGTGTTGTACTGCCCCTCAAAGGCGGGGATCAGGTAGTTCTCCATCTCGTACCAGAAGTTGCTCGCGCCATAGCTCTCGTCGTGCCCGGTAATGTTGAAGGTGGGCGTGACGACGATCAGCGGCTCGATGCGGCCCTTCTCGATCATCGCATCCAGCATCATCGACGTGCTGGACATGGCGCCGATGCCCTTGAAGTACTCCATGTTGTTCTGGCCGCTGCCGTGCATGAGGTAGAGCACGTTGTAGCGGGTCTCGGTGTCTGCGGCATCGTAGCCGTAGGGCAGGTAGACCAGCGCGGTCTTCTTGTAGGCCTCGCCCTCGGGGGTGACGGCGTCGTACACGAAGATGGTGACCTTACCCCGCTGGGTCACGTTCAGGCGGTAGTTGTCGTCCATCTTCTCGAATGTGTTGTCCGGGAACTCGGTCTTGCGGGCGGGAGCTTCGGCAAAGGCGCAGGTACCCAGCAGCAGGAGCAGGGTGGTCAGGGCGGCGACGATTCTCTTCATGGGCGGGAGCTCCTCTCTGATTGTTATGGTATCTATAGTATACAGCGGTTGCCGGCGGATTGCAACCCTCAGTTTGACGCCCCGATGGACGATGCGCACGGGATCTTCCGCGATCGCGAAAAAATGCATGATTCGTGTGACAAATCCGCCCGATGATTCGTCTAATGGGTGTAACGTTACAAAGAACCGGCCCGATCCGGCCGGACAGGGAGACAAGCCTATGGACAAGGATTTCTTCGTACAGGAGCTGGAAGCCCACAGCGGCATGCTGTACCGCGTGGCCTGCACCCTCCTGCATGACGACGATGCGTGCCGCGATGCGCTGCAGGACGCAGCCCTCAAGGCATGGGAGAAGCGCCATTCGCTGCGGGAGAAGCGGTTCTTCCGCACGTGGATCACGCGCATCCTCATCAACGCGTGTTATGACACAATCAGGAAGCGCCGCCGCATCGTGTCCCTGGAGGAGATCCGCGAGCCGCAGACGCCCCCGCCGGACCTGACGCTGTCCCTCGCGCTGGCGAAGCTGCCGGAAAAGCTCCGGCTGCCGCTGGTGCTGTGCTGCTCCGAGGGCATGAGCTATCAGGAGGCGGCGGACGCGCTGCATGTCCCTGTGGCCACCGTGCGCGGGAGGATCCACCGCGCCAAAGGAATGCTGAGAAAGGAGCTGGATGCCGAATGAAGCGCGATATGGACAACCTGAACCTGCGCGCAGCCTTCCCGGAAATGCCGGAAAGCTGCCGGGAAGCGCTGATGACTGCCGCCCGCTCCGTCAAGGAGGAAAAGGAAATGAAGCGTGCAACTTTCCGCGTGGCGCTGATCGCCGCGTTGATCATCATGAGCCTGACGGCCGTGGCCTTTGCGGCCGGGAGCCTGCTGGGCTGGAGCGATTTCTACGGCCAGTGGCATGGCGGAATCGGCGTGCCCGAGGGCGTGTACGAGCAGATGAAGGTGTCGGAGGACTGCTCCTGGCAGGTGGGCCCCCTGACCTTCACCGCGACCGAGCTGCTGACCGACGGCCACATCGCCATCAGCGCCATCCATGTGCGCACGACCGATGGCAGCGCCGCGCTGATCAACGGCGCGAACGTCAGCGACCCCGTCGACCCCATCCGCGCCAATGGCGAGAATGGCCGCGAATATGCCGCACGCCTGGGCGTCTCCGAGGACGCCACCTGGATCGAAGCGGCGCAGCAGCTGAACCTGCCCCTGTACCGCGTGAGCGCCGATCACAGCATGTCCCACCCGCTCTACGAGGGCGACATGATGATCGACGTGCTCATCAACGAGGATGGCAGCCTGACCTTCTACTGCATGTCGATGCTGGATACCGACCGCGTGCAGGCCGAACTGACGCTGCCCCTGTGCCTGGATGTGGCGCTGGCCGACCCCACGACGGGCGAAACCAGCCAGCGCTGGCGCGACTACGACCAGACCGTGACCATCCCCGTTTGCCCCGTGCTGGAGGAGCGCACCTACGTTCCGGATCGTGAGACCATCATTGCCGGCCACAAGCTGGTGAAGGTGGATGCTGTGCGCTACGTCACCGGCGCGTACCTGACATTCACCTACGAGATGGACTACATGGCCATCCCGGAGAGCGCCTATGAGCTGTACGAGCTGACCCTGTGCGACGAGGCCGGCAGCGAGCTGCCCGGCGGCATGAACCTGAGCGCCAGCCTGAGCTTCACCATCGAGGTGGAGGAGATGATCGGCGTCGAAACGCTGCCCGACGTCATTACCCTGACGGACGACGTGCTGCCCGACACCATTCCCGGCGATGCGCCTGTGGTGCTTGTGGCGCAGTGAGGCTTCCCCTTGAGGGGAAGCTGGCAGCGCTTGCGCTGACTGATGAGGTGTTTTCTGACCGCAACAACTGAACGACCCGCGCCGGGGAGGGGGAACCTTCTCCGGCGCATTTCAGAAGGGGGAATATGGATGAAACGCATGCTTGCGTGGCTTTTTGCGCTGAGCCTGCTGCCGACGCTGGCCGCAGCGGACGCGCCCCTGCACCTGCTGGGCGTCGAGGAGAGTGCCACGCCGCGCGGGGACGACCCGTCCATCCGCTATGAGCAGGTGGACTTCGACGTCTGGGGCGACCCGATGGTTTGGATCACGGAAAAGAGCGCGGATGTGGTCTACCTGAACGGGCGGGGTGTGGATCTGCAGGAAATCCTCGCCCAGCCGGAATTGCTGCTGGATCTGAGCAGCAGCGATATCATCCGCGACCACCTCAGCCGGATGATGCCCTGGGCGCAGGAGCTGGTCACCGCGCCGGACGGCAGCATCCGCGCCCTGCCGGTGAGCGGGAGCGTGCGGTGCTTTTCAGTCCGCCGGGATGGCTGGACAGCGGCGGGGTTCACCGAGGCGGACATCCCACAGAGCTATGAGGAACTTTTGAATTTTCTGGAGAGCTGGTGCGACAGGCTGGAGCAGGACCCGGAACAGCCTGCCCGCGTCTGTGACCTGGCCTACTGGAACACCGGCACGGCCAGCTGCAACCACGGCTACTGGCTGATGGAGCTGCTGCTGACCAGCCATGCCCTGCAGTACCACTACGCAGGTATACCGCTGCAGTTTGACACGCCGGAGTTTATTGAGGCGGCCCGCCGCACCCGGGAGGTGGCGCAGCGGCTGTACAGGCTGGAACCCCGGGGCAGCCAGGCGGAGAAGCTGCCGGTGCTGTTCCACAATGCGCTGAACATGGGTCGCCCGGGCAACGACGACCTCGACTACGAACTGAGCTATGCCGTGCCGATGCGCCTGACCTGCGACCAGCCGCCGCTGATGCTTGTGCAGACCCATGTGCTGGTCATCCCTGCGGACGCGGCGCAGCCGGAGGCGGCTCTGCGCTTCCTGGAGAACCGCGTTCAGAGCATCCCGTGGTTCAGCGCAGCGGAGCTGTACGCGGACTTTGCTCCGGGGCAGTACCAGTACGAGGGCGGCTGGCCGGTGTACATCGGCGCCGGCTGGCTGGCGGAGTATCACGGCTGGGACGGCGTGTACCAATGCGCGACGAACGTGTTCGGCACGAACCGCCGGGGCGTGACGGGGAAGGAGAAGTACACGCTGCAGTTCCTCAAGGAGGAAATCAACGCGGAGAAGTTTGCCAGGCGGCTGGACGGGCTGGTGGAGTGAGTGACCCGCGCCGGGGAGGGGGGAACCTTCTCCGGTGCGCTTTTTCATTGGGATTGTGCGGATGCATGGCGGGGCGGGCGAGCGATGCGTTCCCCTACGGCGTTGGGCGGGTTCCGGGCACTTTGCGGAGGGGATTGGGAGCGTCGGGCGAGCACAGGAATTCTCGAAATTTCTTTTGCCCTGTCATGCAAAACCCCTTGACAGCCGGGACGCTTTTGTGTATAATAATCGAGCGTCAATGAAAACTCCTTGACAATGCTGCGCGTGGGTGCAGAAACCGCGCCGAAAGGACGGTCGGAACATGCACGGTGAACGGATGGCAGACGAGGTCAGCCGCAAGGTTGAGCTCGCGTGGCTGCTGGCCTTCTACGGCGGCATGCTGACGGACAAGCAGCGCGAGGTGCTGACCCTGCACTGCGAGGAGGACATGTCCCTGGCGGAGATCGCTCAGGAGACGGGCGTGAGCCGGCAGGGCGTGCATGATATGCTGACCCGCACGGCGCAGCGCCTGCAGGACATGGAGGAGAAGCTTGGCGTTGCAGCGCGCTTCCGCCGGATCGAATCCGGGATGGTAAAGTGCCGGGCGCTGCTGCAGGAGAAGCGCTACGAAGAGGCCGGGGGCGCGCTGGACACGCTCATCCGCCTATATCAGGAGGAGAACAATGGCCTTTGAGGGCTTGACAGAGAAGCTGCAAGGCGCATTCCGCAAGCTGAGCAGCAAGGGTAAGCTGACGGAGCAGAACGTCAAGGAGAGCATGCGCGAGGTGCGCATGGCCCTGCTTGAAGCGGACGTCAACTACGCCGTCGCCAAGGATTTCATCAAGAAGGTGACCGAGCGCTGCGTCGGCATGGAGATCGGTACCGGTCTGAATGCCTCCCAGCAGGTCATCAAGATCGTAAACGAAGAGCTGACTGCGCTCATGGGCGGCACCAATGCCCGCCTCACCTGGTCCTCCGGGCCGCTGACGGTCTACATGCTCTGCGGCCTGCAGGGTGCTGGTAAGACCACCATGGCTGCCAAGCTGGCCGGCTGGCTGGCCAAGCAGGGCAAGAAGCCCATGCTCGCCGCCTGTGACATCTACCGCCCCGCCGCCATCAAGCAGCTGCAGACGGTCGGCGCCCAGGTGAACGTGCCCGTCTACGAGCACGGCACGCAGGATCCGGTCAAGACCGCTAAGGAAGCTGTGGAGCGCGCCCGTTACCTGGGCCGCGACGTGCTGATCATCGATACCGCAGGCCGCCTGCAGATCGATGAGGTGCTGATGGACGAGCTGGCCCGCATCAAGGAAACCATCAAGCCCCAGGAGATCCTGCTGGTCGTGGACGCCATGATCGGTCAGGAGTCCGTCAACGTGGCCAAGGCCTTCAACGAGAAGCTGGAGGTGGATGGCGTCATCCTCACCAAGCTGGACGGCGATACCCGCGGCGGCGCGGCCCTGTCCGTGCGCGCGGTGACGGGCAAGCCCATCAAGTTCTCCGGCATCGGCGAGAAGCTGAGCGAAATCGAGGTCTTCCACCCCGAGCGCATGGCCAGCCGCATCCTGGGCATGGGCGACGTGATGACGCTGATCGAGCAGGCCACCGAGGCCTTCAGCGAGGACGACGCCGAGAAGATCGCCAGGAAGGGCCGCACGGGCGAGCTGACCCTGGAGGACTTCCTGGAGCAGATGCAATCCATGAAGAAGATGGGCGGCATCAAGTCCATGCTGTCGATGCTGCCGGGCATGTCCGGCAAGGACATCGACGTGGACGAGAACGCCATGAAGAAGCCTGAGGCCATCATCCGCTCCATGACCCCCCGCGAGAGGCGCAACCCCAAGCTCCTCAACGCCAGCCGCCGCAAGCGCATCGCCGCAGGCTCCGGCACCACCGTCCAGGACGTCAATCAGCTGATCCGCCAGTTCGAGAACGCCAAGGACATGATGAAGAAGATGACCGCCCAGATGAAGGGCGGCAAGGGTCAGCGCATGATGCGCCGCTTCCCCGGCATGAAGTAAGCCGGCGACCCGATGAATAATACGTGGTATCATACAGCCAACCGCTTATGATTTCCATATAGATCAACACAGATACGAATTTGAGGAGGAAACAACAATGGCAGTGAAGATTCGTCTGAAGAGGATGGGCATGAAGAAGCACCCCT
>JAFQQT010000040.1 GCA_017410455.1 Clostridia bacterium
GAAACAGTGGCCATCCCCGCCGCTGGTCAGATCTAGGGCGAATGGGCCACCACCACCGAGCCCACCTGCACCAAGGACGGCGAGAAGGCCCTGACCTGCTCCGTCTGCGGCGATACCCTGGAAACCGAGGCCATCCCCGCCACCGGCCACACCGAGGGCGACTGGGCCACCACCACCGAGCCCACCTGCACCAAGGACGGCGAGAAGTCCCTGACCTGCTCCGTCTGCGGCGATGTCCTGGATACTGAAGCCATCCCCGCCACCGGCCACACCGACGGCGAATGGGCCACCACCACCGAGCCCACCTGCACCAAGGACGGCGAGAAGTCCCTGACCTGCTCCGTCTGCGGCGATACCCTGGAAACCGAGGCCATCCCCGCCACCGGTCACACCGAGGGCGAATGGGCCACCACCACCGAGCCCACCTGCACCAAGGACGGCGAGAAGGCCCTGACCTGCTCCGTCTGCGGCGATGTGCTGGATACTGAAGCCATCCCCGCTACTGGTCATGATGACGGCGAGTGGGTCGTCGTGACGCCTGCCACCTGCAAGGCTGACGGCACGAAGGAGCTGCAGTGCTCCGTCTGCGGCGAGGTGCTGGACAGCGAAGTGATCCCCTCCGCCGATGCGGAGCATGTGCCCGGCAAGATGACCCTGACCACGCAGCCCACCTGCACGGCCGAGGGCGAGAAGACGCAGAGCTGCACCGTCTGCGGCGAGGTGCTGGCCACGGAAAGCGTGCCTGCCCGGGGCCACGACGACGGCAAGTGGATCACCGTGAAGCCCGCCACCAAGGAGGAAACCGGCCTGAAGGAGCTGCGCTGCACCAGATGCAGCGAGCTGCTGGACACGGCAGTCATCCCCGTGAGGACCACGGATTACTACTCCGGCAACACCGCCTGCAGCATCGGCCCCCGCTTCAGGGACGAGTGCGGTCTGACGGATAAGTGGT
This sequence comes from Clostridia bacterium, assembly GCA_017410455.1. Lineage (GTDB taxonomy): Bacteria > Bacillota > Clostridia > Christensenellales > Aristaeellaceae > UBA11524. Next base: position 953 of record JAFQQT010000040.1, read on the forward strand.
ACCGCTTCACGCCCGTTGACCTGAGCGTGGACGGCGTGCAGACCTTTGACCTGATCGCCAGCGACGCCTACATCATCGGCTCCGTCACCGTGACGGTTGCGGACGGCGCTGTCACCATTGACTGCAGCTATGTTTCCGAGGATGTGAAGGTCCACAGCGAGTTCTGCACCTTCCTGCCCTCCCTTGGCGAGATCACCACGGTGGATCCGGCGCAGCTGCCCAGCTACGGCTTCGGCGAGGCGATCAGCATTGCCGATGCGCTGAACGGCGACACGAAGGTGCTGCTGTTCATCTGCAACGTGGTGGACTACCATTCCGACATGCCCATCACCCGCGTGTACACCAACTCGAACGACTTCGTGCGCAAGGTCAATGCGCTGAAGGAAAACCTGGAGTAACCAACTTTGGCCCCTCCCGTTGCGGAGGGGCTTTTCGTTTACAGGTGTAACAATCGCCGGTGCTGTCTTGCCCCCGGATCCCGGATGCTGTATAATGGAGGCAGCATCCCACCGCAATGGACAAGGAGGCCTCCCCATGATCCTGTACCGCCCCGTCGGACAGGCCGAATACGACCTGATCGCCGCATCCGGCTTCACCGCCTTCCCGCCGCGCCTGCCCGAGCAGCCCATCTTCTATCCCGTGCTCAACGCGCAGTATGCCCGCGAGATCAACGAGAAGTGGAACCGCTTCGAGAAAGCCGCCGGGTACACGGGCTACATCACCATGTTTGAGATCGACGACGAATACGCCGCCCGCTTCCCCGTGCAGGTCGTCGGCGCACATTATCATCAGGAGCTGTGGGTTCCCGCCGGGGAGCTCGCGGAGTTCAACGCACACATCATCGGCCCGATCCGCGTGCTGTAAATCCGCATCGCCAACGCCCTGTCCGAAGGAGGCTCCCATGAAACGCATCCAGCGCATTCTGCTGATCCTGTCCATCCTCGCCCTGATCGTCGCGGGGATCTGCCTTTACGCGACCCTGCGCCACATCCCGGGGCTCATGCAGCAGGCCGGGCTGCCCCTGACCTGCATCCACGGCATCCGCGATGTGGAAACCTTCACCGACTGGCTGAACTACACCGACGGCTACGACTACGCCGTGCTGAAGGTGGACCCGGAGACCTTCACACCGCCGGAAAGCTGGACGCAGGGGCAAGCCACCATCGAAGACGTCAACCCCTACCCGGAGGGGCTGGGCTGCTACGACTTCCACGGGAACTTCCTGCACAACGCGTCTCTGCCGGAGCGCTACACCGCGTGGCTCTACATCCCCCGCGACGCCAGCGCCCCCCTCGAGGAGCAGCAGTGGTTCGCCGCCATGTATGACGCATCCACCGGCACGCTGGTGCTCTACCGCGGGCACAGCTTCTACGGCTCCCGCGGGTATGAATCACGCTGATCTGTACACAAAGAGCCTGCACCCCTTGCAACAGGGATGCAGGCTCTGTTTATGTGGCTCACTCTGCCGGGATCAGCGCGCCGGACGCCAGCCAGTCCCGGGTGTTGCGCTCCACCACCTCGATGACCACCCAGTCCGCCTGCGCCTCGGCAGCCTGTGACGCCACATCCGCATCGGAGCGGGAGAAGGTCATGCTGCCGGCGGCGTTGGCCAGGTACGGGAACAGCGCGCGCCCGAAGGAATCGCGCACCACCAGCAGGGACAGCTCCGTCGTGGGGCTGGTGGTCTGGATGCGGGCGTCATCGACGGTGCGCATGGGGCGCCTGGTGCGGTAGACGCGGGCGATCTCCGGCTCTGCGTCGGCCTCGGTGGGCGGCGTGCCTGGCTGGCACAGGAGCAGCAGATCGCCGGCCGTGCCGGGGGTAAGGGGGACGTCCGCGTAATCCGGCGCGTCCGCCGTGCCGGTAAGATCCATCAGCGCCTGGTAGATGATGCGCGCGCCCCGGGCGTTCCAGTGGCTGTCCCCGGCGAAGTAGAGCAGCCCTTCCCCCTTGCGGGCGGTGAGCAGGCTCTGCGCGTCCAGCACCGTCAGCCCGGCGGCTGCAAGGTCGGTGTTCAGCCGGGCAAGGGCATCTTCCGCCGGGAGGATGTTGGCCGGCAGCAGCTCCGGGTACACGCTGCGCTTGTCCGGCGCAATGAGGACGATGAGCCGCCGGCCGTCCGCAGCGAGGGCAGCCTCGAGAGCGAGGAGCTTCCCGGCCAGCGCGTCGGTCTCCTCCGCCGTGAGGGGCTGCTCTTCCAGCGATTCGGCGAAGAACAGGAACCCCTCCCGCCCGCGCCTCACCTGCAGGCTGCCGGATTCGCCCACCAGCGTCAGCAGCCGCGCCCGGGCGGTGATGGCCGCCGTGCGCAGGGCCAGCCGGTCAGTGATGTACCCCGCCGGATCCTCGGTGAAGGTGGCTACCTGCGCATCCGTGCGGTAGCTGCGCATATCCACGCCGAAGGGCGCAAGGAGCAGCGGCAGCATGAGCAGCAGCAGCGCCAGCAGGACAAATGCTTTCTTCATAACCACCCTCCCGTCAGAACTGCGCGTACAGCATGGGCATGTAGCCGCCGGAGAGCAGCTGCATCCACGCCAGCACCAGCAGCGCCAGCGCCACCGGACGCATCAGCCAGGCCGGCAGCCGCCCGGCATGTCCCTCGCAGATCAGCACCGCTGTGGCGAAGGCGAAGGCAATCAGCCCCGTGGGCGTGATGGCCATCACCGCCTGCCGCAGCGCCTCATGGGTCAGCGAGAAACCCGGGACGCCCGTCGCCATGAAGATCACGAAGCCCACGCTGACCGCCACCAGCGTGTAGAACCGCGCCAGCCACGGCCGCCACTTCTCCGGGCGCAGCACGCCGCCATGCTCCAGCACCATCAGCAGCGCATGCCACGTGCCGAAGAGCAGGTAACCCCACGTGAACCCGTGCCACACGCCCATCAGCAGGAACACCACCGCCACGTTGCGCAGCTTGCGCCACGCAGCGCACCGGCTGCCCCCCAGGGGGATGTACACATAGTCCCGGAAGAAGCCGGAGAGGCTCATGTGCCACCGCCGCCAGAAGTCCCGGAGGGATAGGGCGTGGAAGGGGCGGTTGAAGTTCTCCGGCAGCGTCACGCCCAGCATCTGCGCCACGCCCAGGGCTGCGTCAGTGCAGCCGGCGAAGTCGAAATACACATACAGCGGGCAGCACAGCAGCGACGCCCCCCAGGCCAGCGGGTGCGCCGCGCCCGAAAAGGCCGCTGTGGCCAGCGGATACAGGCTGTCAGCGATGAGCAGCTTCTTGCCCAGCCCCACGGCCAGGCGGATCAGCCCCTTTTCGAGGCCATCCCAGTTGACGCGGGCAGCGTGCAGCGCCTCGCGGAAAGGGGCAAAGCGGGCGATCGGGCCCGCGCTCAGCTTCGGGAAGAAGAGCAGGTACGCCAGCGCATCCGGCAGACTCCCCCGGTCGCTGACGTCCCGCGCGGCATCCACCGCATACGCAACGCCCTGGATGGCCACGAAGGACAGGCCCACCGGCCAGGCCCGCCCCGTCGCCTTCACGGCAAAGAGCGTGCCGACCGCGAGGACAGCATATGCCGCCGCGCCCTTCATGCCCAGCCGGGGCGCAACCCACGCCAGGATGGCCAGCAGCAGCGTCAGCCACCAGGTTTGCGGCTGCACGCACAGCAGGAACACCGCACTCACCAGCAGCAGCCAGGCCCTGCGCAGCCGCGGGAAGGCCGTCAGCGCCAGCAGACCCAGCACGGAAAGGGGTACCAATAGCCCCAGATACAGCGGATGCATCATCTCAGATCACCATGTTGCGAAAGAGCATCCAGCCGATGCACTCCCACGTTTCCGTGTCGAAGAAGAAGAACACCTGCGGGCCGAATTCGTCGCCATAGACGGCGGTATCCCAGTCCAGGGCGTACTGCGTGCCGTACAGGGCTTCGATCCCTTCCAGCGTCATGCCCACCCTTGCACCACGGCAGGTGGCCACATCCGCAGAGAACACCATCACGGACTCCACCGTGTTGGCGTCCGGGTCGCCGGGCAGGGGGCGGGTCGCCACGATGAACAGCTCATCCTCCGTGACGTACTCCCGCGTCATGCCGGGCAGCATGCAGTCCGCATCCTCGAAGGTCATGGCGACGGGCGCACCGGTGTATTCCGCCAGGGCGGAAAGCAGGGCGTCCGCGTCCTCGCCGATGGGATAGACCGGGGCGTCCTCTGCCGGACTCAGGCGCAGGGTGAAGTCCGCCTCCGTCAGGGGCAGAGGCTCGGCCAGCGCAGGCAGCATCATGAGCAGCGTCAAGAGCATTGTCAGGAACTTCTTCATGGCAATTTCCTCCCAATAAGGTCCTTTTGGGGATTATTCAGCGTACCTGCACGGCCTCCGCGCCCTCGGGCGCCTCGAATCCGCCGGAAACGATGGTCAGCTGCGTGAGGTAGCTGGTGCAGTTCTTGTACACCCACTCGGCGAACTCAAAGGGCGAGCGCAGGCAGCCGCCGGTCACCATGCCGGTGACCATCATGCCGGTCTTGACGCTGGCGCTGGAACGCTCCACGCAGGGCCAGCCGTGCACATAGCGGGCCTGGACATACTCGGTGGTGTGGGGCGTGTAGGTGTGGGTGAAGGTATGCCAGCGTTCCTTGTAGCCCAGGGTGAAGGTGCCCGCCGGGGTGGGCGTGGTGCGCTTGCCGATGCCAACCTCCGCGCAGATGACGACCTCCGCCAGGTTGCCATCCTCATCCATGGTGAAAGCATAGCACATGCCGGTGGACTTGTCCAGCACCAGCTGGTAGTCCGGGACTTCCTCCGTGGCGGGGATGCCGCGGCTCTCCGCCGTCAGCAGCCCCTCCTGGGGCGCATACCCGGTATATCCGCCGCCGGTCACCATGAGGTAGCAGCGGTTGAAGCCCGTCACACGCAGGGACGTTCCGGCGGGGATCGTGCCCTTCACCGTGCCCAGGGTACTGTCCGGGAAGTCCATAACGGGGATATCCGCCGGCGCGGTGACCGTGTAGACGGTCAGGGGCGTGTCCGAGCCAAGGATGCGCACATCCGCCTTGGGCAGAAGGCCCTCGCCCGCCCCGCAGGTCACGCGCCAAAACTCCTCCGCCCCCCCGGTAATGACCAGGCGCATGCCCGCCGGCACGGTTTCCGGCGCGCCGCTCGCCCCGAAGAAGGCCGCCTCCTGCGTGGTGACGGCTGCGGTCAGCATCATGGGGTCATCCTCGTTCAGCGCAGCCACCACTGCAGCGTCCTGCGGCAGGAAGCCCCAGGCTGCCGCCACCGGCAGCAGGTACCAGTCCCCGACGGCATACACCTCCGCCAGCAGGCCGCCGGCCGCGATATCCGCCGCAGCCTCCGCCCCAGCCTGCGGCCTGACCATCAGCGACGCATCCGCCGTCACCCGCAGGCACAAGCCCTCCTGATGCTCCACCGCCCAGGCCTCCACATCGTTGGCGCGGACATAGAGGGGCGTCCCCCGCAGGCGCTGGAAGCCGTTCTCCTGCGCCTCCAGCAGCATCACGCAGGCTTGCGGCAGGTGCGCCTCAGCCCGGGCTGACTGATCCGGCGCGGTAAAGAGCACCGTGCCCGGGGTGATGAGTGCCGCGCGGGCCGTTGCTGCCGCAGCCCGCTGGGTCGTGACCTGATCGACGGGCACATACACGGTCTCCTCCCCGAGGGTGACGCGGTAGTAGCCGTTGCAGACCGCCTCCGCCATGCAGGCGCGCCCGGCCTCCAGCGTCAGCACCACCGGCGCACCGGAGAGCGGATAGCGCCGCGCCGCCACAGCAGCGTCTGCGGTGAACTCCGCGTCCGTGGGGCGGGCATACATGCCGTCGATGGCCTCTGCATCCCGGGCGTAGACATAGCCGGTCTGGCCGGCGTATTCCACCAGCAGGAAGCGATCCACCTCCGCCGTGACGGTCAGGGGCGTTTCCGCCGGAATGGTCAGCAGGGACGCCGCCCCATCCGCCGGGAGCACGAAGAGGTACTTGCTCTCCGGCAGATAGGCCAGGTAAGGCTCCACCGGCGTCCCCTCCGGCACGCGGAGGACTTCCGCGTAGTAGATATAGCCGCTCTTGCCCTCATAGGTGGCCTTCGCATAGCGCTCATCCACCGGCTCCAGTCGCAGCAGCGTCAGCGCAGGAATGGCCGCCAGCGACTCGCTTGACGCCGCCGGACTGGGCCGTAAGAACACCGTCTTCTCGAAATAGCCCTCGAACGCCGCCGGAATCTCCTCCGCCAGCGCGGCGCAGGACAGGATCATCAGCAACAGGATCATCAGCCAGACTTTCTTCCGCATGGGTTGATTCATTCCCTCCTGTGCGGTATTCCTTGTGCTTTCTGAGCACAGACATATGCCGCTTCATCTATACTGACGCAATACTTCATCCATTCGTTTCACATTTTTCAAGAATATTCAATCTTTTCTTCTTCTGCTTCTGATGGAATACTTTTCTTGTTTACATATGTAACAATTCCGGATTTTTCCTTGCCACGCAGCGAATTTCTGTGCTATACTCCCCGGCAAGGGGAGGATTTTCACCGCGTCATTCCGAATTCATACGTCATTGAGCATCAGATTCTTCTTAAAGCCCCGTATTCAAGTGTCACTCCGATGGATATGGCTGTCTTCCTTCCGCCATCATGACTGTTCCATAAGAACTGACATCAAGGAGGAATCCCCATGAGAAAACTCGCCCTGCTGCTGGCCCTGCTCCTGCTGCCCCTCTCCGCCCTGGGTGAACGGCAGATCATCACCCTCACCGTGGCCGGTGATACGATGCTGGGCAGCAACGAGATCGTCCGCCCCTACGACTACTCCTACGACCACTACCTCGAAACCTACGGTTATGCGTACCCGCTGGAGAAGATGCAGTCCCTGCTGGCGACGGACGACATCACGCTGGTGAACCTGGAGGTGTCGCTGAACCGGTATGTCACCCCGCAGTACGGCCGGCTGATCTTCCGCGGCAAGCCGGAGTATGCGCAGGTGCTCTCCGAGGGCAGCGTGGAGATCGTCAACCTGGCCAACAACCACACCGACGATTACTGGGGCCTGGGCTACACCGCCACCAAGGAGGCGCTGGACGCGGTGGGCGTGAAGTACTGCGGCGATACCGAATACGGGCGCGAGCTGTGCTGGTTCGACTTCCCCAATGGCGTGCGCATCGGCTTCATCGGCATCTTCCCGCTGTACTACACCGACCACACCTGGGAGGTGGAAACCGACTTCCAGCGCCTGCGCGACGCGGGCTGCGACGTGATCATCTGCTCGCTGCACTGCGGCGTGGAGAAGCAGCCCACCCATTCGGAGATCCAGGAGCGCCTGGGCCGCGTGTTCACCGAGATGGGCGCACACATCATCGTCGGCACCCATCCCCACGTTCCCCACGGCATCACCGTCCGGGACGGCGTGACGCAGCTGTACTCGCTGGGCAACTTCACCTATGGCGGCGCCGATGGCGTGGACGAGACCCTCTACTGCATCGGGAGCCTTGTGGCACGCATCGACCTGCACTTTGAGGATGGCGCGTATGTCGGCCATCAGGTGACGCTCTACCCCATCCACATCAGCGGCACCGAGCCCCTGAGCAACTATCAGCCCATCCTCGTGGAGGGCGAGGAAGCCCAGGCCATCATGGCCGCCGTGCAGGCGGACACCGCCTTCGAGCTGAACCCCTACGTGGATGGCCTCGGCGCAGTGCAGGACTTCGTGCCCTGGCCCGGCGACTGACCCATCGGCAGCTTCCCGCGGGGAGGCTGCTTTTTTGCATCTGCATCTGCGATTTTTTGGTTGACCGTGCAACGATTTTCGTGTATCATGGTAGCAGCAGGCGGCATGGATCCGCCGAACGCGATACAGCAGTAAATAAACCGGAGGTTCATGCACATGGAGTATCCCTTCCACGTACACGATATCCAGATCTCCGACCCCTTCATCCTGGCCGACCCGGTCAGCGGCAAGTACTATCTCTACGCCGCATTCTTCAACCCCGACCGCTTCCCGAACCAGAAGCGCCGCGGCGTGTTCCATGCGCTGGTTTCGGAGGATCTGGTGAACTGGTCGGAGCCGATCCAGGTCTTTGATGCCGCCGAAACCGGCTTCTGGGCCGACCTGGACTACTGGGCCCCGGAATGCCACATCTGGCAGGGCAAGTACTACATCATCTCCTCCTTCCGCGCCGAGGGCAAGTTCCGCCGCTGCCAGTGCCTGGTGGCGGACAATCCCCTGGGCCCGTTCCGCCAGGTGGAGCAGGAGGCCATCACCCCGCCCGGCTGGCAGTGCCTGGACGGCACCCTCTACGTGGACAGGAAGGGCAAGCCCTGGATGGTGTTCTGCCACGAGTGGCTGCAGGTGTTCGACGGGCAGATCTGCGCCATCCCCATGAGCGATGACCTGGGCCGTGCCATCGGCGACCCCATCGTGCTCTTCCGGGCCTCGGACGCGCCCTGGGCCGCCCATCTGGCCGGTCAGGACAGGCACAACGGCTTTGTCACCGACGGCCCCTTCCTGCACCGTATGCCCGACGGCAAGCTCATCATGCTCTGGTCGAACTTCACGAAGGAAGGCTATGCCACGGGCTACGCCACCAGCCGCTCCGGCGAGATCTGGGGCCCCTGGGAGCAGCAGCCCGACCCCCTCTACGGCCTGGACGGCGCGCACTCGATGCTCTTCCGCACCTTTCCGGGCCCCAGCGGGGCAGGCGGAATGCTGATGATGGCCCTGCACTGCCCCAACATCCACCCCAAGAAGCGCATGCTCCTCTTCGAGATGGACGAGAGCCGCGGCAGGCTGGCCATCGTCAACGAATGCACCGGCAACTGGTTCAACGGCATCGGCGGCAACAACTTCCGCGGCTACCGTGAGCCGGTGCAGGAGGAGCCGGTCTTTTCGAAGCCCACCCGGAAGGAATGATGAGGGGAAACGACTCCCTCCTGCCCTCCCGCCCCCACACCGCAACGAAAGGAAATCAACATTCATGGGCCAGAAAATCAACCTCAACCTGGACTGGAAATTCCACCTGGGCGACATGCTCCTGGGCGCGCCCCGCATGTCCCCGGACTTCATGGGCATGGACGACAGCGCCTGGCGCACTGTGTCCCTGCCCCACGACTGGTCGGTCGAGCATCCCTTCGATCCCGGCAACGCCTCCGGCACCGGTTATCTCCCCGGCGGCATCGCCTGGTACCGCAAGCACTTCATCCTGCCCGAGGACGTGAAGGGCAAGCGTGTGCGCGTCACCTTCGGCGGCGTGTACAAGCACGCCCGCGTGTACATCAACTCCAACCATGTGGGCAGCAACGCCTACGGCTACACCACCTTCACCTTCGACGTCAGCGAATTCGTCCGCCCGGGCGAGAATGTCCTTTCCGTCCGCGTGGAGCATGAGCAGGTGGCCGATTCCCGCTGGTTCACCGGCTCCGGCATCTACCGCGACGTGACGGTGGAAATCAGCGACATGCGCTGCTTCCGCGACAACGGCGTGTTCGTCACCACCAGGGACGTGGCGGACGGCACGGCCACCCTGTCCGTGAAGTACGAGACCCTTGGCGGCACCGGCGCAGCCTTCGACGTGGTGGACAAGGACGGCCATGTGGTCGCCACCAACGGCGCCCAGGGTGAATGCGGCGAGTGCCTCCTGACCGTCCCGGCGGCCCATCTGTGGGGCGTGGATGACCCTTATCTGTACACCCTGCGCTGCGGCGTGCTGGACGGCGAAACCGTCACCGACGAAACCGAGCTGCGCTTCGGCATCCGCACCATCCGCTTCGACGCGGACACCGGCTTCTACCTCAATGGCGTCAACATGAAGCTCAAGGGCTTCTGCGTCCACCACGACGCGGGCTGCCTGGGCGCGGCGGTGCCCAAGGCCGTGTGGAAGCGCCGCCTGCAGAAGCTGAAGGCCGTGGGCGCCAACGCCCTGCGCACGTCCCACAACCCGCCGGATGCCCACCTCCTCGACCTCTGCGACGAGATGGGCTTCCTCGTGCAGGACGAGGCCTTCGACGAGTGGGAGGGCGCAAAGAACAAGTGGTGGCAGGGCCACAATGTGTACCCGCCCAAGCGCTACGGCTACGCCGAGGATTTCCCCCAGTGGCATAAGTTCGATCTGGAGGCCATGGTCAGGCGCGACCGCAACCACCCCTCCATCATCATGTGGTCCATCGGCAACGAGATCGACTACCCCAACGACCCCTACGTCACCCCCCTGTTCAACGAGGTGCTGGGCAACAACGACGCCAACAAGCCCAAGGCCGAGCGCATGTACGATGACCGCAAGCCCGACGCGGGCCGCCTGGCCGTCGTGGCCAAGCACCTGGTGGACATCGTCCACGCCATCGACACGACCCGCCCCGTCACCAGCGCCCTGTCCTTCCCCGAGCTTTCCACCCGCACCGGCTATGCAGACGTCCTGGACGCCTCCGGCTACAACTACAAGGAGCAGTTCTACGAGGAGGATCACGCCCGCTTCCCCGGCCGCGTCATCTACGGCAGCGAAAACGGCCACGGCGCCAAGGCCTGGCAGGCGGTCAAGGACAACGACTACATCTGCGGCCAGTTCCTGTGGACGGGCGTGGATTTCCTGGGCGAGTGCCACGGCTGGCCGCTGCGCATCAGCCAGGCGGGCCTGATCGACCTGGCGGGCTACGAAAAGCCCCTGTACTACCAGCGCCTGGCCTTCTGGACGGAAAAGCCCTTTGTGAAGATCTCCACCGAACCCAACCGCGGCCAGAAGTGGCACGGCGTGTGGGGCGAGCGCTTCTGCTGGCATGGCGAACCCGGCGCGCCGATGTACGTCTCCGTCGCCACCAACCAGCCGGAGTGCGAGCTGTTCCTCAACGGCGTGTCGCTGGGCAAGAAGGAAGTCAGCCTGGACACCGAATGCCGCGCGACGTGGGAGATCCCCTACGCGGACGGCGAGCTGAAGGCCATCGCCGGTGAGGCGGAAGACGTGCTCACCTCCACCGGCCCCGCCACGAAGATTGCCCTGACCCCCGACAAGCTGGACATGAAGGCCGACGGCCAGGATATCATCCAGGTGGAAGTGACCCTGCTGGACGAAGAGGGCCGCATCGCCGCGGGCTTCGATGAGGATATCATCTGGCAGATCACCGGCGACGCGGTCATCCTGGGCATCGAGAACGGCCACCCTGCCGACCTGACCCCCTACAGCGACAAGCACCGCAAGACCAGGGCCGGCCGCGCCATCGTCTACGTCCGCGCCGGCACCATGCCCTGTCCGGTGACGCTCTACTGCTACACAAAGACCGGCCTGCGCAACGCCGTCGTCTTTGAACAGGAGTGAATCCCCCGCCAGCCTGCCACCACGCGGGCTGGCTTTTTGTCAACCCCGGCGGGACAAGCCTCCCGCAGCCCGTGATTGCAATCCGCCGCCGTCCGTGCTATGCTGAATGCAGCAACCAAAGGAGGGAACGCCATGGACGTCACCGCCATCGGAGCCTACATCAGCCTGCTGCGCCGCCAGCGGGGTCTTTCCCAGCGGGAGCTGGCCGCCCGGCTGGGCGTGAGTTATCAGGCCGTCAGCAAGTGGGAGAACGCGGAGAACCTGCCCGACGCCAGCATCCTGCTGCCCCTGGCCGCGGAGCTGCGCACCACCGCCGACGCCCTGCTGAGTGCAGGCCATGCCCGGCTGCGCCAGCCCGTCGACCTGAACGCGCTGCACGCGGGCATATCCGCGCTGTCCACCGCAGCAGCGGTCTTCGGGGAGGACTTCCCCGTGAGCGGGGCCATCGCGGACGCGCTGCACACCATGGGCGCGTCCCTCGCCGATGCGCCAGGACGCGAACGCCTGCTGACCGAGGCCATCCTCCACCGGCTGCTGCGCGGCGAAACCATCAGCGACAGTGCCATCGACGCCGCCGTGCAGGATGCCGCCTGCCGCGAGCGCATCCGCAAATGCCGCCACGACTGCGCGCTTTTCGCCGACAAGCAGCAGCTCTACGACAGCTGCCGCCCCTCCTACCCGGAGGAAGCCATCCGCCTCATCCGCGAGGCCGTGGGCACGGGGGCGGTCATCGCGGACCTTGGCAGCGGCACGGGCAAGATGGCCGCGCTTCTGGCCCCCTGGGCAGGGACGCTTTACGCCGTGGAGCCCAACGCCCACATGCGGGGCCTGCTCCGGCAGAACCTCGCCGCTTTCCCCAACAGCCGCATCATCCCCGCCACGGCGGAATGCACCCGCCTGCCCGACCGGAGCGTCGATGCCATCGTCATTGCCGAGGCCTACCACTGGTTCGATGGCGACGCTGCCCGCGCGGAGATCCGCCGCATATTGACGCCCGGCGGCCGCGTGTTCCTGCTGTGGAACCACTTCGGCGGCGCAGACAACCCCAACCCCTTCGATCAGGAGATGCAGGCCCTCCACCAGCGCCACCGCACCACGCCGCAGCTGCCCCGCTTCGCCGGTGCGCAGCGGGCCGACGCGCTCTTCGGCCCCGGCTGCTGGCAGCGCCTGACCTTCGACAACACCCTCCGCCAGACCCTGCCGCGCTTCCTGGGCGGCATGAGCAGCGCCTCCTATGCCCCGGAAGCCGGAACCGCCGCAGGCGAAGCCTTCACCCGGGAGTGCCGCGCCCTTTTCGACCGGTATGCCGAAGGCGGGCTGCTGACCACCCGCATCACCACCGTGTGCTTCACGGGGATCATCGCCTGACGAAGGGGTCCCACGCAGCACTTGAACAAGCAAAAGCAGCCAGCCTCCATTGCGGAAGGCTGGCTGCTCATTATGCTTTACTCGCCAACGGTCAGGTTGGAGTAAGTGCAGCTCTCGCGGGTCAGCAGGAAGTCGCCGGTCGCGACCTCGGAAGAGGACTGCATGCCGGCAGGGCCGCCGAAGCTGGCATCCTCGCCCATGGCGGGATCACCGGCGCTGTCGCCGTTGCTGGCGCCCTCTTCGCCGGCAGGAGCCTGCTGACCGGCGCTGTCACCGGAGCTCTGGCTCTCATCGAAGGCAGGAGCCTGCTCGCCGGCGCTGTCACCGGAGCTCTGGCCCTCGTCGAAAGCGGGGGCCTGCTCGCCGGAGCTGGCGTCTTCATCCATGGCAGGCATGGCGATGTCGGTGCGCATCTCGGCAACGCCGGCGCCGTGGTGCAGCTGACGGCCGGGCACATAGGACTCGATGGCGGTGTACAGGCCATCCTCCTGGGTACCGACGATCTCGCCGCCCAGGTAGACGTGGTAGATCTCACCCTCGATCAGGTGGGGGGTGGAGAAGCAGATGTACATGAAGTCATGGGGGAAGTCAAAGGCAAAGACCGGCACGCCCTCGCTGTTGGTGACCACCAGCAGGTCGTCGGTGGACTCGGCGAACTCCAGCATCATGAACAGCTGGGCGGAATCCTTCTCCACCTCGTCGTACATGTTGCCCGCGCCGACGATCAGGCCGCCGTTGATGTAGGAACCCATGTCGGAGTCGATGCCGCCGTCCATGCTGCCGGGGTGGGCCAGGTTGATGGCGGTGCCGCCGTTGAAGTAGATGTAGCCGTTGGAGTCGATGCCGTCGCCCTCGCCGCCTTCCTCATTGCGGACGGCGGAGAAGAGGTAGCCGTCGTTCATGGTCAGCACGCCCACAAAATCCTCAGACACGTTCAGGGGATCGTCAGCAGCGTTAATGTGGAACACGCCGCCGTTGATGGTCATGTGGCCAAACTTGACCTCGATGCCCTCGTTGTCAGCTTCCACGTCCAGACGGCCGTTGGTGCCTTCAAAGCCCAGGGAGATCAGGGAGTCGATGGCACCGTCCATCTTGGTATCGGTGTCCAGGATCCTCTTGGTGTGGCTGCCGCGCACGATGTTGTAGCTGTCGTCCGCCAGCTCGATCACCACGCCGTACTCGCCGGGGGTCTTGGGGTCAAAGCCGGAGAACACGGCGATGGCAGGAGCGGTGCGGCAGGTGATATCAACGCCGTCCAGAATGACGCGCACGCGGTCATTCTCGCCCGCACGCACGGCCAGCTGGGTGTTTTCAGCCGTGCCGGAAACGCGGTAGGTGCCGGCGGTCGCGATGGTCACAACGCTGTTGGGCAGGCCCGCGCGGTCTTCGGGCACATCGCTGTGCAGCTCGACCACATAGGCCATGTAAACGGGGGCCGTGGTATCCTCGGTGATGGGCGCGCCATTGACGGTGACCGTTTCACCCAGGACGATGACGGTCTCTTCCGCAGCTTCGCGGGCAGAGGCCATCGTCAGCAGCAGAGCGAACATCAGGAACAATGCCAGGAACTTCTTCATATGTACTTCATCCTTTCCGGATTATTGTTATAAACATTGTATCGTCATTGTGTGATGGCTGTGTGAACATTTCCACATTCTTTCAGAGGATTCCACGCCCCCCGCGCATAACACCACAGAAACAGCGCGAAAAGCAGCATGTTGTGGGCGATCATGCAGGTCCAGGCCGCCACGAGGCCCGCCCCGCCCCCGAAGAAGAAGGTGGTGCAGATGAGCGTGCCCACGATGCGCACCAGCCACATGCCCGCCACATTGAAGATGAAGGGCTGGCGCGTGCGGCCCACGCCCTGCATCAGGCCCTCGACGATGATGGAGAAGCCGTAGAAGGGCTCGGACAGCGCCACCATGCGCAGCACCGTCACGCCCAGGGCAACGACCGCCTCATCCGCCGAAAAGAGGCGTACCAGCGGCTCCGCCAGCGCGAACAGCGCGCCGCCGGAGAGGATCATCAGCCCCACCTCGATGGGGATGAACATCCGCGCCAGCCGCTCCATCTGCCTGCGGTCCTTCGCGCCATAGGCATTGCCCGCCAGGGTGGCGGCGGCGGTCTGCATGCCATAGCCGGGGATGTAGAAGGCGGATTCAACGGTGTTGGCGATGGTATGGGCCGCCGTGGCCACCTCGCCCAGGCCATTGATCATGCTGGCAAAGGCCACATAGCCCAGCGAGGTGCCGAAGCGCTGGAACATGTTGGGCACCGCCACGCGGAAGGTGGGGCGCAGGATGGCCATATCTGGCCGGAAGCGCTGCCCCCGGGGCGAAATGAGCGGATGCCGCCACAGCGTCAATGTGATGTACACGCCGCCCACCGTGACCGCAACGGCACTGGCGATGGCCGCGCCCTCCACCCCCAGCCCCGCGCCGGGCATGGTGAACGTCCGGCCAGCGAGGGTCATCACCCGGGTGGGGTAGATGAGCAGGAAGTTGAGCACCACGTTGATCAGATTGACCACCACGCCCACCTTCATGGGGGTGCGGGTGTCGCCCGCCGCCCGCAGGAGGGTGCCGAAGATGATGGTGGCAGCCCGGGGCAGCATGGGCAGGTAGAGGATGAAGAAGTACCTGGACGCCATGGGGCGGATGGCTGCATCCACCTGCATCCACAGGGGCACCAGGCCGCTGAGGCCCAGGGTCAGGGCGGTAAAGAGCAGGCCCACCGTGACCGTAACAAACACTGCCTGCGCCGAAGCCCGCGCCGCCGAGGCCCTGTCCTTCGCGCCGCAGGCCTGCGCGATGAAGGACAGGAACCCCACGCCAAAGGCCGACACCATGCCGCCCACCAGCCAGCCCACCGTGGTCGTGGCTCCCACAGCTGCCGTGGCGTCCGTGCCCAGGGAGCCCACCATGGCCGTATCGATGTACTGCACCGCCGTCTGCATCAGCTGCTCCAGCATCGTCGGCCACGCCAGCGCCAGGATCACGCCCGCCATACCCTTGTCAAATCGCTTCAGCCAGGAAAACATCATGCACCTCTTCATCCGTTCTTGATCCATCCCATTGAACCATGTTTGCCCCGCCCTGTCAACCCGCGCGTACGTCCGAATTCCCCAGGATGTATGCTGAAACGCACCCTATTTATCATCAAAAGCTTGATTATTGCGGAACAATGCGGCATAATGGAGGGGTACGAAACGGGGGGATGCGCATGTTCCACATTCTGGTGGTGGATGACGACAAGAACACGCGCCTGCTGATGCAGGCCATCCTGGAAGCTGAGCGCTACACGGTGTCCCTGGCGGCCAGCGGGCTGGAAGCGCTGGATCTGCTGGAGAGCACCCACATCGACCTGATCCTGCTGGACGTGATGATGCCCGGCATGGACGGGTACGAATTCACCCGCACCCTGCGCGCCGCCCGCAGCGATCTGCCCATCCTGATGGTCTCGGCCAAGCAGCTGCCCTCGGACATCAAGCAGGGCTTCATCGCCGGCACGGACGACTTCATGGTCAAGCCCGTGGACGAGGAGGAGCTGCTGCTGCGCATCCATGCGCTGCTGCGACGGGCGCGCATCGTGTCCGAGCGGCGGATCGTCATCGGCTGCGTCACCCTGGACTGGGACAGCCTCACCGTCCGCCGGGGCACGACGGAGCAGGTGCTGCCCCAGAAGGAGTTCCAACTGCTCTACAAACTTCTCTCCTACCCCGGGCGCATCTTCACCCGGATTGAGCTGATGGACGAGATCTGGGGCGCGGACAGCAACACCGGCTGGGAAACCGTGACGGTGCACATCGGCCGGCTGCGCAAGCGCTTCGAGGGCTGGCCGGAGTTTGAAATCGTCTCCGTCCGCGGCCTGGGCTACAAGGCGGTGAAGCACGAATGAAGAAACGCAACACCAACCCCGAGCAGCGCAATTTCACCCTCGTGTGCTCGCTGTGCGTACTGATCATCATGATCATCACCCTGGTGCTGTTCTCCGCCGGGACGCTGATCATGCAGTACTCAGGCTTCTCAGAGTATGTGGACAACACCTCCGCGCTGCCCTTCATCTTCTGCGCAGCGGGCAGCTTCGTCATCGGATACTGCGTCACCCCGCTGATCCTGCGCATCCCCCTCACGCCGGTCAACCGCCTGGTCAACAGCATGCAGCGCCTGGCCGCCGGACACTTTGACGAGCGCATCAGCCTGGGCGGCACCACCATGGAGCGGGAGCTGACCGACAGCTTCAACACCCTGGCCAGCGAGCTGCAGAACACCGAGCTCCTCCGCACGGACTTCGTCAACAACTTCTCCCACGAGTTCAAGACCCCCATCGTGTCCATCCGGGGCTTTGCACGCATCCTCCTGCGCGACGAGCAGCACCCCGGCTCCCCCGACGCCCTCACCCCCCAGCAGCGCCTGGATTACCTGGGCGCCATCGTGGACGAGAGCACCCGCCTGGCCCACATGGCCACGAGCGTGCTGCACCTGACGAAGGTCGAAAACCAGCAGATCCTCACCGATGTGACGGAGTTCAACCTCTCCGAGCAGCTGCGCCGCTGCATCCTCCTGCTGGAGAAGGACTGGAGCGGCAAGAACATTGCCATCAACGCCGACTTCAGCGAGTTCACCATCTGCGCCTGCGAGGAGCTGCTGCGCCAGGTGTGGCTGAATCTGCTGGACAACGCCGTGAAGTTCACCCCCGAGGGCGGCGCCATCACCGTGCGCATCTACACCAGGGCTGAGCTCCTGCGGGCCCGCAGCGTCCTGCAGGTGGATGTGACCAACACCGGCACGCCCCTGACGGAGGAGCAGCGCAAGCGCGTGTTCGACAAGTTCTGGCAGGGCGACACCTCCCATGCCGGCTCGGGCGCGGGCGTCGGGCTCTCCATCGTGCGCAAGATCACCGAGCTCCACGGCGGCAGCGTCGAGGTCATCGCCGGGGAGGGCTGCAACACATTCTCCGTCACGCTGCCCACACGCCAGTGATCGCGCCGGATGTTTAGATTCAGTTTATCTTCGCTGCGTATAATGGGAATGTAAGCCATTGCCCTTATACGACAGAAAGCGAGGATCCCCATGGTCAAGATCATTTCCGACAGCACCTGCGATCTCTCCCCGGAGCTGATCGCGAAATACGATATCGACATTCTGCCCCTGCACATCGTGCTGGGCGAGGAGGACTTTGAGGACGGGCGCGGCATCAGCCCGGACGAAATCTACCAGTGGAGCGACCTGCACCGCCAGAGCCCCAAGACCGCCGCCTGCACCCTCCCCGACGCCATGGCCGCCCTGGAGCCCTATGTTTCCGCCGGGCGCGAGGTCATCATGTTCTCCATCTCCTCTTCCATGTCCTCCACCTTCAATGTGATGAACATGGCCGCCGAACAGCTGGACGCCGGCCATCTGGTGACGGTCATCGACTCGATGAACCTGTCCACCGGCGTGGGCCTGCAGGTGATTGAGGCGGCGGAGATGGCGCAGCAGGGCAAGTCCGCCCGGGAGATCATCACCCATATCGAAGCCATCCGCCCCCGCGTGCGCGCCAGCTTCGTGGTGGACACACTGACCTACCTGCACCGCGGCGGCCGCTGTTCCGGCCTGGTGGCGATGATGGGCGGCGCGCTGCGGCTGCACCCGCGCATCGGTGTTGCGGATGGCAAGATGGCTCCGGGCAAGAAGTACCGGGGCAAGATGGACCGCGTGATCCTCTCCTACGCCCAGGAGATGGAGGCGGAGCTGCGCACCGCAAAGCCCGACCGCGTATTCATCACCCACTCCGGCTGCCCGGAGAGCACCATCACCGCCGTGCAGGAGTGGCTGCAGAGCCTGGGCTGCTTCAATGAGATCCACATCACCCGTGCCGGTGGCGTCGTATCCAGCCATTGCGGCCCGGGCACCCTCGGCGTGCTTTTCATCGCCGGCGAATAAATCAAGAATCGAGTGACCCGAATGAAACTGCGTCCCCCCGTCCTGGATTACCGCCGCCTGCGGCTGACCAACCTGACCAGCCCGGAGTTCCGCCATGTGCTGCTGCTCCTGTACTGGATCGCCTATCTGCTTGCCTTCATTTTCATCGAGCGCCTGACCCCGGCGGCCTACCACCACCCGGTGCACATGTGGCTGGATGATGTGATCCCCTTCTGCGAGTGGTTCCTCATCCCCTACATCAGCTGGCATGTATCGCTGGTGTGGATCAGCCTGTACACCCTGGCTTATGACGTGGAGGAATTCCGGTATTTCATGTACAACCTGATCCTCACCACAGCCATCGCCATCGCCACCTACATCATCTGGCCCAACGAGCAGCAGCTCCGCCCCGACCTGACGCAGCTGGGGCGCTCCAACCTTTTCACCTGGGGCACGTCCATCATCTACACCATGGACACCAACACCAACGTGTGCCCCTCGCTGCACTGCATCGGCGGCTTTGCCGTGGCCATGGCGGCGGTCAGCTGCCCCCGCTTCAACAGGCCCGGCTGGAAGGTGTTCTTCTTCATCTTCGCGATGCTGATCTGCGCCTCCACCGTGTTCATGAAGCAGCACTCCATCGTGGATTTCTTCGCCGCCATCCCCGTGATCGCGCTGGGCTGGCTGATCTTCTACCTGCCCCGCCGCAAGGCCATCGCCGCCAAGGCAAGGGTGGAACAAACCGCTTCCCTGTCCGCATAACCCACAAAACGCCAGTTCTCCTGGCGTTTTTTATTGCAGACGTTTCCCCTGCAAGACGAAAACGCGCCGTGATCCGGGTGGATCACGGCGCGTTCTGCATGCCTCTGTATCAGTCTTCCATGCCCATCCAGTGCAGCGAGGGCCTGAAGGCAGGGTCAGCCGCATGGGCGATGATGGTCTTCGTCTCGCCGGGCCAGAGCTCGAAGTCGTTCTCCTCATACGCCACGCCCTCCGGCTCCGCCAGGTGCAGCATCCACACGAAGCGATCCGCCGTCAGGGTCACTTCCCATCGGTCCCCGTCCAGGGGGCGGCAGCGGCAGTCCACCTGCGCGTCCTGCGCCACCATCTGTGCGAAGGGCGCGAAGAAGTAGCGGCTCTCATTGACGATCTGCCCGCCCTGCCGCAGGCGCACCCGCATCACCGTCTTCTCCGGATCTGCGATCGCGCTCGCCACAGCGACCTCCGCCAGCCGGACGCTCCCATTGGCCGGGAGCAGTACATCCTGAATGCCGGACAGCAGCGTCTGCCCGTCCGTGGTCAGCACGGCCCAGTCCAGCTGCGCGGCGGCGTCCTGCAGGGTATCGTTCATGCCCCAGATCTCCAGGGGCGCAGGGCTGCCACGCCAGTGATCCCGGTACTGCACGCGGCCAACGTCATTGTGCACGTCGTACCCCCGCACGCAGGCCATCAGGGGCGCCATCGCCTGCTTCAGCGCGTGGAAGACAGGCTTGCGGCGCAGCTGGTAGTCGATCAGCGACCAGTTGTGCACGCCGTAGCTGTCGCTCAGCGTCCAGAACAGCAGGCCCGAGCAGGTGAACTTCTGCCGCCGGAACTCCTCATAGATGTGCCGGGTGATCTCCGCCTGAATGGCCTGGCTGCGCAGGATGTACTGCCGGGGCGAATGGGGCGCATCGCCGAAGTACTGCCGCGCCATGCGGTCCAGGAGCACGCCGCCCATGCAGCTGTTGGCATGGTGCAGCCAGACCGGATCATCCGGGCGCATGTGCTCCGCCGGGATGCAGCTCTGCGCGGTTTCCAGGGTCATGGCGCCCATCACGCCGAACTCGGAAAAGAACTTCACCGGGAACTCCGTGAAGCGCCACAGGTCAAGGTAATGCGGGTGACTGGTGACGTGGGTCAGCAGCCAGATGTGCTGATCGCCATGGTGGCAGTCGCCCTGATACGCACCTCCGTGCGGGCTGGAGGGGCGGTAGACCAGCGTGGGGCAGAGCTCGGCCACCAGCGCGGGAAGGATCTGCTCATAGATCGTGCCGCCATACCAGGGCAGGTCGGGCATGTACTGCTTCTGCGAGCCGTACATCTCCTGAATTTCGTTGTTGCCTGCCCAGCCGATGAGGCTCGCATGGCGGCGCAGGCGGATGATGGCCCGACGCGCCTCGTCGGTGATGTTTTCCACAAAGCCCACGTCATGGTCGGGGTAGTAGCCGCAGGCATACATGAAATCATGCCAGACCATGACGCCCGCCTCGTCGCAGGCCTCCATGAAAGCCTCGGAGGCGTACACGCCGCCGCCCCAGACGCGCAGCATGTTCATGTGCGCATCCCGGGCCTGAGCGATGAGGGCACGCTCCTTTTCCGGGGTGATGCGCCCGGGCAGGCAGTCGCAGGGCACATGGTTCGCGCCCTTGCAGAAGACCCGCTCGCCGTTGAGCACGAAGGTGAAGCCCGTGTCGCCGCCCGCCAGCTCCGGCTCGATCAGGGCGATGGTGCGCAGGCCCAGGCGCTGCGTGCGCACATCCATGAGCGTGCCGTCCGCCGCCAGCAGGGCAACCTCCACCGTGTAGAGGTGGCTTTCGCCCATGCCATTGCACCACCACAGCCGCGCATGGGGGATGGTCATCTCCAGCGAACCCGCCAGCGGGCCCTGCTCCTGCGCCACCAGAACGCCTTCCCGGTCGGTGATGCGGCATCGCAGCTGGCAGCATTCCCCGGAGGGCACATCCGCCGCCACGTCCACCGCCACGCGGCAGGGCTGACCCTCGGTCAGCACGGCCTGCGCCGCGCGGGCGTACACATCCGTCAGGGCCGCCCGGTCGTAGCCCGTCAGGCACACGTCGCGCCAGATGCCGCAGGAGGCCAGCCAGATGGTCCAGTCCCAGCCGTAGACATACTGCGGCTTGCGCATCCAGGCGCGCCAGGGCTGCTCGTTGTTCCACATCACGCCCATGCGCGCCAGGTCGTGGGTCTGCGCCTCGGCGAGGCCCTGGTCGATGCGCACCAGCAGCACATTCTCCCCCGGGTGCAGATGCCTGCGCACCTCCCACACGGCCTCCACAAAGGCGTTGCTGTGCCGGCCGATGAAGGCGCCGTTGAGCCACACGTCCGCCGTGCAGTCCAGGCCAAAGAATGTCAGCTGCATCACCCTGCGCAGGTCCTGCGCCGCCAGGGTGAACCGCCGCTCGCACCAGAACTCCTTCTCCTCCACCCAGCGGCAGTCCAGGTCGTTCATGCCCACCAGCGGCTCGGCGATGATCCCCGCCTCCATCAGCGGGGTGTGCACATCGCCGGGGACGCTGTAGGGCAGCGCGTCCATGGCAGCAAAGCCCTCCGGGGTGCCCGCGCCGATATCGCAGTACGCCATGCGCCACACGCCGTTCAGGCTGATGTCCATCCGCATCGCAATCGCTCCGTTCATCACGCAAAGCCGCAGGCCGTCAGGTACTCATAGCTGCGGCGCAGGCAAGCGAAGGGGTCCTCGCCGTTGCAGTCGTCCTGCTCGACCATCATGTACTGCGTGCCGGCGGCCTCCGCCTTCTCAAACACGCGGCCGAAGTTGATGTTGCCCTCGCCGATGACGGCCATCTTCCGCCCGTAGGCGTAGTCCTTCAGGTGGATGACGGGCACGCGGCCGCTCAGCTTTTCGACCCACTGCGCCGGGTCGCCGCCGCCCGCCTGAATCCAGAAGGTGTCCAGCGTGAAGCCCATGTCCTCTTCCGGGATGCTCTCCGCCAGGTATTCGAGGATGATCCGCTTCCCGTCGGGGGTGCGCTTGAACTCCTGATCGTGGTTGTGATACATGAAGTAGCGGCCGCCCTCACGGATCTGTACCGCGATGGCCGGGTAGGTGGCCATGAAGTGCGCGAGATTCGCGTCCTCCTTGCTCTCGTCAAAGGCGTACCAGCCCAGGCCGATGTTCTCGCATCCAAAGACGTGGTGATCCGCGATGACCTGCGTCAATTCGCCCGTCAGGCGCGGCACGGGGATGTGGGTCAGCACGCAGCGAAGACCGTTTGCGTCCAGCTGCTCCTTCAGCCACTGCGCGTCGTAGGGGCAGGTGCCGGAGATTTGCACGGTCCTGTAGCCGATGTCCGCCACCCTGCGCAGGGTCAGGGCGAAGTCATCGAGGGTCTGGCACTGGTTGCGGACGGTGTAGAGCTGTGCGCCGATTCGCATGGGGATACCTCCTTATTCAGTCATAGCATCCACATCCACCCAGTACGGGACGAAGCGGATCTTCTGCCTTGGGCTGCTGTGATGGGTCGCGCCAGCCGGGTTTTCCATCGGGATGACCCAGACATGCGTGATCTCCGAGCGATTCAGCCCATCATCCTTGAACGTGCCGCCGATGAAAGTCAGGTTAAGCCGGAATTCATTGGCCTGGCTTATGTCATACGCCTTTTTGGTGCGTGCCAGCGGCGAATCCGGGTTGACGCCCCGGAAGATGGGCGCATCCGGGAATGCAACCTCCCAGCCCTTCCCGCCATCCCTGAACGTCACCCGACGTGGGACAGCCTTTGCCTCATATTCCACCGGGGCGGGGTGGCCGCAGTTCCTGTTCAGCGTATTGTCCAGGTGCGCACAGGCACAGCGCCAGTCCTCCGCGTCATAGCCCTCAGCCTTCATCAGCACGCGGATCCCCTTTCCCGCGCCGCCGCAGGGCTTGACGCTCACACCGATGGAATTGCCATAGCCGCCGCATACCAGCGCGAACGCCGGCGGCGCGTCCTCCGGCATCATCAGCGGCACAGCTTCCTCCCCCGCCCGGTCGAACCCCAGCACCGCGAAGGGTTCCGCGTCCTCGTCGATAAACAGCGCTTCCGGCGTGTACCCAAAGAGCGCCGCCATCTCCTGCGCGGCTGACTCGGAGAAGACCCGATCCTCATCGTCCACGGCGAGAATGCGCCGGAACTCCGCCCGGGCCGCCTCATCCGGCAGCAGGGCGTCGAACACGGACAGGTCCTCGCTGTCGGTCATGGCCTCGTCGTCCTCGTCGATGAAGCCGACATGGACGTGCTGCACGGTTTTGCCATCCGTGGCGGCCACATAGAGGAAGTCGCTGTCAAAGTTCATGAAGTAGAGGATGGGCGTGTGCATTTCGGCGGAGAGCTGGCGCAGAAGCTCCGTCTGTGCGCCGAGATCCTCCGGCATATCCAGCGCGATGGTCAGCCATGCGCTCTTTTTGTCGTGATGCAGGGGCAGCACGAGGGCGGCGGAATCCGCATCAGCGGCTTTCGTGTAGCCCATGCGTTCAAAGCCCTCGCGGATGGCCTTGCGGGTCGCGGGGGCGGTGGGGGTCTTGCCCGGTGCGCCGGTCTTCTTCACCAGCGCGGCAGCGAATGTGTAGCCCATATTTGCTCCTCCATCAGTAGGTGTAGGTGATCAGCAGGTCGTCAAATCGCGTCGAGCCCCGGCCCTGGGCGTACAAGCCCAGCACCACGCCGGTGAAGGGCGAGGAGACCTCGTTGGAGAGCCACTTCGACTGGGCGGAGCCGAGGTGCTGCTCGCCATCCGCCGTGCGCAGACAGAAATCGTAATGCAGGCTGTCCGCGCGGATGACCAGCTCCGCCGTGTCGCCCTCGATGGGCACGATGGCCTGATCGTGGCGGATGCCGCCGATGTTCATCTTCAGCACGACAGCCTTGCCGCCGTCCGCCATTTCACGGATGGCAAGGTCGTAGTGCTCGGACTCGGTGGAATAGAGGGACAGGCCGCCCCCCGTCCGGCGTGAATCATTCCTGTGCCTCACGGACATACGTCCACACATCCTCCCCGACGGTGCGGATCAGCTGGCCGTCGGTCAGGACAAATACATACTCCTTGCTGCCGATGGAGAGGATCACGCAGCCATCCACGAATGTCCAGCTGCCATCGTTCCAGGAGACGCCCACGCCACTGCGGGCGGAGCCGTCCGCATTCAGCTCGATGGTCATGGTCTTTGCCCACAGCCGGGGGTCGTTCATGATCGCGTCCCGGTCGAAATGCAGGCTCCCATTGGTCAGGCTGGCGGCCTGCCAGAGGCCGACACAGGCGGCAGGCGACTTCTCCACCGCGTCCCCCACGCGTTCCAACGTGAACACAGCGCCGCTGTACTCCACGCTCACCAGCAGGCCGTCCGTCAGATGGAAGGTCAGGGGCGCATCGCCGATGGTCACGATGATGCTGTCCCCTTCCACCGTCCAGCTGCCGACCAGCTGTTCGCGGCCGTTGTCGCCCCAGGCGCTGCCGTCTTCATACAGCTCGATGATCAGGTTCGCACCCGTCGCCTGAATCGCTTCCTTGTCCATCACCATGTCACCCATGGTCAGGCGGCAAAGTTCCCAGCGGCCCGTCAGGTCAGGAGCGGCGGACGCCTTCTCCACCGCGTCCCCCACGCGTTCCAACGTGAACACAGCGCCGCTGTACTCCACGCTCACCAGCAGGCCGTCCGTCAGATGGAAGGTCAGGGGCGCATCGTCGATGTTCACGATGACGCCGTCCCCTTCCACCGTCCAGCTGCCGTCCACCTGTTCGCGGCCGTTGTCGCCCCAGGCGCTGCCGTCTTCATACAGCTCGATGATCAGGTTCGCGCCCGTCGCCTGAATCGCTTCCTTGTCCATCACCATGTCACCCATGGTCAGGCGGCAAAGTTCCCAGCGGCCCACGAGGGCAGAGGCGTCCACCGCCGGCGTTTCAGCCTGCGCGGCGGTCAGCATCAGGAGCATCAGCGTCAGAAGCATCAGCAGGAATCTCTTCATGTTCGGTTCCTCCGTATCTGGTCAGCAGGCTGCCCGCATACGCCGCGGCCTGCATATCTCATTCGGCATACTGCCAGTTCGTAATGGTGAAGGTGATGGTGACAACCTTCGGCTCCATACCGTCGGGGAAGATGACGTTGTAGGTGGTCTTGTCCTCGACGACCTCCTCGACATAGGAGCCGTCCCAGGCGTTGAGGGGATCGTTGGTATCGAGCTTGCCGTTGGCCTTCAGGGCACTCTTGGGTGCGTGCTCCTTGATGGTCATGGCCACGCCGTCGATGACGATCTCGTCCCAGTGGATGTCGCAGCTGGACAGCACGCCGGACTTGCTGCTGATGTCGTACAGATACAGCGCGCCGATGCCGTTGAGGCTCGTGACGCCCGCGTCCTTCGCCGCCTGGGAGAGGTGCTTCTCGCAGTCGAAGGTGATGGTGTAGGTGCCATCGCCCATCAGGGTCACAATATCGGACACGTCGTTGCCGTAGTAGCCGTGCTCCTGATCGTTGTAGTACGCGCCCACGGCCACGTTCACGCCGCCCTTGGGGGCCGCGTCCTTTGCCTCCACCTTCACGGCGATGGTGGTCTTCTTGCCCGTGGAAGTGATGACGGTCACCTTGGCGGTGCCTTCGGCGATGCCCACCAGCTTGCCCAGCGGGTTGACCATGGCGATGCGGTTATCGCTGGAAACGAAGTAGACCGCGTCGGTGTGGCTGGCGGGGGCGACGGTCACATCCAGCTGCAGGGAGGTACCGGCCTTCAGCGTCACCTCGGCGGGGGCGTTGATGGCGGTGACGGGGGTCTCCACCTTGGCATTGCGGACGATGACGATGATCTCCGCCTTCGCCGTACCGCTCTGGCTCATGACCGTCACCTTGGAGGAGCCGGGGGCCTTGCCGCGCAGCACGCCCTGATTGACGCTCACGACCTCGGGATTGGAGGAGGTGTAGACCAGCACATCCTTTGCGTCGGCAGGTTCGGCGGTCACATTCAGCGTCAGCGTCTCGCCGGACGCGAGGAAGACCTGCTTCTGTGCCACGGTGATCTTCTCAAAGGAGGGGAAGCTGGGGGCGACGGCCTTGTCCTCGTACTGGGTCAGGCCCTTGAGGATGTTCTGGCGCAGATCGCCCTCGATGGGCAGGTGGTAGCCGCGCATCATCGCAGAAACCACGCCGGGGAAGGGCTGCTCGCAGGTCTTGCGGTCAAAGAAGCACATGCTGTAGTCAGCGGGCTTGGCGTTGAAGTTGTAGGTGCCGGCGGACCAGCAGATGGGCACCACGCCGCACATGACGCTCATGCGGGTCACGGCCTCGTAGTAATAGGCGCGGGCGCCGTCGTTGTTCTTGTGGGCCGCGCCGTACTCGCCCAGCACCACCGGGATGCCCTGGTCGGTGAACTTCTCCTTCAGGCCCAGGAAGTTCTGCATCAGGGTCAGTGCCTTGTCCTGGTTCCAGATGGTGGCGTTCATGTTGTCCTGCAGGCCGAAGACCCAGTCGTAGTCATGCACGGAGAGCATCAGGCGGGCCGGCTCGCAGGTATCGGTGGGCATGGTGAAGCCGTAGGAGGCGTTCAGCACGTTGACGATGTTGGTGTAGCGGGGCACCACCATCAGCCAGCGGCGGGCATTGTTGCCGCCGGTGGCGCGCACGGTGTCCACGAAGATCTGGTTGAGCTCCTCGATGTGGCGGAAGTCGCGCTTGATGCCGGCGGTGGAGTTGTCATCGCCGGTGACCTCGTTCATGCACTCGAAGATGATATGCTCGTCATAATCGCGGAAGCGGAGGGCGATCTGCTGCCACACGGCGGCGAACTTCTCCTTCACGGCCTCCCACTTCTCGCCCTCGGCGGCCACGCGCAGCCAGCCGGTCTGCTCCGCGCCGTCGTGGTGGATGTTGATGATGACGTACATGTCATGCCGGACGGCGTAGTCCACCACGTCCTGCACGCGGCTGAGCCATTCCTCGTTGATGGCATAGCCGTTCTCGTCGTCGATCATGGTTCCCCAGGTCACGGGGATGCGCACGGTGGAGAAGCCCGCATCGTGCACGGCGGTGATCAGCGCAGGCGTGGTGTACACGGGCTGCCAGAGCACCTCGTCGGGGGTGAAGGCGGTGTGGGCGTCGAAGGTGTTGCCCAGGTTCCAGCCCAGGCCCATCTCGCGGGTGATGGTGGCCGCGTCAATGTCGCGGAAGGGCATCACGGGGGCGGCCGTGTCTTCCGCCGCCGCAACAGGCAGGACGGACAGCGCCATCAGGATGCAGAGGATGAGGGAGAGGATGCGCTTCATGGGGGTACCTCCTTTGTTTTGGGGTGGGCAGAGCGGGGGGAGCGGGGGGACTTTAATGAATAATGAATAATGAATAGTGAATAATGAATAATTGGATGGTGGACCGTACTCCACTATTCATTATTCATTAGCGAAGCGACTTCATTATTCATTATTCATTTCCGGTTGGCTATGGCCTCCCGGCAGGGAAAGCGCCGCGCCAACCCTCACTTCTTAAAAACGAACTTCTCCAGCCGCGTCAGGCAGCGGTCGTGCAGCCCCCAGGACATCTGCGTGCGGTCGTCGTGGAAGACAAAATACACCGCGTGCCGCCCGGTGATGCAGGGCAGTTTGATCTTCAGCAGCTGGTCATCGCCGGTGAAGCAGCCCTCGCCGATGGGGGCGCTCTCCGCGTCATCGAGGTGGACGGTGACGCGCCCGGCCTCGCCCAGGCCGCGCAGCTCCATCAGCAGCTCGGTGTGGGTGGCGGAGAAGTCCTCGCCGAAGTCGAAGTACTTGTAGCCCACCACCGTGCCGGTACGCAGCTCGTCCAGGACGGTGTGGAACTCGTTGAGGTACTTGACCATGCCGCCGCCCCGCAGCACGCAGGCGCGGTGGGCGGGAGTCGCCTCGTAGGGGTTGAGGGCCTTCGAAAAGCCCAGGGAGGTCATCTCCACCGGGGGGATGGTGCCGTCGGGCAGGATCTCGATGCGCTCCACGCAGGCCTGGCGGGAGAAGCAGGTGCCGTTGGTCATCCGGTGGTAGAAGATGTACCACTGGTCGCCCACCTTCATGATGGAGCCGTGGTCGTTGCCGCCGGGGTAATCGTCGCCGTTATCCACGATGTAGCCCCGGTAGGTGAAGAGGCCGATGGGCTTGTCGCTGGTGGCGTAGGCCAGGCGGCTGCCCCGGCGGGGGGAGTAGATCAGGTAGTAGGTATCGCCGACCTTGCGGGGGGAGCTGGCCTCGAAGAAGCGCTGCTCCTGCGGCACCTCCTCCCGGTCGTCGATCACATGATGCAGCAGCGTGCCGGGCAGCACGCGGTTCATGGCCGTCGGGTCCAGCTCGTTCATGTGGGAGGCCTCGAAGCCGTAGTAGATGTACACGCGGCCGTCATCGTCCACCAGCACGCCGGGGTCGTTGTAGACGCCGCCATCGCCCGCGTCCTCCGGGGCGTACTGGTAGGTGCCAATGACCCGGAAGGGGCCCTCGGGCCTGTCCGCCACGCTCACGCAGCCCTTGTCGAAGAAGATGTAGGTGAACAGGTAGTACCTGCCGTCCTTCTCCACGCAGTCCGGGGCGTACATCATGTGCCTGTCGCAGGGCATCATGTCGCACCAGGTCACGTCGGCGGGGTGATCCTCGTCGGCCTGGGCGTGGAAGACGTCGCCGTGGCAGGTCCAGTGGTCCAGGTCGTCGATGGGCGCAGACCAGACCTTCAGCCGGATATCGCAGAAGTCGCCGGCCAGCGGGCGGTCATGGGAGCCATAGAGGTACACGCGGTCGCCGAACACGCGGGGCTCGCCGTCCGGGATGTGTTCCCACAGGGGGAGGATGGGGTTGGGCATGATTTTCACGGCCTCAATCGTTTTCGCTGGGATATGCTTACATTATATCGCAATTTTCACACATTGCCAATAGGGTACAATCAAAAAACTGCCGCGTCCACCGCCCGGCCCCCTCCCGCCGCCCGCACTCCATGTATTGCATACATTTCACGGCTTGTATCATGTCGTCTTCTTGCAATGCAGCCCGTTTTCGCGTATACTCGATATACCCGGTCAATAATACGTCTTAACCTCAGGAGGCATCCTATGCAGACGCATGTATTCCTAAACGCTCATCAGGTGGGTCAGGCCGCCGCAACCCTCATCGCCGCGCAGCTCCTGCGCAAGCCGGACAGCGTCCTCGGTCTGGCCACCGGCTCCTCCCCCATCCCGACCTATGAGGCCCTCATCGCCATGCATGAGGCCGGCGTGCTGGACTTCTCCCGCGCGACCTCCTTCAACCTGGATGAGTACGTCGGCCTCGCCCCCGATCACCCCTGCTCCTACCATGCCTTCATGCAGGAGCACCTGTTCAGCCGCGTCAACATCCGCCCCCAGAGCGTGCACATCCCCGATGGCGAAGCTGCCGACCTGTACGCCGCCGCCCGCGCCTACGACGACGCCATCCTCGCCGCCGGGGGCATCGACCTGCAGCTGCTGGGCATCGGCCACAACGGCCACATCGGCTTCAACGAGCCGGGCGAGCACTTCGTCTACGGCTGCCACCGGGTCGCCCTGAGCCAGAGCACCATCCAGGCCAACAAGCGCTTCTTCGCCTCGGAGGCGGACGTCCCCCGCTATGCGGTGAGCCTGGGCATCGGCAGCATCATGCAGGCGCGGCAGGTGCTGCTCATCGCCACGGGCGAGGACAAGGCCGAGGCTGTCCGCCAGGCGCTGGAGGGCGACGTGAGCCCCCTGTGGCAGGCCTCCATCCTCCGCACCCACCCCGACGCCATCTTCCTCCTGGACGAAGCCGCCGCCAGCCGCCTCAGCGGCCGGTGAGTCAGCAGAAAAAGTCGGGCAAACCGCGCCAGACTGTGCTATGATGGTCTCAATCACCGAGCAGGGAGGCATCACCATGCAGACCATCCGGGAGGGCGTGCAGGCCGCCATCGACTACATCGAGACCCACCTGACCGAAGAGATCGACGTGCACGACGTGGCAGCGCGCGCCTACGTCAGCGCGTATCACTTCCAGCGGATCTTCTCGGCCCTGTGCGGCATGCCCCTGGGGGAGTATGTCCGCTGCCGCCGCCTGACCCTCGCCGCGCAGGAGCTGGCCGCCGCAAAGCACAGCCGCTCCCCCGAGCGCGTGCGGGTCATCGACGCTGCCATCAGGTACGGCTACGACTCCCCCGACAGCTTCACCCGGGCCTTCCGCCGCTTCCACGGCGTGGTGCCCTCCCAGGCGGGGCTGCCGGGCGTGATGCTGCGCTCCTTCGCGCCGGTGAAAATCGAAGAAGCGACGGAGGCAAGACAACCAATGGACTACCGGATCGAAACGAAGGAGGCCTTCACCGTGGTGGGCTTCCAGCGCCACTTCCATAACGAAACCAGCTACACGGAAATCCCCGCCTGGTGGGGCGAGATGATGCAGAAGGGCATGCCGCTGGACGGCGAGTTCGGCGTGTGCATCGACGCGGACGGGAGTGAATTCGACTACCTCATCGCCGACCGTTACCAGCCCGGGCAGGCCGTCCCGGAGGGCTGCATCACCCGCGACATCCCCGGCGGCATGTGGGCGGTGTTCCCCTGCACGCTGGGGACCCTGCAGGACGTCAACACGCAGATGTGGCGCGACTGGCTGCCCGCCTGCCGCGAGTACCGGCTGAGCCACAACTGCAACCTCGAGTTCTACTACCCGCTGAACGAGGCCGATCCCTCCTCCAGCAAGGCGGAGCTCTGGCTGCCCATTCAGCCCGCGTAACCATATAAAAAACAGGCAGGATGCATCACGCGTCCTGCCTCAAAGCATCGACAAAGTCGATGGTTTACAGACCTTCAAAAAAGTCTGCAAGCCAAGGCGGCAAAGCTGCAAATTCGGGAGTTTACTTCGCGGTAAATGACCGGATTTGCAGCTGCAGCCAACGCAGGAAGCATCCTTTCCGGCACCCTTGCCGGAAAGGATGCGGTTGCGGGCTTTTTTGATGGTCTGAGGCAGGATGCATCACGCGTCCTGCCTGCTGTGTATTTACCTGCTTTCCGCCTCTTTCCGGGCCTTTTCAAGCACCTTCGTGTAGGGCATCAGCATCCCCTCGGTCATCTTGCCGCTGGCCTTCTTCTGCAGGGTCTTGCTGCGCATCATGCTGCCCACCAGGTACATGGCCAGCATGCGGCCGCGGCTCTTCTGGGGGAAGTCGTACTGCCCGTGGGCCTTGAAGAAGCGGTGATCCTCCCGCATCAGGCCCTGCATCAGCCAGATCAGGTCGCGGAAGATCTTCATGCCGCCCACGCCCAGGAAGTTCTTCGGCTGGGTGTGGTGGTTGTCCATCGCCCAGGCCATTTTTGCCGCAAGCGCGTCGATGGCCGCGTCGGTATCGACCTCGTCGGTGGCCACACCGCAGAGGAAGTTGCCGCCCACCTCGGCCCGGCCCTCCAGGATCATGCGCAGGTTCTCCTCATGGCGGTAGTTGCCGCTGACGATGTAGCCGATGGGCGTACCCATGCGCACGGTGCGGTGACCGTTGCAGAACTGGCGGTCGCTGTAGCGCTTGAAGGCGGCGCTCAGGCCGTGGTCGCTGATGGTGAAGGCCTGCACCTCCGCCTCCGCCGTCTGGATCTGTTCGCGCAGGAAGGTGTCGAACTCGTCCTTGTGGATGCACTTGCCGGTACTGGCGCACTGGAAGCAGCCGAGGCACCCGCCCCTGAAGGGGTACTCGCGGATGTTGATGACCCGCGTTTTCTTCGGGCAGACGGCCCGGAAGCGGGCGATCATCGCGGCCAGCTGGGTATCCTCCGGCCTGCAGTCGGTGAGGATGACCACATCCCCCGTCTTCTCCCCGCCCAAAGGCTCCCTCCCCGAGGGAGCTGGCAGCGAGCCTGCTCGCTGACTGAGGGAGTCGGAGTCCCCCACCGGCGTGACAGCGACATGCGCCGGCTCCGGCTGCACGGGCAGGTCAGGCTCGCACAGACCCCGTTCGATGCACCACATCAGGTGATTGAAGAAGGAAACCGCCTCCTTCTGTCCGCGCTCGCAGGTCAGGTCATCCATGTCGGCAGACAGGCCGCGCACGAACTTCATGCCCATGTCCTGCGCATTCTCCATCACATAGCGGTGGGCCGTCACGTCGTAGAAATGCTTGGAGGTGCTGATCTGGCTGGCCCACTTGCCGCGCATGTCAACGGCGTGCTCCTTCATCAGCTCAATGAAGCGGTGCAGCTGCGCGGGCGCAATGAAGGTATACACGGGGTAGCTGAACAGCACCAGCTCCGCCCGGGCCAGCGCCTCCGCAGCGGGGGCGAAGTCCTTCTCCAGCGCGCGGATCTTCTGGCCGACGTGCAGCGTCTCCCACTCGTGGGCGGGATAGAGGATCTTGAGGTACTCGATGGTCTGCAGGGTGATACTGTTCTTGCCCTTGGGGCTGCCGTTGAGGACGAGAATGCGCATGTTCGATCTCCTTCCGGATGTGGATTCAACGATTTATATAATCATTATACACCCTGCGGCGCGCTTTGCCAATAGCAAAAACCGGAACCGCCGCAGCGATCCCGGTTGAGGATATCATCACAGATCAGTTGAACACGGGCCGGTCGTTCTCGTCATACTCCACCGGCCAGACATGGCAGTGGCGGTTGGGGTCGGAGAGCGGGTCGGGGTCGAAGCCCGGATAGGGGCGGGCGTGGAACACCAGCAGGTCGCGGCCATCCTTGTCCTTGGTGAAGGAGTTGTGGCCGGGGCCAAAGATGCGGTGGGCGGGATCGGTGACCATCACCGGCACGGGGGACTTGCTCCAGCTGTCCTTGCAGAGCAGGTCGGCGTCCTCGTCAGCGGTCAGCATGCCCATGGCGTAGTTCTCGTCGGTGGCGGAGCCGGAGTAGGTCAGGTACAGCTTGCCGCTGTGCTTCAGGACGCTGGGGCCCTCGTTGACCAGGTAGCCGATGCACTCCCAGTCGTACTCGGGGATGGTCAGCAGCGTCGCCGGGAGCTTCAGCTCCGTGGGAGAGAGCATCTCGGCGATGTACAGGTTGCTGTTGCCGGGGATGGCGTAATCGCGCTGCGCCCAGACGAAGTAGCGCTTCCCGTTCGCCGTGAAGGTGGTGGAGTCAATGGTGAAGGACTCCCAGCCGGTGTTGATCTGGCCCATCTCCTCCCACTCATCCACCATGGGATCGCCATGGCACTGGATGCAGTAGGTGCGGTGGCTGAAGACGCCCTTGTCATCGGGCTCCTCGCCGGCGGCGGCGAAGTAGATGCACCAGACCTTGCCGTCGGTGTGCTGCTCCTCCACCTGGTGGATTTCCGGGGCCCAGATGTACTTGCTCATGGGGCCGTCATCATGCTTGTGCCAGACCACGCGGGTGGGCGCGTCAGGCAGCTCCTCGATGGTCTTCGCCCGGCGGATCTCGATCAGGTCAAAGTCCGGCACGGAAGCGGTGAAATAGTACCAGCCATCATCCGCCAGCAGGATGCAGGGATCAGCGCGCTGGGGGATCAGCACGTCGCTGTACTTCTTGATCATGGAGAAACACTCCTTTGAATTGTGTTTGATACCATTGCACATCATAGCACAGTTGGCTGCATTATGCAACTCAGAAAATCAGATCCATCTCCTGCAGACGGCGGCGGATTTCCGCCGGGGACACATCCAGCTCGTCCGCCATCGCCTGGATGGTGACGCCGGAGAGGTAGGCGTCGGCGATGGACTCATCGTCGTTTTCCAGGGGGAGCGGAGCAGGCGACGGGAGCGGCAGCTCCGGCTTCGGGAGCGGAAGGGGGCGGGGCGGCTCCGGGGATGCCTGCCGCTTCTGAGCCATCCGGTGCGCGATGGACTGCGCCTGATCCGCCAGGGCGGCCATCTGCCCCCTGCTGCGGGCCCGCGCCACCTCATGCTGGCGGATGACCTGCATGAAGGCCTCGCCATAGCGTTCCGTCTTGATCTCGCCCATGCCGTTCACGCGCAGCATCATCTCC
The DNA here is from genome assembly GCA_017410455.1 of Clostridia bacterium. Classification (GTDB taxonomy): domain Bacteria; phylum Bacillota; class Clostridia; order Christensenellales; family Aristaeellaceae; genus UBA11524. Next base: position 35,152 of record JAFQQT010000040.1, read on the forward strand.
CGGGTGGTGGGCTTGATGCGGCACATGCTGGCCAGGGTGGTGTCCGCGCAGATGACATAGGGCGGCACCCGACCCGCTTTGGACAGGGTCATGCGCACCTGCCGGAGCTTCTGGTAGAGGTCATCGTTGGGTTCGATGGGGGCAATCTGCGCCGCGCTGCCCGCAGGCTTCTGCTTCCGGGAGGGCGTCTTCGCCAGGGCGGCTGCGCCGTAGCGTCCGCCGGTGCAGAACCCGCAGTCCCCGCAGGGCGCGGCGTTCCGCTCGCCGAAGTAGCGCAGGATGCCCGCCCGCAGGCAGCCATCCCCCTGGCAGTAGTCGGTCATCTGCTTCAGGCGCTGCAGGTCCATGCGGCGAACTTCCGCCTGTTCCTCCGCCGTGAGCGCCTCGTTGGGCTCGGCGTGGTTGATCATCCACTTCGCGGTGACGATGTCCTGCTTCATGAACAGCAGCACGCACTCCGACGGCGCGCCATCGCGCCCGGCGCGGCCTGCCTCCTGGTAGTAGGCCTCCATCGACTTGGGCATGTTGTAGTGGATCACGAAGCGCACGTTGGACTTGTCGATGCCCATGCCGAAGGCGTTGGTGGCCACCATCACCTGCACGCGGTCATACTGGAAATCCTCCTGATTGCGCTTGCGTTCCTCGTCGCTGAGGCCGGCGTGGTAACGGCTGGCGGCGAATCCCGCCTTGATCAGCTTGTCGCACACATCCTCCACGGCCTTGCGCGTGGCGCAGTAGACGATGCCGCTCTCCCCCTGCTTCCCCGAGAGCACCTGCATCAGCGCCGGGTCGCGGTGCTCGGGGCGCACGACCTCGAAGTACAGGTTCGGCCGGTCAAAGCCGGTGGTGACCCCGGCGGGGTCGTGCAGCTTCAGGTGGCGGATGATGTCCTGCCGCACGCGCTGGGTGGCCGTGGCGGTGAAGGCGCCCATCACCGGGCGGCGGGGCAGCTGGGCGATGAAGTCGGCAATGCGCAGGTACACGGGGCGGAAGTCCTGCCCCCACTGGCTGACGCAGTGCGCCTCGTCCACCGCCACAAGGGAGATCTCCGCCTGCTGGGCAAAGCGCAGGAAGGAGGCCGTCTCCAGCCGCTCCGGGGCAACGTAGATGATCTTGTACCAGCCCTGATACGCCCGCTCGAGGGCGAGATCCATCTGCCGGGCCGTGAGGGTCGAATTCAGGTACGCCGCCGCAACGCCTGCGGCCTTCAGCGCCGCCACCTGATCCGCCATGAGGGAGATCAGCGGGGAGATGACCAGCGTGATCCCCGGGAGCATCAGCGCCGGCACCTGATAGCACATCGACTTGCCTGCGCCGGTGGGCATCACGCCCAGCGCGTCCCGGCCGGAGAGCAGCGCGTCCACCATCGTCTCCTGCCCTGCGCGGAAGCTCTCGTGGCCGAAATAATGCCGCAGCGTTTCGAACTTGTCCATTTTTTCCACAGTCCGCCCCCCTTCCGGATATTTCTCCCCCATTGTACATCCCCTGGATGGAAAAAGAAAGCGAACACGGCGAATTTCCTGCGGATTGCGGAGGCCCGCCCCACGGATACCGGTGACCGGGAGATGGTCATTCCCTGCCGCACATCCGCACCCGCTGCAAGGCACGCACCCCAAAAGGCTCCCCCTCGAGGGGGGCTCCGACTGTCGAACAACATCCGGGCATCGAATTAGAATTGGTTCTCGAGCACATGTGTGAGTAACCACCTCATCCGTCTTCGCCTTTGGCGAATCCACCTTCCCCTCAAGGGCATTCAACATAGGGATTCAATCAACGCCTCCGACTCTGAAGGTCGCGGGTATCGAATCCAGTCGGGCGTACATAGGAAACTCCCCGGAATCTCGCAAGGTTCCGGGGAGTTTTTGTGTTTGGGGAATAGGAGCGGGAAATGTATGCGGCACATGACGTACATACATTTGCTAAGGCAACTTATTTCGCTTCCCCCTCCGGGAAGATGATCTTGTTGACGAAGAAGAAGACCACCATAGACACGCCACCGTTAAGCACTGTCGTGCCGATGTTGTACAGCCACGGCGCCACCCACTGGCCAGCCACATCCACCCAGATGCAGTTGATGCTGTTGACGATCACCGTCACAATGCAGAAGGCCACGACATACCACGCGATCTGTGGGCGGACGGGGCGCTTGCTGCGGAAGACGAAGCTGCGCTGGATGGGGAAATTGATCGCTTCGCCGATGACCATGGCGATCATGAAGGCGATGAAATAGCCCAGACCGCCCATGGATGCACCGCCATCCTTCACCGCATAGCCGAAGATATTCCATGTGAAGGGTTGCCCGAAGAGTTCTGCCTCAATACCCGGCCAGCCAAAATCCACCGCCCACAGATCCTTGAAGGCCAGGGGCAGGAAGGTCAGGATCAGATACTTGAATACCGTCACCAGGTTGCTGACGATCACGAACAGTCCGCCCTCACGGATCCACTTGGACGCCGCAGGGTGCTTATCCGCAAAGGATTTCCACCAGTTGATGATTGCTTGCATTTGCGATGCCTCCATATTACTTGGCTTTAGTGAGATTGGGCCGCTTGAAGAAATGTTTTACCAGTCGCCCGACACCTCGGAAGAAATGTCCGTTGGCAATGAAACGGATGTCGTCCGCCATGTCCATGGTGATCATTCCGCCCATCATCTTCGCCATGCCTCTGAAGGGAATGTTGTAGATGAACAGCAGATTCAGATCGGGCTTGCCGTTAGCAATGGCCTTGTCGATCATGCTGCTGAGCACCTTGGCAACCAAGCGGCAGATGGCATTTTTCGCGTAGGCCATCTGACGGATCGTGTCGTTCATCTCCAGCGGACGCTCCCTATTCCACATGTGTTGCGGGATCGGACGGCCAAGCAGAACTGTGAAGACCTCATCTGATACTGTCAGCACGTCACCCGTGCAGTAGGCTGCAATAGACAAACCGTCATACGGATTCGGCGCATCCGTTCCGGTGACATAGCATTTTCCGCGCAGACGGACGTCCTCGCTGGAGGCCGCAAGACAGATCTCATACTCTCCCGTTTCCACCTCAAACCTCCCCGTGGAAACGTTGAAGTAGCGGAAGGTATACTCATCAAAAAGCAGCTTCACCTGTACGGTTTCTCCTGCCCTGACTTGCACGCGGCGGAAGCCCTTCAGTTCCATCGCCGGCCGGAATACCTTCGCACCTGGCAAGCTGACATACAGCTGAACGATTTCGTCGCCGTCCACCTTGCCGGTGTTGGTCAGGTCGAATGTTACACTGCGGCTGTCGATCGTCAGGTTGTCATAGGCAAAGGTGGTATAGCTCAGGCCGTGGCCAAAGGGGAACCGCACAGGCTTGTTCGTCGTGGTGAAGTAGCGATATCCCACATACAGGCCCTCGCGGTATTCGCTGGTGGCCTCTGTTCCGGGATAGTACCGACTGACAGGCATATCGTCGTATGCCGCCGCGAAGGTTTCTGCCAGCTTACCGCCGGGGTTCACTTTGCCACTCAGGACATTCAGCATGGCCGATGCGCTGGCCTGTCCGCCAAGGCAGCCATAGACGATGGCCTGGCATTTTTCTGCCCACGGCATTTCCACCGCGCTGCCTGCGCTGAGCACAACGATCACATGCTGATTGACAGCATGGATGCGTTCCATCAGCTCGAGCTGATTTTGGGGCAAATGCATGTGATTCCGGTCAAGACCTTCGGTTTCAAAGCCCTCCGGCAATCCAAGATACAGCAGGACACATTCCGCCTGTTTTGCGAGGGAAAGCGCCGCCTCAGAAAGCTCAGCGGAAGGCTTATCCAGACGCGTAAAGCCCTGGGCGTAGCCAATGCAATTGGGGAAGTACTCCGGAATGATTTCCGTGCTAACCTCGACCCGCTCCGCGTTTACCATGCTGCTGCCTGCGCCCTGATACCGGGGCTCGGCAGCAAATGCGCCGATCACCGCGACCTTAGCATCGCGACGCAGGGGCAGGATTTCGTCCTCATTCTTCAGAAGGACGATGCACTTCTCCGCAGCTTTGCGGACGGCCTCGTGCTGGGCATCCGGATCAGCGGTCACGCCGGTGGGACGCTTGGCCAGGGCGATGCTCAGCAGCTCGTCCACCCGCTGGTCAACCTCGGCCTCAGTGATGGTTCCTGTCTTGACGGCCTGCAGCAGCTGGCAGGCGCTGTCATCTCCTGCGGCGGGCATTTCAAGGTTCATGCCGGCATGGACGCCGTCCACAATGCTGTTGCTGCCGCCCCAGTCCGTCACCACCATGCCATCAAAGCCCCATTCACCGCGCAGAATGTCGCGCAGCAGCAACTCACTTTCATTGGTGTAGACACCATTAAGCCGGTTGTAGGAGGTCATGACCGCCTTGGGCTTTCCTTCCTTCACGGCAATCTCGAAGTTGGTCAGGTAGAGTTCTCGCAGCGTGCGCTCATCCACCACGGAATCACTGTGCATCCGCAGCAATTCCTGACTGTTGGCAGCAAAATGCTTGGCGCAGGCATTCACGCCCTGCTTCTGCACACCACGAATGAACCCGGCGGCCAGCTTACCTGCAAGATATGGATCTTCGGAATAGTATTCGAAGCTGCGGCCGCACAACGGGCTGCGCTTGGTGTTGAGTCCCGGCCCCAGCAGTACCTGCACATCCTGTGCCGCAGCATCTGCACCCACGACGGAGCCCATGGCTTCTGCGACTTCAACGCTCCAGCTGTTGGCAATGGTCGCCGCAGAAGGAATACAGGTCGCTTTGGTGGACGCATTCAGCCCCAGATGATCGCCCGTAGCGGCCTGTTTGCGCAGCCCGCTGGGGCCGTCAGAGAGGGTCATTGCCGGGATGTTCAACCGGTCGATGGCATGGGTGTGCCATACGTCTGCGCCTGAAAGGAGAGCGCCTTTCTCCTGCAGGGTCAGCTTGGTGATGATTTCAGCATGCTTCACAGGCACGTCTCCTTTCATATCAGCACAGGGCCGTCAGTACCAGCTGCGCCGCGCCGATCACGCCGGCAATGATATTGCCAATGGTCAGCTCGCGTTCACGGTCGAAGATGTTGGTCAGCAGATGCGCCAGCATACCCGCAGCCATGCCGCAGGCCAGAGAGTTCAGGAAGAAAGCTGCGGCAACCGTCGCCAGCATCGGAGCTGCATGGCGGGTGTTTGTCCAGTCGTGACGCAGCGCGCGGTGGATCATCATCAAGCCAACCAGAGCCATCACCGCATCCGCCACGATGAAGCTGGAATCCGTCAGCAGCTGCAGCACCTTGCCGTAGTGACCATACATGTTGAACACAATGTCATAGCTGGTGGTGGTACAGAAGAGGAAGGGCACCAGCCACACAAAGGCAGAGACAAGGAAGCCAATAGCCGCCACGACACTGGCAAGGCCGGAGCGCGCGCCATCCCTGCGCCCGGCAACGGAGGCGATGGAGATGGCTGCCGGCGTCATACCAAGCAGCGGGGAAACAACATTCATCACTGCGTTACACAAGTGGACGCGACCACCAGCAGCATCATCCAGATCGCCATCCTGCAGCATGGCCTCGGAAGACGCAATGGAGGCACACAGGAAGGTCAGCAGGCCAGTAGCAAAGAGCATGAGGACATTGCCGCCGGCTTCGGTATACGCGGTGAAATTGAAGCCTTCTTTGAAGAGTTCACCGATGGACAGGTTCTGAAGGATGAAACTCAGGTGCAGGTGCTGGGCGTCCTCGCTGCCCACCATCCACAGGCGGCCCCAAAGCACATCCAGCTCATAGCGAAGCTGACCGGAGCGGGAGAAGTAGAACACCACCTGCGTCAGCAGGCCAATGAAGAACACCAGCGTGCCAATCAGCAGCGCATACAGCGTGGGATGCTTGGTCTTTCGCAGCAGCAGGAAAGCCGCAAAAGAGGCAACCGCGCCAAAGAGACTCCACTGGATCACCGGGAAGTAGGAATCCGCCTTGTAACCCAGCTCCTGATACCTGGCAAAGTCAAACAGCACGGGTGTCTGCACGGTCTGGGCAATGCCGTCCATGCGGGTGATGGAATTGCCAGTGCCATAGATGATCATGTTGGAATCGCCAAAGGATACCAGGCCGGTCAGCTGCATGGCGATCATTACCAGCAGCACACCCAGCGCAATGGGCGCAGCACGACGGACGCTCAGCGGAATCGCACTTAGAACCGCCTTCCGCACAAGCGGCACGGCCATGATGACCGTATACACCGCAGAAGACACGAAGCATACAGCCAGCAGGTTCTGATAACTCAAACCCGTGCCAATGCCCAGGGTGGAGATCATGACTGTGGACAACCCCAGACTGGTGGTCTGCACCAGCGGCAGCCGGGCAACAAGGCCCATCAGCAAACTGCCCACAAAGGCAAGCATCATCGACAGAAAGTAGAATTCCGCGTAGAATTCACCATTGGCAGCCAGCTGCTCCACGGTGGCGGCAATGGCACTGCCGGACACATAATACTGCCCGATCAGCTGCATGTTGATGAACATCCCACATACACCCAGGATGCACATCAGCACACCCGCACCAATCTCCCGACCAGTGGTACTGCCCCGGTCGATATGGTGGAAATACTTGTTCAGAATGGAGGGGCGCTTGGCCCGCTTCTTCCCTTTGACTTGGATCTCAGACATTTGTACAGCCCTCCGTATCATCATCATAAAGATGCGTGCCGACAGATATTGCTACCTGCCGGCACGCACGGTCACGGTTTGAAGCAGGCGCTTCGGGTATGTACCCGGGCGAGATGAGGAGGAACTCACCCGGGCCGATGTCATGGATTATTCAGCGTAGGAGGTAGTGGTCTGGATTGCGGCTTCGTCAACGCGTCCAGGGGCGCCGCCGGGCTTGGCTGTGGGAACGCCCATGACGCCGGGGTCCTGCCACAGCGTGGTTTTGACGGCAGTGTATTCACCAGAGGGTTCCGCATCGGTCAAGGTGAAGGCAACCACGTCGCTGACCTTGGAGGAAGCAATCACAGCCTCGTTATCGGAGATCGCCTGAACAGTGGCGTAGTAGGTGCCGGCAGGCAGAACATAGGGCCACACAGTGTTGGCAAAGCCCATGCCATTCAGGTAGGGGTGGTTGGAGGTGGTGCTATAACCCCAGATGTAGCCGCCGGCGGGATGGGTGTCCATGGTCGCACGCAGATCATTGAGGTCAATAGTGTCGGTCATGACCAGCGCCGTGCAAGCTTCGTCGCTGTACACATTGAAGGTCACATTGGGCATGAACTGATACTCGTAGTAGTCGGAAATGCTGTACCAGTCCACAATGAATTCAGCAGTGTTGCCATCGGCGATGACCATCATTTCAGGCTTCTCCAGCACACCGCCCACGCCGTAGTAGGCGTTGATGATGACAGGGGCAGGCGCCTGGTAGTTGGTACCGGAGGCTGCGAAGGTGATCAGCTTGATATGATAGGTGCCCCAGCCGATGGTGGAGACATCTACCTTGCCCTTCTTCTCACCCAGCTTGCCCGCATTGATGCGGCGGGAGGAGGCGACATATTCGGCGGCTTCCTCGCCGCCCACAACGGGATACACGCGAACGAAGTAGTAGCCCGCATTGTCGTCGGTGGTGGTGAAGGAAAATTCGCCGGTCTCGGTGTTGAAAGCGAAATCAGTCGGCGGGGTCAGAGGCGTTTTTTCTTCCGCAAAGGCTGCAGTTGCAAGGCATACCAGCAGCATCGCCGCAAGCAACAGGGTCCCAAACAGCTTTTTCTTCATAGTGCGCTCATTCTCCTTATTTTGATGGGGAGTCACCCGGCAGCAAACCGTACTGACAGCCGGCTGCCGGGCAGGACGGGATACCGTACCAGTCAGTTCACTGCGTTGATGGTGGAGCAGTACTGGTACAGGCAGTAGCGCATGATGTTATGCAGACAATAGCGGCCGTACACATACTCGGTGGGATCGCCATAGGCAGCCACAGCAGCACGGGAGTCCGCATACACACCGCGAGAGAGCATGGAGCCCTCGATGGACAGCATGGCCACAGGCGGGTTGTAGCAGTCGCCGTTGCCGCCGTCGCCGTCGGTGATCAGGTAGCCCTGCCAGCCCCACTCATCGCGCATCATGGTCTTGTACATGCCGTAGTGATACCAGGTCATGCCGATGCGGTTCAGGGAGCCCATGATACCATTGGCGCCGTATTCCTTGCAGGAGATCTCGTAGGTCTTCATGTAGATCTCGCGGATGGCCTGCTCGTTGGCCCAAGTGGTGTTGCCGCCACGGTTGGTGTCGCCGTCGTTCAGGGCGCAGTGCTTGATGAACACGCCCGTGCCGGTGGACTGCATACCGGCAACCACGTTGCCGCCGATATGGCCGGAGACGAAGCCGTCCTCAGAGTAGTACTCGAAGTTGCGGCCGCCGAAGGGAGAACGATGCATGTTCATCGCAGGGGCATAAGCTGCACCAACGCCCGCCAGGATGGCCTGATGGCCGTAGGCAACACCCTCAGCATAGGCCAGATCGTTGTTCCATGTGGAGGCAATCAGCACTGCGCAGGGGAACCAGGTCGCACCAGCGAAGGTGCCGTTGGCAGGCTCACCGGGGCCGTCAACGGTCTTTTCCACGGGCTTGCCCACGGACTTGACCGCGCTGATCTGCCAGCCGGAGTTACCCTGGATTTCCATCGCTTCCTCAAGGGAAGTCATGTTGGCCAGCTTGTCGAACAGTTCCAGGCCTTCCTCGGTGTAGATATCCACGCCCGCCAGATCATTGACGGTCAGGATGTGGTAATCACCCTTGGGTTTCTCATCCACAACAACAGGATTGCCCGCAGCGGTCTTTTCGCCCTCAACAACGTAGTAGGTCTGCTCCCACAGCGGATCCTCCAGCGTGGCGACCTCAATGCCGTCGTAGGTGTACTCGGCATAAGGCATCATGGTAGAACCGTGGGCGTAGAGGGTCTTTTCCAGGGTGGTCTTCACACCCTTGATGTAAGTCACGAAGGTGTAAACAGCGGATTCTTCATTGGACAGGTCCAGGATCTTCTGGATTTCCGCCGTCACGGATTCGTTGGCTTCCTCGTTGGAGGTGTGGGACATGATCTGCTTCATGCCGCCAGCGATATCGTTGCGGGACAGGTAGCCATCGACCATGTTGCCGTCGCCGGCGGTCACGTCGTCCATGGCGTTCTTTGCCACGACCTCGTCGGAGTCACGGGCACCGGCATAGATAGCTTCCGCAACGTCGCCCGCCTCGTCGTAGATGATGGAAGCAGCCAGCTCAGCCTTCACTGCCGCAGAGGCACGCTCGCCCCACTGATGGGCATCCTTCTGCACGTTGAAGGTATATTCGCCCTTCTCCAGCACATAGCATCCCTGACCGAAGTTGTCAAAGGAAGCCAGATCGTCGGTAGCAAAGGAGATGGTCACATCCTGGCTCTCGCCGGGCTGGAGGATCTCGGTCTTGGCATAGCCGATCAGCACGACCTTGGCCTTTTCCAGACCCACGCCCTTGATGCCGAAATTCTCGGTATCTACCTGATAAGGCGCATCCATGTACAGCTGGACGACGTTCTTGCCCGCGACGTCGCCGGTGTTGGTGACCTTCACAGTGACGGAGTTATCACCATGGGCCGCAAGCTTGATGTCAGAGGCGGTGATCTCCTCGGTGAAGGTGGTGTAGGACAGACCGTAGCCGAAGGGGAACTGCACGACCTGCTCGTAGCCCGCCGCGCTGCCGTTCTTAAAGGTCAGCGCCTTGAACTCGTCAGAGTCGAAGTAGCCCACAGCATCCGCCGTCTCGTAGTAGCGGTAGCCGACGTAGATGCCTTCCTCATACTGGTAGAAGGTTTGACCGGAGGTGTAGCGGTTATTGTCGGTGTTGTAGTAGGTGGGATTGGTAGTCATGTCGTAGGCATAGGTGTCCACCAGACGGCCGGAGGGATTCACACGGCCGGACAGGATGGTCGCCACGCCGGTTACGCCAGCCTCGCCGGGATGGCCGATCCACAGACATGCGTCAATGTTGTACTCTTCCTGCTCGATGAAGCCCAGCTCCATTGCAGCGGCGGAATTCACCAGCAGGATAGTGTGCTTGAAGTTCTTCGCAGCCCAGGCCAGCAGATTCTTCTCGTCCTGATCCAGCTCCAGGTAGGTGCTGCCACTCAGGGTGGAGCCGTCGCCGTCGTAATCCATGGAGGGGGACGCACCCTCAGCGCCGGAGCGGCTGATGGTCACGATGGCGTAATCGGTGTAGCCCTCCGCCAGGATGGTAGAAGCGGCGTTCTCGTACACGCTCACATCAAACTCGTGGATCTTGGAGTAGCTGGTCCAGCCCGCCCCATCGGGATCAGCGCTGTCCACGCCGCGCTCGCCGCCGCACTGCTCCTCCAGCCAGTACCAGGCGTCCTCATTGACGTCCAGACCCGCCTCCAGCAGCGCGTCGATCATCAGCACGGTGTTCTCGTCATCCGCGCCGCCGGCGGAACCGGTGCCGCCCTCGACGTAGTTATAGCTCATTGCGCCCAGCACAGTGACCTTAGTATCCTCGGCCAGGGGCAGGGTCTTTTCCTCATTGCGCAGCAGCACCGCGCCTTCGCCGGCAATCTGCACGCTCACGTCGTAACCTTCGGCGTAGCAGTAATCGCCATCGTAGTTGGCAGCCATCGCCGTGGAGCTGAGCAGCATTGCCAGCGCACACAGCAGGCTCAGGAGCTTCTTGCCATACTTCATGTTGGATCCTCCTTGTTATTACGATCCACGGAATCACAACTACCACCGCAATGTGGGCAGCATGCGGCAATATCTGCGCAGTCCTGAATCTTTTATGATAAGTATACCTGGGTGGAGATGGCAGTTCAACGCAAGTGGATTCAACGGTGTTTGACATGCTCAAACATTCCTGTCTGATCCGAAACCGGCGTGTTCGCGTTTTTCTTATAGAATGAACGGTATTCTTTTCGGCACGAACGGTTCGGATTTGCCTTTCATGCCCTCCCCGTTGAAACGCCACTCCTATGCTTGACGTTTCCAACGCAAAAATGGTAAAATTGACACAGCAAGGAGCAGAAGAGAGGCGTATACAGAGTGTTTGAATACATCAATCTGTTTTATATTCAGCGAGGATGGGGGATTTGCTACATCCTGACCAATGTCGTGCTGATCTTCGGCGGCGTTCTCCTTTTGAATGACACCGTCAAAACCGTCAGGGGCATACTTCTCAAGGTGATGGAATGCCTGCTCTGTTTCGGCGTGTATACGCTGCTGGTCAGCATCTATTATGCGTTCTTCGGTACAAACCAGATGGATCGCGTCAGCCTGGCTGTCTTTTTTCTTGGATATTCCACACTGCGCAGCAAATATAAACGCCGGGTATGCCTTGTGCGCGGCAGTGTCTACTATGCCAGCATCATTGTCATGCTGCCCCTGTCTGAACCGCTGGGCGAACTGTTCAAGAATATCAATGTCAGCTATTTCGCTTGGGCACAGTATCTGACACTTCTTGTTGTCATAATGCTCACCGGAGCAATGATATGGTTCCTGCGCCACTTTGCATTTGAGGCCAAGAGCGTGGTGCATCCTCAGTTCACGTTCCTGACCGTATCGATTTCCATGCTGACAGTCATCTGTCAGACAGCGGCAATGGCGTGGGATACACCGGGCAGTTACAACCGCTTCGTCTGTGCCGTGCTGTGGCTGATCAATCTGCTGGCGTATTATATGTTCTACGTCATCAGCCGCATCACAAAGGAGAACGTGTCCCTGCTGACAATGCGCCACAAAGCTGAGATGGAGCTGGAAAAGTATCAGGTCACCAAGATGAACTTCGATGAGCTCCGCCTGATCCGCCATGAGATCAAGAACCATCAGTTCTATATGAAGGCGCTGCTGGAAGAAGGCAAGATCGATCAACTGGCGGAATACCTGGAGCGCACATCCATGGCCGAGAGTGGCTTCCTGAAGGAATTCGACTGCGGCAACTACACGCTGAACGTTATTCTGAACCATTCCATCGGAGCCGCACGCATCAGTGGCGTGGAAATGCAGACCGAGGTGCTCGTCCCCAACCAGCTGCCTTTCCCTGAGGAGGAACTGTGCAGCCTGCTTTGCAACCTGCTGGATAACGCCATCGAGGCGGCTGCCTCCTCCAATGCTTCCAAGCCAGAGGTATTCATCCGCATCCAGCCCCGTCAGGATTACCTATTCATCAAACTCGTCAACAGCGTGAATGATCGCGTTACACCCCAGCGCCGTTTGTCGCTGCGCACAACAAAGGCCAATCGCGAACTGCATGGCTTTGGTACGCAGATCATCAAGCGCATCGTGGATAGCCACAACGGATCAATCAAATACAGCATGGACAAGACCAGCACCGGAGAACATTCCTTTGTCACTGACGTGATGCTCGAGCTGCCGAAGGAGGATGAAACATGATCCATTGGAACATCGCTGTCTGCGACGACGAAAGGGCTGCCTTGTCAGTGCTGTCCGGCGCATTGGTGAATGCCTTCCGTCAGCATGATGTGGAGGCGACGGTCGAGATGTTCGTGACCGCCCGCGATCTGGTTCGTCGGATGAAGGAATGTACCTTCGACCTGCTCTTTCTGGATATCGAAATGCCGAGCATTGACGGCCTGACCCTCGCCCGCCAGCTCCGTAAGGAGGGCAACCTGATCGACATCATCTTCATCTCTAACCGGGAGGATCTGGTCTTTGATGCCCTGCGCACCAACCCCAAGGGCTTCATCCGCAAGAGTCGGTTCATTCAAGATGTACCATCTGTCATCAACGCCTATTTTGCTGCCCGGCAGGACAACAAATCCAAGGTGCTGATCGTTCATACCCGGGGACAGGTACTCTATATCCCGATCGACAAGCTCACCTACATTGAAGGCAGCGGGAAGGCACAGCTCGCCCACATCGTTGGACGGAGCGAGCCGCTGGAACTCCGCAAGCTGATGCAGCAGTTGGAGGAAGATCTGAAGCCCTATGGCTTCCTGCGCATTCACAAGGGCTTTCTGGTCAATTACCGCTTCATCCGCAGGATCAGCGACAATGAGGTCATTCTCACCAACGACCAGAGGCTGCCCATCAGCCGCCGCAAGGAACAAGAGAGCCGGGATGCTTATTTGGATTTGATGCAGGGCGAGGGATCTCTGATTCTATAAACCCATATTACAACGCCATTTTCATTTGACACGGAGTCGCATTGTCTCCGTGCTTTTTGTTGAAAAAGGAGACCGTGCGCATGATGCACGGTCTCCAGCTATTTACTTAAGATCAATCAATCAGGACGCCCACAGTGGGCTGATTCAGCGCAAAGTCCACACGATCCGTCTGCAGACCGGGATTGACGCCGGGCATATCCATCTGGCCGGGCTCCTTCCACAGCTCGGTTGTCGCCATGCCGTATTCCGCCACAGGCGCATCATCCGTCAGGGTGATGGCAATAGCGGGCGTGATCTGGGAGTTGAGGATGTACTCGTCGCGGGAGATCGCCTGCAGGGTCACATAGTAGGTACCTGCGGGGATGCCCATGGACTCGGTGGTGTAGGAATACAGGTCATAGCAGAAGTACAGCTCCGTACGCAGAGAACCAACGGGGCCGCCGCTGACTTCCGTACCGACCGGCACATAGAGATGATCGCCCTTGGTCAGATTGTAGCCCCAGATCTCGATGATGCCGGGAGGATTCTTGCGCAGGGTATCCTTGAGCAGCTCCAGGTCAACGGTATCGCTGTACACTTCCTGCGTACAGGCCTCATCTGCATAGAAGGTGAACTTGGCATAGGGCAGGTACTCATAGTACAGGTAGTTGTCCAGCGTCCACCAGTCGATGACAAACTGCACGCGGTTGCCGGAGTACATCGCCAGCATTTCAGGGCGCTCCAACGGAAGACCCACTCCGAAGACGGTGTAGATGTTGATGGGCTCGGGGCTGACGAAGCTGCTGCCTGCCGCCGCAAAGCTGTTCAGGGATACTGCGTAGTGACCCCACGCCACATCGCTCAGGTCGATAGTGCCGGAGATTTCGCCGGTCTTACCGCCGCGGATGCGCTTGGAGGAGGAAATGTATTCGCCGCTGATTTCCCCATCCTTCACCTCAAAGAAGCGGATGAAGTAATAGCTGACATTCTCGTCCACAGCGTTAAAAGAGTAATTGCCAGTTGCAGGATCAAAAACGAAATCCGTCGGCGGAATAAGAACGTTTTCTTCTGCCGAAGCCATGGCACACATGCCCAGTGCCAGAAGCACTGTAATCAATGCGATAAAGATCTTTTTCATGAGGGTGCTCCTTTCGTTTGATGCATCGGAACGGGTTTTGAGCGGCAGCACAGCATCATACCATGCTGCCGCTTGAGCCCGCTGTGATTACTTATCCAGGGTGGAGCAGTACTGGTACAGGGCGTTGCGCATGATGTTATGCAGCATATAACGCCCGTACACGTAATCCGTCGCATCGCCGTAGACTGCGATGGTCTGGCGGGAGTTGATGTACTGGGAGATGCTCAGCATGTTGCCCTGGATGGACAGCATCGCCTGAGGAGAGTTATACACATCGCCGGCGCCGCCGTCACCGTCGGTGATCAGCATACCCTGCCATCCCCATTCATCGCGCATCATGGTCTTGTACATGCCATAGTGGAACCAGGACATGCCAATGCGGTTCAGGCTGCCCATCACTCCGTTGGCGCCATATTCCTTGATGCTGATCTCGTAGGGAATCATGTAGATCTCGCGGATGGCCTGCTCGTTGGCCCAGGTGGTGTTGCCGCCGCGGTTGGTGTCGCCGTCATTCAGCGCAGCGTGCTTGATGAACACGTTGGTGCCGGTGGACTGGATGCCTGCCACGGTGCTGCCGCCGATCTGTCCGGAGATGAAGCCGTCCTCAGAGTAGTACTCGAAGTTACGGCCGCCAAAGGGAGAACGATGGATGTTCATTGCGGGCGCATACGCGCAGCCGATGCCGAATAGATTGGTCTGATGGCCGTAGGAAACACCCTCGGCGTAGGCCAGATCACGGTTCCAGGTGGCAGCGATGGTAACCGCACAGGTGAACCAGGTGCCGCCGTTGTACTGGCCGTTACCGGGCTCGCCGGGGCCGTCCACAGCGATCTGCTGGGGCTTGCCGACGGATTCCACCGCAGGCACCTTCCAGCCCGCATTGCCCTGAACCTCAATGGCTTCGTCGATGGAGGTCATGTTGGCCAGTTTGTCGAACAATTCCAGACCTTCCTCGGTGTAGATATCCACGCCGATCAGATCATTGACGGACAGAATGTGGTAATCGCCCTTGGGCTTCTCATCAACCACAACAGGGTTGCCTGCAGCGGTCTTTTCGCCCTCGACAACGTAATAGGTCTGCTCCCACAGCGGATCCTCAAAGCTGGAAGCCCGCACGCCGTCCGGGGTATACTGGGCGAAGGGCATCATGTTATTGCCATTGGCATAGATGGTCGAAGTCAGGGTAGTCTTCACACCCTTGATGTAGGTTTCAAAGGTATACTCGTAATGATCTTCCTCGCGCACGCTCATAGCCTCTACGAGGGCTTCGCTGGCCATTTCATTGGCCGCCTCATTGGACTGATGCGCCATGATGGCCTTCATGCCGCCAGCGATATCACTGCGGGACAGGTAACCCTCCAGCATGCAGCCGTCACCGGCAGTCACGTCGTCCATCGCATTCCTGGCGATGGCCACATCGGATGCACGGGCGCCGGCGTAAATCGCACCGGGCACATCGCCCTGTGCATCATAAATGATCGCAGCGGGCAGCTCCACCTGCACGGACGCAGCAGCACGCTCCCCCCACTGGTGAGTATCCTTCTGCACGTTGAAGGAATACAGGCCGTTCTCCAGCACGTAGCAGCCCTGGCCAAAGTTG
Organism: Clostridia bacterium; assembly: GCA_017410455.1. Classification (GTDB taxonomy): domain Bacteria; phylum Bacillota; class Clostridia; order Christensenellales; family Aristaeellaceae; genus UBA11524. Next base: position 50,964 of record JAFQQT010000040.1, read on the forward strand.
TCGAAGGAAGCCAGGTTGTCGGTCTCGAAGGTAATGGTCAGTTCCTGGCTCTCACCGGGCTGCAGGATGTCCGTCTTGTCAAAGCCGATCAGCACGACCTTGGCTTTTTCCAGACCCACGCCCTTGATGCCGAAGTTCTCCACGTCGGACTGCCAGGGTGCATCCATGTACAGCTGCACAACGTTCTTGCCAGCCACAGAACCGGTATTGGTCACCTTCACGGTGATGCTGTTGGTGCCATGGGGCTCCAGCTTCACATCGGAGGCAACGATTTCCTCAGTGAAGGTCGTGTAGCTCAGGCCGTAACCAAAGGGGAACTGCACAACCTGCTCATAACCTGCAACGGAGCCGTTTTTGAAGGTCAGGGTCTTGAATTCCTCAGAATCGAAGTAACCCATCGCATCAGCGGTCTCAAAGTAACGGTAGCCAACGTAAATGCCTTCCTCGTACTGATAGAAGGTCTGACGGCCGCCGCCGGAACCATTCATAGAAGCGGTGGACAGGTTGGCGTACTTGTTATCATCGGTGTTGTAGTAAGTCGGATTGGTGGTCATGTCATAGGCATAGGTATCCACCAGACGGCCGGAGGGATTCATGCGGCCAGTCAGCAGAGTACCAACGCCCACAACGCCCGCCTCACCGGGATGACCAATCCACAGACATGCGTCCACATTGTATTCCGCGCTGTCGATGAAGCCCAGCTCCATCGGGGCTGCAGAGTTGACCAGCACGATGGTATGGGCAAAGTTCGCCTTACACCAGGCCAGCAGGTCCTTTTCATTCTGATCCAGCTCCAGGTAGGTGGTGCCGGTCAGGGTGGAGCCGTCGCCGTCGTAGTCCATGGAGGGAGATGCGCCCTCAGCACCGGAACGGCTGATGGTCACGATGGCGTAATCAGTGTAGCCATCCTTCAGGATGTCCGCCGCGCCAGCCTCGTAGGTACCAATGGGGAATTCGTGGATCCCGCGATAGCTGGTCCAGTCACCCACACCTGAAGGGTCTGCACTGCCGACGCCACGTTCGCCGCCGCACTGCTCCTCCAGCCAGTACCAGGCGTCTTCATTGACGTCCATACCGGCCTCAAAGAAAGCGTCCGCCAGCAGAACGGTATTCAAGTCGTCCTTACCGCCGGCAGAGCCGGTGCCGCCCTCAACGTAGTTGTAGCTCATTGCACCCAGGATGGTCACCTTCGTGCCCTCCGCCAGGGGCAGAACGCCCGTATTCTTCAGCAATACCGCACCTTCGGATTCCAGCTGCACATTGACGCTGTAGCCCTCAGCGTAGCATTCATTCGCATCGAAGGTTTCCGCAAATGCAGAACCCGAAACACAGCTGAGCAGCATGGCCAGCGCGCATACTGCACTGATGATCTTCTTACTCAGTTTCATGGTATTCCTCCTCTTCACATTTCGCAATCATTGGGACACGCCGGGTAGTTTCTGCCCTCCCTTCTCCATTGTTGCATACATAACAGCTATACCGCTACTGATATTATAGCATCGATACGGAGCCAGATGTGCCGACTGCGCTCAAACGGTGCTTATGCATCCCGATTTCCCATCCTTTGGTACAAGCGTCTGTTTCTCCGGCATAAGCGGAATTGCATGCGTGTGAATTTGGACGCAACCGTGTTTTCCCCTTGACCGCACGTAAAACTCCCGGAGAGATTCCAGGAGCCGTATGATGCTTAACAGGTTTGAACAGAACGACGTTTCCGTTCCTGTGCCAAGGTAAGAAGGAGTATGGCCGTTGACACTGCACCCAGCGCAAAAGAAGAAGCCTGTGCCGCCATGAGCATCATCTGCCACCAGGGCGTCACGGGTACAATTTCACTGGCGGAGGAGAAGCCGTTCATCGCCGCACTGTAATTGGCAATCACATACAGGTAACGGTGAACTGCCTCCCGGATGGCGCTGCGGAAAGTGACGCTGGATGCGTAGCTGTCAAACTGACTCTGTGCACCAGTGGGATCCAGGAACAGATCCGTCCCCTGAACAAAGGAGTCGTAGGACATATAGGCATTCTGCCCCAGTGCCATGTCCGTCAGCACCACGCCATCGAAGCCGAATTCACCGCGCAGGATGTCCTCCATCAGCTCGCTGCTGGCGCTTGTCCAGATGCAGCCAGCCCGGTTGAAGGAGCTCATCACGCCATGGGCATTGCCCCTGGAGGGTGCAACAGCATACTCAAAGGGTCGCAGGTAAATTTCACGAGCGCTCTGCTCGTTGAGCCAGATGCCGATGCCAATGCGGCTGTCCTCCTGATCGTTGAAAGCATAATGCTTCACATAGGGGATCACGCCCTTGGACTGCACGCCCTTGATCTCCGCTGCCACAGCCACGCCGGACAGATATGGATCCTCCGAGAAATACTCATGCGCACGTCCACCAAAGGGTGTACGGTGGATATTCACGCCGGGAACGTACATGCCCGTCACACCAACGTTCAGCGCATCCTCGCCCAGCGCGCCGCCGACCTTTTCGATCAGCTCCAGATTGAAGGACGCTGCCCATATGCTTTCGCTGGGGAAGGATACATCCTCTGCGCTGTCCACCACGCCGGTGGGACCGTCCTGCGCTTTGATTTCCGGCAGTGTAACAGAGGTTACGCCCTTGCTGCCATAGCCTGCCAGCATGACCAGATCCCGCTGTTCCTCCCAGGTCATCTGATCCAGCAGATCATCCCAGGTTTCCGCGTCATAACTTTCGCTGCGCAGCATAATGAGGCTCAGTCCATTAGAAGCGCCATAGACAGGCATTTCCGCTTCAGGATCCTCAGTAATAGCCTTCATCGTTTTCAGATCCTCGGCCATCTGCGCTGTCACGGTGAGTGTAATGGCCTCTTTGGGGAAGGTTCCTTCCCAATCGCTGCGGGATACATAGGTTACAGCATTGTCGCCGCGGCCTTCATACTTGTTGACGTCGGCAAAATCCAAGCGGTTGGTGATTTCCTCGCCGGTCTCGGAAGACACGGCATAGGTCGTGGTATCCAGGGTGATATCCTGCCCCACCAGCGATGCCAAGGCAGCATTGCCATCCTGATCCATGCCGTCTGCAACAGTTTTGCCCTTCAGGGCAAGGATGTTGTTGAGCGCATCATGGGAGGATGTACCGGTGGCCAGATAGTACTCGCCAGCTTCGAGAATGTAAGTCTTGTATCCGTTTGCGTCGTAGGTTTTGAACTGCTCTCTGTCTACCGTGATGGTCAGAGTTTGACTTTCGCCGGGCGCAAGCATTCGGGTCTTGTCAAAGCCACAAAGCTCAACTGAGGCCTTTTCCACGCCATGGGCCTTATCATACTCCGTATAGGGCTTTTGCAGATAGATCTGCACAACTTCCTTACCGGATACATCACCCGTGTTTGTAACTTTCACGGAGACCGCATAGCTGCCATCCGCCGTTTCAGCGACGGAATAGTCGCTGTACTCAAAGGCTGTGTAGCTCAAGCCATAGCCGAAGGGCCGGGAAACGACGCTTTGGTAATCGTAATGCCCTGCGCCGGGACGGCCCAGCACAATATCCTCATAGCGGGTCTCATAGTAGCGATACCCGACATAGATGCCCTCTGTATACACGCCATACCGGGTCTGCGCGTCAGAGGACAGCAGTTCACTGTTCTGATACTTTGCGGCGTAGGTGCCAGTGGTATTTTGCAGCACCCAGGCTGCCATCGCCGGAGAGGAGAAATTGTCCTTGACATAGGTATCAGGCAGCTTGCCGGAGGGATTCACCTCGCCAACCAGTGTCTTGGCAACCGCTGTGACGCCGCCCATGCCCACGTTGCCGACCCATAGGCAAGCATCCACATCCACCGTATAGGTCGCACCGTTGACCTCCACCATCCAGTCATCCTGCAGGAAGGCGGTTTCAAAGACAAGCGCTGTGTTGATGAGCACCACAATTCCATCCAGCTCACCAGCCTTTTTCATGCTGGTCAGTTCGGCAAGGATCTCAATCTCCTCCGCCGTGAGGGAAAGATAGCTCCCGTCGTAGCCATCGCTCTTCTTGGTGGACAAGTCTGCGCCCTCACCGCCCAGTCGGCTGACGACGACGATGGCAGTACCGCCGGTGGTATGAATGGACGACCGTGCTTCTTCAGAGTAATCAGCCCAAGCCAATGCATTCACCTTGTAGACCGGATCGCCCTTGCGGCTGTAGGTTACAGCCTGCCGGGAGGGATTCGCAGCGTAAAAATCCCACAGGGTGGTATTGACTGCCAGTCCTGCTGTCTCCAGCGCTGTTTTCAGGTTGGTGTACTTGGTTGCATCGATCGCACCGGAGCCAGAGGAGCCATAGCTAAAGCTATATGCAGACTGCAAAACAGTGCTCACGCTGTCGCCCTTGGAAAGCGGCAGCGCGGAGTTCTTGTTTTTGAGCAGCACCATGCCCTCGGCCTCGGCCTCTTCACTGACGGCCTTGCCATAAGCTGTGACCGCTTCGGTGCCCTGATGCCCCGCTTCAAAGTAAACCGCATCATCCTGCTCGTCATCGCTTTTGACGACCTTGTAAGAGCTGGTCTTCAGGGCGAAGTTCAGGGCAGGGGCATAGGCATTTGCCACCTCGCCCACCATGGACACGACGATTGCCAGCGTCAGGAATGAGACTGCTAAAGTTCGCCACGTTCTCTTGTTCAGCCACTTCATTGCTTACGCCTCCTTCCCGGTCGGATCGGTGTGCCAGCCCAATTCCTGCTTCTGCAGGATGGCAGAAATCAGTGTGCACACCCATGCCAGCAGCCCGAAAATGACCGTCAGGATGAAGCCGATGCTGAATTGGTTGCCGTCGATCCCCACCAGCACATTGGAGATGTAGGAGGCCTCATAGAAGAGGAATTCCAACCATGTCCACAGGCTGAGGAGGTACAGTCCATACTTGCCATTCTTGACCTCAAAGAGTACAAGCAGAACACCGATATCGATGCATATGCTCTCCATCACGATCACCTTGGTGGACAGAACAGGGGTGAACGTGGAGATCCCGGTCAGAGCGTAAGCGATCAGCATCGCAGCTGAAAAAGCTACACCCAGTGCAATGAATAAAAACGGAATGCTTCTCTTGTGCCGGATCATGTGCCCGATCCGCTCCATGAAAGCGTGCATTATGGTCAATCCTCCTTACATGATCCGGCCTGAAAAAACAACATTCAGGTCAGAAGCGCATCAGTTGACATACGCCGGGTTGTAGGTGATGGGCGTGATCACACCGTCGGTATACAGGATCAGGCAGTCTACCAGAGGCGCTGCAGCCTTCATCGTGCCGCCCACACCCTTGATGTCGTTGTTGATCAGCAGCTCCACGGCATTGTAGCCCTTTTTGATGGAAACATTCTCCACCACGAGGTAGTCCTGAAAGTCCATGACCCGGCTGGAAAATTCACTATAGGACTCAATGGTCAGCGGGAAGTCGAACTGCTGCTCATATGCCTCGGCATCCTCGTCGTAATTGATGCCCACGATCAGCTGGTCGCCCTTGACGTTGATGCTGTTATACTGGGCAGACAGACGCAGCACGATGGTCAGATCATCGATGTCCTCAGCGGCTTCAAATTCAAAGCTCAGGTATGCGCCGGGATAGTACAGCCAGCTGACATAATAGCCGTTGGAGGCCGTCTTTGAGTCGGTGTCGTCGCCGGTGATCATACCCGTACCCGTCGTCGAACCGGAATAGCCGCTGCCATACTTGTTCTCCAGGTTGGTCAGTTCCGCTTCCAGCACGTAGACATTGGGCTGGGCTTCTTCAGCCGGTGCAGCTGCTTCACCCTCCGCAAGTGCAGCGCTGCCGAGCAGCAGCAGGGCACAGAATAAGGACAGAATCCACTTGCATTTCATACTCATTTCCACCTTCCGGAAAAATTCAGCTTGCCGTTGGACGCTGCGAAGCATCTCAGCCTCAGCAGCGCCCAACGGCGTGATTAAGTCATCTGGGTCAAGTCCCGATGTCAAGTCAATTTGGACTTATTTGCCCCAGGTCACGGAGATCTGGCCATCCGCAGCGGTCCACACACCGGTCTCGTTCGCGCCAGCGATGGGGCCGGCAGCGCCAACGACCAGCTGAGTGGTGCCGTCAGCCTTCAGGTGCAGAGTCATCTCCACGCTGAAGGGAGCATTAGGATCGCCCATGGCAAGGGAGTAAGTGTACTGGTCGCCCTCCTGAGCCTCCGCCTTGGAAGCGGTGGTCTTGAAGAGCTGGTGCTCGCCGATGGACCAGGAGAAGGTCTCTGCGCCCTCTGCGAAGGTCACATCCTCAGGCACGACCTCGAAGCCGGCCATGCCGCCGCCACCAGGCATACCGCCGCCCATGCCGCCGCTGGAGACCTCGATCTCCTTATTCTCCTCCAGCTCTTCGTTCATGTCGGGGGTAGGCACGCCGTCCTCGTTGACGAGCAGCTTGTAGGTCCAGGTCAGGAAGCGGTTGAAGGGCTGCTTGTCATCGTTGACCAGGTCGGAGCAGACCCAGCCGTCGATCAGCACATGGATGGTCATCTTGTACTGGCCGTTCTCGGTGGGCACGCCGGAAAGGGTCGCCGTGGCAGGATCGAAGGTCATGCCCGCAGGAACGTCGCCCTCGATGGTGTATTCAGCGGTGTACAGGGGCGTCTTCACGCCGTTCTCGTCCACGGTGTAAGTGCTCTTGGCCTCGCCGGAGAGGTCGAAGACCAGCTTGGCTTCGCTGCCCTTGACGAAGGTACGCTCCTCAGCGGTGAACTCGGGCAGCTTGGTCAGGGAGTGACCATTCAGGTTGGTCAGGGCATTGGACTCGATGTAGAGGATGCGGGCCGCGAGCATGCGCAGGTAGTACCACTGGCTGTAGCTCTCGACCTCTTCGCCGCGGTAACCGCCCTTGACGTTCTCGTCCGCCACAGAGCCGCGGTCGTTGTACATCACGGTTGTGGTGGCAAAGTCGTCGCCGTAGAAGTCATACTCGGTGTCCCACGCGCCGGTGTAGGCGTAGAACTTGCCGGTCTCCGCGTCATAGCGGCCGGAGATGGCAGGAATACGGCCATTCAGAGGCAGCGGCACGACGAAGGAGCGCATCATGCTGGCCATGGTGGTGCAGCGGGAGAAGCCAGAGTAGCCGTCGGTGATGAAGAAGCCGTTCCAGCCCCACTGATCCACGACCATGCCTTCCATCAGGCGGTTGTTGGAGGAGGTGGGCACGCCGCAGAAGCGAGCAAAGCCAGTCATGGAGGAGGAAGAACCGCCCTCCTGCATGCACATCTGGAAGACCTTGAAGTAGATCTGACGGGCAGCCTGCTCAGAGAGCCAGACCATGTTCTCCATGCCGTCGCGGCAGGTTTCCTGATCATTCAGGGCAAAGTGCTTGATGTAGCAGGTCACGCCCATGGCTTCCATGCCGCCGGTCAGGCCAGCGGCCATGTAGCCGCCTACCAGGCCGTCCTGGGACATGTACTCGTAGTTACGGCCGGAGAAGGGGCTGCGGTGGGTATCCATTTCGGGGCCGCCCCAGGCAGACCAGCCATTGTACAGGCTCAGATTGCCGCGAACCTGACCGATCTCGTAGGCCAGATCGGTATTCCAGGTGGCGGTGATGGTAGGCGCATCCACCCACAGGAAGGTATCGCCGTTGTTGTTGTAGCTGTCCTTCTGCTGGTTGGCAGCCTTGCCGATATTGGGCAGGCCGGTAGAGCGCCACATATTGGTGTTCTTGCGGATGAGGGTGGTCATTTCCTCCACGGTGAGCTGGTTCATGAACTCGTTCCACTCATCGGTGAGGGTGCCGTCCTCATCAAACAGCTCCTTGCCGGACATGTCGGACAGCACGATGGCATAGGTGCCAGTCTCCTCGTCCACCACGCCGGTTCCCTGAGCCCAGCCCTCAGCGATGGCTTCGTCAGCGGTGTGGTAGGTCTCGTCGCCCTCAATGTCGGCAGCGGAGAACTGGTTCCAGTAATCCAGGTGCGCAACGTAGCTCTCGGAGAGCACCAGATCGCCCTCGGTGGGAGTCTCGGGGAAGTAGGTCAGGAAGGTGTCGCGGGTCAGGAGGATTTCCTTGCTCTCGCCGTCCGCCATCAGATTTTCGGTACGGAGGGAATTGAAGATCTGGTAGTGATCCTCGTCGGTGTCCGCAGCCCAGACGTTGCCGTTCACGTTTTCGCTGTCCTCGTAGGACTCGGAGAAGATGGCTTCGCTGTTCTTGCCGGAGAAGTCGTCCAGCACCAGGCGGGCAGCGCCCTTGGAGCCAGTCTCAGCAGTCTCGGCCAGCGTAAAGCGAACCTCGGCGTATTCATCGGTGGTGTCAGCCAGGTCGGTAGCCATGTCATAGTGAGAGGTGTTCATCGCGCGGATGATCCACTCGCCGGTTTCCATGGTGTAGCCGGTCACGCCCTCGCTGTAAGCGTCGGCGTAATCAAAGGGCACCATGTCCTGCACGTTGACGCTGACCAGAACGGTCTCACTCTCGCCGGGCTGGATGACGCCGGACTTGCCGAAGCCTGCCAGCGCCACGAAGGACTTCTGCAGCTTCGCAGTTTCGGTGTTATAGGGAGCGGTAACGTAGATCTGCACGACTTCCTTGCCAGCCATGTCGCCGGTGTTGGTGACAGTCACGGGAATGACGATGGTCTTGACCTTGGCGGGCTTGCCATCGGAGGAGGACAGGTTCTCCGCCGTCATATCGGTGGCGATGTTGAAGCCCTCTACCAGGGTATCGTCAGCAGATTCCAGCGCGCCGCCGTAAGCGGTGATGGCGTCCGCATCAATGTTCAGGCTGAAGGTAGTGTAAGAGAGGCCGGAGCCGAACGCGAAGGTCACGTTCTTCTTCCACCATTCACCGGCAGCGTAGGCAGCTTTCTCCTCGACGGTCTCGCCGGGAGCGTCTGCACGAGACACGGTGTGCACCACGCCGTTGCCCTGATACTGGACGGTCTCATTTTCCAGCAGAGCCTCGTACAGGGAAGCGTAGAGGGTCTCCCAGTAGGCATAGCCGAGGTAGATGTCTTCCTCGTAGTCAGTGCCATAGTAGGCGTTCTGGTTGTGCGAGCCGTAGGTGATGGTGGTCTCGCCGCGCTCGAGGTAATCGTCGTAGTTGCCGTTGCCTTCGTAGGCGGTGACCGTCGTGCCGTATTCGCCGACATAGTAGATGTTCTGGCTGCCGGTCTGGGCGTTCCAGGCAAAGTTGTTCCAGGTGGGATCTGCAGTGAAGTCGGTGTTCCACTCATCGACCAGACGGCCGGAGGGATTGGTCAGACCCGCCAGGATCGTGCCCACGACAAAGTGGCCGGTTTCGCCGCCGCGGCCCATCAGCAGGATGCCGTTGATGCGCTCATCCTCGCGCAGGTCGTAGCATTCCATGGCGTTGGAGGTATTCAGTACCACGATGACCTTCTCGCAGCTCTTGGCCACATAGTCGATCAGAGCCTCCTCCGCATCGGTCAGCTGGAGGTAGTGCTTGTACTCCGTCCCGTTCTCGTCGTAGTTGGCGCTGGTGCCAGCAACCTGATAGGAGGCGGAAGAGCCCATGGGGCCGCCACCGCGTCCGCTGCTCTGCGCTGCCGCCACGACTTCGCCGGTGTACAGCGCATCATGCTCGTACTTAGAGGGCTGCTCGCCGTACATGCCGTCGTTGATTTCAGGAGTGACCATGTCCAGGTCTGCACCTTCGCCGCCGTAGCGAGCCAGGACGATCACGCCAACCTCGCTGTATTCAGCGATGGAGGCTGCGGCTTCCGCAGAAAACTCCAGCGTCTCCTTGCCGCAGTCGCCGGTGGAGAAGCCCTTGGCAGCGTAGAAATCTGCCATGGTAGGATTGACGTTAAAGCCAGCCGCAGTCAGGCCGTCATAGATCGGGCCGCGCTCGCTGACAGTGAAGTCGGTATGCTGCTTGTACGCGCTGTTGCTGGTGGGGCCCGCAACAGTCGTAGAAGAAGCGATACCGAATACACTGACCCTCTCCGAACCGGTCAGGGGCAGCGTGCCATCGTTCTTCAGCAGTACCTGTCCTTCCTCTGCAGTCTGCGTATTCACTTCGCCGACATGCTCCAGAAGCTCTGCGTAGCTGTCAAAGCGGGAATAATACTTGCCTTCTGCTTCAAGCACAGCGGCAGAAGCAGGACTCACAGCCGTCAGACACATGATCAGCGCCAGCACAGCTGCTGTAATGGTTCTTCTCAGGTGGTTTCCAGTATACTTGCTCATATTTACCTCCTTACTCATATCAAACGGATCCATCTGGAAAACTGGGGGCAGTTGCAGCACCTCCCTTTCTTTATAAGCTCCCATTTCCAGACTATATGCTAATTTGATTTTATCGGAGAAGATAACCACGGGCAAGCGACCAGGAATGAACAGCTCTTCCCCGGAACAAGAAACGAAAATGTAGAACGAACGGTCCATTTATGGCACAAGCAAAAGTATCATTCGTCTGCAAGCAGCATAAACGGTACTCCATTTCCTCGAGGCCCTCAACCGGCAGAAGCCTGACACACTCGAGTCCTTCACGGCCATCTGGTACAGGCACAACTCAGAGGCCGGGTACTACTGGGAGATGCTGGCTCGCCACCACTACGACCACAGCCGCTACCACCTGCTGAACCTGCATGCGGCCTTTTCCCTCGAGCGGCCTGCGCGAACCATCGAGTTCCGGGCTTTCAACGGCACACTCCACGCCGGGAAGATGAATTCGTCCGCCTGGTGATGAAGAAAAGCCGGGCCGAGTCCGATCGCAGCCTGCGCGAGCATCGAAGGGCGCTGGAGCAGGCACTCAACCGCATTGCAAGGCTGGACGGCATTATCCAGCGGCTTTATGAGGACAATCTGGAAGGCCGCATGTCTGATGAACGCTTCGCCCGCATGTCTGCCAGCTACAAAACGGAGCAGCATACCCTGGAGGCCCGCGTTGCCGAGCTGCGGACACTCCTTACAGATGCGCAGGATAAGCAGGTGAATATAGACCGGTTCCTGACGTTGGTTCGCAAGTATACCGACATTCAGGAGCTGACAGCCGAGGTGCTACGAGAGTTCGTGGAGAAGGTGCATGTGCACCAGACGCAGCGGATTGATGGGCAGAAAGTACAAAGGCTGCAAGTCGTTTACAACTGCATTGGGGAGTTTCAAGCATAATCAGGGAAAAACAAAAACGGCATAGCCGCAGTGAAAAGTGCGACTATGCCGATTATTGTTGGGATGGGGAATCCCTAAGGGGAACTCTCACAAGGGGACGGCTTATGGCAGCTTGTCCCTGGCTTCCCCTTGAGGGGAAGCTGTCGCCGCAGCGACTGATGAGGTGATTACTTCTGTACGCGACAGCCGGGTAAATCTATCCTTCACATTCCTGATGCTGGTCAAGCTGCTTTTTTGACAGGCCGGGCTCCCCCTTGGGGGGAGCTGTCAGCGCAAGCTGACTGAGGGCGTTCCCCCGCACACAGGAAAGCCCCGCACAACCCCTATTCAGAGCCATGCGGGGCCATATTCAATCCATCGGAAGCGCGAGGATTACTCGGCGATGACGAGGTTCTCCGCATCGCAGGCTTTGAGCGCCTCCTCGTGAGCCACGACGCAGACCGCGCCAGTCTTCGCCATGTGCTCCAGGGCGTCGCACCAGTAGAGCAGGGCGTTGCCGTCGGTGACAAGGATTTCGGCACGCTCGCGGCGCAGGTCCGCCTCGGTCTTGCCGGCGAACCAGTGGCCGTCCGCCACAGCACCCTCGTCGCGGGGGCTCATAAGGGGCTCGGTGTCCGAGACGGTGGAGATGACGAACTTGTCGATGCGCTCGCCGGATTCCACGAAGGAGCGCAGGAAGTCCGCCGCCTCGCGGTACATCGTCAGCGAGCGGGCGGGGGTAGGATCGCGGAAGGAGTAGGCCATCGCGACCGCGCGGCCGATACGCAGGCCGCAGCCGTAAGCGCCGCCCTGCACGCGGATGACGTTCCACAGGTAGCCCAGGCTCAGGATGTTGGCCGCCACCAGCGCGGAGCCGTTCCACTCGCAGCCCAGGTCGGAGGCCAGGATGCCGTAGCCGATCTGCGCGGGGATGCGGATGCCCTGTGCCCTGGGCAGGTCGATGGCATAGGCTGCCTCGGGAGCGCAGCCCTCACCGGCAGGCAGCGCCGCGATCAGCGCGGACACGTCCGTCTCCGCGTTGGCCGTGACGGACAGGGTCAGGCGGGCACGGCACACCGCCGCAGCCAGCTTCGCCTGCAGCAGCGCCACATGCGCGCCGATCTTCGCGTCAAAGTCCGCCACAAAGCCCTGCAGCCACTGAACGCCCGTGTAGCCCTTGAGCACCTCGCCCACCGCGCCGGACGCGCTGTAATGGGACTGTGCCGCCGTCAGAGCCAGCACATGGCCGCCCATGATGCACATCTGCTTGGCCTGCTCGTTGGCCTGCAGCGCGATCTCGCGGATGCGGTCGGTCTGGGTGAAGTCGGTGGCAGTGAGGATCTCACAGATCAGCTCGCGGGCAATGTCGAGCTTGTCGGCCATGACGGAGCAGTTCACGCGCAGCACGGGGGTGCACGTTGCGGTCACGCCCATCTTCTCCTTGGTTTCCAGGGAGAAGTTCAGGCGGCCCAGGTGGGTCTTGACGGCCTGCTGCAGCGCCGCCGCGCTGTACTTCGCCGTGGGCAGCTTGCCCAGCAGGCGGGTCAGGGAGTCCAGCTCACACAGCTCGTTCAGCGTGCAGTCAGACAGGTTGAAATACAGGTTCAGGTGGACGATGCCGTTGGTGGCAGCCCTGTGGTAGAGCACCTTCACGCCGTCCACATCAGACTCCTCCGTGTGCAGCAGCACCGGGTCGGGGCTGACTTCGCTCAGGTCCAGCACGGGCAGGGTCGCCAGCTGCTCGGGGCTGTCGGGGGTCTGCTGCCAGGCGTGGAGCTTCTCGTTGAGTTCGAGGATGGCGGCCTTCTCCTCCGCCGTCCAGGCGGCAGCCGCCGCAGCCAGCTTCGCGGCCTCCTCGGCGCGCAGCTCCTCGCCCAGCGTCGTGGAGGGCAGCGTGTGCATCACGACCATGTCGTCTTCCTTCAGCAGCAGGTCGGAGAGCAGCGCCTCGAAGCCGCCGTTTTCGGCCATCTGGCGGATCTCGGCCATCAGCTCGTCATAGACCAGGCAGGTCAGCGGGTCGCCATCGTGCAGCCAGGTGTTCAGCGCCATGATGCAGCGCATCAGGCCGGCGGGCTCGTTGGGCTCGCGGACGCGGAACTCGTAGCGGTTGATGGAGGCGGCCAGCATGTCGCGGTCGATGCCCTGCTCCACCAGCTCGCGGCAGGTCTTGCGGATGATGTCGCGGATGGCGGGGGCGTTCTCGTCCTCGATGTTCTTGACGGTGAACATCATCGCCGGCTGGGCGATGGAGCCCTCCGCTTCCATCCTCACATCCTGGCACAGGCCGGAGGACAGCAGCGCGCGCTTGAGCGGCGCCTCGTTGGAGCCCACCAGCACGTCAGAGAGGATGTCCGCCGCCGTCACACGGGTCACGTCCTGCCAGGTGCCGATGATCTTGCCCAGGGACAGCATCGCGCGATTGGCCGTGCCGTCCGCGGCAGAAACCTCGTAGTACTGGGTCTTTTCCACCGCACGGGGAGTCTGCATGGCGATGACGTGCTTCTCGTCGCTGCGCTCCCAGCGGCTGAGGTAGGAGTCAATCAGCGGCAGCACCCGGTCCAGCGGCACCGCGCCATCCAGGAAAATGCGGCTGTTGGAGGGGTGGTAGTAGCGGTTGTACATGGCCATGTACTGCTCATAGGTCAGCTCGGGGATCACGCGGGGATCGCCGCCGGAGTTGAAGCCGTAGCAGGTGTCCGGGAAGCCGGCAGCCAGCATGCCCTCCATGATCACCTCGTCCACCGAGGACATGGCGCCCTTCATCTCGTTGAACACCACGCCCTTGTAGGTGGGGGTGCTGTCCGGGCCGTCCATCTCCACATGCCAGCCCTCCTGGTAGAAGATGTTCGGGTTGGTGCGGATGGCGGGGGCAAACACCGCATCCAGGTACACTTCCGTCAGGTTCAGGAAGTCCTGCTCATTGCGGCTGGACACGGGATAGATGGTCTTGTCCGGGAAGGTCATGGCGTTGAGGAAGGTGTTCATGGAGGACTTCAGCAGCTCCACAAAGGGCTCCTTCACGGGGAACTTGTCGCTGCCGCAGAGCACCGAATGCTCCAGGATGTGGAACACGCCGGTGGAATCCTCCGGCAGGGTCTTGAAGCCAATGCAGAACAGCTTGTTGCTCTCGCCATTGTCCACCCAGACCAGGGATGCGCCGGTCTTGTCGTGGGTCATTTCCACCAGGTTCGCGTTCAGCTCCGCAACGGCGCGCACGCGGGTGACAGTGAAGCCATACAGCTTCTGGCCGACAGTCAGGGACATCAGGGCACTTCCTTTCTTATTCACCGCGGGGGGTGTTGTCGAACAATATGTCGCCGGGTCTCCGGCAATGATTCGACATGGTGCGGCGTTTTTCCTGCCACACGCCGCGCATCCGTCTACATTCCCCCGGCTGCCCACCTGCGGGAAGCTCCGCCGGCCCCGCTTCATCACCCCGGCTCAGACGCAGCCTCCACCACCCCGCGCAGCAGGCAGCGTGCCTCCTGCACCGCGTCCATCACGCCGGTGATGACGTGGCAGGCAGACCCGTCCGGCAGCTTGCGGAGCTCCGGCACGACCTTCGGCGCGTACTCCTCCAGCAGGTAGGCTGCACCGCACAGCAGCAGATAGGCCTGCGAGATCTCGCAGCAGTGGTCTTCCAGCATCACAATCCCTCCAAAATTCAGCATTCGCTTATCACGCTTACCAAGGATACCACCATCCGGTTGTTTGTCAATTTATATTTGACACGCGGCATTGTACAGTAAACATCCGTGCTTTGACAAGCACATCCGAAATCCCTACAATAACAACTGTATCGGAGGTGTTCGGATGTCCTACACGATCGGCGAAAAGCTGCAAGTCATCATGAAGCGCAAGGGTCTGACCGTCACAGAGCTGGCCAGGCTCACCCACCAATCCCGGCAGAACCTGTCGCGGAAGCTGAACCTCAACCTGATGACGGTGCAGGAGCTCAGCGAATACGCCGAAATCCTCGGCTGCCGCGTCGACATTCTGCTGACCATGAACGATACCAACGAGCAATTCTGACAAAAACGGCGGCACAGACCTGTTGAGGGCCCGTGCCGCCGTTTTTTATTTCAGATACTCGCGCGTGTCGCGCCGGTTATACATGATGCTCTGTACCTCCATCACATTGCCCATGACAGAGTAGAAAATCGTATAGTTCCTGACGTATATCCGGTAAAACACATACCTGCGCCTGAACCTGGACACAATCGGCTCGAAAGCCTCTGCACAGGATGAACGTTCCACAATGGCATCGTAGACGGCTCTCTCCAGCTGGTCTGCCGCCTGTGGATTATGCAGCTTCAGCGAAATATAGTCAAGGATATCCTGCAGCTCTGTTATGAACAGAGGAAGAACACGTACTTCATACTGCCTGTTTTCCATTTCTGCGTCCCCTCACCATCGCAAAAGCTTCATCCAGCGTATATCGGACATCCGTGGACGCAGCTGCCATCTCGATTTCATCCAGCTTCATCTCCACCTCATCCGTCAGCGCCGCATACTGCTCAATGCTCATCACGACCATGGAGCCATAGCCGTTCTTGGTCAGGAACACAGGGCCATCCCGCCGGACCTGCTCTTCCACTTCCCTGAAGTTGTTCCGCAGGTCGGACACCGGTCGAATGTTGATCATTCGATCCACCTCCTTTGCTATCATTATTTTATCCGTATTTTATCATCCTGTCAATAAGAAAATGATAGCAAAAGAGCCTCCCCTTACGAGGAGGCCCGGCTGTCAAAAAACACAGTCCACGCATTCGCCGTCGGCAGACTGAAATCGTATCCGCCGGGTTTCCCGGCGGGGCGGGGCGGTTTCGGCTTCAGCCGAAACCTTTCCTTACATTTTTCACGGCCGTCAGCCCTGGCTGACAGTGAAAAATGCCCGCTTCCGCAGAAGCGGAATCCCTACCCTTCTTCGAAAAAGTGGCCGCAGCCACTTTTTCGACATGCAAGAGCCTCCCCTTGCGAGGAGGCCCGGAAATATCGGATTACATGATCACCGTGATCTGGCAGCCGTCGGTCAGCACGTCGTCGGTCAGCACGCCCTGGACTTCCACGCCGTTGACCAGCACCTTGCTGGGGTTGCCTTCCTTGTGGGCGGCGTTGTCCACGGTGATGTGGAGGCGCTTGCCGCGGAAGGTCTTGTCCATGGTGAAGCCGTCCCACCCGGCGGGGATGGCGGGGCTGATGACCAGTCCCTCGGGGGTGGGGCGCAGGCCCAGGATACCCTCGACGCAGCCCACCATCACAGTAGAGGCCGTGCCGGTCAGCCAATGCACATGGCTGCGGCCGGGCTGGGGAGACTCGTGACCCTCGATGAACTGGCCGTGGACGTAGGGCTCGATCTCGCGCAGCTCCGCGCGGTCATTGTAGGCCGCGGGGCAGGACTCGGTGAAGTACTCAAACGCGCGGCCGCCGTGGCCCAGCAGGGACTCGGCCAGGATCGCCCAGCCCTGGGGCTGGCAGAAGATGCCGCCGTTCTCCTTGGTGGTGGGGTTGAACAGCTTCATCAGCGCGCCGTCGAAGTAATGCTCCTTGTAGCAGGGGGCCATGACCTCAATGCCCCAGGGGGTGTTGAGCTTTTCGTACACGGTCTGCATGGAGATGTCCGCCTGCTCGGGGGTGGCCAGGCGGGAGATGACCGCCCAGCACTGGGGATTCATCCACATCGCGCCCTCAATGTTGTCCTTGGAGCCGATGATCAGGCCCTCCTCGGAGTAGCCGCGGCGGAAGCGGTCGTCCTCCCAGAAGTGCTCGTTGATCAGCTTCTTCTGGTTCTCGCCCGCCGCGCGCAGCCAGGTGCGGTATTCGGCGTTCTCCTCGGTATCGGGCAGGAGCTCATCCAGCACGCGGGTGGCGTAGTACAGCTGCATCGCCACGAAGGAGGATTCGCCCGCAGCGCCCAGGCGCAGGCAGTCGTTCCAGTCCGCATGCAGGCCCGCAGGCATGCCGTGGGCGCCCAGGTGGTTCATGGAGAAGTCGATGGCGCGCTTGAGGTGGTCCAGCACGGTGCCCTCGTCGAAGTCGGCATAGGGGATGACTTCGTTCAGGAAGTCCGTGTTGCCGGTCTCGGCGACGTACTTGTACACCGTAGGGAAGAGCCACAGCGCGTCGTCGGCACGGTAATGGGGATGGCCGGTGGCGCGGACGTAGCTCTCGTCCTCGGGCTTATCCTCGTGGCCGGCGTTGTGGTTGAACTTCACCAGGGGCAGGCCGCCGCCGTGGTGCACCTGGGCGGAGAGCATGAACACCAGGCGCTCCTTTGCCATCTCGGGATCCAGGTGGATGATGCCCTGGATGTCCTGCACGGTATCGCGGTAGCCCAGGCCGTTGCGCTGGCCGCAGTAGATGAGGGACGCCGCGCGGCTCCACACGAAGGTGGTGAAGCACTGGAAGGCGTTCCAGGTGTTGATCATGGTGTTGAAGTTCGCGTCGGGGGTGTTGACCACCAGACCCTCCAGCTTGCCGTGCCAGTAGGCGATCAGCTCGGCCAGCTCGGCGTTGACCACGGCCTCGGTATCGGCGTAGCGGTCAATGATGGGGCGGGCCACGGAGGGGGCCTTCTGCATCAGCAGGAACGCGATGGTCTTCGTTTCGCCGGGCTGCAGCACCATCTGGGTATGCAGCGCGCCGCAGGGGTTGCCGTTGAAGTTGAGCACATTGCCCAGGTCGCCATTTATGACCGCCTGGGGATTGCGGAAGCGGTTGACGCCCACGAACTTCTCGCGGCGGCCGCAGTAGCTCTTCACGGGCGCGCCGGCCAGGGCGAAGACGCGCTCGCGCCAGTTCTCGCCCTGCTCGTTCACGCCGCAGAAGCGGTTGATGTGCTGCACAATGCAGTCGCCGTGGAAGGTGGTGTTGGTGATGAACTGGGTGTACTGGAGGTTCACCAGATCCTGCTCGTAGTTGGATTCGGTGGTCAGCTCACAGTAGGACATGGCGGAGATGGTGCGCACCTTGTCGGAGGTATTGGTCACCTTCACGCGCCAGACCTCGTGGGTGGCGTTCATGGGCACATAGTACAGCACCTGGGACCTGATGCCCCTGTACTCGCTCTCGATCTCGGTGTAGGAGGTGCCGTGGCGGGTGATGGTCCTGTACTCATCCAGTGGCTTCTCCACCGGGCGCCAGGAGGCAGACCAGTAATCGCCGTCCTCATCGTCGCGCAGGTAGATATAGCGGCCCGGCTCGTCAAACTGGTTGAAGGAGTAGCGCAGGATGCGGCCGTGCGCGCCGGACTTGACGAAGGAGTAGCCGCCGGCATTCTGGGTCACGATCGCGCCGTACTCGGGGCTGCCCAGGTAATTCGCCCAGGCCATGGGGGTACGCGGGTCGGTGATGACGTACTCACGAGCCGCGTCGTTGAAATAGCCATACTGCATGATGGTTCTTCCTCCTGTGCTTCCATGGTTTGCTAAATCGTTTTCGGTAACAGACGGAGATTACGCCTTACAACGCATCTCCTGTTTGCATTCTATCATAACTCACCGCAGATATCAATAAGTTAACAAAGGGTTACAGCGTACAAATTTCGCAGGCAGGAATTCCGCCCCCGGACAGGGAATCCTGTATGCAGGAAAATCCCCACCGACCCATGCACACTTCAGCGCAAGGAGGCTTCCCCATGGCCATCATCACCCTGCCCCACAACCCCACCCTGACCGGCCTGCTGGATCAGCGGGCCAACATCCCCTACCTCACCGTGGACGGCGAGACCCTCTGCCTGCAGCTGGTGAAACCCCAGTGGGAATCGCCGGAAAAGAAGGGCTTTCCGCTGGTGCTGTTCATCCAGGGCAGCGGCTGGACCCAGCCCAACCAGTTCTGGGAGCTGCCGCAGCTGAGCCTGCTGGCGGCACAGGGCTATGTCATCGCCAGCGTGACCCACCGCAGCTGTTACACCGCGCCCGCCCCGGCGTTCCTCCGGGATGTGAAGGCCGCGCTGCGCTTCCTGCGCAAAAACGCCGCCGAATACGACATCGACCCGGCCCGCGTGTGCGCCTTCGGCACCTCCTCGGGCGGCAACACCGCGCTGCTGCTGGGCGTCACGGCGGATGACCCCGCCTTTGAAACCGACGATTATGCAGGCGAGAGCACCCGCGTGCAGTGTGTGGTGGACTGTTTCGGCCCCACGGACATGGACGCCATGGTGGACGCCTGGGATTCCGCCGACCCGGAAGAGGACAACCTGCTCTTCAACCTGGGCGGCAAGGACCGCGCCAGCTTCCGCCGCAACCTGGCCGCCATCGACCCCATGCGGTATGTGGAACCCGGCATGACCCTGCCGCCCTTCCTGATCCTGCACGGCGACGCAGACACCCTCGTTTCCTTCGACCACAGCCAGCGCATGTACGACCGGCTGACCGGATGCGGCTGCGAGGCCGACCTCGTCCGCGTGGAGGGCGCGCCCCACGAAGGCAGCTTCTGGAGCCTGCCCCTGCTGCAGATCACCTTCGACTTCATCCGCAAACACCTCGGCTGACAAAGCGCCTCCCGCTGCAGACGGCGGGAGGTCTTTCTATCGGCACGCGGCGGATGGGCAGGTTCGTCCAGCCCGGTCCGCCAACCCCTTCCACGAAAAAAACTTGACCGCCTGCAACCCCTGCGGTACAATGGGCATATCAGACGATGAAACGAGGAGGCATATTAATGATGGTACTTTTGCTCAACGGCAGCCCCCGCCAGCGCGGCAACACCGCCCTCGCCCTTGCGGAGATGGCGAAGATCTTCGGCGAGGCCGGCGTGGAGACCGAGATCATCCAGGTGGGCAGCCAGGCCATCCGCGGCTGCGTGGCCTGCGGACGCTGCCGCGAGCTGGGCAGGTGCGTCTTTGACGATCTGGTGAATGAAACGGCGGAGAAGTTCCGTGAGGCGGACGGCATCGTCGCGGCCAGCCCGGTGTATTACGCCTCCGCCAACGCGACGCTGGTGGCGTACCTGCAGCGGATGTTCTACTCCACCCGCTTCCCCAAAGCGATGAAGGTGGGCGCGTCCGTCGCCGTTGCCCGGCGCGGCGGGTGCTCCTCCACCTTCGATGAGCTGAACAAATTCTTCACCATCTCCGGCATGCCCGTGGCCTCCAGCCAGTACTGGAACTCCGTCCACGGCGGCGCGCCCGGCGAGGCAGCCCGCGACGCCGAGGGCCTGCAGACCATGCGCACCCTGGCGCGGAACATGGTGTTCCTGATGAAGTCCATCCAGCTGGGCAAGGAGGCCTTCGGGCTGCCGGAAGCCGAGCCCCACGCCTGGACGAACTTCATCCGCTGAGGCCGCCGCCATGATCAAAGCGTTGTTCTTCGACCTGGACGGCACGCTCCTCACCAGCGGCAAAACCATCGCGCCCTCCACCCGCGCAGCCCTGCTGGCCTGCCGGGAGCGGGGTCTGCGCATTTACATCGCCACGGGCCGCTCCCCCCGTCTGGACAGGACGCTCAGCTGGACGCCGGCGGATCTGGCCCTCTTTGACGGCGGCGTATACTCCAACGGCGCATGCGTGGCGATGGACGGCGCCGTCCGCTGGGCCCGCATCGACCCCGCCGCCGTGGCGGAGTGCGTCCGCCTGACTGCGACCCACGGCGCGCACATCTCATTGCACATGGACGATGGCGGCCACGCCTTCAACTTCACCCTGCCCCGCAGCATCTGGGGGCCCTGGGGCGTGGACGAGAGCAACATCCTCCCCCTGGATGATGATGCCATCAGCCGCACGGTGAAGCTGCTGATCTTCCACGAGTACCTGATCGACCCCGTCACGCCCCTGCCGCCTGCCCTGCTGACCGACCTGCAATCCGCCGTGGGCGAGCAGGTCAGCCTGTACCTGACCGACGGCGGCTGCACCATCCAGGCTGCCGCAAAGCAGGTCAGCAAGCTCACGGGCATCGAGGTCATCCGCGCATCCCTGGGCCTTGCGGAGGACGAGATCGCCGTATTCGGCGACGACCTGAACGACCTGCCCATGCTGGCCCGTTACCCCCACAGCATCGCCATGGGCAACGCCGTGCCGGAAGCCATAGCTGCCGCGAAGCACATCACCCGCTCCTGCGATGACAACGGAATCGCCCATGCGCTGTTGCACATCCTGTCCATCATACCGGAGGTACACGAATCATGAAGCGCACCCTTGCCCTGATCCTCTCCCTGCTCATGCTCCTGTCCGCCCTGCCCGCTTCCGCTGAAGACGTCTGGACGCCCCGGGAGGCCCCCGTCATCCGCAACGGCATGAGCGAGGCGGACGCCCGCGCCGCCCAGGACGCCATTCTCGCCCGGGGGACGCTGCTCTTCTCCGGCAAGGCCAACAAGGGCTGGTACCCCTCCGACATCCGCTGGCTCAAAAGCACCTCGCCCGAGGACGCCGTCGCCCTCCTCTGGGCCTGCGACGACGTGACCCATGGCGGCTGGGGCGTGCTGGGCCTGAACGTGGGCGGCAGGCAGAAGGACATCGCCGCCCTCTCCGATCAGCCCGACAAGGAGCGCCTGCTGGTCTTCACCGTGGCGGAGCTGATGGAGATGGCCGGGATCACCGACCCGGCGAAGTTCACCAGATTCAACCTCGGCGCGTGGAACGGCGGCCGCATCGCCGGGCTGTACTTCCTGCCTGCGGAGGTCGCGGCAGAGCTGGACGCCCATCTGGCTGCCGTGGAGGCCTCCCAGGCCATCATCCACACTTACGACGGCAACCTTTCCAACAGCAACGCCATCCCCGCCGCCCGCGCTGTGTATGCCTACATGCAGCAGATCCACGGCACAGCCTGCCTCACCGGGCAGATGGAGTCCACCTGGATGTCCTCCCCGGATTACGAGGTCAACTTCATCCAGAAGCACACCGGCGAACTGCCCGCCATCCGTGGCCTGGACTTCATGCACAACGACTTCCAGGGCGTGGTGAACCGCGCCATCTCCTGGTGGGAGCAGGGCGGCATCCCCCACATCTGCTGGCACACCGGCAGCGACTTCGCCTCCGGCTACAATGAAAGCCTGTCCCACAACCTGGACTGGGAGAACGCCCTCACCCCCGGCACGGCGGAATACGCCGCCCTCCTTTCCGCCATGGACCGCGCGGTGCCCTACCTGCAGCAGCTGGAGGACGCGGGCGTGCCCGTGCTGTGGCGCCCCTTCCACGAGCTGGACGGCGGCTGGTTCTGGTGGAGCAAGGGCGGCAGCGAAGCCTTCGTGAAGCTCTGGCAGCTGATGTACAGCCGCTACACCGATTACTGGGGCCTGGACAACCTCATCTGGGTACTGGGCTACTCCCAGAACGGCGGCGACATGGCCGCCTGGTACCCCGGCGACGCCTATGTGGACGTCATCGGCGCGGACAGCTACCACGGCGGCGCCGAGGGCCGCCTGTACGCCGAGGTCGCCGCCATCGCCCCCGAAGGCATGCCCATCGTGTTCCACGAGTGCGGCAGCATCCCCACGCAGCAGCAGATGGAGGCCGATAACGCCCCCTGGGTGATGTTCATGGTCTGGCACACCAGCCACCTGACCGACGGCAAGTCGAACACCCCTGCGTCCCTGAAGGAAATCTACGAGGGCGAATGGTTCATCACCCTGGATGAACTGCCCGATTTCCACTGATCCCCGGCGGGAATTCGCCCCGCCGCATCCGTTGATGCCTGTGATATACCATCCCGAAGGGAGTGCTGAACCATGTACAAGACCGAGATCCGCGTCAACCCCGACAATCCCGACGCCGGCATGTACACCGTCGCCTTTTACGACGAAGGCGCGGTCATCCTCAGCTGCACAAAGAATGTCACCCATGTGAACATCCCTGCGGCAATCAACGGCAAGTCCGTCATCCGCATCGGCTCCGAGGCCTTCATGCTGCACCCGCACCTGCTCTCCGTGACCCTGCCGGATACGGTGCGCACCATCGGCGACGCCGCCTTCATGGGGTGCTTCGCGCTGATGAGCGTGCACGCGGGCAAGGGGCTGGAAGCCGTGGAGGCCGGCGCCTTCGGCGACTGCGTCAACCTGCAGGAGGTGGATTTCCCCAGCCGCCCCCGCGCATCCCTGAGCGCCTTTGCCGGATGCTATCAGCTCGAAGCCGCCCGCGAACCCGTCCTCTACCCCTGACGGATGCTGAAGACAGGAGGAATCCACCATGGCCCTTGCCACCACCAACCCCGTCCGCCTGCGCGATGCACACCTGATGTGCACCTGCGAGTTCCTCATCAGCCCCGCCGAAAGGACCGTCAACGGCTTCGGCCCGGAGAAGACCCTGTGCTGGCTGACGCAGCTGCCCGGCTTCCTGCAGCAAGTCAACACCGTCGCGCCGGAAACGGATCTGGCCGTTTCCCTGGTGATCGCCAGCGTCCCCGGCGGCGTGCGCACGGGGCTGGTGCTGCGCATGCGCATGCTGGATGACCACGCCACCCCCGCCCAGTGCCAGGCCGCCCTGGAGGCGCGCCTGCCCGATTATGAAAGGCTCATCGCCAGGGAAGGCCTGGCTCCGGTGCGCCCCCTGGCCGCAGAGGGCGTGTATTGCCTGCTGCCCCGCGAGGGCCTGCGCTTCCTGTGCCGCGAGCGCAACGGGAAGAGCCAGCCCCTCAGGCACAACACCCCCCTCCACGTTTCCCTCACCCAGCTGGAGAAGATCGTCGCCAGCTACCCCGGCAGCGGCCTGTGCATCACCCTCTTCCCCAACAGCCTGACCGAGGATATGAGCGACCGGGACTTCCTCATCACATCCTGGGGCTTCCCCGATATCACCCGGGACATGATGGAGCTCATGCACCTCCCGCTGGAGGTCTGCAAGGAGATCGACGCCGCCCACCTGCTGACGGGCTTTGCCTTCCTCTACGACCCCTGGACGCTGCGCGACCACATCCGCCGCAACGCCTCCTGGGGCGAGGAGCTGGTGCGCACCACCGAGGAGGAGCTGACCGCATACCTGGGGCTCTACTATCCCCCCACCGCAGAGCCGACCCCCACGCCCGACCCCGAAGTGCTTGCGAAGCTCACGCCCGCGCAGATCACCGATATCCTCCGCCAGCTCTCCGAGGGCCCGACCGTGGTCCTGCCGGAGATTCAGAAGGACAGCAGCGCGGCACCCGCGTCCGACCCTGCGGCGCTCGCCGGACTCCTCCGCCAGGCCGCCGGCAGCATGGCCGCCAACACCCCCGACCTCCGCGGGCAGATGCGCAGCGTCGTCCAGCGCTTCCGCACCAGCCTGCAGGATCAGGTGCAGCAGTCCGTGAGCAACGCCGTCAGCGGCGTGCAGCAGGGCATCGCCCAGACCATGCAGCAGCTGCAGGACCTGCCCGGCGCGCAGCAGAAGACCCTTGAAGGCGCGCTGGAGCGCGTGCAGCGCCTGGCCGCCACGCTGCCTCCGCCGCAGATGGCCGCCGAAGCCCGCGCCGCCGGGCTGGATCAGCCCCTGGACAGCCTGACGCTGATGAAGATGGGCTTCTCCAGCGAGCAGGCGCTGCTGGACGCCGGCCTCAGCCAGGACCTGCTGTGCCTGCTGCGCTCCACCGTGCAGCTGCGCCGGCAGTGCCCCGAGATCCCCGCCGAGGGCGAGAACTGCATCACCTACGCCTTCATGGTCGGCTATCTGTACGAGGCGCTGGTCAGCAAGTACTTCGTGCCCTTCTTCAGGCTCACCGGCGGCAACCCCAAGGCGCATTATCTGAGCGATTACACCCGCGTGGACGCAAGGCATATGCAGCGCATGTGCAACTATGCCCGCACCCGGGAAAGCTCCATGCGCACCTGGTCGCCCGAAGACTGGACCGTGTGGATGACGCTGTGCAACATGCTGCGCAGCCTGCGCAACCGCCAGCACTCCGACACAGCTACGGGCTTCATCAGCCACGGGGAGATGGCCGCCGCCTACGACGTCTTCCTCCTCCCCAACGCCACGGCCAAGCGCACCCTCATGCGCCTGCAGGCCTTCTCCGATGCGCCCCCCGCCTGGGCCCGCGAGTTCCAGCCCACCCTGCCCAAAGCCTGGGGCAGCACCCACGGCGAGCAGCGCAAAGCCGTGGCCGACCACGTCCTCCGCCATGCCACCGCCTTCCAGCCCAGCGTGCTGCAGTTCCTGCTGCGCTGCGGCAAGATCGCCAGCGGGGAGGGTGCAGCATGCTGACCCACGCGCAGCTTTTCACCTTCACCCCGCAGGAGAATGAGCAGTACAACCTGCAGCTGACGCTCCAGAACAGCCGTCTGCTGGGCGCGGCGGACGCGCTGGACAACTACTCCTGCCACTCCCAGCCCCATGTGCTGGAGGTGATGGAGCAGTGCGACATGCTGCTGAGGAACTTTGCCCGCTGGCTGCGGCAGAAGCTGCCGGGCGTTGCGCCAGCATGGATGCGGGATCACCTGCTGCTGGCCGCCAAGCTGCACGACATTGGCATGTGCGGCACGGACAGCCTGCGCCAGCTGCTGGAGGCCACGGACAAGCTCCACAGCCTGCTCTCCGCCCCGGGCGAGCCCCCGGCCGCGCTGTGCCAGCCCTTCGTGGACACGCTGCGCACCCAGGCCCGTCAGGCGAGCATGACCAACGACACGTGGATGACCTTCCTCCGCCTGAGCGGCGACCTCACCGGCAACCGCAAGCTCCTGCTGACCACCCTGGCGGAGTATCATGAGCAGATCAAGCAGGCCATCCGCAAGCAGCACGCCGCCAACAGCGGCCGCTATATCCTCGCCCATGCCGATGAACTCTCCGCCTGCTACGGCGCGGACATCGACATCCCCACCGTGGCTGCCCTGGCCGCGCTGCACTCCAGCTCCTCCATGGATCAGACCGACGTCGTCCCCGACGGGGCAGATTACGACTTCATCCGCGACCACATCCACTGCATGGTGCGCGAGGAGCTCTCCGCCGCCCAGGCCGACCGCGTCACCCGGGACGAGCACTTCCGCCACATCGTCCACCTGGCTGCCCTGCTGCGCCTGAGCGACACCCGCCGTTCCGGCAGCCGCCTGACCAACATGGATCAGTCCCGCCTTGTCTGCGAGGTCACCGGCGGGCAGGTCCGCCTGTACAAGGAGAAGGACGGCCTGCGGGAGGCCATCCCCCACCGCACCGCCTTTGACATCCTGGCCAGCGAGGCCCTGACCGAGTTCGGCCCCGTCACCGCCCACCCCGTTTCCGATGGCACGTGGCACATCCGCCACGAGATGACCCTGCGCCACGCCGACCTCCCCGACATGCAGCGCATCTTCGCCAGCTCCCGCCTGAAGTCCTACGCCGAGGAGATCGACACCGGCGCCCTGGTCTATCGCCTGGGTTACAGCCACGAGATCTTCCTCCACCTGGAGGGCCTGAGCCTCCTCACCGGCGACAAGGCCGTGGAGAAGCTCCGCGCCGAGGTGGACTGGCTGCGCGAGAGCCCGCTGCAGATCGTGACGCTGTGAACCGCTCCGGCGCACCGGTCTGCCTCTCCGCTTATCAGCATTCCACCGGCCGCTTCCCCGCTGACGGGAGGCGGCCTTTTCCCATGCGATTCCAGCCGAAAAAATATCGTGAAGCCCTTGATTTTGGCGAAAAAGAGAGTATAATGAGGACTGTTTTGCGCCTTCCCTGCCCTGCAGGGCGCGCAGCCCGCATGCAGCGACGGCGGCATGCCCCATTCATCGCAAGAGAGGGTACCATCATGATCGGACAGCATCGCGCGCAGCACGCGCATTGGCTGAATCTTCGCTTCCTGTATCAGCTGGAAAGGCTCCTGGAGCGGCTCATCGCGTTCTTCAGGGCGAATGTGGTGATGACCGTGGCGCTGTGCGCGGCGCTGGTCACCAGCATCGCCGTGCCGGTGGACGCCATGTACCTGGGCTACTTCGACGTGAAGACCCTGGCGTGCCTGTTCTGCGTGCTGGCGGTGGTCTGCGCGCTGAAGAACATCCGCTTCTTCTACATCCTCGCCGGGCGCATCGTCCGCCTGTGCCGCAACGCCCGCATGAGCGTGCTGGCCCTGGTGTACATCACATTCATCGGCTCGATGCTCATCGCCAACGACATGGCGCTGCTGACCTTCCTCCCCCTGGGCTTCTTCGTCCTCAGCTCCACGGGGAAGGAGAAGTACATGGCCTTCACCTTCATCATGCAGAACATCGCCGCCAACCTGGGCGGCATGCTGACCCCCTTCGGCAACCCGCAGAACCTGTACCTGTACACGAAGTTCTCCATCCCCACGATGGAGTTCATGCAGATCATGGCCCTGCCCTTTGCGGTGTCCATCGCGCTGATCACCCTGTGCTGCCTGATCTTCGTCAAGGCCGAGCCTCTGGAGGTGCAGGAGGAGGAAGTGCAGCTCCCCGTGAAGCGGACGGTCCTGTACCTGCTGCTGTTCGCGCTGTCCATCGCCATCGTGTTCCGCGGCGTGCCCTACTGGCTCGGCCTGGTGGTGATCCCCCTGGTGCTGTTCTTCGCCGACCGCGACGCTTTGTCGGCCGTGGACTACCCGCTGCTGCTGACCTTCGTGTTCTTCTTCATCTTCGCGGGGAACATGGCCCGCATCGAGCCGGTGCGCGCGCTCTTTTCCTGGCTGATGGAGCGCAGCACCCTCCTGTTCAGCGTCCTTTCCTGCCAGGTGATCAGCAATGTCCCCTCGGCCATCCTCCTCAGCCAGTTCACCGGCAACTACGCAGAGCTCCTGGTGGGCGTGAACATCGGCGGCGCGGGGACGCTCATCGCCTCCCTGGCCAGCCTGATCACCTTCCGCCAGTACACCAGCCACAACCCCGGCAAAACGGGGCACTATGTGAAGCTCTTCTCCGCGTTCAACTTCGGCTTCCTCTTCCTGCTCACGGGCATCATGATGCTCGGCGGGATGATGTGAGCCCCGCACGCCCCCTGCTGCAGCTCCGGTTGCGGCGGGGGCGTTTTGCATTGATGGTCCCCCTGATTCACCCCGCCCTCATCCGGGTACAATATCCACAGAAAGTCCCCCACAAATCCGCGTGTTCGCCTTGTGTCACGGGAACAAACGTGCTATAATGGTTCCCGTACGCGAAACGACCGATCCACCGCGAGGTAACCGCTTATGAACGATTTCATCCGCATCCACGGCGCAAGGGAAAACAACCTGCGCAATATCGACCTGACCATCCCCCGCGACAAGCTGGTGGTGATGACCGGCCTGTCCGGCTCGGGCAAGTCCTCCCTGGCCTTTGACACCCTCTACGCCGAGGGCCAGCGGCGCTATGTGGAGAGCCTGAGCAGCTACGCCCGGCAGTTCCTGGGCCAGATGGAAAAGCCGGACGTGGACGCCATTGAGGGCCTTTCCCCCGCCATCTCCATCGACCAGAAGACCACCAGCCGCAACCCCCGCTCCACCGTGGGCACGGTGACGGAGATCCACGATTATCTGCGCCTCCTCTGGGCGCGCACCGGCCACCCCCACTGTCCCTCCTGCGGGAAGGAGATCCGCCAGCAGACCGTGGACCAGATGGTGGACGCCATGTGCGCCTACCCGGAGCGGACGCGCTTCCAGGTGCTGTCCCCCGTCATCCGCGCCAAGAAGGGCGAGCATGCCAAGGTCTTCGAGGAGGCCCGCAAGGCCGGCTTTGTCCGCGTGCGCGTGGACGGGGAGATGTACGAGATCGACGACGTGCCCCAGCTGGACAAGAAGAAGCGCCACTCCATCGAGATCGTCGTTGACCGCCTGATCGTCCGCCCGGGCAAGGAGTTCCAGTCTCGCCTGGCCGACTCCATCGAGACGGCTACGACCCGCTCCGGTGGCCTGGTCATCATGGATATGATGGACGGCAACGAGCTGCTGTTCTCCATGAATTACGCCTGCCCGGACTGCAACATCTCCATCGAGGAGCTGGCCCCGCGCATGTTCTCCTTCAACAGCCCCTTCGGCGCATGCCCGGTCTGCTCGGGCCTGGGCAGCCGCATGGTCATCAGCGAGGAGATCCTCTTCCCCGACCGCAGCCTCTCCCTGCGCCAGGGCGGCCTGAACGCCATGGGCTTCAACTCGGCGGACACGGGCGGCGTCACCGCGCAGTACTTCGCCGCGCTGGCGGACAAGTACGGCTTCACCATGGACACCCCGGTGAAGGATATCCCCGAGAAGGGCATGAAAGCCCTGCTCTACGGCACCGGCGCGGAAAAGCTGACCCTCGTCTACGACACGCCCACCGGCCAGGGCAAGTACACCACCACCTTCGAGGGCGTCATCCCCGCGATGGAGCGCCGCTATCAGGAGACCTCGTCGGAAACGATGAAGATCGCCTACGAGGAGTACATGGCCGAGGAGCCCTGCCCCGCCTGCCAGGGCCTGCGCCTGAAGCCCGAGGCACTGGGCGTGACGGTGGGCGGGCGGAACATCGCCGAGGTATCGAACCTGTCCATCGAGAAGGCCCGGTGCTTCTTCCAGCAGCTGGAGCTGAGCGAGACGGAAACCATGATCGCCGCGCCCATCCTGCGGGAGATCGACGCCCGCATGGGATTCCTGATCGACGTGGGTCTGAGCTACCTGACCCTCTCCCGCGCGGCAGGCAGCCTCTCCGGCGGCGAGGCGCAGCGCATCCGCCTGGCGACGCAGATCGGCTCGGCCCTCATGGGTGTGCTGTACATCCTGGACGAACCCTCCATCGGCCTGCATCAGCGCGATAATCAGAAGCTGATCGCCACCCTGCAGCGCATGCGCGACCTGGGCAATACCCTCATCGTCGTCGAGCATGACGAGGACACCATGCGCGCCGCCGACTGGATCGTCGATATCGGCCCCGGCGCAGGCATCCACGGCGGACACATCGTCGCCGAAGGCACGTTTGACGACATCTGCGCAAATGAAAACAGCATCACCGGCGCATTCCTCTCCGGCAGGCGGAAGATCGCCGTACCCGAGACCCGCCGCCAGCCCCAGGGCTTCCTGACCGTGCGCGGCGCGAAGGAGCACAACCTGCGCAACATCGACGCGTCCTTCCCGCTGGGCTGCCTGTGCTGCGTCACCGGCGTTTCTGGCTCGGGCAAGTCGAGTCTGGTCAACGGCATCCTGCACCCCCATCTGGCGAAGGTGCTCAACCGGGCCAAGACCCGCGTGGGCAAGTTCGATGCCATCGAGGGCGTGGAGCAGCTGGACAAGATCATCTGCATCGACCAGAGCCCCATCGGCCGCACGCCGCGTTCCAACCCGGCAACGTACACCGGCCTGTTCGACCAGATCCGCAAGCTCTTCGCCGCCACGCCGGAGGCGAAGGCGCGCGGCTACAAGGAGAACCGTTTCTCCTTCAACGTCAAGGGCGGACGGTGCGAAAGCTGCTCCGGCGACGGTCTGGTCAAAATTGAGATGCACTTCCTGCCGGATATCTACGTCCCCTGCGAGGTCTGCAAGGGCCGCCGCTACAACCGCGAGACCCTGGAGGTCACCTTCAAGGGCAAGTCCATCTACGACGTGCTGGAAATGAACGTGGAGGAGGCCATGGCCTTCTTCGAGAACCACCCCAGCATCCTGCGCAAGCTGGAGACCCTCTACGACGTGGGCCTGGGCTACATGAAGCTGGGCCAGGCCTCCACGACCCTCTCCGGCGGCGAGGCCCAGCGCGTGAAGCTGGCCACCGAGCTTTCCCGCCGCGCCACGGGCCGCACCGTGTACCTCCTGGACGAGCCCACCACGGGCCTGCACACCGCCGACGTGGAGAAGCTCATCAGCGTCCTGCAGCAGCTGACGGACACGGGCAACACGGTCATCGTCATCGAGCACAACCTGGACGTGATCAAGGTGGCGGACTGGCTGATCGACCTGGGCCCCGAGGGCGGCGACGGCGGCGGCACGATTGTCTGCGCCGGTACGCCGGAGACGGTGGCGGCGTGCGAGGGGTCGTATACGGGCATGTTCCTTAAGCCGCTGCTGACATATAAGTAATACGATAGGCCTCGCGGATTTCCCGCGAGGCCTATCTCTGTTTATCAGATCAATCAACATTCACCCACACCGCCGGGCGTACGACTGCCTTGTAATCATCAATCGTACTGGCATAAACATTGCCCTGCGAGTTAACCATAAGCACGCGCTTGCGGCTACCATCCGAATAGGAACGCAGCCACCAGTAGCTGTTCTGGCTGTAGTTCGTGCCAGCACCGCGCATCAGAGCATAACTCGTCGCCTTCACCATCCGACTTTCCTTCGTGGTGAGATACTTCGTTGCCTCCGTGGAGCTCAGGAAGAACACCGTATCGTAAGTATCCGGGCCAGGGCTTCCCGCATTATTGGAGTTGATGGGCGTGGAGTTGTGCGTCGTGGCAATCATCACTTGCTCATCAGCAGTGAACGCTTCGTTGAAAAAATCGCTCTGCAACCACTTTCGAACCGAAGAATTGCTCCAATTGATCGCCATCGGCATATGATGGTAGGGCTGCACATCAAGGCCGTAGCGGCTCAACAGGAGCACCTGCGAACCACGACGATCAAGCACGATCCACTCAATGGGTTCTGCACCGTTGTTGTACACGCCATCCTGCTCGTAGCTGCCAAAGGTCACAACGCTGCCAACGGTCGCATTGCGCAGAGCCGAGTAGGACGAGTTATCATACATCGTTGCCGTTCCAAGACGCCAATAGCCACACAGGACGCATCCATATCCATACTCATCCCACACATGCGCCTCGTAACCACTCAGAGGGATGTCAGAACCATGGCCAACCTGTTCTCCACAACCGCAACAGAAGACAAGCTCCTTCTCCAGCAGGATATGCGTATCCTCGCCCAGCGACATGTAGTATGTCGGATAGGTATTGTAGGTGTCTGTTCCTTCCGGACAACCACAGTCAGCTATCTCACCGTGTTCCGCGAACACTATTTGAGCAACCAGCAATAGTATCAGCAGCGCGAGGCTCGTAACAGCAACCTTTTTCATTATCCCAACCTCCTTATTTTCGGCAATTCATTGCCATTTGACCGTATTATACACCACTTCTGGTGTATTTGTCAATACACCAAATCAGATGTGTCATAATTTATGCAGAGGTGATTCTGCATGAAAGAATACTGGGAGATCCTCCGCGAGCTGCGGGAAGATCACGACCTGCGTCAGGCTGACGTGGCCGCCGTCCTCCACACCACCCAGCAGGTCTATTCCCGCTATGAAAAGGGCGTGAACGAAATGCCCATCCGCCATCTGCGCACACTCTGCCAGTTCTACCACGTGAGCGCCGATTATGTGCTCAGCCTCCCCTGCAAAGAGTGATTCCTTCCCGAAACATACCCTATCTATCATTCAAGGTATGTTTCGGGAGTTTTCTTTTCCTCTCCGCTGGACAAAACCGCCCCATCGCTGCGTTGTATAGCCATGGGAGAAACAACTTCCTGCCGGCGACAAAGGAAAACGCTGCCGGCGTGTCGAATCTCTGCCGTATACGAATGCAACATCTGATCAACCAATGCCAAAGGCGGTGACCCCATGTCCCTGATTTCCGTCATCATCCCCACCCGCAACCGGCGGGAGCTGCTGCTGCGCGCCATCGACAGCGTCCTCAGCCAGACCCACGAGGAGCTCGAAATCATCGTCATCGACGACGCCTCCGACGACGGCACGCAGGCCGCCGTGCTGGACCTGCACGAGGAGCGGGTGCAGTATGTCCGCCTGCCGGAGCAGCAAGGAGCCTGCGCCGCCCGCAACCGGGGCATTGACATGGCCCGGGGCGAGTTCATCGCCTTCCAGGACAGCGATGACGTGTTCCACGAGGACAAGCTGGAAAAGCAGCTGGCTTATCTGACCGAAACCGGCGCGGACGTGGTGGCCTGCGCGATGAACCGCATCAGCTGGGACGGCGAGGGCGAGGTTTTCCCGCCGGAAGCCGCCGACCGCCCGCTGGAATACCGCGAACTCCTGCTGGAGAACCTCTGCAGCACCCAGTGCCTGCTGGGCCGTGCGGAGGTCTTCCGCGCGGTGCGCTTTGACGAGCAGCTGCCGAGATTGCAGGACTGGGATCTGATGCTGCGCGTCGCCCGGGAATACAGCGTCCGGCTGGACGCCCGCCCGCTGGTGGACGTGCACATCCAGCCCGACAGCCTCTCCCGTCAGCCGCAGAAGCTGCTGGCGGCGCTGCGGCGGCTCTACGCCCGCTATCACGCGGATATCTGCCAGCCGGACGCGCCGCTGGTGAACGGCGAGCGGGTGGACATGCGCTGGCTGCGCGCGCTGGTGGATGCGGCGGAGCAATGCGGCGAGGAGCCCTGGACGCAGGAGCTGCTCGAGCACGCCCCCGACTGGGTCTACCGCCGGGGCGAGGCGGCGGATTACGCCCGCACGCTCATCCATGTGGGCGTGGACAGGGGGCAGCCGTCGCTGCTGCCGGACACCCTCGTGCTCCACATGAACCTGCGCTATTTCGCGCCTGCGCCGGGGCTGCGCTTCCTGCCCCTGCCGCTGCTGCGGGATGCGCTGCGCGCCAACCCCGAGGGCGCATCCTTCGACGGCAAATGGGCGGCGGAGGGCCACGATCCCCTGCCGGAGGCCATCCGCCAGCTGACCACGCGCTTTG
Organism: Clostridia bacterium; assembly: GCA_017410455.1. Taxonomy (GTDB): domain Bacteria; phylum Bacillota; class Clostridia; order Christensenellales; family Aristaeellaceae; genus UBA11524. The sequence continues at coordinate 84,476 of JAFQQT010000040.1, forward strand.
ACCGCCGCACCGTGTGGGAGATCCTCGCCGGCGCTTACGGCGGGGCGCGGGTCGCGGCTGCCCTGGCCAACACCGATCTGCTGATGATGCCCGAATGGGCCCGCGCCCTGCAGGGGCTCGACCTCCACCTGCGCAACGCCCCGGTCAGGCGCATCGCCGTGTACTACCACAGCCTGCGCTTTGGCGGCGTGCAGCAGACCGCCGCGGCCCTCATCCGCCTCTGGGTGCAGATGGGGTATGAGGTGACGCTCATCACCGCCCAGGATCCTACGGAGGAGGATTACCCCATCCCCGACCGGGTAAAGCGCCGGGTGATCCCCGCCTTCGACCCGGCGGATGGCGCGGCCCGCAGCGCCCATGTGCTGGAGCTGGTGCGCGCGGCGAAGGCCTCCGACCTGCTGGTTTACCACGCCTGGGCTGACCCCATGATCCTCTTTGACCTGCTGGCCGTGCGCAGCATGGGCGTGCGCTTCCTCGTCCACACCCACAGCGTGTTCACCATGCCCCTGCTGGAAAACGGCATGGCGGACCGCTTCCAGTGCCTGCCGGATGTGTATGCCCTGGCCGACGGCGTGGTGACGCTCTCGGATGTGGATCAGAAATACTGGAAGCAGGTCAACGCCCGGGTGTACACCACCGTCAACCCGCTGACCTACGACCCCGCCGTCACCCCCGTGAACGCCCTGCGGGGCAGAACCGTGCTCTGGGCGGGGCGCATATCGCCCGAGAAGCGCCCCATGGACGCCATCGCCGCCATGCAGCATGTGATCAACCATGTCCCCGACGCGAAGCTGATCATGCTGGGCAGCGGCGACGATGCGCTGATGGGCAGCCTCCGGGGCAGCATCATCTCCGGCGGGCTGGCCGGCAAGGTGGAGCTGGTGGGCTTCACCCCCGATACGGCCGAGTACTTCCGCCAGGCGGATGTGTTCCTGTGCACCAGCGCCTATGAGGGCTTCAGCCTCACCATGGCCGAGGCCATGACCCACGGCGTGCCCGTGGTGACCTACGACATGCCCTACCTGACCGTACTGTCCGGCGGAGGGCACATCTCCGTCCCCCAGGGGGATGCCTATGCCGCCGGCAACGCGCTGATCCGCCTGCTGACCGATTCGGGCCTCCTGCAGGCCATGGGCGCCCAGGCCCGCCAGCACGCCGAGACCCGCCTGAACATCGACCAGGCCGCCATGTGGCAGCGCATCCTGGATGACCAGTTCCACAGCCTGTCGCCCATGGTGCTCACCGGGGCGGAGGCCACCATGCTGGCCACCATCCGCCAGCACATCGCCATGATGCATCGCCCCGCCACCGCTGAGAATGGGATGTACCAGACGGTCTTCGTGCCCATGCCTGAATCCGGCCCGGCGAAGACGCTGCGCAAGAAGACCGCCACCTTCCTGCAGGTGCTGCTCATCGAGGGCCCCAAAGGCGTGGCCCGGGTGATGAAGGAGAAGCGCAAGGCCCGCAAAGCCGCCCCTGCCGGCATGGGCTGGACAGGCCGCAACCCCACCGCCGCGCCCGCCGGGGACGCATCCAGGAAAGGAGACGAAGCCGAATGAACACCCTGGACGCCATCCGCACCCGCCGCAGCTACCGCGGCAGGTTCCTGCCCACGCCCGTGCCCCACGAGCACCTGATGGCCATCATGGAGGCCGGCCTGCAGGCGCCTTCGGGCTGCAACAAACAGACCACCTCCCTCATCGCCGTGGATGACCCGGAGGCGCTGGCCCGGCTGCATGCCGTCATCGATCCGCCGGTGGGCGAAACCGCCCCGGCCATGATCTGCGTGCTGACCCGGCCCATCATCGCCTACCGCGACCGCACCTTCTTCGTGCAGGACTACGCCGCCGCCATCCAGAACATGCTCCTGGCCATTGCCGACCTGGGCTACGCGAGCTGCTGGTACGAGGGCCACATCACCGATGCGGACCGCATCGGCGACCAGATGGCCCGCATCCTCGGCGTGCCGGAGGAATACCAGCTGGTGTGCTTCCTGCCCGTGGGTGTGCCTGCGGAGGAGGCAAAGACGCCGCCCAAACAGCCCCTGGAAAGCCGCTGCTGCTTCAACCGCTTCAGCCTGTGACGCCTGCCGCGCCTCCACTGCCGTGGCGCGGCTTTTCTGTCGCCTTGAATTTACAATGTAAGTGCAACAGGGAAAAGAAATAGTGACTCAAAGAGGAAACTCCTTTAGAATAGTGTTTGCGGACAACTACGAAAGGAGTAACCCAATGAGTCACTACCGACATCTTAGCATAAAAGAGCGGGAAAGTATACTGAAACTTTCAGCAGAAGGGAAA
>JAFQQT010000041.1 GCA_017410455.1 Clostridia bacterium
CATCCGCGAGACCTTCACTGTCCGTCGCGTGTCCTACGGCATCGGCGTGGAGCGCACGTTCCCCGTGCACAGCCCCCGTCTGGGCAGCATCACCGTGATCCGTCACGGCAAGGTGCGCCGCGCGAAGCTGTACTACCTGCGCTCTCTGCAGGGCAAGGCTGCCAAGATCAAGGAAGTCAAGCGCGTGTGATCGCTCTTGCACACCTGAACTGGTGCAATTCGGGAGAGTCCTTCGGGGCTCTTCCGTTTTTTTGTGTATATTCCACGTCGCAAGCGCATATCCATCTTCCAGACGTCTGAAAGAAGATCAATGGAGGTATGGCATGGACAAGGCGGCATCTTTCAACCTCTATCAGGATATCGCCGAACGGACGGACGGCGACGTCTACATCGGCGTGGTTGGCCCTGTTCGCAGCGGCAAGAGCACGTTCATCACAAGATTTATGGAGCAGCTTGTGCTGCCCAATCTGCCCGAATCACCAGGGAAGGCCCGCATCGCTGATGAGCTGCCCCAGTCTGGTTCCGGCAGGACGATCATGACTACGCAGCCGAAGTTCGTCCCGGGGGAAGCCGTGACGGTCACCCTCAGCGGCAATACGCCCGTGCGGGTGCGCCTGGTGGACAGCGTGGGATACCTTGTGCCAGGTGCGCACGGGGCAAGCGATGAGGATGGCTCCCGCATGGTTCACACACCCTGGTCCCAGGAGGCGATGCCCTTCGAGCTGGCAGCGGAGACCGGTACCCGAAAGGTGATGACGGATCATGCCACCATCGGCCTGGTCATCACCACGGACGGCTCCATCGCAGAACTGCCCCGCAATGCCTATACGGACGCAGAAGCCCGAGTCATCAGCGAATTGAAGGCACTTGGGAAACCCTTTGTGGTTGTGCTGAACTCCGCCAGCCCCCGCAGCGCCGAAACGCTCACCCTCCGCGACAGCCTCGAGGATCGTTACGGCGTGCCGGTGATGCTCCTGAACGTGCGTGAGATGGAAGTGTCCGATATTCAGCGTGTATTGGAGTCTGTGCTGCTGGAGTTCCCGCTCAGGGAGGTGCAGCTCAAGGTTCCGGAGTGGATCGCCGCGCTGGAGACGGATCACTGGCTTGTGCAGCAGGTGATCTCCGGGCTGCGCAGCGCAGCAGAGCAACCGCATGTGATGCGGGAAACGAACCTGCTGGACGACGCGTACAGCGGATCTGATTCTGTCCATGGGGTGAACCAGGAAGCAGTCGTCCCGGGCGAGGGAAGGATGGTCTTCAGCCTGCAGGTGACGGATGGCCTGTTCAACCAGGTGCTCAGCGAACAATGTGGAACAGAGATCCGCGGTGACGCCCATCTGTTGTCGCTGATGAAGACGCTCATTCACGCCCGCGCGGCGTATGACAGGATGGCTGAAGCGCTGTCTGCCGTCACGGATAGGGGATACGGCGTCGTTCCGCCTTCTATGGCAGAGCTTACGCTGGATGAACCGCAGATCGTGCGCGAAGGCGGCCAATACGGCGTGAAGCTGACGGCTCACGCGCCTTCCATGCACCTGATCAGGGTAGATATGCAGGCCTCCGTTACGCCTGTTGTGGGCACGCAGGAGCAGACGGCTGCTTTTATGCAGCAGCTGATGGCGGATATGGAGAACGAGCCGCGCAAGGTTTGGGAGACCAGCTTCTTCGGCCGCACACTGGAGGCCATGGTTCAGGAAAATCTGAGCGGGAAGCTCATGCGCATGCCCGTTGATGCACAGGAGAAGGTGCAGGAAACGCTGACACGCATGGTGAATGAAGGCGACGGCGGCATGATCTGCATCCTGTTGTAAAGCCTGTGGCTGACAGTGACCACGCTTACATCCATGAGGCTTGACAGCGTGGAATGAACATGCTACCATAGCCTTGTATACACAACAGGGAGGCGCAGATATGAAACGGGCGGATGGATTGGGCAGACGCATCCTTTGCGGGATTCTGCTCGCTGCGTCCGCTCTTTTACTGCTGCTTACTGGTGCAGAATCGTACTTGCCGCCCATACCCGAAAGATATGCCGCCCATCATGACAGCGCAGACATCATGCAGCTTGCCCCCATGCCTCTGAACTGGCTGCTGAATGCCGGAGACGCCGATGCGCTGGATGAACTGCCCGGCATCGGCCCGACGCTGGCAGAGCGCATCATCCAGAACCGCGAAGCTGACGGGAGCTTCTATTTCCCGGAGGACATCATGGAAGTAAAGGGAATCGGCGAAAAGACGTTCCAGGGCATACAGGAATGGCTCAATGCGCATCCTGAGAATGCGTATGTGCCTTTGCAGGAATGAAGCGAAATGAAATGCGCGATTTTTCTCAGGAATGATTGCTTTTTCCGCCGATTCCGTTTATAATGTACAGGATTGTCAATCATCAATCACGAAGGAGACATGACGATGAAACTTGGCGTAGTGGGTCTGCCGAATGTCGGCAAGAGCACCCTTTTCAATGCGATCACCAAGGCGGGCGCGCAGGCCGCCAACTACCCCTTCTGCACCATCGAGCCCAACACGGGCATGGTGATGGTGCCCGACAGCCGTCTGGACGTGCTGGCGGACATGTACCACCCCAAGAAGGTCACCCCCACCACCATTGAGTTCGTGGACATCGCGGGCCTGGTGAAGGGCGCTTCCCACGGCGAGGGCCTGGGCAACAAGTTCCTCAGCCACATCCGCGAGGTGGACGCCATCGTGCACGTCGTGCGCTGCTTTGAGGACGAGAACATCATCCACGTGGACGGCTCCATCGACCCCGCCCGCGACATCGAGACCATCAACCTCGAATTGATCTTCGCGGACATGGAGTCCGTCCAGCGCCGCAAGGACAAGGCCGTCAAGGGCTTCCGCGGCGGCGACAAGAAGATGGGCGCCGAGGTGGAGATGTGCGAGCGCATCTACAACCACCTCGAGTCCGGCAAGCCCGCCCGCACCTGCCCGATGACCGACGAAGAGCGTGCGATGGTGGATGGCTGGTTCCTGCTGACCACCAAGCCCGTCATCTATGCCGCCAACATCGCCGAGGACGCGCTGACCGCCGATCCCTCCGAGATCCCCGGCCTGGACAAGGTCAACGCCATTGCCACCGAGGAGAAGGCCGAGGTGCTGATCATCTCCGCCGCCATCGAGGAGGAGATCGCCCAGATGGACGCGGAGGAGAAGGCCGAGTTCCTGCAGGAGCTGGGCATCGGCCAGAGCGGCCTTGACCGCCTGATCACCGCCTGCTACCGCCTGCTGGGCCTGATTTCCTTCCTGACCGCGGGCGAGGACGAGTGCCGCGCCTGGACCATCGTCAACGGCACCAAGGCCCCCCAGGCCGCCGGCAAGATCCACACGGACTTCGAGCGCGGCTTCATCCGTGCCGAGATCGTGCCCTTCGACACCCTCGTCGAGCTGGGCTCCATGGCCGCCTGCAAGGAAAAGGGCCTCGTCCGCTCCGAGGGCAAGGAGTACGTCATGAAGGACGGCGACATCACCCTGTTCCGCTTCAATGTCTGATCGATGCCATCAACGAAAGGAAGGTCAGCTATGAGCCGTCTTTCGTATTTCTTCAATCGCCTGTTCAAGATGGACTGGAAGGCCATGTGGAAGACCACCGGGCTGCTCAAGGAGCGCTCCGGCAAGTCCCGCGTGTGGCTACTGTGCGATATGCTCAGGTGCGCGGTCAAGTACAACGCGGGCTATGTCGATTACAAGATCGCCCAGATGTACAAGCTGAGCGACGCCCAGCGCCGCACCGTCATCACCCGTGGCATCTCCAACGGCATCGTGCGCCGCATGAACCCGAAGGAGTACTGGCATTTCTTCGATGACAAGACCCAGTTCAACGAGCTGTTCCGCGAGTGGATCCCGCGCAAGTGGCTGCTGATCAACGACGGCACAACGGCAGAGCAGATCGCGGACATGATGACCCTGCCCAGCCTGATCGGCAAGCCCCTGGAGGGCTCCAGCGGCCAGGGCATCTACAAGTACACGCCTGAGGACTGGGCAGGCGGCGCTGAAGCGTTCCTTCAGAAGCTGAAGGCCGACGGTATCGGCATCCTCGAGGAGATCGTCGTGCAGCACCCGGAGATGGCCCGCATGTGCCCCACCTCCGTCAACACCTGCCGCATCGCGACCCTGCTGGGCGACAAGCAGGAGGGCATCGTCTACGGCTTCCTGCGCATCGGCAACGGCAAGGTGATGGACAACGTGGACTGCGGCGGCATGGCGGCGCGCATCGACCTGGAGAGCGGCAAGCTGCTGACCGTTGGCGCGGACAAGGCCGGCAACACCTACACCCGGCACCCCATCACCGGCACGGACATCATCGGCTTCACCATCCCGTACTGGGAGGAAGCCAAGGCCATTTGCATGGAGGCGGCGAAGAAGGTGCCGCAGATGCGCTTTATCGCCTGGGACGTGGCCATCACGGAAGACGGCCCCACCTTCATCGAGGGCAACAGCTTCCCGAGCCATGCGGTGCCGCAGTTCGCCGCCCATTACCCGGACGGCATCGGCATCCTGCCGGAGTTCCGCAAGTTCATTGACTGCTGACAAAAGGCTGGCGGAGTGCATCCGTCAGCCCTTTTCTCTGGAGGAAACAACATGAAGGTTTACCATGTCATCTCCGACCGCCCGCTGAAGGCCGGGGATGTGATCCGCTTCAACGAGAGCAACCGCAGCGGCGTCCATCAGCGCGTAATGGACCTGGCAGACGCGGCGGCAGATGTGCTGGCCCATCCGGAGAAGTACGATCTGCCGCTGGAACACCACCTCGACGTGGCCATCCGTGAACTGGCCATGGAGCAGGTGCGACGCGAGCAATTCCCGCAGTACCCCTCCCGCATGGCCTGCCTCTACGCCTCCAGCGACCTGGAGCCTGCCCGGCAGTGGGCCGCCTACTTCGCCCGCATCGGCCGCCCGACCTACGCCGTGGCTGAGCTGGAGGTCAATGGCCGCTGCTTCGTTGGCGACGCTCTCAACTGCTTCGACGGATCGCCCGATCAGGTGGACAACCTCGCGCGGGCGGAGCGGTACTGGCGGAATGAGCCGAACGAAGATGGCCGCGAGCCCATCCGTGAGATGCTCGTGGACGGTGAGATCCGCGTGGTACGCATCGTCGAGGAGATTAACGCCAACATCCCCACATGAAAGAAGAGCTGGCCATATGCGGTCAGCTCTTTTCATATGCGGTCATGCCTGGGCGACCATCACGACGGCCTGGGCGCTGATGCCCTCTTCGCGGCCCTCGAAGGCCAGGCGCTCGGTGGTGGTGGCCTTCACATTGACCCGGTCAAGGGGCAGGGAAAGCGCCTCTGCCACGTTCTGACGCATCTGCGGGATGTGGGGGAGAAGCTTGGGTTTCTGCGCGACGATGGTCACATCGCAGTTGGTGACCTGCGCGCCGTGTTCCGCCAGAAGCGAAACGACGTGCGCCAGCAGCTTCATGGAGGAAATGCCGCGGTAGCGTTCATCTGTGTCGGGGAAGTGCTTGCCGATGTCGCCCAGGGCCATGGCTCCCAGCATCGCGTCCATCAGCGCATGGAGTGCCACGTCCGCGTCGGAATGGCCCAGCAGGCCCAGCGTGTGCGCCACCTTCACGCCGCAGAGGATCAGATCGCGGCCTTCCACCAGGCGGTGCACGTCATAACCCTGACCGACGCGCAGGGCAGGGAAGCCGGAGCCGAGAAATGCCTGTGCCATGTTGATGTCCTCCGGTGTGGTGAGTTTGATGTTGCGGCGGCTGCCCTGCGTGAGGCGCACGGGATACCCGAGGCGTTCGACGAGGGACGCGTCGTCCGTGCCGATGAAGCCCTCCGCCATGGCGGCCTCATGGGCGCGGCGGATCAGCGCCGTGTCGAAGGCCTGGGGCGTCTGCACGGCCATCAGCGTGCTGCGGTCTGGCGTGCTGACGACGACGCCCTCCGCGTCCACCTGCTTGATGGTGTCCACCACGGGAACTGCTGCTACGCCGCTGCCGCAGGCCTCGACGGATTCCATGCAGCGGCGGATCGTGTCTGCATCCACCAGGCAGCGTGCGCCATCGTGGATCAGCACGCGGTCTGCGGCCTCAGGAAGGGCACACAGGCCGTTCCAGACCGATTCCTGGCGCGTGGCTCCACCGGGTACAACGGCGGCTGTGAGGCCCCTTTCCGCCAGCATTTCGCGCATGGCAGGGATGTCCTCCCCCCGGCTCACCAGCACAACGCCATCCGCCAGGCCCTCAAAGGCACGGATCGCGCGCAGGATGACCGGTTCGCCCTGCAGCTCCAGCAGCACCTTGTTGCGCCCGGCGCCCATGCGGCTGCCGCTGCCGCCGGCGAGGATGATCGCATACCACATTACTTACTCCTCCGCGCCGCGCTCGGCGGCCATGGCGGCGTCCTCCTCCAGGATGCGGTACAGGTCAGCCGCGCCCTCCTTCTTCACCGTCGCGGGGACGGCGAGGATCTCGTAGCGGCCCAGATGATCGCCAAAACGGATGGTCATCACATCGCCGGGCTTGACCTCCGCGCCGGGCTTTGCCACCTTGCCATTGAGGGTCACGCGCCCGCCGGAACAGGCTTCATTGGCCACGGTGCGGCGCTTGATGATGCGGGATACCTTCAGATACTTGTCAAGACGCATAAGGGGATTACCTCCTGATACAAAAAACAGCCCGCAGGATTGCTCGTGCGGGCTGAAGCGATTACTTGCCGTTGACGGCGTCGCGCAGGGACTTGCCAGCCTTGAAGACGGGCGCCTTGGAAGCGGGGATGGTGATGGTCTCCTTGGTCTGGGGGTTGCGGGCCTGACGCTCGGGACGGGCCTTCACCTCAGCGGACAGGAAGCCCACGATCTGAACCTTCTCGCCAGCGACCAGAGCGTCGGTGATGACGTCGACCAGGCCGTTCACAGCAGCTTCAGCCTGCTTCTTGGTCAGGCCGGTCTTCTCGGTCAGGGCAGCAACCAGTTCGGTCTTGTTCATGGAAAAATTCCTCCTTGTAGTACCCATGCGTGAGTGCATGGTATGAATTGATGGATGGATTCATCCTGGATGGGACGCCGCCTGCAGCTTGCAGCTGCCAAAGCGGTTCACCCCTCGTCAACGCCTGCATTCTGCGCAGCTTTGACTCTACTCCAGTATACATCCATTTCCGCTAAAGTCAAGCCCTCAAGCGATTTTCCGTCAGAAAATATGAGATTTTCCATGGCGGTAAAGCGCCGGATGAACTTTTCGGTGGCTGCGGTGAGCAATTCCTCTGCATCCAGGCCACACAGGCGGGTCACATTCACGCAGCTGAAGAGCAGATCCCCCAGCTCCTCGCCGGGATCGTTATGGGCCTGAAGCTCGGCGAGGACCTCATCGGCCTCTTCGTGCACCTTGGGGAGCGCGCCCAGGGCGTCATCCCAGTCAAAGCCGACGTTGGCAGCCTTCTTCTGGACCTTGGCGGCGCGCATGAGGGCAGGGAGGCTCCGGCTGACGTCTGCCAGCACGCTGGCCTGGGTGGTCAGGCCCTTCTCAGCCTTCTTGAGCTGTTCCCAGCTGGCGGTGACCTCCTCGGCGGTATCGCAGCGCACCGTGCCGAAGATGTGCGCGTGGCGGTATACCAGCTTACGCACGATGGCGGTGGTCACGTCGGAGATGGTGAATTCGCCTTCGTCACGGGCAATGTCTGAATGGAATACGATCTGCAGCAGCACGTCGCCCAGTTCGTCGGCAAGGTGCTCCATATCCTCTTCATCCATGGCGCCGGCGGCTTCGTAGGCCTCCTCGATGAGGTACTTGCGCAGGGTTTGGTGGGTCTGGGCAGCATCCCAGGGACAACGCTGGCGCAGCAGGCGCATCACGCGCAGCAGGTCGTCAAAGCAGTAGCGCTCGCGATCCTTCAGCGGTGCCTGCGGGATGTACAGGCACACGGTGTGGTCGTAGGTGTGCTGGCGATCCAGCTCCATCAGGGGGATCACCATTGGTTTGCGGTTGATCTTCGCGCTCGAAGGGAAGAGAACCACGGGCGTTTCGTCGCCGTAGAGATCCGTCAGATGAAGCTTCAGGTCGCCCGCCAGCACGCGGTCCCATATCTCGGTAATGAGCAGGGGCACCTCCGGGTCAGGAGCAGCCGTCACCGCATCCACCGCCGGGAGGATGCGCACGCTGCCAGTCTGCTCGAAGGTATCAGGAAGCAGCGCCAGGCAGGCGTCCGCCATGGTCACGCCCGGGAGCACCTTCACCCGGCCGCCCTCAGGCGTGCTGGCGCGAAGGGCGCGGACGGCACCATCGCTCTGCGCATCGATGACAGCGAAGGTCACGGGCTGATCCTGCGCCATCTGCCAGAGTCGCTCCGCCATGGCGCGGTGCATCTCGTCAAAGTCCTCATACTGATCGTAGAGCGCGTCAAAGTCACTGAAGGGCACGCCCTCCTCCTGCAGCCACTGGGCCGTGCGGTGCCGCGCTGTGCGCAGGATGAGCCGGCGGGCCGTGCGCAGCGCCTCCAGCGACTGAACCGTCAGCAGGCGATGATCTCCGGGCCCCAGGGAAAGAACGGTGATAACTGGCTTCATTTCATACACCTCTTGCGTTACTTTCTGCGGCGGAAGGCGCGCAGATCCTCCTTGCTGATGGCCCGGACAGCCAGGGCAGCCGCGGCGTAGACCGCCACACCCACCGCGACCTCCAGCAGCATGAACAGTCGGCCGGAAGGCAGCAGCTCGCGCAGCCCCCACACAGCCAGGCCCATCGCTGCCGTTGCAATACCGGGCCGCACGATCCAGCCCATCAGGTTGAAGCGGATCTTGCCGTATTTCATGCAGTAATACAGGTTCGGCACCATCGACACCGTGTAGCAAACGATGGAGGCAATGGGCGCGCCGTGAATGTCGATCCCATCGATGCCGCAGAGCACATAGTTGAGGATGATCTTGCACACCACACCCGCCACCAGAGTGTACATGGGGATGCGCTGCTTGCCCAGCCCCTGAAGGATGCTGGTGGTGGCCTGTACGACGGTGAAGAGCACGATGGTCAGGCTCGATACGGTCAGCAGTTCACCGCCGGTGACGAGGTAGGCGTCGCTGCTGGAGCCGCTCTCGTAGAAGAAGCGCATGATGGGCTCTGCCAGCACGGACATGCCGATGGAGCAGGGGAGGCCGATGAGGAATGCAAAGCGCAGGCCGAGGTCGCTCTGGCGGTTGATCATCTCCTGATCGCCGACCGCCTTGGCGGAACTGATGGCAGGCACCAGGGACATGCTGACCGCCAGCGCCAGCGCCGTGGGGATGTTGATGATACGGATGACGCTGCCGGTGAAGAGTCCGTAGAGGCTCTCTGCCTCGTTGTAGGCCTTGCCGGCCTGCTGCAGGCGCTCCATCAGCATGGCGCTGTCGATCCATTGAGAGAGGGGCACGATGCATGCGCCGATGGTGATCGGAATGGAGATGGACAGGAGCTGGCGCAGCAGCGAACCGGAGGTATTCTGTTCATTGGCGAGCTGAGGCAGGCTGTCCAGGCGGCTCCGGTTGCGCAGCCAGAGCAGCAGCATGTACAGAAGCGCCGCCGCCTCAGCAATCGTGGTGCCCAGGAGGGCGCCGGCTGCACCATAGGCTGCACTCAGCCCGCTCTCGCGGCCATAGACAGTGCCGAGCCAGGCCAGCGGCAGTGCGATGGCGACCTTGCCGACCTGCTCGATCAGCTGGCTGATCGCCGTGGGCGTCATGTTCTGCTGCCCCTGCATCAGCCCGCGGAATGCGCTCATCACGCATACAAGCGCTACGCAGGGGGCAATCACCTGGAACCCCAGCCTGCTGGCCGGGATGCCCACGCGCCCCGCCAGCAGCCCGCTGCAGCCCAGGATGATCAGCGTGGCGATGCAGCCGAGAATTGTCAGAAGCAGAAGCGCGGTCCGGAAGACCTGCTTCGCGCTCCGGGGATCGTCCTTTGCCAGACTCCGGGCAACCAGGCGGCTCACCGCCACCGGGAGGCCTGCGGAAGAGATGGTCAGCAGCAGATTGTAGGTGGGGAACACCGCGTTATACACGCCGAGCCCGTCCCAGCCGATCATCCACTGCAGCGGGATGGAAAACAGCACGCCGACCAGCTTGCAGATAATCCCCGCCAGGCCCAGCACCGTCATTCCGCCGATGATGGATTTCGTTTTGCCCCGTGCGGGCGTCTGTGCTTTTTCTGCCATGGGATGCACCCTTTCATCATAAGTCCATACTATTATACGCCTCTTTGCTGTATTGCACAAGGAGAAAATCGCAAATGAAAACAGGGGGAGATCCCCCTGCGGTCACTGTTCCATCTGCCTGCCGACGATGCCGGCTGCCGTTTCGGCCACCTTCAGCTCTGTATCACCCATCCGGGTACCATTCTCGCGGCTCATCAGCAGCACCGCGCCGATGGCCTCTCCATCGGCAATGATGGGGCTGATGACCTGCGCGGTCCAGGCGGCGCTGTTGTCCTCCTCATTGGTGACGGTGATCACCCGCCCGCCGCTGGCGCGGTTGAGGGCAAGGGTCTGGCGTCCGGCAATGGCCGTTTCCAGCTCGCGGGAGATGGGCTTATCCCACAGCTCCTTGCGCGAAACGCCGCTGGCGGCCACCACCTGATCACGATCGACGATGACTGCGATATGACCCAGGGAGCGGAACAGGCTCTCCGTATAGTCCTTGGCGAAGCTGGACATCTCGCCAATGGGGCTGTACTTTTTCAGGATGACCTCGCCATCTCGATCGGTATATATTTCCAGCGGGTCTCCCTCCCTGATGCGGAGTGTGCGGCGGATCTCCTTGGGGATGACCACCCGTCCCAGATCGTCAATGCGCCGAACAATGCCGGTTGCTCGCATGAAGCATGCCTCCTTCAAATTCAGGTTCGACGCTATCATGTCCGCCGGAAGGGGGACGCATGCTGGAAGATACTATCAGCTTTCAATGCATTTCTCACGGGGTTCAAGCTTGCGGTAAACCGTCAGCCACATGGTGATGAAGCAGGCCAGGCCGCCGATCGCGTTGGAGATGGGCTCGGCGAGGAAAACGCCCTCCACGCCGAAGAAGCGCGGCAGCAGCAGCGTCAGCGGAACGACGATGATCGCCTTGCGGAAGAGCGAGAAGAAGATGGCCTGCTTCGCCCGGCCCAGGCCCTGGAAGGTGCTCTGCCCCACGAACTGGAAGGACATGAAGATGAAGCCGAAGAAGTAGATGTTCATCATCCTGGAGCCGACGCCGACCGTATCGGCGCTGCAGCCGAAGAGCGACAGGAGCGGCCCGGGGATGAGCATCACGATAATCCAGGCAACCGCCGTGTACACCACGCCCAGCAGGGACATGAAGCGTACGCCTTCCTTGACGCGGCCATTGCATCCGGCGCCATAGTTGTAACCCAGAACGGGCTGCGCGCCGTTGCTGATGCCACCAACAGGAAGGGAAAGGATCTCCCGAACGGAGCTGATGACGGTCATCACGCCCACATAGACGTCGCCGCCGAAGGTCTGCAGCTGTGTGTTGCAGACGATCTGCACCAGGCTGTTGGTGCCCTGCATGACAAAGCCGGTAACGCCTAGCGACATGATGCGCTTCGTGCGCGGCCAGCTGATGCGGATGAGGTCCCGCTTCAGGCGGAGGATCGCGCGTCTGCCCGTCAGGAAGATCATCACCCACACCGCAGAGAGCGCCTGGCTGATGACTGTTGCCAGAGCCGCACCCTTGACGCCCATGTTCAGGGTAAAGATGAAGATCGGGTCGAGGATGATGTTTGCCACTGCGCCCAGTACCGTTGTCGCCATGCCGATTCGGGGGAATCCCTGGGCGTTGATGTAGCCGTTCATGCCTGTGGTAATCATGGAAAAGAGCGTACCGAACAGGTAAATGCTCAGGTACTCGTCTGCGTAGACGATGGAAGCGTCGCTGGCGCCGAACAGGTAGAGGATCGGACGGCGCAGCGCGTAGCAGAATGCAAAGAGCACTACTGAAGCCGACACGAGCAGCGCGAACACGTTGCCGATGATGCGCTCGCATTCCTCATCCTCACCCCGGCCGCGGGCGATGGAGAACAGCGGCGTGCCGCCCTGACCCAGCAGCGCTGTGAAGGCCGCGATGATCACAATCACAGGGAAGGTGATGCCCAGGCCCGTCAGCGCCAGTTCGCCCACATCCGCCATATTGCCGATGTAGATGCGGTCCACCACATTGTAAAGCAGCTGCACCACCTGCGCCAGCGTCAGCGGCAGGGCCTGCGCCAGGATGTGCCTGCGCACCGATCCGGTGGAAAAGTCATTCCGGCGGCCAGTCATCGCCATCATCTCCTCGGAGTGTGATATGTTCATCTTACTCCATATGCGCGACTTTTTCAAGGCATGTGGTTGAAAGGATGATCAGAATGCGCTATAATGGATGCATCAAGGAGGGAATTGAATGGCCTACGATCTGACGCAGCCACTGGTGATTGCCATCTCCTCCAGGGCGCTGTTTGACCTGGAGGAAGCCAATCAGGTATTCGAATCCTGCGGGCTTGAAGCATACCGCGACTATCAGCGGGCGCACGAGACGGATGTGCTGGCCCCTGGCCCGGCATACCCGCTGGTGAAGGCATTCCTGAATCTGAACGGGATGAAGGAAGATCAGCGCCTTGTGGAAGTGATCGTCATGAGCCGCAACACGGCAGACACGTCCCTGCGCATCTTCAACTCGATCCATCATTATGGCCTGGACATCACCAGGGCTGCCCTGGTGGGCGGAGCTGAGGTGGCTCCCTACCTCAAGGCCTTCCGTGCGGACCTCTTCCTGTCCGCTCATGCGCCGGATGTGAAGCAGGCCGTGGACAGCGGGGTTGCTGCCGGCATGATCCTCACCGGCGGCCACCAGCCCCATCCGGATGACAGCATCGGGCAGATCCGCATCGCCTTTGACGGCGACGCTGTGCTCTTCTCCGCCGAATCAGAGCGCGTATTCAAGCAGCAGGGGCTGGACGCTTTCATTGCCCATGAGAAACAACGGGCGGACATGCCTCTCCCCAAGGGGCCCTTCGCGAATTTCCTTATGACCATTTCCAATCTGCAGGCGCGGTATGCCGGCGCTGACAGTACCCCCATCCGCACGGCACTGGTCACATCCCGGAGCGCACCGGCCCACGAGCGGGCCATCAAGACGCTGCGGAAGTGGGGCGTCCGCGTGGACGAAGCTTTCTTCCTGGGCGGCGTGCCGAAGACGGACATCCTGGCCTCCTTTGGCGCACACATCTTCTTTGACGACCAGCAGGTTCACGCCACGCCCGCCTCGCAGGTGGTGCCCTCCGCTGTGGTGCCTTATCGGGCGGGCGATGACCCGACACAGAACGGTGCGGATTGAATTTTCTCTGTTCAATCATTGACAAAACATGCCCTCAGCAGTTATGATAATCATGGCTTCAAAGGCCAGAAGAAGTAAGAAAGGAGCAACTGTTCACATGGACGGCGACCCGTACAGTAACGCTGCAAACCGGATGGCAGTCTGCTTCCCCATCAGCTGAGGCAGAGCTGCCGTCCCAAGAGAAAGGACGACTCTGCCATGAGAAGAATCTTCAAGACCGTCGAAGACCACCTCATTGAATGCACCACCCTTGAAAAGGGCGTATGGGTGCACCTGCAAAGCCCCACAAGGGAAGAGGTTGAGGGGCTCACGACCCGCTTTGGCCTCGACCCCACCTACCTGCCTGCCGCGCTGGATGAAGAGGAGTCTGCCCGAATGGAGTATGACGCCGAGCGCCAGCACACCCTCATCCTCGTGGACATCCCCTGCGTGGAAACCGAAGGCAGCGGCTATGTCTACAGCACCATCCCGCTGGGCATCGTGCTCTGCGATGAGGTCATCATCACCGTATGCACCCGCGATACGCCCATCATCAACGATTTCACCGAGGAGCGCATCCGCAATTTCTGGACCTATAAGCGCGCCCGCTTCATCCTGCAGCTCCTCCACCGCAATGCCAGCCGCTTCCTGAGCTACCTCAAGCAGATCGACAAGGCCAGCCAGCTCATTCAGGAAAAGCTGGAGAAGTCCAGCCGCAATCAGGAGCTGCTGCAGATGATGAAGCTGGAGAAGTCCCTGGTGTACTTCAATACCTCGCTCAAGGGCAATGCCATGGTGCTGGAGCGGCTGATGCGCCAGGACGTGCTGCGCCGCTATCCCGAGGACACAGACCTGCTGGAAGACGTCATCATCGAAAACAAGCAGGCCATCGACATGTGTTCCATCTACAGGGACATCATGAGCAACGCCACGGCTTCCTTCGCATCCATCATCAGCAACAACCTCAACATCACCATGAAAACCCTGACGTCCCTGACGGTGCTGCTGTCCATCCCGACCATCATCGCCTCCCTGTGGGGCATGAATGTGAAGGTTCCCCTGGCCGGAACCTCCTGGGCATTCTGGGCGATTCTGGGCATCGCGGGCGTCGTTGCCCTTGTGGCTGGCGTTTTCATGGCCCGCAAGAACATGTTCAAATGACCCGCTTCAGCGGATGCACCTTCGCATCCGTTTTTTTCTTCCTCAACCAGAACGAAGAGTACCGCGCAGGATTCGTCAACAGAAGTTGAGCCATATTTGATTTGGAGTTCGCAAAACCGGGGTATACTGCCTCCTGAAGGAAATGAAGGGAGGGAACGGTATGGCCCGGCGAACCTTCCTCCGGCAGCTGCTGACGGTCCCCAACCTGCTCTCGATGATGCGGATTGCGCTGATACCCGGAATCATGCTGCACCTGCGAGAAGGGCGTGCAGCCGGATGCGTGCTTCTGCTCATGCTGAGCGGTGTAACAGACCTGCTCGATGGCTGGATCGCCCGCAGATATCATGCGGTCACAAACGTCGGGAAGGTGCTCGATCCTGTGGCGGACAAGCTGACCGTGGTGGCTGTTCTGGCCGTACTGGTCAGCCGGCACAGCGCGCTGATTCTTCCGCTGGCATTGCTGGTGATCCGTGAAATCACCATGGGGGTCAGCGGTGCAGTGGCTGTCGTGCGCACATCCCGGGTACCCTCTGCCTGCTGGCATGGCAAGCTCACGACGGCCCTGCTCTATTCGGCGATGATCCTTCATATCATCTGGCAGGAAATACCGCCACTGGCGTCGAATATGATGGCGATGGCATGCACGGTCATGATGGCATTCTCCATGACCTGCTACACCTGCGGAAATGTTCGCCGCATACGCACAGGGAAAGAGGGCGCATAGATATGCTTTCGAGGCTTATCGACAGGCTGGAGGCCCGCATCGGCCGCCACAGGGGCATTCACAACCTGATGACCATCGTTGTCATCGGAACCATTATCGTCTACCTCGCGGACTACATCCTGCCAATTGTATCGGGAGGAACGACGCTGTCCAGCCTGCTGTACTTCAATCGCGACAGGATCCTGCGCGGGGAAGTGTGGCGCGTCATCACGTTCGTGTTTGTTCCGACGGGGGGTGGAAATCTCCTGCTGATGGCCATCAGCCTGTATTTCGACTGGCTGATGGGCAGCATGCTTCAGAATCACTGGGGCACCTTCCGTTTCACGCTCTTCTACACGACCGGCATGCTGGGTGCGGTGCTTTCGGGCTGCATCACCGGTTACGCCGATGCGTATTACCTCAACACTTCGCTCATGCTGACCATGGCCTGTATCCATCCGGAGATGCCCCTGCAGCTCTACGGCATACTGACCCTGCGGCTGAAGTGGCTGGCAGTCATCAGCCTTGCGATGATGCTGCTTCAGCTGCTGCCCTCCTTCAGCTGGTACAATGGTCTGGCACTCGTGGCGGCGCTGATCAACGTGGCGGTGTTCGTCTTTGACCGGCTGCTGGACAACATCCGCAATGCGTGGAGGCACTATCAGTGGAAGCAGAACTGGCGCAACGGCTGGAAGCGCTGAGCAACGCATGAAGGCTGCACATGCGGCCTTCTTTTTCGCTCAACAGGAACGATGAACTGATTTGATCGGCGTCCGCAGCCGTGGGCGCTGCAAAAGGAGAAAGAACATGTACAGGATTCTCATCGCGGAAGATGACGCGGAGCTGCGTACGCTCTTCACCCATGTGCTGACCCGCAATGGATACGACGTGACGGGCGTGGACAATGGCCGCAAGGCGCTCGAGGCCATCCGGCAGGAGTATTACGACCTGATCATCTCCGACATCATGATGCCCGTGATGGACGGATACGAGCTGGTGCGCGAGCTCCGCAGCGAAGGGCTGATGCTGCCGGTGATGATGATCACCGCCAAGGAAGCCTTCGACGACATGCGCCAGGGCTTTTCTTCCGGTACGGACGACTACATGATCAAGCCTGTGAACGTCAACGAGATGGTGCTCCGCGTAGGTGCGCTCCTGCGCCGCGCGAAGATGATCTCCGACCGGAAGATGACCATCGGAGGAACGACGCTGGAGATGGATTCTCTGACTGTGACACAAAGGGGCGAGAGCCAGGTCATGCCGCAGAAGGAGTTCATGCTGCTCTACAAGATGGCGTCGTTTCCGGGCAGGATATTCACGCGCCAGCAGCTGATGGATGAGATCTGGGGCGTTGGCACCGGCTCGGACAGCCATACGGTGGACGTCCATATCGGCAGGCTCCGCGAACGCTTCCGGGATAATCCTGATTTTCTCATCGTTACCATGCGCGGCGTCGGATACAAGGTGGTCAAGCAATGAAGCAAAGAAAGAAGGTTTCATCGCAGAAGGGGCTGCTCAACATCCATCTTCTCTTCATCCTCGTCACCTTTGCGGAGATCCTGGGAACAATCCTGCTCGCCTCGGTTCTGGCATGGCTTTCGCGCTACCTGTTTGATCGCGTGATCGAAGTTCCCACGCTGATCCTGCTGCTGTTCTTCAGCGTCACCATCGGTCTTGCGGCGTCCGTTGTGGTCAATATGCTGCTGCTCAAACCCGTGGTGAAGCTGGGCCGTGCCATGCAAAAGGTCGCCGATGGTGACTTCACCATTCAGCTGAGCACCAAGAGCCGCGTGCGGGAGATCTGCGCCATCTACGACAGCTTCAACCTCATGACCCGCGAGCTGCAGGCCACCGAAACGCTGCAGACCGACTTCGTGTCCAACGTTTCGCATGAGTTCAAAACGCCCATCAACGCCATTGAAGGCTATGCGACCCTCCTGCAGGGCACTGGCGCGGATATTCAGCAGCGTACATACATCGAGCGCATCCTGCTCAACACGCAGCGCCTGTCAGCGCTGGTGGGCAACATACTGCTGCTGTCCAAGGTATCAAACCACGCCATACCGGGGAATATCACCACATACCGTCTTGATGAGCAGATCCGCCAGTCGCTCGTGCTGCTCGAACCCGCCTGGTCAACAAAGGATACGGAGTTCGATGCGGATATGGATGAGCTCCTCTGGACCGGACCTGAGAGCCTGATGCACCATGTATGGAGCAATCTGATCGCCAATGCCATCAAATTCGGCCCCCAGGGTGGCCTTGTCAGCATCACGCTGCACCGGCAGGCCGCGCAGATCGTGTTCACCATCGCCGATGCAGGGCCCGGCGTTCCCGAGATCGAACAGCAGCGCATCTTCCACAAATTCTATCAGCTGGACAGCTCCCATAAGGAGGAGGGCAACGGCCTCGGCCTTGCGCTGTGCGCGCAGATCCTGGACGTCTGCGGCGGCGCCATCAGCGTGAACAATGGCACTAATGGAGGCTGCGTATTCACTGTGACCCTGCCGGCCAATGCTGAGGCATGAAGCCTTTATGGACGAACATTTCCCGGATGAGTGGATGGAAAGCATCCGGGCCATTATGGATTTCGGTGCGCTGGATGAAGCGCCAGTGAGAGAGGATACACCATGAAGCTGAATTGGAAATCCTGCCTGATTGCAGGCGTGTCGCTGTTCCTGCTCTTCCTTGCGACGCACTATTGGGCAAGCATTGCCGGGCTGATCAGCATCCTGTGGGCGTCTGCTGGCACGCTTTTGCTGGGCGCTGCCATCGCCTATGTGGTCAATATCCTCATGCGCCTCTACGAGCGGAAGATCGCCCCCGGCTGCAGAAGGCCACTCTGGATAAAAGCGCGTCGCTCTGTGTGCATGCTGCTGGCGTTTCTGACGTTGCTTGCGGCAATCGTGCTGCTGCTGAACATCATCGTTCCCCAGTTGGTCAGCTGCTTTGACAACCTTGTCCGCGCGCTGGGCGAGGCTGTTCCTGAGCTGTACGCCTGGCTGGATGAGCACTTCGCACTGGGAGAGTACCTCAGGGAGCAGAACATCCCCACGGACTTCACCAGCATCGACTGGAGGGGTATTCTGGAGGAGTACGCCCATGTGCTCCTCAGCGGCTTCGGAGGGGTGATGAACGCGGCTGTCACCGTGACCACAAGCCTGATCGGCATGGTTGTGACGTTCTTCCTGAGCATCATATTCGCCTGCAACATCCTCGCAAGCAAGGAGCGCATCGGCTCGCAGTTCTATCGGCTGTGCGGGCGCGTGCTGGGCAAGGACATCACCACCCGGCTGCGTCATGTATTGCAGGTGCTGGACGACTGCTTTCATGCCTACATCGTCGGCCAGCTGACAGAAGCGCTGATCCTGGGCGTGCTCTGTACGCTGGGGATGCTGCTGCTCCGCATGCCCTACGCGCCCATGATCGGTACATTGATGGGCGTAACCGCGCTGATCCCCATTGCCGGCGGATATATTGGCGCGATTCTCGGCGCGGTCATGCTCTTTTCCGTGTCGCCCTATCAGGCGCTCGGATTCATTATCTTCATCCTCATCCTGCAGCAGATCGAGGGGAACCTCATCTACCCCCGCGTGGTTGGCAACTCCCTGAGGCTTCCGGGCATCTGGGTGCTGGCAGCCGTCACCATTGGCGGCGGCATGATGGGCATTCCCGGCATGCTGATCTTCGTACCGCTGACGGCAGCTGTCTACCGCCTGCTGGGGGAGTGGGTGAATACCCCCCATGCGCCCTCGCTTGCCGAGAAGATCTCTGCGCTGGATAAGGGTGCTGCACCTGATGACAAATGCGCGCCTGTGCCTGCTCCATCGGATCCGCCTCCGCCAACGCCCGTGCCCCCGGGAACGGCGCAGAGGCGCAAGAGAAAGAAGCGCCGCTGTTAATTCAGTTCCCCCCGCATTTCGGCAAATGGAATGGGGGGGATTCCCTTTTTGACATGTAAATGCTTACAAATTCTGCTGTTCGTTTTTGGTGCAACTTCCGGAATTATGTATTTCAATCGTTTTGCTATTGCAAATTCGACAAAATCGTGTAGTATATTTTGTATAAACCTTTACCTGCAGGCATGTCCTGCATGGACAAAGAAGGAGGAACAGGCATGAAGAGGACAATTCGCGTTCTGGGCATGGTGGTTGTGATGATGATGCTGTTT
Source organism: Clostridia bacterium (assembly GCA_017410455.1). Classification (GTDB taxonomy): domain Bacteria; phylum Bacillota; class Clostridia; order Christensenellales; family Aristaeellaceae; genus UBA11524. The sequence goes on from JAFQQT010000041.1 coordinate 19,329, forward strand.
TGTATCATCCCTGCGACAGTCATGGCAGAGTCCGGCATGAAAGACGGCTTCACCCTCGTGCTGAACCCCGATGGCGCAACGTCCATCGTCGCAGGCCAGCAGGGCGAGTACCCCGTGTACGCGCTGGAGGACATGGCCGCCAAGGAGAACGCCGTCACCGTGAACGGCGAGGCTGCCTACACCGTGCAGGGCAGCAACAACCCCAAGGCAGCGGGCGAGAACGCCAAGGGCGTGATCCCCGATACCGGCGCGGCGATGTACTTC
>JAFQQT010000042.1 GCA_017410455.1 Clostridia bacterium
GGAACAGATGGATTTCCTGCTGGAGCTCGTCCAGCGGCTCGAAGGGGAGGAAGCGGCCCAGCTGCGCGACATCATCAGCCTGCTCGGCAAAGGGTGCTGAGCGCTCTTACAGAAGTGGCTGACGGAGGCATGCCCTCCGCACAGAATATCATCGCAAAGGAGGATAACATGGGGATACTGAACAAGTACTTTGAAACCGAAGCCGGGCAGGTTCGCCCCAGCAGGAGCATCCGGACGCTTGCGCGGATCACCTACTGGGTCTGGCTGATCTCTGGTGTGGTGGCGCTGGTGGGGTGTGCGATCGCCTCTTTCAGCATCATGGACTACAACCACGAAGCCGGCTGCCTGTATCTGGTCATTGCGGCGCTGTGCCCGGTCGTGTGCAAGCTGATGGGCTGGCTGTCATCGCTGGGCCTGCGGGCAATCGCGGTGGTGGTGGAGTCCCACGAAAAGAACCTCGATCTGCAGCCGGAGGCTGATCATGTCCGGGCTGCGATGATGGATATGGCGACAGCGGCAGCCGGGAAGGCAAAGGAAGTTGCCGGAAGGGTAACGGCAATGGCGGATAAAGCGCAGGAAGCTCACAGGAGCATGTCAACTGAAAAGAAAAAATCGGCGCCCGCGCAGATGCAGCCCCCGGCCGACGGCTGGGTCTGCCCGGAATGCGGCGCGCGCAATCCCAGACACCTGGGCACCTGCCCCGATTGCGGCACAGTCAGGCAGCGCAGGGCGTGAGCCTGCGCCGGCAGCATTCGCTGCACAGCATGGAAAGGAAGCATGAATCGCATGAACAAGCAGAAGAAACGGATCCGCTGGGGCAGCTTTTTCACCTACCTGATCGTGAGCTTTCCGCTCTTCCTGGTGGTTGTCTGGCTGGGGTCGTTTTCGTTCGCGTCGTATTCCATTGAAATCCCCGTCATTCCGGTGGCGGCGGCGATCTCCGTCATTGCGTGCCTCTGCTTTGCCTGGAAGACGGACGAGGAACACAGCGACGAGGAAGAATATTACCGCGTAATGGCAAAGCATCAGAGCAGTCAGCCGAAGAAGAAGAGCGTCATCGGCAGCGCGGTGGTGGGTTCGATCATCGCAGGCCCCGTCGGCGGCGTGGTCGGCGCGATCCATGCGGCGGACAAGAACGCGCAGAACAGAGCCGATGGCGGAAGCAGCACCTGATCCGGCGGCTGGATCCACAGGAAAACCGGGCTGTCCCTTTTGTCGGGGCGGCCCGGTTCGTTTGTTGTGTTGCGGGGGTCAGCGCTCTGCCCCGCTGCGCTGCTTCAGGTGCTTCAGCCGCAGCACGGGGGCCTCGATCGTCCGCCAGCTCCAGGCGGCCAGGGGCAGCACGATCGCCAGCGTCAGCGCGAAGAGGGGCAGCGGCGTGATCTCCGGAGCGCAGAAGATGATCATCTGCTGGATGGGGTAGCTGTACACATACATCCCCAGGGACAGGTCGCCCAGGCGGCTGAAGCCGCTGCACAGGGGCGAGCCGCCCAGGTAGATGACGAGGCAGGGCACGGCGGCGCAGTACACCAGGCGCAGGGGCAGCTCGCCCAGCTGCCACATGAGGCGGGCGGCCTCGTCCTGCGCGGCGTCCACCTGCGCGGGCACGAAGCGGAAGAAGCCGCACACCACCAGCGCCAGCAGCGCGATCACCGCCAGGTACCACCGGCGGGGGATCTCCTGCCGGTAGGCGTAGAGCAGCGTGCCGGTGAAGAAGAACAGCCCCGTCTCCGTCAGCCGGTCGTAATTCCAGTGGCTCAGCAGCCACAGGCGCGTGTCGTACACGTCCCACAGCCGCACGCCGAAGGGGATCAGCAGCGTCCGCAGGATCAGGAACACCGAGAAGCACACGATGTAGGTCGCCCGGCGGCGGCTCAGGGTCGTCAGCATCAGCAGCGCCATGACCAGGTACAGCGCGAACTCGAACTTGATCGTCCACAGGCTCACGTTGAGGCTGGTGGTGGGGTTGCCGGCGAACACGCCGCTGACGCCCCACTGCTCAGGCATCACGTTCAGCGTCAGCCAGTTGACGATCCACGTCAGCGGCCCGCCCTCGCCCTGGCGCACGTAGGATACGACGTCCCCCGGGAAGACCAGCGCGCCCACCAGCAGCGCGGAGAACGCCAGCGCACAGCAGAAGGCCGGCAGGATCCGCGCCAGCCGCTTGCCCAGGAAGGTCAGCGCGTTCCGGCTGCGCACCGCGCTCTGGCAGATGAGGAAGCCGCTGATGGTGAGGAACCCATCCACCGCCAGGGTGCCCTCGTTCATCAGCCCGCCGGTGAGGGCGGAGAGGGGCGTGGTGCGCCCAAGGAGCGTGAAGCTGTGGCAGAGGATGACCAGCGCCGCCAGCACGAAGCGCATCAGGTGGAAGCTGTTGCGGGAGGACGAGTAGGGCGCGTCCATGGCGACGCCTCCTTTCGCGGGTGTGGTAATGCTATTGTAGCATCTCCGGCGGATGGTGTCAAATGGGCGGCTTTTTTCCGCGCGCGACTTGACAAAACGCGTTTCGACAGTACAATAGAAGGTGCAAGCATCGCGTCACAAACACACGAAAGCGAGGGAACGCCCATGTTCGGATTCCGTCCCGATGGCCGCCGGGTGAAGGATATCGACCCCGTTGTCCGCATCACGCCCTACCTGATGCCCATGAGGTGCGACGCGCAGGTCTTCCTGCAGCACAAGGCCGACTACGAGCTCATGGCCCGCTACATTGCAAAGAAGGGCATGGAGGGCGAGCGCATCACCTTCATGCAGATCATCATCGCCGCCTTTGTCCGCACCGTCAGCCAGCACCCGGAGATCAACCGCTACATCATGAACAAGCAGTTCTTCTCCCGCAACTGCTGCTCGGTGTCCTTCACCATGCTCAAGGACATGACCGACCCCGACGCGGGCGAGACGGCCGTGAAGATCAAGTTCGACCTGACCGACACCATCTTTGACGTGCGCGACCGCATGATGAAGGTCATCGAAGCCAGCCGCGGCGTGGAGAACCAGAACTTCGTGGACAAGCTGGTGCGCTTCCTCTTTGCCATCCCCGGCCTGCCCACGGCCATCGTGAGCCTGGTGCGCCTGCTGGACCGCTACGGCCTGTGCCCCGGCGCGCTGCTGGACGAGCTGCCCTTCCACACCTCCATGTACATCACCAACAACGCCTCCATCGGCCTGCACCACGTCAACCACCACATCTACAACTTCGGCTCCACCAGCCTGTTTTTCGGCATGGGCACGGCGGAGCGCGTGGCCGTGGTGGAGAAGGGCGTCACCCGCATGAAGCGCTTCCTGCCCATCGGCATCACCGCGGACGAGCGCGTCTGCTCCGGCGCGCACTACGCGCAGTTCTTCGACATGATGCGCGACCTGCTCAATCACCCGGAGAAGCTGGAGGTCCCGCCGGAGTCGGTGAAGTTCGACCCCAGGTGTGAATACCATGTGCCCAGGGTGGAGAAGGCGGCTGAGAAGGCCAAAGGCCAGGCCAGCGCCTGATCCATGCCATATCGCAAGAGGGAGTTCCGCAGGGGACTCCCTTTTTTCCGTTTCGATCGGTGATGAAAGGATAACCTTGTAGCGCTGTAGCGGCTCCATGTGTATTGCATTTATTTTGCGATGTGCAGCGAACACATATGCAGCCGGCACGGCGCTACATGGTGATGAAGCAATAACCAGTCAGGCGAAGCTGTAGCCGATGAGGATGTTGGTGGGGTTGCTGCGGTCGACGCGGCCGCGCTTGACGGTGCCGTGCCGGGCCAGCTCATGCCGGAACACGGCGGAGTTCTCGCAGGGGAAGCCGTTCTCCTCGCACCAGGCGCGGTAGGCGCGGTAGACGTCGGCCGTCTTCATGCGGGCGTCCGCGCAGGGGACGAGGCAGTCGGCGATGAACTGCCCCACGGCGTCCGCGTCCAGGCGGTATTCCTCGCCGGCCTGCAGCACGCAGGCGGGCACGGTGTAGCCCTTGTCCAGCATGCGCTGCAGGCCCTGCAGGGCCCACAGGAGCGCGCCGGAGAGGATCAGCGGATCCTGCAGGCGGGTCTTGAGGGAGGCGTCGCGCTCGGTGCTGCTGAAGTGGCGGGTGAACTCCAGCACCTTCAGGCGGCCGGAGCGGAAGAGGGTGTCATCGCCCACGGCGGGCAGGTGATTGGTGTTGAGGAAGAGCTTGAACTGCGGGCGGAACTGGAAGCTGTTCTCGTGCAGATACCGGCAGGTGACGGTGTCGTTGCCGGTGAGCTGCTTGATGAGCGCGGCGGAGAGGCGCATGCCCCGGTCGGGCTCGGACAGGGTGACGAAGCGCGTGCCGGCCAGGCGCGCCACGTCCTCGGAGGGGCCGCGGCTGCTGGCGAAGGCCTGCTGGGCGAGGGTCTCGGGCATGGCGACGGCCGCGTAGGTGCCCATCAGGGCCGAGAAGGTCTCCAGCAGGGTGGACTTGCCGTTGCGGGTGCTGGGGCCGTAGAGGATGTACATGCACTCGTGGTGGGTGCGGCCGGTGAGGGCGTAGCCGAGGCTCTCCTGCAGGAAGGCCTGCTTGCCGGTGGTGGCCTCCAGCGCCTCGGCGAAGGCGGCGGCGTCGATTTCGCCCGTCTCGGGGTCGGCGGACATGTCGCAGGGGTGCAGCACGTTGTCCGTCTCGCACACGGCGGCGATGAAGTCCTCCCAGGGCTTTGTGTCGGCGTGGGGGTCGTAGGACACGTTGGCCATGCGGGTGATGAAGTCCCCGGCGGCGTGGGGCCGCAGGATCATCTCCTGCATGTCGAGGGTGCCGTTGAGGCAGTTGAGGAGCATCGGGTTGCGGTCGAAGACGTCCATGCGCAGCGGGTAGACCTCGGCGGCCTCCTTGAGCAGCGTCTCGCGGGTGCGGCGGGTGCGCCAGCGCATCACGTGGGAGGCGAAGCGCTCGCGGACGTCCTCCGCCTCGATGGTCGGCGCCAGCTGGCACAGCAGGTGCGTCAGCTGCTTGCACAGGGACATGACCAGCATCGCGCCCCTGTCGCACTCCCAGCATTTGCCTGTGTAGACGTACCAGCACCCGCGGTCAGCCACGTAGTGCGCACGATGCTTGAAAAAATCAGCGAAGAGGTAGCCATTGCCCACGTCCGAGAAGCTGTAGCGCGGGCTGGCCCACGGCTTCATCTTCTTCAGGCGCTTCAGGTCCTCCTCCAGCTGGATGTTACGGGGGAGTTCACTCATATTTCTGTTTCCTTTTTTTTGCTTGAATTACGAACAACCGTTCGCAATGTCAGTATATCATACGAACGCGCGTTTGTCAAGCGGGCATGGCGGATTGTGTTTCCTGTGTTCGCGGGCAGGAGAAGCCGTGCCCGGCGGCGAATGATCACAGGGTAGTATCGGCAGAACGGAGGCTTCCCCATGAACATTGCCATCATCGGACTGGGCCTGATCGGCGGATCGCTGGCCCGCACCATCCGGCTGCACACCAGCCACGCCGTCTACGGCTGCGACCTGGACCCGCAGACCATCCAGCAGGCGCTGCTGCTGGACGCCATCGACGGTGAGCTCACGGGCGAGATCCTGGGCACTTGCGACATGGTGCTGGTGAGCCTGTATCCCGGCGCGATCATCGACTGGGTCACCGCCCACGCGGGGGACTTCCGCCCCGGCTGCCTGGTGATCGACTGCGGCGGCGTCAAGCAGGCCATCTGCGAAGCCCTCGTGCCGCTGGCCAGGGCGGGCGGGTGGCACTTCCTCGGCGGCCACCCCATGGCCGGGCGCGAGTTCAGCGGCTTCCGCTACGCAAAGGACGACCTCTTCGACGGCGCCAGCATGATCCTGTGTACCGATGGCCTCGACGACCCGGCGCTGCTGCAGCGGGCGCGGGACTTCTTCCTGGACCTGGGCTTCCGCCGCGTGCAGTTCACCGACCCGAAGACCCACGACGAGATGATCGCCTACACCAGCCAGCTGGCGCACATCGTGTCCAGCGCGTATGTGAAATGCCCGCTGGCGGCCAGCCACCGGGGCTTTTCCGCCGGGAGCTTCGCGGACATGACCCGCGTGGCCCGGCTGAACGAGGGCATGTGGACGGAGCTGTTCTTCGGCAACCGGGAGGCCCTGCTGCCCGTGGTGGAGGATCTGGTGACGCGCATGACCGAGTACCGCGACGCGCTGCGCGATGGCGACCGCGACGCGATGATGCGCCTGCTGCGCGAAGGCCGCGAAATCAAGGAGAAGCTGGAGAACTGACAGGGGGGGGACTGCACGTGACCATCCTCGTATCGGCCTGCCTGCTGGGCGAGAACTGCAAGTACAGCGGCGGCAACAACCGCAATGAGGCCGTGCTGCGCTATGTATCGGGCCACCGGGTGATCCCCGTGTGCCCGGAGGTGGAGGGCGGGCTGCCCTGCCCGCGAAAGCCCGTGGAATGGGTGGGGGAGCGCGTGCTGACCCGCGACGGCGAGGACTGCACCGCCGCCTTCCGCCTGGGCGTGGCGCGCGTGTGCGGACGCATCGCCGGGGAAAAGATCGACCTGGCGATCCTCCAGTCCCGCAGCCCCAGCTGTGGCGTGAAGCAGATCTACGACGGCAGCTTCACCGGCGTGCGCATCCCCGGGCAGGGGCTGCTGGCGCGCACGCTGGCGGAGATGGGCGTGCCGCTGCTGGACGCGGAGGACGTGCCCCGCTGACCCACGCCCCTGCCCCTGCGGCGGGGGCTTTGTCTGGCGGGAGGCGGCGGGCGTGTTGCGAGGCGCACGCATCCGTGTTATGATCGGGATGCGGCTTGCATGCGGTCATTCGCACAGGTCGGGGAGGTCGGCGAGGATCACGTCGTCGCCCACCTTGCACAGCCGCTCCCACGGGATGACCACGCCGGCCTTCTCGCCCCGCAGGAGCGCGGAGAGGCAGAATTCCCCCGGCACGACGATGGCCGTCACCCGCCCCTCGCAGGGGCAGAACACGATGTCGCACACCCGCCCCAGGCTCCGGCCATCCCGGGTGTTGATGACTTCCTTTTGCCGCAGCTCGCTCAGCGTCATGGCCTGCACCGCCTTTCGGTGCAGCATATGCGCCGGGGGAGCAAAGATGCCACGCACGATGAAGGCGCGCCGCGTCCCAGGGGGCTCAGGGGCCGCGATGCGGACGGGGCGGCGGACGCGCCCTGAACCTGCGGCAGGCAAGGAATGACGAAGGACCGGAAGGTGCATGAAGATGAGCAATGCAGTGAGAACGATTTCGACCGTAGCGGCCCTGAAAGCCTGGGTGCGTCAGCTGGAGAGCCAGCGGGTGGAGGAGTTCAGCTTCCTGCCTGCGGGCGCGCTGCTGGCGCGGTGCCCCGGGGGCGATGTGGGCAGCCTCGTGATGGCGCTGATGCCCCGCGTCTGCTCGGTTCACACGACGATGTCCAACCAGGGCGGTCAGCTGAAGGAGGTGCGCTGCAGGGTGACCTACCACGCCTGCGTGCGCATGCTGGACGCCTGGCGCAGCCACAGCACGGCGAAGCTCCCTGCGGAGGAGCTGCAGGCCGTGCAGCAGGCGCAGACCATCGTGCGCAGCATCGCCAGCCGCCGCAAGAGGCCCATCGAGCAGCTCTACATGCTCTACAGCTACGTGGGCGCGACCATCAACTACAAGGCCGGCGACGAGCGCACGGCGGAGTTCAGGCTCCTGACCAGCGCCGCCCAGGCGCTGCTGCGCAGGATCGCCAACTGCCAGGGCTTTGCGGGCGTGATGTACCTGCTGGGGGGCATGCTGGGCTTCCGCATGGAGCTGCAGAGCGGCCGCAGCACCGCCGGCGGGCACATGTGGAACCTGGTGGAGGTGGGCATGCACCGCTACGCGATGGACGCCTCCGCCGCAGCGGTGGCGCGCAGCCAGTCCCGGCGGATGCTGACGGACTACGCCTCCTTCCTGATGGGACGGCAGGAGGCCGCCGAGAACGGCCTGACCTGGACGGCCGAGAAGGAGACGCAGCCCATCTCCGCCAGCCTTGCAGCGGGGCACGACTACTACCACGCCAGCGGCACGGCCTTCACCACCGTGGACGCTGCGGCGAGGGAGATCTGGCGGCGGCGCCTGGCCGGCGAGAAGCTCACCCATGTGCGCATCCGCGGCAGCCGCGCACTGACGCTGGAGGACCTGACCCAGGCCCTGCACAGGGTGGGCGAGGAGCCCGCCATGAACCGCGAGATATTCAGCCGGCTGACGGGCAAGGTCGGCTACAGCCTGCTGGGCAACGGCGCGGGGAAGGCGCTGTATGCATCGGTGGAGTGGAAGTGAACGGGGCAGGGGAGGCTGCGCCATCATCCGGGAAATCGCCATGGATGACCGGACAGAATGGTGAATTCTTTCACAAATTCAGAAAATAATGCATTTCCCCCCTTCCGTAATGCGAAAAACTGTGATATAATCATCTGTGGCATGGCAAAGGCCACAGCCCCGCAGGCGGAGGATATCCTCCTGCGCATGTCCGGCAGCAACGCCGGGCGTCACACTATCATCAGATAGGAGGAAAATTCCGATGCTTTACACCAAGGAAGTTGAAGAAATGGTTTGTGTCGCCAAGGGCCCGAACCATGGCCCCGCGCCCATTCCTGAAGAGGGCCGCTGGGTGCAGGCGAAGGAGATCCGCGACATCTCCGGCCTGACCCACGGTATCGGCTGGTGCGCTCCTCAGCAGGGCACCTGCAAGCTGACCCTGAACGTCAAGCAGGGCGTCATCCAGGAGGCGCTGGTCGAGACCATCGGCTGCTCCGGCATGACCCACTCCGCCGCCATGGCGTCCGAGATCCTGCCCGGCAAGACCATCCTTGAGGCGCTGAACACCGACCTTGTGTGCGACGCCATCAACACCGCCATGCGCGAGCTGTTCCTGCAGATCGTGTACGGCCGCACCCAGTCCGCCTTCTCCGAGGACGGCCTGCGCATCGGCGCTGGTCTGGAGGATCTGGGCAAGGGCCTGCGCAGCCAGGTCGGCACCATGTACGGCACCCTCGAGAAGGGCCCCCGTTACCTGGAGATGGCCGAGGGCTACGTGCTCAAGATCGCCCTGGACAAGGATCACCAGATCTGCGGCTACCAGTTCCTGAGCCTGGGCAAGATGATGGACGCCATCAAGAAGGGCATGGAGCCCAACGAAGCCTACGCCAAGAACATCGGCACCTACGGCCGCTTCAAGCCCGAAGACGGCGCGGTCGAGTGGATCGATCCCCGTCATCAGTAAGCAAGGAGGTATGTGAAAATGGCTCTGTTTGAAAACTACGAAGGCCGCATGCCTCAGCTGCAGCCTGTTCTGGATAAGTACGGCTTCGCCTCCTGGGAGGACCTGAAGGCGTTCAACAACGCTCACGGCGTTGACGGCTACGGCATCACCGA
>JAFQQT010000043.1 GCA_017410455.1 Clostridia bacterium
CCCGCACGGGCAGGATCACCATCAACCGTGGTACGGCCTCGTGCACGGTGACGATCACACAGGCCAAGGCGGACAGCGTGTCTGCCACGCCCACGTCCAAGAGCGTTACGGCGGAGAAGCAGACCGTGTCCGTCTCGGTGAAGGCCAACGGCGGCTGGAGCGCAACGAGCGACGCAAGCTGGATCACGCTGGACAAGACCAGCGGCACGGGCAACGCGACGGTGAAGGTGACGATCTCGGAGAATTCGTCCATGACGAGCTCCCGCACGGGCTATGTTACCTTCACATGCGGCGCACAGACGCAGACGGTGACCATCACGCAGGCAAAGAAGGATACGCCCTTCGATGTGACGCTGTCTGCGCCCAGGAAGAACCGGCTCGGCAGGCAGAACTCTGTCCCGGTCTACTCCGGCCCCGGCACGAACTACTACCGCGCTGCCAACGGCAAGGCGGAATGCACGGTTTACGCCGACTTCTACGTCTGGGGCTACGACAGCAGCACCGGCTGGTACATGATCACCTACGAGACCAACGGTGGCGGCAACCGCACGGGCTACATCAAGAAGGGCACGTTCAGCGGTACGATCGATACCGGTGTGCTGACCTTTGCCAGCAAGGCGGCCAGGACCACCCAGCGGGTCGCCCTGACGGATGATCCCTACGGCCTCGAGACCACCATCTTCACCCTCAACTCCGGCACGAACGTGACCTACCTGGGCACCTATGTCAACGGTCAGGACACCTGGTACTACATCGAGTGCACGGCGAACGGCAAGAAGACCCGCGGATTCATTCCGGAGGGGACGCTGGAGGTCAGGTAAATCCCCCGGGAGGGCTGCTGCAGGCGCGGCGGCTCTCCTTTTTTCGATATTATGTTGCTTGCGGTGGATTCTTGTGGTACAATATCCATAAAACGGGTATTGGAGGGAAACCTCGTGCCAACGATAAAGGAATGCCGCTGCTGTGGCTATCTGATGAAGTTTCCGGAAAATGTGGGTGTGCTTGCCTGTCCGGCCTGCAGCACGCGGAATCAGGAGCCGAAGATGGAGGGCACGGTGCTGGCGAATTTCCGTCATGCCATCCGGCTGCAGAAGGCGATGGAGTTCGATCGTGCCCGGGCAAGCTATGATTTGGTGCTCAACTTTGCCCCCGACAATGCTGAGGCGTTGTGGGGGCGCTTGCTGTGCCATTATGGTGCTGCTCCAGTGTCGGAGGATGGGCGGAATTTCTACATGATCCATCGCCCGGATGAAATGGTACCTCTGCGGGAACAGCCGGATTATGAGTATGCATGCCAGCTGGCCGATCCGGCCCTGCGGTCGCAGATCCAGGAGGAAGCGGCCTATATTGATCGTGCGATTCTGCGCATCCGTCACATGGCAGAGACCAAACCGGACTTTGACATTTTCATATGCCACAAGTGCAGCCATCCGGAGGGCGGCTATACGGAGGACTACAAGCGCGCAAACAATCTCTACATGCGCCTGAAGGACAAAGGTTACCGGGTCTTCTTTGCGCCCCTTGAGATGGAGAAGCACGCCGCGGGTGAGGACTACGAGGCGATGATCTACCATGCGCTGAAGACCTCGAAAGTGATGCTGGTGGTCTGTTCCGATTCCGAATACCTGCACAGTAAATGGGTGCAGGCGGAGTGGCTGCGTTTCCTGCGCATGATGTCGGGCGACGATGAAAAGCGGCTGATCCCGCTGCTCTACGGTGGTATGGATCCCTGCCGCCTGCCCAAGCACTTCCAGTACCGCCACCTGCAGTGCATCAACATGGAGGGCGATGGGTATGAGCTGGTGGAGCAGAACGTGGAGAAGATCATTCGGAAGTGCGGCGGAGAGTCGGGGGAAGAACCGCCGCCTCCGCCACCCCCGCGCAAGTCCGGAGGGTGGATTCTGCTGCTGGTGCTGGCGCTGCTGGCTGCTGCGGCAGCTGGCGCGTACTTCTTGCGGAATGAGGGGGGGACGGCATGCGAACATCTCCACAGCAGCTGGCAGACGAAAGCTTCCTATAAGAGTAACAATAGTGTGTATCACACCGTCACGGAGGTGCAGACGAAGGTCTGCAACGACTGCGGCAAAGAGCTGCAGCGTATGCCGGCAACGACTCGTGAAGAAGCGCATGTCTATGTGGACAGCGAGTGCCAGCATTGCGGCGTGCTGTCTGTGACCACGCTGCCTGTGACCACACCGCCCGTGACCACACCGCCTGTGACCACACCGCCCGTGACCACACCGCCTGTGACCACACCGCCCGTGACCACACCGCCTGTGACCACACCGCCTGTGACCACACCGCCCGTGACCACGCCGCCTGCGACACCTACGCCGAGCCCAACGCCTACACCTACACCTATTGCTATTGTTTCGATGACCATGGATATTGCCTATAATGAAGATTCTGAGATTGCTACGGTGTCCTGGTCGTCTGTCAGTGGCGCGGTGAAGTACCGCGTGAAACGGGCGAAGGGGAAGGATAACGAGCGCGGCGATTGGACGACAATCCAAGAGACATCCGCGATGAAGTACGCGGATGATGGCATCACAGGGCGCATGTACAGCACGTATCAGGTGGAGGCGATTGACCGGTACGGGAATGTGATCGGACGATCGACTGAGAGGAGCGTGTATGCGGCGACGTGGGGTCCCCGGATATGGACTGAAATACCTCCGAAAGAGGATGGTGTTACTCGGATTGTTGACAGAAGGACACAGTACCAGTATCGGGATCAAGAAGTTGAGTACAGCCCGTGGAGTAGTTGGAGCCTTTGGACAATGACTCGTAGGGAGATAGCTGACTCCAATCTTATGCGTGAAGAAATGGACGTAAAATATAAATGGTGGGCTGCGAAATGCAATATATGTGGGCGTCATAATCCATATCATGGTTCTAAGGTGAAATGTTATGGTTGCGGTATTACACTTTATAACGATAAGGGACTCTGGTCGAATGCTTTCTATTATTCGGATCACTCGTCGGGAAGTGAGCTGGATGGAAGATCAAATGGAAGAATCTATGATGGGAATCGGTATTGGCTTACATCGGAGAAGGTGACGGTATATCGATATAAAACCAGAAGCGTATCTTACGGTTGGAGTGAGTGTTCTGCATGGCAGGATGAGTATGTGGAAGAGACATCTACACGCAAGGTTAATAGAAGGACGCTCTATTGTTACCAAAAACTCGAATGATGGTGATTTGGCGAGGATACATCTCAATAGGAATGCTATGGCTCTCTCTTCTGCAACACCTCGATGTAAATCCCCCCGTAACATTCTCCCACGACCTTGACTTTCCGCGGGATTTGCAATAGAATGTACACAGGAGAACCGCGCCTTTTATGAAAACAGCGCGATTCGGCCCGAGTGAGGTAGTTGAGGTGATATCACCATGAAGCATGGTATCAAGTGGTTTGCGGCGTTGACGGTCGTGCTGGCGCTGCTGCTGTCCCTGGGGATGGCGGCGGCAGAGGGCGCTTATGGCGTGGCGACGCTCGATCGGGTGGCGGTGCGCAAAAAGCCCACCACCGAGGCAACGTACTGGTTCCGCATCGACACAGGCTTCGTCTGCGAGATCCTGGATATGGTGGAGGGCGATGGGGAGTACTGGTACAAGGTCAACAGCACCCACCCCGATCCTAATAAGGATAACACTTACATTGGCTATGTCCGCGCCAACGCCTTCCGTCCGATGACGGCGGAGGAAACGCAGCAGTACCTGAACGGCGGGAGCGTGCCGGCGGCGACGGCCACCCCCACGGCCACCCCGACTTCGGGCAGCGCGAACATCCCCTCGGATGTGATCGGCGGCTTCGGCGGCAGCTTCGACGTGGGCATCATGGTTGGCGCGACGGCCACTCCCACGGCCACCCCGGCCTATAACCCCGGCGATGAGGAGGACGACTACGTCTCCGATGGCGTTGGCTCTGGCACCCCGGTGACCAACGCCACCGGCCAGGTGACCGCCAGCGGCACCAACTTCCGCACCGCCCCCAGCCTGGATGGCGGCCTGATCGGCAAGCTGAACGCCGGTACTGTGGTGGAGCTGGTGACCATTCCTGCGCAGGTGGGCAGCGACTACTGGTACCGCGTGCGCTACAATGGTCAGGAGGGCTACATCCAGTCCAACTACATCCGCGTGCTGTCCGTGGGCTACACCCCCACGCCTGCCCCCAGCGCCTATGGCTATGCCAAGCTGATCTACGACAGCGCGAACCTGCGCGACGCGCCCGGCGGCACCACCCGCGCCCAGTGGGAGGGCAAGGGGAGCCTGCTGCAGATCGTCGGTGCGGCGCAGTCCAAGAACGGCTACCTCTGGTATCCGGTCTACTATGGCGTTGACGGCGTCATCTACTACGTCCGCGAGGACGTGATCACCCTGATGGGCTACACCGGTGGCGCGACGGCCACTCCGGCCCCGGATTACTCCGGCGCATACGGCTATGTGAAGACCGTCGAGGCCGGCGTGAACCTGCGCCTCAAGCCCGGCGGAGAGACCGTGGCGCAGGTGCCGCGCGGCGAGGTGCTGCCCTGCATCGGCGCGCCTGTCACCCCGGCGGATTCTGACTACACCTGGTACTACGTCCTCTACGGCGACCTGCGCGGTTATCTGCGCGGCGACTGCGTGGTGGTCTGTGCGGCGGATGGCGGCTCCATTGTCGCGCCCGTCGTCACCCCCACCCCGACCCCGGAAGTGGGCAGCGCCTATGGCTACATCCGCCTGACCAAGAGCGGCGTCAACCTGCGCGACAAGCCCGGCGGAACCTCCCAGGTGCAGCTGCCCCGGGACCTGATCCTGCCCCTGACGGGCCCGAAGGTCTCCTCCGGCCGCTACGACTGGTACCCCGTGCGCACCCCCGATGGCCGCCTGGGCTACATCCGCAGCGACTGCATGGTGCTGTGCGACGCCAACGGCAACGAAGTTTCCGCCACGCCGACGCCCGTCCCCGGCGGCAGCACCGGCAGCACGCCCACCCTGTCCGCCTACGGCTATGTGCAGATCACGGCCAGCGGCACCAACCTGCGCGACAACGTCGCCGGCGACACCATCACCCAGCTGAAGAGGAACACCGTGTGGCCCATGTGCGGCCTGGCGGTCAACTATGGCCAGTACACCTGGTATCCCGTGCAGGCGGGCGCCTACACCGGCTGGGTGCGCGGCGACTGCGCCTTCAAGCTGTCCGCTTCGCAGGAGCTGAGCTACCTGCAGAACGGCACCATCCCCGATGAGACCCCCGTGCCCACCCCCACGCTGAGCAACTACGTCATCACCGTCCTGGACTATGTGAACCTGCGCGCCTCCGCCTCCCGCGATGCGGCTGCGCCCTACAAGGTCCGCACCGGCACGGTCATGACCTACACGGGCACCAAGACCGTGGGTACCAGCCTGTGGTACCGCATTGTATATGAAGGAACGGAGCTCTGGGTGCTGGGCACCTGCGTGGAGGTCATGACCACCGCGGAGTACGAGCAGTGGCTGGGCAACAACCCCGGCGCGGCGCCTGAAGCCAGCACGGGCTACGTCATCACCGTCAAGAGCGGCGTGAACGTCCGCAGCACGGCGGGCGGCTCCACCATCGTGGGCCGGCTGAACCGTGGCACGGTCGTGCCCTACTACGGCTCCCTGGTGCAGGGCGGCAGCTACAGCTGGTACGCCATCCGCACGGGCGATGGCCTGGAGGGGTACATCCGCAGCGACATGGTCAAGACCTGCGACGCCTCGGGCAACATCATCGTGACTACCACGCCCACGCCCACCCCCGGCAGCAGCTCCGGCACGCAGCAGGAGGCGGTCTACACCACGCTGCGCCTGGGCTCCACCGGCACGGCCGTGTATAACCTGACCTACGAGCTGAAGAAGCAGGGCTTCTACACCGGCGCGGTCACCAGCAGCTACACCGAGGCTGTCCGCCAGGCGGTCATCGCCTTCCAGAGCGCCAAGGGCCTGGATGTGGACGGCATCGCCGGCAGCAAGACCCAGCATGCCCTCTACGGCACCGTTGCCCCCGGCACGGCCGATCCCAACAACCTGACCTTCACCTTCTACCCGGTGGAGAAGATCGACTGGTTCACCGGCGGCATCCAGCAGCTGTGGGCCAAGGGCGCCAACTACAAGGTCTACGACGTGAAGACCGGCATCGTCTGGTGGGCGCACCGCTGGAGCGGCGGCTTCCACGCGGATATCGAGCCCCTCACCGCGGCGGACACCGCGCGCCTGTGCCAGATCTACGGCGTGGATGATGCCCAGGACATCTGGGACAACAACCTCTGGCACCGCCGCCCCTGCCTGGTGACCATCGGCAACCGCACCTTCGCCTGTTCGCTGATGGGCATGCCTCATAACCCTGACGGCGACACCATCTCCAACAACAACATGACCGGCCAGATCTGCATGCACTTCACCAACTCGAAGGGCCATGACTCCGGCAAGGTCGATACCTACCACCAGAAGGCCATTCAGGAGGCTTACGACTGGGCCAAGGCTCGCTATGGCGCGAAGTAAAAACTGAATTGCCCCGGCAGCTGCACGATGATGCGGCTGCCGGTTTTTATGTGCCGGTCACCATATGGGCATTTCTGGATACAGTACACAAAAAGAACAGAAGGTTACCGCGAAAATACACGAAAAATACAATTCAAATACAATCATGTAAACGGTAACACTCAGGAACGAAAACGGTTTAGGGCTCAAAAATGCAGGATTTGGCCTCCGGAGTTGCAAATCGGTCTTTTTTTCCGCTTGACAACCGGAAAGCGAATCATCTATAATAGAAAAAACGCATCGCTATCGATGCGGAAATTTTGCAAGGGAGGAAACCATCATGAAGAAGCTTCTGGCTCTCGTCATGGCGCTGTGCATGCTGTGCGGTGCTGCCATGGCTGAAGGAACTTCTGCCCAGGAAGGTGTTTACACCTACAATGACTACCTGACCCTGTCCCCCTCCAACTGGAATGAGCTGACCTACCAGGACAACAATGATACCGAGATCATGTCCTACATCGGCAGCTCCTTCTTCACCTACGACTTCAAGTTCGACGAGTACGGCGAGATCATCCCCGGCGAATTTGAAATCATCTACAGCGCCGCTACCGCGCTGGAGGATGTGACCGCCAAGTACGCCGAGGCCTGGAACCTGCCCGCTGACGGCAAGGGCTATGCCTGGAAGATCACCCTGCGTGACGATCTGAAGTGGGAGAATGGCGATCCCATCAAGGCTGAGGACTTCGTGTACACCATGTCCGAGCAGCTGAACCCCCTGTTCCAGAACTACCGCGCTGACTCCTTCTACGTTGGCTCCACCATCATCGCCAACGCTGCTTCCTATGTCAAGCAGGGCCAGAGCGTTGTGGAAGACAACTCTGCCACTGGCAAGTACACCGTCGCTGACCTGGTCAAGGGCGAAGACGGCGTGTACACCCAGCCCGACGGCGGCAAGATCTCCTTCGCGCTGACCACCGGCCTGGACTGGTGCGGCGGCAAGACCGTGACCCAGTACTCTGCCTACCTGGATGCGGACGCCTTCGCTGCGCTGCAGGGTCTGGCTGACGAGAATGGCCTGGTTGCCGTGACCGATGACACCATCGCGCTGGTCACCAAGCTGATCGACACCGACAACTGGGGTCATGAGCCTCCGGAGAATGTCCCCTACTACATGGTTTACGAGTTCACCTACGGCGCCATGGACTTCTCCGAGGTCGGCATCTTCGTTGGCGACAACGAGTATGAGCTGGTCGTCGTTCTGGAGAAGGCTCTGGATCTGCTGAAGGAAGACGGCACCCTGTCCTACAAGGCTGCTTACAACTTCTCTTCTCTGCCCCTGGTTCACAAGGCCACCTACGAAGCCTGCAAGATCGCTCCCACCGAGGGCGTTGAGCTGTGGACTTCCAACTACAACTCCAGCAAGGAAACCACCATGTCCTGGGGCGCCTACAAGCTGGAGTCCTTCCAGTCCGGCACCCAGTTCGTTCTGGTGAAGAACGAGAACTGGTACGGCTACGGCCTGCCCGAGAACGAGGGCCTGTACCAGACTGATCGCCGCGTTGTCAACATCGTGAAGGACTGGAACTCTGCCTGGCTGATGTTCCTGGCCGGCGAAGTGGACGGCATCGGCATCGACGTGTCTGTTGCTGACGACTACAAGGGCTCTGAGCGCGCCTACTTCACCCCCTCTGACTTCGTGTCCTCCATGCAGCTGCAGTCCAACGTGACCGAGCTGAAGAACCGCGAGACCGAGGGCATCAACAAGTCCATCCTGGGCTATGCTGATTTCCGTAAGGCTCTGTCCCTGGGCATCAACCGTGCCGACTTCACCACCCAGTGCACCACCTCTTCCAAGCCCGGCTTCGGCCTGTTCAACTCCATGCACTACTACGACGTGGCCAACGGCGGCGTGTTCCGTAACACCGACGAGGCTCGTCAGGTGCTGTGCAACATCTACGGCGTTGACGCTACCCAGTATGCTTCCCTGGAAGACGCTGTGGACGCCATCACCGGCTACAACCTGGATCTGGCCCGTGAACTGGTGACCAAGGCCTACAACGAGGCTCTGGCTGCTGGCGACATCAAGGAAACCGACATCGTGAAGCTGACCTTCGGCACCGGCTCCATCACTGAGGCCGTGACCCGTCAGGTGAACTTCATTGAGGACTCCTGGAAGAAGATGCTCGAGGGCACTCCCCTGGAGGGCCGCCTCGAGGTCGAAGTCCTGGACTTCGCTTCTGCCTGGGCTAACGACTTCCGTGCTGGCAAGTACGACGTCTGCATGGGCGGCTGGACCGGCGCTGCCTGGGATCCCGGCTACTTCCTGCTGGCCTACCTGGATTCCGGCTACATGTACTCCAAGGCTTGGGATACCGCCAACACCATGATGACCTTCACCATGAAGGGCGTTGCTGAGGACGGCGGCGACATCACCGAGACCATGGGTCTGCTGGACTGGTATGCCTGCCTGAACGGCACTGGCAAGTACGACTGGTCTTCCAACGGTCTGCCGCAGGAGAAGCGTCTGCAGCTGATCGCCGCGCTGGAGGAGCAGGTGCTGCAGGTGTACTACACCGTGCCGCTGGCCAACAGCTTCTCTGCTTCCATGCTGTCCTACAAGGTGGACTACATCACCTATGAGTACAACACCTTCATGGGCTACGGCGGATTCAAGTACATGACCTACAACTACGACGACGCCCAGTGGGCCGCCGCGGTTGCCGAGCAGAATGGCGAGCTGAATTACAAGTAATTCGACGTCCTGCATTTAGCGGCGATGAGGGATCGTTCTTGAACGGTCCCTCATTGTCGCGTTCAATGGTGCAGCCCTGAAGGCTGCCAGTTAAGCCTGAATGGGCGCACCACACTTTGCGCTACGAAAATTCTGGGGTAGATATATTGCAGAGTTTTCGTAGCGCAAAGGCGCGGCCGATTCCCCCCTACCCCTGAATACCTGATGCGGAAGCTTATCAGGACGATAGAAAAAACAGAAAGGAGATTATCACTATGTATATGGCCAAATATATCGGCAAAAGAGTTGGTCTGATGATCATTACTTTTCTGATTATCTTTGTTACATGCTTTGTGCTAATCAAGCTTCTTCCCTTTGATGACACCGCTGGCTTCGGCCAGGATACGGAGAAGATCCGTGCGCAGTTCAGGGCCCGTGGTTATTATGACCCCATCCCGCAGCAGCTGGTGCAGTACCTGCGCCGCATCTTCAAGGATGGCGACTTCGGCATCGGCTTCAATATTCCGGAGTACCGCGGCCGCTATGTCTGGGATGTGTTCGTTGAGAAGCTGCCGCCCACGATCCTGATCAACGTGTATTCATCGCTGATAGCGGTGCCGATCGGCATTGCGCTGGGCATCCTTGCGGCCCTGAAGAAGAATAAGTGGCAGGATCATGTGATCAGCACCGGCGTCATGGTGGTTATTTCCGTGCCGAGCTTTGTGTACGGTTCCCTGCTGCTGTTCCTGGTGTGCTTCAAGCTGGACCTGCTGCCGCTGAAGATGGCTTCCTTTGCGGAAATCATCAAGGCATACCCGGCGGAGAACTATGTCTACACCCCCGGCTCTGCCAACTGGCCGCTGTTCTTCAACCAGAAGATGTTCGTGTCCATGCTGCCTGCGGTCTTCGCCATGAGCTTTGGCTCCATTGCCGGCTATGCCCGCTTCACCCGTGCGGAGCTGACGGAAGTGCTGACCAGCGAATTCATGCTGCTGGCCCGTACCAAGGGTCTGACCAAGGCGCAGGCGACCACCCGTCATGCGCTGCGTAATGCGATGGTGCCGATCTTCCCGTCCATCGTTGGCGAATTCATCAGCGTGCTGTCTGGCTCCCTGGTGCTTGAGAAGATCTTCTCGATCCCGGGTGTGGGCGGTCTGTACCTGTCTGCGATCAATGCCAATGACTATGACTTCTTTATGATGCTGTCCGGTTTCTACCTGCTGGTCGGTCTGGTTGCCAGCCTGGTGATTGACCTGTCTTACGGCGTCATCGACCCGAGAATCAGGATGGGGGCGAAGTAAATGAAGGCACAGGATTATAAGATCTCAAGTGAAAAATTCACATTCCGTGCCACAGAAGGCGGACTGCATGATACGAAGCTGGAAACCAAGCCGGTAACCTATTTCCGTGATGCGCTGAACCGCTTCGCGAGGAACAAGGGCTCCATTCTGGCGTTCGGAATCATCATGATGCTGGTCCTGTTTGCGGTGGTCACGCCCATCTTGTCGCCCTATACGGTGGAGTATCATGACACGTATTACAGATTCCTGCAGCCCCGGAATGAGCTGTTCGTGAAGCTGGGCATCCCCTTCTGGGATGGCGGTACGTTCAAGGAAGTGAACAAGCTTTCTTACGATATGTATCGCGCCATTCAGATCGAAACGGGGCGTCAGGTGATCATGGATGAGCCCGAGATCGTTACTGAAACGTACATGGGCAAAACGAAGGAGCTGTATCAGTTCCGCCTGGATACCTATCATGCGGTGGGCGTTCAGTATGTGACGCTCTCCACCAAGGAATACCAGGCTCTTCAGCAGTACCAGGATGAGAAGCAGGTCCAGGTCATCTACCCGATCACGGACCCCAAGCTGCGTCCGAAGGCTGAGCAGGATGAGAATAACGCGAATATCTGGTACAGGACGAAGCTGGGCGGCGGCCGCAAGACGGAGATCGTCTACGATAAGGAAGGCAACTTTGTGCCGATCTACCAGGCCAATGACGGTACCGATCTGTACACCAGCACCATGTTCTGGGAGGGCGAGGAAAAGCTCTACAACTATGCCCAGAAGATGGACGGCGACCTGTGGAAGATCCGCGTGGATTACCGTGAGTACTACGTCTACACCCACTATGTCGCTGGCGATGGCATCACCGAGCCCTCCTTCCTGCTGGGCACGACGGATGCGGGCAAGGACATCCTGACCTGCCTGTCCAGCGGCGCGCGGTTCTCCTTCATCCTGGCCATGATCGTGGCTACCGTGAACCTGACGGTTGGTGCGATCTACGGCGCCATCGAGGGCTACTACGGCGGCAGGATCGATATTGTCATGGAGCGCTTTGTGGAGCTGCTGTCCTCCATTCCCTTCATGATCGTCATCACGCTGCTGAAGTATCACCTGAAGGTTGATCACATCATAGTGCTGTTCATATCCTTCTTCCTGACAGGCTGGACGGGCATGGCGGCCAGGACGCGTATGCAGTTCTACCGCTTCAAGAATCAGGAGTATGTGCTGGTGGCAAGGACGCTGGGCGCCCGCGACCGCCGGATCATGTTCAAGCACATCTTCCCCAACGCGATCGGCACGCTGATCACCAGCTCCGTGCTCGTGATTCCCAGCGTCATCTTCTCCGAGACCAGCCTGACCTACCTGGGTATCATCGACCTGAACACCGGCAGCATGACCAGCGTTGGCACGCTGCTGGCAAAGGGCCAGACGTACCTGTTCACCTATCCCCACATCATTCTGTTCCCCGCGATCTTCATCAGCCTGCTGATGCTGAGCTTCAACCTGTTCGGCAATGGCCTGCGCGATGCATTCAACCCCTCCCTGAGAGGCAATGAGGAATAAGGAGATAACAAAGAGCTTGCTGCCGGAGGAAACGGCCAGGGGTTGTTTCCTCCGCACAGCAGAAAGGAATGGCCATATAGATGGATAAGAAATTGGAAGTAAGAGATCTGCAAATATCCTTCCGCACGCAGGGGGGAATTCTGAAGGCTGTCCGCAATATCTCCTTTAGCCTGAATAAGGGTGAAACCCTGGCGATCGTTGGTGAATCCGGCTCGGGTAAGTCCGTGACCAGCAAGGCAATCATGGGCATTCTGGCTGGTAACTCCATCGTCGAAGGTGGCGAAATCCTTTACGATGGTCAGGACCTTCTGAAGATCTCTGAGGATGATTTTCACAAGCTCCGCGGCGACAAGGTCGCGATGATCTTCCAGGACCCCATGTCCAGCCTGAATCCGATCATGCGCATCGGTCAGCAGCTGACGGAGGCGATGATTCTTAAGGCCAGGACCGGCAAGCGCAATGCGAAGAAGGCTTTCAACAGCAAGCTGAAGCACCTGGGCCAGAACATCAATGCCGCCGACAGGGAGGCAGGCCGGGAGCGGACGGCGCAGGTGGCGGCGAAGCTGAAGACGTTTGAAACCTTCTGCATCTCTGCAACCAGGATCGAAGGCGCCTACAACGTGGCTTACGGCAATGCCATGCAGCTGGATGTGGACCTGCAGGATGCGATCCTGATGCTCCAGAGGGGGAAGGCTTTCGACCCGGCTGCAGAGCTGAAGCGCTTCCGCCAGCTGTTCGCTGCGTCTGTCAATCCTTATGTGCTGACGAAGGATGCGGCGTATGACGAGTACATCGCCAGCCTGAATGTGCTGATTGCCCAGGGCAAGAAGGCGGATCGTGCACAGACGCTTGAGGTGCTGGAAGCAGGCAGGACGATGATCAGCGCTGCGCTCAAGAATGAGAAGCCTGACTTCTTTGCGCTGGGCTACTACAACATGGCCAACCCCGGCGAGAACCTGAGCACGCTCGCAGCCTCTGTTGACGAACTGAACGAGAAGACCCGCCGCTTCATGGACGAGAGCTTCATGGATGACTTCATTGCCATGGCGGAGACGGGTGTGGCTTACTCGCACAGGCAGTCCGTGGAGGCTCAGGGGAAATGCCTGCCTGAGCTGAGGGAAGCGCTGGAGTACTTCAGCTCCGACATGGTGGAGCAGGGCAAGGCCTATGCGTACCTCAGGAGCCTGTCCGCCCGGGTGGGCAAGGCGATTGACCGCCTGCGCGTAAAGAAGGAAAGCGTGGAATATGTCTTCCACACGACCCTTGAGAAGGCCATTGACGATTACTTCAACGGCATCAAGCGCAACCCCATTGAGGAGAAGATTTACCTCCGCAACAAGAGGAAGTATGAGGCGATCGTTGCCAAGGGCCAGCAGCCTGACTGGGTGCTGCAGGCGCAGGTCATCGTCGATGTGGAGGAGAAGAAGAAGAACATCTGCAGGGCGCTGGAGAACCTGATCGCCTATTACGAGCACCGCGTTGCCAATGGCGAGAGCTTTGACGCCCATGCCGGCGTGCTGGAGATTGTCGAGTTCCTCAAGGATCAGGCCTCCAAGCTGGTGGTGATGATGAACAAGCGCATCGCCAAGGCGAAGGCCATCAAGCTGATGGAGGAGGTTGGCATTCCTGAGCCGACCACCCGCTTCAAGCAGTATCCCTTCGAGTTCTCCGGCGGCATGCGTCAGCGTATCGTGATTGCCATCGCGCTGTCTGCGAATCCGGACATCCTGATCTGCGACGAGCCGACGACCGCTCTGGACGTGACCATTCAGGCGCAGATCCTGGAGCTGATCAATAAGATCAAGAAGGAACGCAACCTGTCCGTGATCTTCATCACCCACAACATGGGCGTTGTTGCCAACATGGCGGACAGAATCGCGGTTATGTATGCTGGCAAGATCGTTGAGTACGGCACGGCGGAAGAGGTCTTCTATGAGCCTGCCCATCCCTACACCTGGGCGCTGCTGAGCAGTATGCCTGACCTGCATACCAAGGAGAAGCTGGAATACATCCCGGGTACTCCGCCGAACATGATCTTCCCGCCCAAGGGCGACGCCTTTGCGCCCCGCAACAAGTATGCGCTGGAGATCGATTTCGAGCTCGAACCGCCGCTGTTTGAGATCACCCCCACGCACGCTGCTGCGACCTGGCTGCTCCATCCCAATGCGCCCAAGGTTGAAATGCCCCAGTTGATCAAGGCCCGCATTGAGCGCTCGAAGAAGGAGAGGGAGTAATATGGAAAGAGAAGTCTTGTTGAGTGTCAGGAACCTCCAGCAGTATTTCAAACTCGGAAAGCGCGAGCTGAAAGCGGTCGATAATGTAAGCTTTGATATCTACAAGGGCGAGGTGTTCGGCCTTGTGGGCGAGTCCGGCTGCGGCAAGACGACCACCGGCCGTTCGATCATCCGCCTGTACGACATCACCGGCGGTTCGGTCTATTACAAGGGCCAGCGCATCTGCGCCGGTATCAGGAGCTACAAGGACGCGATCAAGCAGGCCAGGAAGGACTTTGCGGATAAGAAGATCTCCAAGGAAGAGCTGGATCGCATCATCGCTGAAAACCGCCAGCAGATCAAGTCTGCCACTGCGGATCACAAGAGATGGGCGCGCACCAGGGGCGAGAATAACCTGACCAACGAGATCCAGATGATCTTCCAGGATCCCATCGCCTCTCTCGACCCCCGAATGACTGTCCGTGACATCATTGCAGAGGGCCTGATCATCCGTGGCGAGAAGGACAAGGAGTTCATCGATCAGCAGGTTTTCAAGATCCTGGAGACCGTTGGCCTGGTGCAGGAGCATGCCTCCCGTTACCCCCACGAGTTCTCGGGCGGCCAGCGCCAGCGCATCGGCATTGCCCGCGCTGTCATCATGAACCCTGAGCTGATCATCGCAGACGAGCCGATCTCTGCGCTGGACGTGTCCATTCAGGCCCAGGTCATCAACCTGATGAACGACCTGAGCGAGAAGATGGGCCTGACCATCATGTTCATCGCGCATGATCTGGCGGTCGTCAAGTATTTCTCCAACCGCATCGCGGTCATGTACTTCGGCAAGATCGTGGAGCTGGCCAGCAGCGACGAGCTGTTTGCCCATCCGCTCCATCCCTACACCCGCTCCCTGATGTCGGCCATCCCGCTGCCCGATCCGATTTCGGAGAAGAGCAGGAAGCGTATCGAGTACAGGCCTGTGCTGGATCACGACTACTCCACGGAAGGCCCCAGCATGCGGGAGATCGTTCCCGGTCACTTCGTGTACTGCAACACCGAGGAGTATGTGAAGTACCGTCGGGAATATGGTTTCGACGATGCAGCCGAATGCGTGCAAAGCTATGTTGCTGAAAGTGTAGAGATGCTGTAAATGAAAGCACTGCGTAAATACCTGATCACCATCATCGTGGGTCTGGCGGCGGTGGCCGGCATCGTCTGGGCAAAGGATATCTTTGCCCAGACGGAGCCCACGAAGATTTACCACATCCTCTGCGATGCGTTCTTTGCGGTCGGATGGGTGTTGTTTGCTGCGGGTGTGCTGGTCTTCACCAGCAATGAGGGCACGTTTGACATGCTCGCTTACGGCATCAGCTCCTTCATCGACCTGTTCCGCGACAAGAGCAGGAAGAAATACGCCACATTCTTTGATTACCGGGAAAGCCGGGGAGAGAAGAAGTTTTCCTTCGGGTTTCTGATACTCTGCGGCCTGGCCTTTCTGGCTGTTTCCCTGGTTTTTCTGCCACTCTGCTCCTGAGGGAGCCGGGTGGCTTTTTCGTGGCTGCCCCGGCGATATGCCCGCGCAACGCCGACGCCCGCCGGAAGGATCGCTCCGCCCGTGCTGGCACTTGACAATCTGATCATCCCACGTCTATAATGTTACGGAAGAGCCCGGATGCGGGCGCGTTTCCCATCATGACTGCAAAGGAGCATAAGCGCTATGAACAAGATTCTTTCCACCCCCAACGCCCCCGCCGCCATCGGCCCCTACAGCCAGGGCGTGCAGGCCTGCGGCAGCATGGTGTTCGTCAGCGGACAGCTGCCCTTCGTCCCCGAGACCGGCGCGCTGCTGGAGGGCACCGTGGGCGAGATGACCACCCAGTGCATGAAGAACATCCAGGCCATCCTGGCTGAGGCCGGTGCGACCCTGGCCGACGTGGTCAAGACCACCATCTTCCTGAGCGACCTGAACGACTTCGCCGAGGTGAACGCCGCCTACGCGACCTTCTTCCCGGCCAATCCCCCGGCCCGTGCCTGCGTGCAGGTGGCCCGGCTGCCCCGCGACGCCAAGGTGGAGATCGAGGCGATTGCCAGCGCGCCGCTGGACCCGGCTCGCGATTGAGCAGGCTTTTCACTCTGAGCTGAATGCGCGTGCGGCGTTGGCATAGTTGTGCGTCACATGGGACACAGAGGGTGTGCCGCGTGGGTACGGCACGCGACAGGCGTGCCGCGCTTGAGTTGAGCACTTCCGAAAAACGAAAGAGGTGAGACCCGTGGGCAAGAAGATCCTCCTCGTCCACGACATGACGGGATACGGAAAGGTGGCCCTGGCGGCGCTGATGCCGGTGCTCAGCCACATGGGGCACCACCTGTACACCCTGCCCACGGCCATCGTCAGCAACACGCTGGACTACGGCGCCTTCGAGATCCACGAGATGACGGACTACATGCGCCGCACCCTGGCGGTGTGGAAGCAGCTGGGATTCAGCTTCGAGGCGGTGTCCACGGGAATGATCTTCTCCGACGAGCAGGCGGAGCTGGTCTCCGGCCTGTGCCGCGAGAGCGCCGCGAAGGGCTGCATGGTCTTCGTCGATCCGGTGATGGGCGACGAGGGCAAGCTGTACAACGGCGTGACCGAGGCGACTGTCACCCACATGCGGGAGATGGTCTCCGTGGCGGACTATACCATGCCTAACTACACCGAGGCCGCCTACCTTGCTGGCGCACCCATCCAGGATGACCTGACCCGTCAGGAGGCGGACGCCCTGGTGGATGCCCTGCGGGAGATGGGCGCGAAGTCCGTGCTGATCACCAGCGCGAAGGTGGAGGGTGCGTACTGCGTCGTGGGCTACGACCACCGCGCAGGCGAACGTTTCCTGCTGCCCTTCGAGATGGTGCCGGTGTTCTTCTCCGGCACGGGCGACATCTTCAACGGCGTGCTGACCGGCCGCGTGCTGGATGGCGATCCGCTTCCCAAGGCCGTGCAGAAGGCCATGGACGCGGTGCGCGAGATGATCCTGCGCAACCGCGACAACGAGGATCACTACGTGGGCGTGCCGCTGGAGACCTGCCTGGACGTGCTGGAGTGATCCGGTGCGCCAGCGAAAATGACATAGGAAAGGCCGTGCAGCCCGCGCTGGGTGGCACGGCCGTTTGCTTTTGCGTTACTCGTCCACGATGAAGACCATGGGCGGCACGGGGGCGTCGTGGGGCAGATCGCCCCGGCGGAGGGCTTCCTCGCGCAGGGCCATGGGGATGGCGAAGGACTGGATGCGGCGCACGGGGGCGATACGGCCCTCCAGGTGGCGGGGGATGCGGGTGCGCAGGAGCGGCAGGGCGGTGCGGAGGATGGCATCCAGCGCATCGGCCAGCGCGGGCAGCTGCTGAAGGCGCAGGGCATCCAGGGCAGCGTATTCAGCCTGCGTCATCACGGGCAGGGCGACGGCGGGCCGGCCATCCGCCATGCGGAGCACGCCGCAGTCCGTCAAGTGGGGGATGTTGGCCAGCAGCTCCGGCTCGAAGCCCGCCTCGCGGGGATCCATGCCGGTGTGAAGGAGCCGCAGCAGGCGCAGGAGCTGCAAGTTGTCCATGTCGGTGGGGCCGTGCTGATAGCGGTTGAGGGCGGGCTGGGTGTCGTAGATGCGCAGTTCGATGGACTTCGCGCCCATGCAGTCCTCCATGCAGGCCCAGCGCATGCCGGCGTAGCAGTAACGGCTGGGAGCGTAGGTGGAGAAGTCGAAATTCAGCGGATAGCGGCTGCCCACGGCGATCCAATCGCCGCCGTCCGGCCGGGGCGGGAAGACGTCCTCGCCGGGGGCGATGCGATGCAGCGCCGTGTACAGCGCGGTGGACAGCAGGTGCAGCAGGAAGAAGGCCTCCAGCTTGCCTTGCTCCTCCGGCGGTTGGCGACGATGAACGGGGGTGAGGCGCAGCGCGTCCACCAGCGCGGCGAGGTGGGGGCGCAGCGCGTCGTAGTGGGTGCGGGCGAGGCCGAGCTCCACCTGCAGGGTGCGGGTGCGCTCCTCCGGACTGCCGATGAGGAAGTCCGTGGCGACCTTGCCGCCGGGGAGGGCACGCATCAGCTCGCTGCGCACCAGCGCGTCCACGGCGGGCTCGATGTAGGCGGTGGGCACGCCCACGTGGCGGGCGATCTCCACCGGGGTGAGGGGCTGCTGATAGGCGGCGATGAGGATGTTCTGCCGCAGCAGGTCGTCTGCCACCAGGCTGTAGGGCTCGTCGTTGAGCCCCATGCGGCCGTGGCAGCCGATGTCCAGCCGCTCGGGCTCATAGCTCTGCTGACCGTATTCTTCCATGTGGGTCATTCCTTTCCGCATCTACTGGCGACCGGCGTGGAGGCGGCTGAGCACCGTGCCGGCGGGGATGCCCAGCGCGGCGGCGACGTCAGCGACCTTTTCTCCGTGGAGGTAATGCCGGATGACGGCCTCGCGGTAGCGCCCGGCCAGGAAGGCGACCTCCCGGCGGACGGCGGCGGCCCCGGATTCGCGGTCGGCGTCGTCATATGCGGGGGCGGGCGGCTCCGGCACGCAGTCGATGCAGACCGTCGGCAGACGGTACTTCCGCCGCAGCATGTCCGCGTGGCGGCGGCGCAGGACGGTTGCCAGCCACGCCTGCGGATCCTTCGGTTCGGCGGCGGATGACAGGGCGGACAGCAGCGTCTCCTGCGTCAGCTCCTCGGCCTCATCCGTGGAGCCGCACAGATGCAGCGCCTGCCGGAAGAGCCAGTCCATGTGGGAGGTGAGGGTCTCGTGGATCACGGCATTTCCTCCTTTCGTGAAGGGTGGGCATGAACGCGTTCACCTGTATTGTCGCGGGCGGTGGCAAATGATTCGGTGGCTGCTGAAATTGAGTGGATAAAAGGCGCGGCCTGCACCCATCCATGAATGCAGGCCGCGAAGGATCAGAAAATGCACTTGAGCATCAGCCCGCCGCCGAAGATGATCAGCGGAATGCCGATGATCGCGCCGATGATGGTGATGCACAGCGCCACGCCGATGGCGCAGATGGCCAGGCCGATGATCAGCGAGATCAGCCGGCCCGTCGCCTCCAGAATGAGGCCGATCAGCCAGCCGCAGAAGCGGAAGGGTGCGGTGATGATGTCCCACAAACAGCCCATAAGGGTACCTCCTTACAGCCTGAACGTCGTCTTCAGCAGATCCTCATTCTTGCTGCTGTGGCCGATGAAGAGCTCGAACTCGCCCGGCTCCACCACGCGCTTTTCCTCGCGGTTGACCAGGGAGAAGTCATCCCGCTTCAGCTGGATGGTGACGGTCTTCGTTTCGCCGGGGGCGAGGGACACGCGGGTGAAGGCGATGAGCTGCTTCACCGGGCGGATGACGCTGGCCACCACGTCGTGCATGTAGACCTGCACGACTTCCTCGCCGGCCACGTCGCCCGCGTTGGTCACCTCCACCGTGGCGATGAAGGTTTCGGGGTCGAAGGTCAGATTGGCGTAGGTGAAGGGCGCGTAGCCGATGCCTTCGCCAAAGGCGTACACGGGCGTGCGGGGCAGGTCCATGTAGCGGCCGCCGTGCCAGCCGGGGAGGCTGTTGTAGTACACGGGCAGCTGGCCGGAGTGGGCGGGGAAGGAGATGGGCAGGCGGCCGGAGGGGTTGAAGCAGCCGAAGGCCGCCTCGGCCACGGCCTGTCCGCCGTACTGGCCGCCGTTGAAGGCCACGATCACCGCGTCGGCGGTCTCGGCGATCTCGCCCATGCACAGGGGCTTGGAGCTCACCAGCACCACCGTCAGCGGGATGTTCAGCGCGCGCAGGGCCCGGTAGAGTTCCATCTGCTGGCCGGAGAGGTCGAGGTTGCCGCGGTCCTTGTATTCGCCGTGCTGGTCGATGGTGTCGCCCACCACCAGGATGATGGCGTCGGCGTCCTTCGCCGTTTCCACCGCGCCGGGGATGTCGTCGGCGGGGGTGTTGCGCTTCATGGCAATCTGGCGGATGTACTCCGCCACAGGGTCCTTCAGCGCCGGGCCTTCGATCATCGCAATGACCTCCGGCGGCAGCGGGCGCACCGCGCAGCCGACGTGGTACACGCACTGGGCGCCGCGCTCGGCACACAGGGCCTCGAAGCCCTCCTTCACCGTCACGTAGGGGCGGTGCGGCGGGCGGAAGTCCGTGGCGTTGGGGTGGGTGAGGTAGGTCCAGTCGCCGTACTGGCTCTGGATGTCGTCGGCGTTCTGGCCGATGACGGCGACCTTCTTCACGCTCTTCAAGGGCAGCATGCCGTTGTTCTTCAGCAGGGTGATGGAGCGCTTGCCAGCGCGATAAGCGGCGTCGCGGTGGGCCTGGCAGCCGATGCAGCCGGGCACGCCCTTCTTCTCGGGCTGCTCGAAGAGGTTCATGCGGAACTTCATCGTCAGGATGTGGCGCACGGCCTCGTCCAGCACGCCTTCGGCCAGCTTGCCGGAGCGCACGGCGCGGATGGCGGCGTCGTAGTACTCCATGGTGCTCATGATCATGTCGTTTCCGGCCTCGGCAGCCTGGACGGCGGCGTCCTGCATGTCCTCGGCGACGAACTGCTGCTGCACGAGGCTCCCGCAGTTGTTCCAGTCCGTCACGAGGAAGCCGTCAAAGCCCATTTCGTCCCGCAGGATGGTCTTCAGGGTCTTGGGGTCGGCGGTGAAGGAGTGGCCGTCGATGGAGCCGTAGGCGGTCATGAAGGTGGCGCAGCCCGCATCCACCGCGCGCTGGAAGGGCGGAATGAAGACCTCCTTCATCTTGCGGTAGGTCATCTGGGTGTCCACCGCGTCGCGGGCGCCCACGGCCTCGCCGTAGCCGATGTAGTGCTTCGCGCAGGCGAGGATGGAGTCCGGCGCGTCCAGGCTCTCGCCCTGATAGCCGCGGACGATGCCGTAGGTCATTTCGCCCGAGAGGTAGGGATCCTCGCCGAAGGTCTCATCGATGCGGCCCCAGCGGGAATCGCGGCCCAGGCAGCACACGGGGGAGAAGGTCCAGTGCAGGCCGTCGGTGGCGACTTCGCGGGCGGTGACGCGGCCCATCTCCTCGGCGATGGCCGGGTCCCAGGTGCAGGCCGTGGCCAGCTGGGAGGGGAAGATGGCAGCCTCCGTGTTCAGGCCATGGCCGTGAATGGCGTCGATGCCGAAAATGACGGGGATGCCCAGGCGGCTCTTGTGCAGGGCGGTCTGCTGCACCTCGCGGGCGTCATCGCCCAGCACATGCAGGAAGGAGCCCGCGCCCAGCTCCGCCCAGCGCAGGGATTCTTCCCGGCCCACGACGGAGTAGGGGACCTGCACCATCTGCGCGGCCTTCTCTTCCAGGGTCATCCGGGACAGCAGGTCTTCGACTTTCTGCTGGATGGCTTCGTTGGTCAGCATATGATCTACCTCCATGGCGTGATTGTATCTGTATGCCTATCATACCCTGTCCGGGAAAGAATTGCAACTGTTTGACAAATTTTCGTCGTATTTCGCTTTGATTCCAGCAGGTGAAAAGGGGTCGTGTGTCGTATGTTTGTATCAGATACCCCTATAACTTCCTGCACATGGAGGAGAAGGAATGGATCGTCAGCTTTATCTGGCCGAGATCGACCGGGTCAACCGGGAGGGCCGCTATCATCCCGACTGGGACTCCCTGGCCCAGCATCCCGTGCCTGCGTGGTACCGCGAAAAGCGCCTGGGCATCTTCCTGCACTGGGGCGTTTTCTCCGTGCCCGCGTATCACGACTGGTACGCCCGCAACATGTATATCGAGGGCTCCGAGGAGTACAAGTGGCACCTGGAGCACTACGGCGACCCGAAGGATTTCGGCTTCAAGGACTTCATCCCGGACTTCCGGATGGAGAACTTCGACCCGCAGCTGTGGGCGAAGCTCTTCCGGGAGGCCGGTGCGGACTATATCGTCCCCGTGGCCGAGCATCATGACGGCTTCCAGAACTATGCCAGCGAGCTGAGCCACTGGAATGCCATGGAGATGGGCCCCCACCGCGACATCACCGGCGACCTGCTGCGGGAGTGCGAGCGCGTGGGCATGACCATGGGCCTGTCCACCCACCGCGTGGAGCACTGGTTCTTCCTGGGCCACGCGAAGGAGACCGGCGGAATCGGCGAAACGCAGCTGGGCGACTACGAGTGGCCCGCCATGCCGGAGCGCAACCATCACGACCTCTTCAGCGAGCCCACCCCTACGGAGGAATTCCTGACCGACTGGCTGCTGCGCTGCTGCGAGCTGGTGGACCGCTACCATCCCCGCATCGTCTACTTCGACTGGTGGATTCAGCACAGCGCGGTCAAGCCCTACCTGAAGCGCTTTGCGGCGTACTACTTCAACCGCATGGAAGCCTACGGCGGCTGCGTCATCAACTACAAGCACGACGCCATGCCCTTTGGCATCGGCGTGCCGGATATCGAGCGCGGCGCATTCGCCGAAGCCAAGCCCTTCCTGTGGCAGAGCGACACCTCCGTCATGCGCCACAGCTGGTGCTACTCCGAGCAGCCCGGCAAGGCCGTGTTCAAGACCCCGGCGGAGGTCATCAGCGATCTGGTGGACTGCGTGTGCAAGAACGGCCGCCTGCTGCTGAACTTCGGCCCCAAGCCCGACGGCGGACTGCGCGAGAAGGAAATCGAAATTCTGAAGGCCATGGCTGCCTGGATGAAGGTCAACGACGAGGCCGTCCACGGCACCTCCGTCTGGCGTATCGCCCAGGAGGGCCCCACGAAGATCCAGGAGGGCCAGTTTGCCGACGGCGCGGCCCGCGGATACACCAGCGAGGACTTCCGCTTCACCTGCAACGGCAGCCGCGTCTACGCCACCTGCCTGGTGTGCCCGGAGGACGGCAAGCTGCACATCAAGTCCCTGCGCGAGGCGGACGCGTCCCACCTGCCCCTGTGGCATGGCGTGATCGAAAAGGTCGAGGTGCTGGGCTGCGGCGAGTGCGCCTGGACCCGTGATGAGGAGGCCCTGCATGTGGACATGGGCGACTGGCGCAGCGACATGCCCGTGGTCGTGAAGATCACGACGGACTGATGAAGGCTGTCACGTTCTTCTGTGCAGGCTGCATCTGCTGCAGGGGAGTAGCCAAAGAGCTCCCTCTCTGAGGCGCGACGCGTTAACAAAACATGCCATTGGCACGTTTTTAGCCAAAGCAGGGGGTTATCTATGATTGCGACCCGGACAGCTGTCAGCGCAGATGCCTGAGGGAGTCCCACCCGCATGACCGCATAACACCAGCGCGGCTCGCCCTCTGCGAGCCGTGCCCGCGCGGGACGCCCGTCGCGTCCCGTGCGACGCGCAACCCGGCAACAGCCCCACGCGCGCATACCCCCAAAGGAAAAATCAACAAAAATCGCGAGAACGGGTTTCGAAAGGGTCGAAGACCCTTCGCAGGGTGCAGGGGCAGAGCCCCTGCCCGCCGGAGGCCCCCGCGCAGAAGGAGCGATTCCCATGAAATTCACCCAGGGTTATTGGATGATCAAGGACGGCTATAACATGTCCTACGCGACCCACGCGGTGCGCGTGAACAAGACCGACAAGGCCATGCAGGTCATTTCCGCCTGCCGGCCCATCACCAACCGCGGCGCGATCCTCGATGGCGGCACGCTGACCGTCACCTTCACCGCCCCCCGCAGGAACATCATCCGAGTGAAGGTCACCCACTTCGCCGGCACGAAGGTGCGCGACCCGAAGTTCGAGACCTTCACCGAGGACGTGACCCCCGTCATTACCGAGGACGAGAACTATGCCTGCTTCACCTCCGGCGAGCTGACCGCCCGCGTCACCAAGGCCTGCGGCCAGTGGCAGGTGGAGTACATGGTGGGTGACAGGGTCATCACCTCCACCGGCTGGCGCGGCATGGGCCGTGCGCTGGCCAAGGACGGCACCGAGGTATCCCTGCTGCCTCACGGCAAGTCCTACATGAGCGACAGCCTCCAGCTGGACGTGGGCGAGTGCGTCTACGGCCTGGGCGAGCGCTTCGGCGCTTATGTCAAGAACGGCCAGAGCGTTGATATGTGGAATGCCGACGGCGGCACGGCCAGCGAGCTGGCGTACAAGAACATCCCCTTCTACATGACCAACCGCGGCTACGGCGTGCTGGTGGAGGACGCGGGCGACGTGTCCTTCGAGGTTGCCAGCGAGAAGGTGGAGCGCGTGCAGTTCTCCCACGAGGGCGAGACGCTGGTGTATGACGTGATCTACGGCGGCGACCCCAAGGGCACCCTCGACCTCTACACCGCCCTGACCGGCCGTCCGGCGCTGCTGCCTCCGTGGAGCTTCGGCCTGTGGCTGTCCACCTCCTTTACCACCAATTATGATGAGGCCACCACCTCCTCCTTCATCAACGGCATGGCCGAGCGCGACATCCCGCTGTCCGTCTTCCACTTTGACTGCTACTGGATGCGCGGCTTCAACTGGTGCGACTTCGAGTGGGACAAGGACGTGTTCCCGGACCCCGAGGGGATGCTCAAGCGCTACCACGACAAGGGCCTGAACCTGTGCTGCTGGATCAACCCCTACATCGGTCAGGCCAGCCCCCTCTTTGAGGAAGGCATGGAGCACGGCTACCTCCTGTGCAAGGAGAACGGTGACGTCTGGCAGACCGACATGTGGCAGGCGGGTATGGCCATTGTGGACTTCACCAACCCCGACGCCTGCAGGTGGTATGCTTCCTACCTGTACAAGCTCATGGACATGGGCATCGACTGCTTCAAGACCGACTTCGGCGAGCGCATTCCCGTCCGCGGCGTGAAGTGGTTTGATGGCAGCGACCCGGTCAGGATGCACAATTACTACACCTACCTGTACAACAAGGTCGTCTTTGACGTGGTCAAGGACCGCAAGGGCGAGGGCGAGGCCATCCTCTTTGCCCGCTCTGCCACCGTGGGCGGCCAGCAGTTCCCCGTGCACTGGGGCGGCGACAACTCGGCCTCCTACATCTCCATGGCCGAAACCCTGCGCGCGGGCCTGAGCATGTCCCACTCCGGCTTCGGCTTCTGGAGCCATGACATCTCCGGCTTTGAGTCCACTGCCCCCGCGGATGTGTACAAGCGCTGGCTGCAGTTCGGCCTCATGTCCTCCCACAGCCGCCTGCACGGCTCCACCTCCTACCGCGTGCCGTGGCTCTTTGACGAGGAGAGCGTGGACGTGTGCCGCAAGTTCACCAAGCTCAAGTGCCGCATGATGCCCTACCTGTACCAGAAGGCCGTGGAGGCCCACCAGTACGGCTGGCCCATGATGCGCCCGATGATCGTCGAATTCCCGGACGATCCCGCCTGCGACACCCTTGACCGTCAGTACATGATGGGCGACGCCGTGCTGGTGGCCCCCATCTTCCGCAAGGACGGCCAGGTGCAGTACTACCTGCCCGAGGGCACCTGGACTAGCCTGCTGGATAACGGCCAGGTGGAGGGCGGCAAGTGGCAGACCGAGATCCACGACTTCATGTCCATGCCCCTGATGGTGCGCCCCGGTACGGTGCTGCCCCTGGGTGCGGTGGACAACCGTCCCGACTATGATTACCTGGATGGCCTGGAGCTGCACGTCTACCAGCTGGAGGACGGCGAGAGCCAGACTGTCACGATCCCCGACCTGAAGGGCAACGCGGCTGCCACCTTCACCGTGACCATGGTGAACGGCGAAGCCAAGGTGGAGACGGATTCCGCCAAGCCCTACACGGTGATCCTCCACTGAGCGAGGCGCCGTTTCAGGTGCTTCTCCGGCCCGCAGGGCTGTAAGACCAGGAAGAAGGTGCCCCCATGACGTATCCCCGCCCCACTGCGCAGGATGTGCTGCAGGCGATGGCCCGCGGCGAGATCAGGCCGTACTATCAGCCGCAGTATGATGTGCTGACAAACAGGATGAAGAGCGTCGAAGCCCTGGCCCGGTGGATCCTGCCGGACGGGACGGTGCTCGCGCCCGGGCATTTCGTGCCCGTGCTGGAGCAGACGGACGCCATCTGCCAGCTGGACTGGCACATGCTGCGGGAGGTCTGCGCTTTCCTGTGCCGTCAGCCGGCGGAGCAGAGGCACCGCATCGCCGTCAACTTCTCCCGCTGGCACTTCAACGACCCGGAGTTTCTCGCCCGCCTGTGCGCCATCGTGGATGAGCATGGCCTGCCCCACAACCTCATTGGCGTGGAGATTACCGAGTCTGCCGCCGTGGCGCACGGGCCGGACGTGGTGGAGTGGGTCAACGCGGTCAAAGCGGCGGGCTTCCTGGTGGCGATGGACGATTTCGGCTCCAGCCTGTCCAGCCTGTCCTTCCTCAAGGATGTGCCGGTGAATGTGCTCAAGCTGGACCGCAACCTGCTCTCCAGCAACTGCGAGAGCGAGCGCGAGCGCGTGATGCTCGAAAGCATCATCTCCTTTGCGCACCGGCTGAACATGACCACCATCGCCGAGGGCGTGGAAACGCAGGAGCAGCTGAGCTTCCTGCGCACCAGCGGCTGTAAACGGGTGCAGGGCTTCCTGATGGCCCGGCCCATGCCGGCGGACGAATACGCCGAAGCCTGCGCCAAGGATGACCCGGAGGGCGAGGATGTGCTGTTCATGCAGTCCCAGACCAGCGCCATGGGGATGCTGATGGACGTCATTTTCCAGCGTTTCCCGCTGATCATCCTGGCCAACATCACCCGCAACAGCTACTACATGATGGCCTATGAGCATTTCACCACCCGCACCTGCACGGCGGCAGGCGTGTTTGACGAGCTGATCGAGGACGGAACAGCCACCATGCACCCGGAAGATCAGATGCGCTTCCGCGTCGCCTTTGACCGGCAGAACCTGCTTGCCGCCCATGCCCGGGGGCAGAAGAGCGTGCGCGTGGTGACCCGCCAGCGCGGCGACGACGGCGTGTACCGCCTGGTGGAAACGGTGGATTACTTCGTCGAGAATCCGTCCACCGATGATGTGCTGATCATTGCCATGAGCCAGAACATCGATTAAGGAGCCGAAATACGAATGAGACTCTACATCAAGCAGAAGGTGTTCTCCTGGAAGGACAAATTCACCGTCAAGGATGAATACGGTGAGGATCGCTACAAGGTGGAGGGCGAGTTCTTCTCCATCGGCCGCAAGCTCCATGTGTGCGATATGGCGGGGAGTGAAGTGGTCTACATCGCCCAGGAGATCTGGTCCTGGATGGCGAAGTACCATGTGCACATCCGTGGCCACCATGCGGCAGACGTGAAGCAGAAGTTCAGCTGGTTCCGCCCCAAGTACGAGCTGAGCGGCCCGGAATGCTCCGGCTGGACGGTGGACGGCAGCTTCTGGGAGCATGATTACGAGGTGCTGGACGGCACGGGCAACTGCATCGTGCGCATCTTCAAGGAGTGGATGACCTGGGGCGACAGCTATGTGCTGGATATCGCTGACCCGGCGGACGAGCTGCTGGCCCTGGCCCTGGTGCTGACCATCGACTGCGTGAAGGCCAGCCAGAACAACTGACACAATGAAAAACGCGAGCCTGTATCGGAGGATACGGACTCGCGTTTTTGCTTGCGGATGCGGGGTCAGTCCAGCGGCCAGCTGCCTTTGCCGAAGTGGTTCTCGAAGGCTTTCCTGCCGTAACGTGCCGGATCGCGCCCAATCTGTACGCCCCGCAGGCAGCGCAGGATCCACCAGAGCAGCACTGCGGCGCAGATGGGAACCATGAACCAGTCGTCGGCGGTGCTATCCGGGTTCCTCAGGCAGAAGAAGGCCCACATGCCGCCGACGAAGGCGAGAAAGACGCCAAAGAACCACCAGCCGAAGAGAACCGCGCCGGCGTTGGGAACATTGCCGTGGAAGACGTCGCCTTTACGGGGCGGGGTGGGGTCAACGCCCCGGGCGCGGCACTCCTGCTGGGCGCGGCGGATGAAGTCCTCCGCGTCCGGCATGCTGTAGTTGACGCAGAACCTGCGGCCGGATGCGATGATGAAGCCATCCTGCCGGGTTCCGCCGGAGCCGCAGTTGCCGGGCTGCACGGCGGTCACATCCTCCCAGCGTAGCGCGTGGATCCGCCCTAAAAAGGTGCGGATGGTCAGCCCGCCCGTGCCATAGCGGATGCAGCTGATGAAGCCGAAGGGCGCAAGCAGCGACGCAAAGAGCGCCATGCCGGCCAGCAGGGGAGCGGCCTCCGGCATATCCGTGACCAGCGGGATGATGAGCGCCAGCGTGGCGAAGCCAAGGACGCCGAAGAGGAACATGCCCCGCATGAAGCCGGACTGGCAGACTGTGAGCGGCTGATCCTCCGGCGCGTCGAGGTCACGGTTCAGCCAGCAGAGCAGCAGGATCAGCAGGGCGGGGGCGAGGAGGGCGAGGGTGAGGGTCATGCTGTACCTCCGCAGGGGAACCGGGCCTTACTCATACACCGCTCTGCTGCCGCCGATGTAGGGCAGGCGGCTGTAAGCCATGACGAGGTTGGCGTGGCCGACCTTGTCGTACTCGATGCGCAGGGGCACCGCCACGGGGCGGATGTGCATGCCCACGAGGGTGTCGCCGACGTCGATGGCGGCCTCGGCCTGGATAAATGCGGCCAGGGCGGGCTTCGTCAGGCGCTTCCAGGCGGCCGCAGGGACGCTGCCGCCCGCCTTGGGCTGGGGCACGGCGTTGACCTGCATCAGGCAGCGGGAGCGCAGCACGCTCTCTTCCATCACGATGGCGCGGTTCAGGTGCTCGCAGCACTGGAAGGCCGCGTGCATGCCGCGGGTGGCGCAGGCGGTCAGCATGGCCTCGGCGATCACCTCGCCCAGTTCGGGCACGCTCCCCTTGCCGATGCGCGCGCCGGCCACTTCGCTGGTGGAGCAGCCCAGGACGATCACGCTGCCGGGGGCGATATTGCCAGCCTGGCACAGCGCGCCGACGGCGGCGTCCAGGGTGCGGAAGATCTCGTTCTTCAGTTCGTTCATGTGGGGGTGTCTCCTTCCGTGATGGGGGCGTCCTCGCGGCGGGCGCGCAGGTGCCCCAGGATGTTCTGGGCGCCGATGGAAAGGAAGTCGCCTGAGAGGGTGATGATCATCAGCGCGGTGTCGAAATCGACCTTCTGCAGGGCCTTGAGGATGCCGGCGGCCCGCCCGGGAACGTCCACCAGCAGCTCCTTCATGGTGGAGGCGCCGCTGGCCTCCAGCAGGTCAAAGAGGGTGTTCACAAAGCGGCGGCGCTGCTCCGGGCTGACGCGGGAGAGCCAGGTGTGTACCGTCTGGTTCACCAGCTGGCTGCTGGCGTCCACCTCCGGCACCTGGGTGAAATGCGCGCCCATCAGCTGCCAGGTGAAGGTGTCGTGCTGCAGCAGCCCCGTCGCATCCGACCGGACGACCGTGTACTGCGGGTGATAGGCCAGGAGCATACCCACCACGCTGGTCTGGGGCACGAAGGAACGGATGCGCGGCGCGATGCGGGCGTAGCCGTCGGAGGCCATGGTGGCGTCGTCCAGGCCGGGGCCGTCGAAGGAGTACACCGCGATGATGCGCTGCTGAACCTCCGGGTCGGCATGGGCGGCGGCATAGATGGCAAGGTTCCCGCCCTTGCTGTGCCCGCCGAGGATGAGGCGGCCGGGGAGGGCCGCTGCGGCCTGCGCGAGATACGCCACGGCGGCGGTTTGGGCAGGTACGGGGCTCTCGAAGGCCATGTTGAAGTCCTCCCGCCAGCCCACGATGGTGTTGTCCGTGCCGCGGAAGGCGATGTAGTGCGTGCCGTCGGGCAGGTCGAGGGTGATGGCGGCGAACTGCATGTCGCGGTCCGGGTCGGTGTGCGCGATGGCCCGGTGGATGCGCAGCCCGGAGAAGCGCTCGGTCATCCCGGCGGCGCTGAGCAGGGCGCGGCCCTCCTTGACGAAGTTGATCTCAATGGCGGGCGGCGGTGGCAGGTGCGCGGCGGCGTCCTGTACCAGCACGGGCTCCGCCGGGTAGGTCTGGTAGCTCAGCGTGGCGGCGATGAGGCTGTCCACGTCGTTGAAGGGGACGTCCCTTCCGATGGGCGTGTCACCGCGCCAGAGCAGGTAGTCCATCATGTTGGGCATGATATCCCTCCCTTCGGTCGGGAAATTCGGAATTCGGAATTCGGAATTTTACTGGCTGAAAACATGGTGCCGGGAGGCGGAGCGCAGAATGAGAATATGCAGGGGCAGTCGATCAATTCCGCATTCCGAATTCAAAACTGACTCCCCGGCATCAGTCCAGCTGGCCGCTGTCCTTCATGACTTCGAATTCCTCGCGGGTGATGAGGCACAGGCGGGGCTTGGCGCCGTCCTTCTGGGAGATGATGCCGCGCTTCTCCATCTCATCCACCAGGCGGCCGGCACGGGCATAGCCCAGGCGGAGGCGGCGCTGGATGAGGGAGGTGGAGACCTGCCCGTCGTTGACGGCCATCTCGATGGCCTGCATGAGGAGGCTCCCATCGCCGCCGGTGTAATCGTCGTCGGCGGATGCATCGGGGATGACCACCGCGTCGGCCTCGTTCTGCAGCTTCTCCAGCTCCTCGAGGATGGCGGGGTCGTATTCGCCCGGGCAGGTGGCGCGGATGGTATCGGTGATGCGGTTGACCTCGCCGTCGGAGAGGAAGCAGCCCTGCACGCGGATGGGCGTGAACTCGCCCGTGGGCATGTAGAGCATGTCGCCAAAGCCCAGGAGCTGCTCGGCGCCGATGCGGTCCAGGATCGTGCGGCTGTCCACGTTGGAGGACACCTTGAAGGCGATGCGGCTGGGGATGTTGGCCTTGATCAGGCCCGTGATCACGTCCACAGAGGGGCGCTGGGTGGCCACGATCAGGTGGATGCCCGCCGCACGGGCCAGCTGGGCCAGGCGGCAGATGCGCTCCTCAACGTCCTTCTTGCAGGTCATCATCAGGTCGGCCAATTCGTCGATGACGATGACGATGCGGGGCATGCGGTCCTCTTCGTTGGCGGACTCGTTGTAGCCGTCGATGGCGCGCACGCCGGCCTCCTGGAAGCGGCGGTAGCGGTCCATCATCTCGCCAACGGCCCAGGCCAGCGCGCCGGAAGCCTTGTGGGGGTCGCTGACCACGGGCACCAGCAGGTGGGGGATGCCGTTGTAGCACTGGAGCTCCACCACCTTGGGGTCCACCAGAATGAGGCGCACGTCCTTGGGGCTGCAGCGGTAGAGGAGACTGTTGATGATGGTGTTGATGCACACCGACTTGCCCGAGCCCGTCGCGCCTGCGATGAGCAGATGGGGCATCTTGGCCAGGTCGCAGATGACGGGCGTGCCGGCGATGTCCTTGCCCAGGGCCACGACCAGGGGCTTGGTGGCCTTGCGCATGGGCTCGGACTCCAGGACCTCCCGCAGGGTGACCATCGCGCGCTCGTGGTTGGGGACCTCCACGCCCACCAGCGACTTGCCGGGGATGGGCGCCTCGATGCGCACGGACTTGACCTCCAGGTTCATGGCGATGTTGCGGTTCAGGTCCGTCACCTTGCTCACGCGAACGCCGGGGGCCAGCTCCAGCTCAAACCGGCGGATGGCCGGGCCATGGGTGATGTGGCGGACCTTCGCGGGCACCTTGAAGGACTGCAGCACGTTTTCCAGGCAGCGGGAGAGAACCTCATCCTCCTCGGCGCTGATGCCGGCCTGGGGCTGCGGATCAGCCAGCAGATCCAGCGACGGGAAGACGTAGGGAGTCTCCTCGCGGGTGCGCATCATCGCGCCATCGGGCATGAGGGTCGTTGTGGTGCGCACGGGCGGCGTAGCGGGCTTCACGATGGGCTGCGGCGCGGTGGGGGCTGCAGCGTCGGGGCCCTCCTCCCACGGGGGCGCAGCGTCGTTGGCCCACACGGTGGGGGTCGCCTGCTCGCGGGAGGCCGCCGCCCGGGGACGGGCCGGTGCGGGTTCGTTCCGCCAGGAAGCGCTGCCGCCGGCTTCGGGCTGACTCCAGGCCGAGGGGGTGTCCTTGCGGGTGCTGCGGACAGGCGCGGCGGGTTCGGCCTCTGCGGGAACCGGCGCAGTGGAGGCGCCTCCCTTGGCAGCCATGGCGGCCTGCATGCGGTCGGCGAAGCTGCCCTTGCGCACGGCGCGGGCAGGCTGGGCGGGCGTTTCGGGGGAGGCGGGCTGCGCCTTCTGCGGGGCGGGCGCCTCCTCCGGCACGGGTTCGGGGCGGACGATCACGGGGGGTGCCTCCTGCACAGCGGGCGCGGGGGCCGCAGCGGGCTGCACCGGAGCGGGTGCGGCTTCGGCGGGAGCGGTCTGCGGCGCGGCGAAATCATCCGCCACAGGGACGGGCCGGGTCGCCACGCGGCGGCGGGGCGCGGTGGCCTCGCCGGGCTGCACATCGTCGGCAGGATCCTCTGCGGGCTCAAACAGGCCACGGCGGCGGCGCGGGGCTTCCGGTGCGCTGGCCCTGGACTTGTCGCGGCGGAAGAGGCCCTTCGGCTCGCTGACGGGGGGGATGTCCGCCGGTGCGGCGAAGGGGTCGGAGGCGTCGGCCTTCGCCTGGGGCGCGGTGGACTGCATGGGGGCGACCGGCGCGGCCTGCCTGCGCACGGGGCGCTGGGGCATGGCCTGCGGGCGGCCGTGGGTGTTGTTCCAGTTGGCGGCGCCGGGGGGCGTCATGTTCTGCCAGGGATCGGGGACATCCGCAGGCATGGGCGCGGGCGGCACGGGCTGGGCAGGGGGCATGGCGGGCTGCTGCATCTGCTGTTGCTGCATCTGCTGCTGGAGCTGCGCCTGCTGCTGCATCTGCAGTTGCTGCTGGCGCTGCTGTTCGGCCAGGGCGGCCTCCTGCTCGCGCTGGATGCGCTCCTGTTCGCGCTGGAGGCGCTTCTGCTCCCTGAGGGCAGCGCGCTGCTGGCTGGTGGAGGAGAGGCTGGCAGCAATGGCCTTGAAATCCAGCCGGATGAGGAAGAGGAAGGCGACGATGGCTGCCAGCACGGCGATCACAAGGCCGAAGATATTGCCCAGGCCCTTCCACAGCGGCCAGGAGAGGAGCATGCCAAGGAAGCCGCCGCCGATGGAGCGGCCATCGTTGCGACGGCTGCCGCTGCCATACTCAAAGGCGTCGGCCAGGAAGGCGGGATAGCTGTCGCCGGCAACGCCCTCCTGCTGCACGCCCTGGCGCACGGCCTCCATCAGGGAAGTGCCGGAGCGGATGTAGGTCATCAGCGTGACGGTGGTGCACAGCAGTACCAGCAGCACGCTGGCCAGGATGAAGGGGCGGACCGGGGGTTTGCGCTGGGTGGACATGATCACCAGCACGCCGCCCCAGATGGGAATAACAGGCAGGGCAAAGGCCAGCGTACCGGCCATGCCGCCGGCGAATACGCGCAGGATGCGGAAGATGTCGCCGTCCAGCTTCGTGATGGCAGCGATAAAGACCAACAGGCCCAGTGCGATAAGCACCAGGCCGATGATCAGGCAGACGACCATGCTGTCGGCAGAGTAGGCAGGCGTGCGCTTGCCCTGTTGGGGTTTCCTGGTTTGCGCCATGTTGGCCTCCGTTTCGGGTTCTTTCGGGTTTTGTCGGGCGTACGGGCGGGCGTCACTTCATGAGGAATACGGTGCGCAATACGCCGTCTTCATCCGCATGCAGGCGCAGGCGGTAGTCGCCCAGGGTGTAGAAGTCGCTCGTGCCGGGGACGATGCGCCAGCTTTCGGCGCTTCGGGCGCTGGTGGTGATGCTGGCGTCCGGCTCGCCCAGCGCAGCGCGCCATTGGGCAAGGGTGGTATGGCCGGTGCACAGGCCGTGCAGGTTCAGCCGGTCGGCGCGGATGATGTTGACCACGCTCTTATCCCAGCTGTCGGTCAGCTGATCGGTGATCAGATACACGCCGCGGAATGCGCCATCCTCCAGGATGAACATGCGGCCGGCCTCGCACAGCTCGTTGTCGGTCAGCTGGGCGTAGCGGTCGGTCAGCTCCTTCACGCTCTGGCCGATGATGGCGGGCACGCCGGGGAAGCCGCCGTGGGCAATGGCGGCGGTGAGCT
Organism: Clostridia bacterium; assembly: GCA_017410455.1. Lineage (GTDB taxonomy): Bacteria > Bacillota > Clostridia > Christensenellales > Aristaeellaceae > UBA11524. The sequence continues at coordinate 34,167 of JAFQQT010000043.1, forward strand.
GCTCGCGGGCTGCGGCCTCATCCAGCGTCAGGGTCTGCCCGACGTTCAGCGCATGCAGGGGGCTGCCTTCTGTGAGGTCGAGCGCCTCCCGCAGCTCCGTCCACAGGAAGGTGACCGTCCCCGCCCGATCGGACAGGGTGCGGAACTGCTCCATGGGATAGCACAGCGTCAGCCCCTGCGGGGTGAGGAAGAATGTTTCGGGCAGGGGCAGGAGGTTCCCGGCGGCCAGGTGCGCGCTCTGCTCCGGGGCGACCTGCTCCAGCAGGAGCGCCTCCAGCAGCGCGCGGGCTTCGGCCTCATCGGTGAACAGCGCGCCCAGGGGGATGGCTTCCCCCGTGGCGAGGTCGATGCTCACGGCGTTCCACACCTGCGTGGAGCGGGTGGTCTCCACCGCGCCATCGGCCAGGAAGGCGCAGGAGAACACATTGCCCGTCAGTGTGCAGACGTAGCTGACGTTCAGCTTCACCGGCGCGGTCATCAGCACGGCCATGCGGTTGATGCGCTTCTCGATCTGCCCGGCCTGCATGATGGCGTCGTTCACGGCCTTCTGCAGGTCGGCGTCGGCCATGCCGGTCAATTGAGGATAGTGGATGGAGGAGCCCAGCAGGTCCAGGGCCACGTCGGTCACCTGCGGCCCCTGGGGCGGATCATCGGCCAGCGCGGGCAGGGTCAGCGTCACAAGGGCCAGGAGCAGTGCGAAAATACGCTTCAACATAAGCAATACCTCCGGAGTTTATATTCTACTACATTTAACGAATTCGTGCAAGGGTTCCATCCCGTCTGCGCCGGATCTGCCCGTGTTCTTCAACGCGCGAAATGTGTAAAAATCGCATGTTGTCCCCCGGGGGAGATTGACTTTCTCCCCGCGGATATGCTATCCTGCATATGATTGACATCAACCTTCCGACGGAATAGAAAGGCAGATCATACGATGAAGAAATTCCTGACCGGCCTGCTGCTGACCCTGCTGCTGCTGTGCGCCACCTGCACGGCGCTGGCGGCTGAAGCGGTGGATATCACCAGCGATTGCAAGTTCAAGCTGTGCTACACCGGCCGCAAGTACACCCAGATGACGGACAAGAAGTACACCTCCTACTGGGAGAGCAAGAGCGTCAACAACCCCTGGATCATGCTCACCGCGCCGGAGGATACGCCCATTGCGGGCCTGTACATCTGCTTTGGCAACATGCCCCCAGCCTGGGAGGTGCAGGTGTCCGACGACGGCGAGGACTGGTTCAAGGCTGTCGATGGCGACACCCGCTTCCTGCACAGCTATGTGGCCCTGCCCGAGCCCAGCCGGTATGTGCGCGTCATCGTCAACTATGAGAAGAAGTACACCCTGCGCGTCAACGAGATCTACGCGCTCTCCGAGGGCGAGCTGCCCGACTGGGTGCAGGTGTGGGAGCCCACCCATGAGAAGGCGGACATCCTCTTCATCTCCACCCACCCGGATGACGAGCTGATCTTCTACGGTGGCGCGATCCCCACCTATGCGGTGGAGCAGGGCCGCAGGGTCGTGGTGGCCTACTTCAGCCGCTCCAACACCACCCGCTCCTCCGAGCTCCTCAACGGCCTGTGGCACATGGGCGTGCGCAACTACCCCGTCATCGGCGATTTCCGCGATTCCAAGGCCAAGAACGTCACCGAGGCCTACAAGAACGCCGGCGGCAAGTCCAAGGTGAATGAGTGGGTCGTGGGGCTGTACAGGCAGTACAAGCCCGAGGTCGTCGTCGTGCAGGATGTGGATGGCGAGTATGGCCACACCCAGCACAAGATGGTCTCCGAGGCGGCTCTCAACGCCATCGCCCTGGCGGCCAATGAGGATGAATATACCGACCTCACCGTGGCGTATGGCACCTGGGAGGTGCGCAAGCTCTACCGCCACCTGTGGCCGGAGCAGCAGATCATCTTCGACTGGGATGTGCCGCTGGAGAGCATGAACGGCTACACCGGTCTGGAGCTGGCGGACGAGGCCTACCGCATCTATCACAAGACGCAGGCCTCCAGCGGCTTCAGCGTCCTGGAAACCGGCAAGGAGTACGACAACCGGGTCTTCGGCCTGGTGTACTCCACCGTGGGCGACGATGTGGCCCACAATGACTTCCTGGAGAACATCGAGCTGACAGAATATGTTCCCACCACCCAGCCCGAGGTCAAGGTGGACGCCAGCCGCTACGAGCACCTGCTGCCCGCCCTCAACGAGCGCGGCTTCATGGACGAGGGTGAATTCATCTACTCCTCCGAGGATGAGGGCCTGTGGATCTTCATCGATGAGACCTCGAAGATCATCATCGAGCGCAAGTACGACGCCACCAAGCCCCTGACCTGGTTCGAGGCGGACATCTGGACGGACGTGGAGGCAGGCGAAATGATCCAGAGCATCTGGAACGACGCAGCCAAGACCACCAAGGTCCGCGTGGACGCCCAGGAGACTGCCACCAAGCACGGCGTCGTCTTCGCCATGAACACGGACTACTTCACCTACCGCGTGGACGTGAGCAACAACCGCGCCACAGGCGTGGTGGTGCGCGATGGCGAGATCCTCTACGACGACCCCTATACCGAGAAGAAGGCCAATGTCAGCGGCCTGTTCCCCAACCTGGATATGTGCGCCTTCTTCCCGGATGGCTCCATGGAGGTCTACCGCTCCTACGAGATCACCGCTCAGGAGCTGGTGGATCAGGGCGCGTACATGGTCTACTCCTTCGGCCCCTACCTGATGAAGGACGGCAAGCTGTCCGAAATGGCTTACGAGAGCAGCGAGAGCAAGAATCCCCGCTGCGCCATCGGCATGGTGGAGCCCGGCCATTACGTGGCCATCCTCTGCGAAGGCCGCCTGGACCGCCGCAGCGAGGGCGTCACGGTCTCCTACCTGGCCAAGCTCATGCGCGCCAAGGGCTGCGTCAACGCCTTCAACCTGGATGGCGGCCAGACCGCGGTCATGGTCTTCATGGGCAAGCAGATCAACAGGATCGGCGAGTACGACGGCGGCAAGACCAACTCCCGCAAGACCTGCGAGGTTATGGGCGTGGGCTATTCCGATCAGGTCGGCGTCTATGAGGTCAAGTAAATACGGATCCTGATCCGGACTGACCGGCCCCCGGGGAGAGCGTCTCTCCGGGGGTCTTTTCATGCTGGTTTTCGTGGTGGGGGACGGTGGGGGGGAGGGATGAATGAATAATGAATAGTGAATAATAAATAATAAAGAATGAGATGGTGCACCGGGGGTTGACATTGGTTGAATGATGTGTTATATTTATCGCAGAACGGAAAAAGTTTTGGGGTTTGAAACGGAATCGGCGTGGACGGCGTATATACTGTTGAAGGGAGTGAGCGCAATGAAGAGAATCCTTGTACTGCTGCTGGTGGCGGCGATGGCATTGATTTGCATCCCTGCGCTGGCGGAGGGCGCGTATTTCAGCGGCGAGCGCGGCAACAACAGCCGCCCCGCGCTGGCGGTGGTGAACGGGCAGGTCTACGGCCTGAGCGGACATGAGGGCGCAATGGCGATGTTCACCCCGGCGGTGGAGCGCTGGAGTCCCTCCGGCAAGCGCACCCGCGTGGGGCAGAATGCGTTCCTGAACAGCGAGATCGGCTATATCTCAGGCGCGGGCGATGCGCTGCTGATCCTCCGGGAGGAGAGGAACTGGCTGGAGCTGCTGGACCCGACGGCGGCCTTCACGCCCCGGGCGGAGCTGTGGTACCCGGCGACGGGCCGCAGCGTGCGCATCCCGGACGGGGCCTTTGCCCTGCAGGGGCGGCTCTTTGTCTATCGCGACGGCCAGCTGCAGCAGCTCTCGGCGGATGGCCGGGAGGTCGTCGCCTCGTGGGCAGGGAAGCCCGTGTACCGCTGGGATTCCTTCATCCTGCTGCAGGATGGGGAGCGGCATCAGGTGCTGGAGATTGCCAGCGGCGTCTGCTGGGACGTGACGGCCCTGAAGCTGGACCTCGGCTGGAGCACGGAGGCCGTGGTGGAGGATGGCGTGATGTACCTGCTGGAGGGCGCCGCGCTGACGGCCATCGACCTGCGGGATGGTGCGCGGGAGTGTCTGCTGTCCTTCCCGGAGGATGCGTACAGCACCTTCCTGTTGGATGCGGAGCGGGTCATCCTGCTGTGCAGCAAGAAGCGGGGCGAGCCTGCCACGTCCGCCGTCTATGACCGGGCGACGCTTGCGTGCACGCAGACCTTCACCCACCGGACGAACCCGGTGGACGCGCTGCTCGTGGGTGACCAGCTGTACATGCGCGATCCCTATGGTTTTACCTACCTGGGGGCGCAGGAGCGCTGGTCCGACCCGGCCTCGGCCTCCATCATCGATCTGACCACGGGCAGCGAGGTGTACTGGGAGCTGAATGAGTGACAAGGACGTTGACAACATCATCTGGATGAAGCTCCGGCTGCGCGCTGCGCCGGGGCTTTTTTCGTTTTGCGCGGCGGGAGAGGTTGCATTTCCAGCAGAAAACAGGTATACTGAAAGATGAGATTTCAGGGAAGAAATGCAAGCCTTCCCACGTCTGTATAGATGAAACGAAAGACACCGGAAACAAACCCAATGGGAGGTATCGGCCATGAAGAGATTGCTGCCCCTGCTCCTGACTGCCATCCTGCTGCTGACGCTGCTGCCCGGCGCGGCGCTGGCGGAGAACAAATTCTACTTCGACAAGACCTACAACACCGTCATGGAAGGCGAGATGCTCCAGCTGGTGCTCATCCGCGAGGGTGACTGCGCCGATGATGGCCAGCTGACCTTCACCTCCAGCAACAAGCGGGCCGTCACCGTGGATGAGGATGGCTTTGTCTACGGCGTTGGCAAGGGCACGGCGACCATCACCGCCACCCTCAAGGGCTATAACCGCACCTGGACAGCCAAGCTGACCGTCACCTGCGCCCGGGGCGTTACCGAGGTGCGCGTGAACGAGGACAAGCTGTCCGTCTATGGCGTGTATGACCCGCTGATCTCTGGCGTGGTCGACCCCTGGGGCGAGTATGGCGAGCTGCCGGTGCTGCTGATCCGCAAGGGCAAGCAGGTCACCATCAGCGCGACGCTCTACCCCACCGACGCCACGAACCGCAAGTGGCAGCTGACCACCTCTGACGCCAATGTGGCCCGCGTGAGCGGCACGACCATCACCGGCCGCGCAGCCGGCGAGTGCCTGGTGACGGTGCAGAGCGTGCAGAACCCCGACGTCTACACGGCCTACCATGTGCTGGTGGTGGAGCCCGTGACGAAGGTGAAGGTCACCGGCACGGAGAAGACCATCTACGTCGGCGAGACCCTGGTGCTGGACGCCACCGTCACGCCTGCCAACGCCACCATTCAGGGCGTCACCTGGTCCTCCAGCCGCGAGGACAACGCCTCCGTGGACGCCTATGGCGTGGTCTACGGCGTGTCCAAGGGCGACGCGGTCATCACTGCCCGCGCTGCGGACGGCTCCGGTCAGTACGCCACCTACACCGTCACCGTCAAGCAGCAGCCCGAGTCCATCACCCTGAACAAGGACGTCATCACCCTCAAGACGGGCAACTACCAGACCCTGACGGCCACCGTCCTGCCCAGCACGACGGACAACAAGTCCGTCAACTGGTATTCCTCCGATGAGTCCGTGGCCAAGGTGAGCACCTCCGGCCGCGTCACCGCCGTCAGCCCCGGCACGGCCATCATCACCTGTGAGAGCAAGACCCACAATTACGTTTACGCCCAGGCGGTGGTGAATGTCTACCAGCCTGTGACGAAGCTGAGCTTCATTGAGAAGAACCCCTATGTGGCCGTGGGCGAGAGCATCACCCTGAGCTGGGAGATCGGCCCGGACACCGCCACGGATACCTCCGTGACCCTCTCCACCAACAAGGAGAGCGTGCTGGAGGTGCATCAGGATGGCACCGTCATTGGCCTCAAGCGCGGCGAGGCGTATGTCTACGTCACCGCCAACGATGGCTCCGGCAAGAAGGCTTCCATCAAGGTGACCGTCACCCAGCCGGTGGAAGGCGTGGAGATGAAGTATGACCAGGTCAGCGTGGGCGTGGGCAGCAAGGTGACCAACACCGCCCAGTTCACCCCCTCGGACGCTTCCATCACCAGCATGACCTGGTACTCCGCCGACCCGAACATCGCCACCGTGTCCGGCACGGGCTCCAAGGCCACCGTCACCGGCAGGGCCTGGGGTGATACCACCATCATCGGCGTGACCGATGACGGCAGCTATGTTACCACCTTCGACGTGTCCGTGGGCAACCTCGATGAGGCGCTGGTCATCACCAATCTCTATGTGGAGGACAACGACACCATCCGCATCGTGACCTACAACCAGTCCAACCTGGTCATCACCCGCTTCTACTACGAGATCGAGCTCTACGACGCCTGGGGAAATCCGCTGGATTGCAACTACCGCAACCACTCCAACATGTTCGAGGGCAGCAACAAGAACACCATCTACCCCGGCGAGTCCCTGGGCCGCGGCACCTACTCCTTCGGCAGCGAATTCAGCCGCCCCTGGGGCATCGGCAAGGTGGTCATGACCATCACCGGCTACGAGACCGAGGACGGCACCAGCCGCTACATCCGCCAGGAAAACCGGGTGGAGCGCGTCTGGGAGGCGACGGTGATGGAGGAGTATGGTTACTGAATTATGAATTAGGAATTATGAATTGAGCGTGTGGTGCTGATTCGGATTCCTGCTGATCGCACGGATTCCTTGCGGGGGCCGTGCGATTTTGCTTTGCATTCGCAGCGATATATGATATAATATGCAGCTGGAAGTCCGGACGGGCTTTACAAACCACATTCATCATTCCCCCGACGAAGGAGGGGCAGAAGTGTCTGATCTTGTTGTGATCGGCGGCGGCCATGCGGGCTGCGAGGCGGCCCTGGCGGCGGCCCGTATGGGTATTGATACGCTGCTGCTGACATTGAATATGGACGGCGTGGCGCTGATGGCCTGCAACCCCGTCATCGGCGGCAGCGCCAAGGGGCATCTGGTGCGCGAGCTGGATGCCCTGGGCGGCGAAATGGGCCTGGCCATCGACGATACCTTCCTGCAGAGCCGCATGCTCAATACATCGAAGGGCCCGGCGGTGCATGCCCTGCGCGCCCAGGCGGACAAGCAGGAGTATCAAAATCGCATGCGCACGGCCCTGTTCACCCAGCAGCGGCTGACTGTCCGCCAGGGGGAGGTCTCCGCCATCGACGTGGAGGCGGGCCGGGTCGTTGCCGTCCACACGGCCAGCGGCCAGCGCATTCCCTGCCGGGCGGCCATCGTGGCCAGCGGTGTATACCTGCGCAGTGATATCATCATCGGCGAGAGCATTACCCCCGGCGGCCCCCAGGGCCTGATGAGCGCGCCCCATCTGTCCGCGAGCCTGGAGGAGATCGGCTTCCCCCTGCGGCGCTTCAAGACCGGTACGCCCGCCCGCATCGACGTGCGCACCATCGACTTTGACGAGATGACGCCCCAGCCCGGGGACGAGCCGGTGGTGCCCTTTTCCTTCCTGACGGAGAAGCAGCTGGTCAACACCCATCAGTGTTACCTGACCTGGACAACCCCGGAAACCCACGACATCATCCGCGCCAACCTGCACCGCGCGCCGCTGTATTCCGGCAAGATCCACGGCGTCGGCCCGCGCTACTGCCCCTCCATCGAGGACAAGATTGTCAAATTCGCCGACAAGGAGCGCCATCAGGTGTTCCTGGAGCCGGAGGGCATGAAGAGCCACGAATGGTACGTCCAGGGCATGTCCACCAGCCTCCCGGAGGACGTGCAGTGGGAGATGTACCGCAGCGTTCCTGGCCTGCGTCGGGCGGAGCTGACCCGGCTTGCCTACGCCATCGAGTACGACTGCATCGACAGCCGCCAGCTTCGTCCCACGCTGGAAAGCCTGCATGTGCGCGGTCTCTACTTCGCCGGGCAGATCAATGGCACCAGCGGCTACGAGGAGGCCGCCTGTCAGGGCCTGCTGGCGGGCATGAACGCCGCCCTGTCCATCCAGGGCCGGGAGGGCCTTGTCCTCACCCGCGACATGGCCTACATCGGCGTCCTCACCGATGACCTGACCACCAAGGGCACGGACGAGCCCTACCGCATGATGACCAGCCGCGCCGAACATCGGCTGAAGCTCCGCCAGGACAACGCCGACCTGCGCCTGACGCGCATCAGCCATCAGCTGGGCCTGGCCACCGACGAGCGCATGGAGCGCACGGAGCGCAAGATCCGAGAGACGGAAAGGCTCCTGGGCGTCCTGCGGGCGACCCGCTACACCCCCGGCGCGGACTTTTCCCGTTGGCTGACGGCTCACGGTCAGCCTGAGGCCGCCGCAGGGCTGTCCGCTGAGGAACTGCTGCGCCGCCCGGACGTCCGCCTCGCCGACCTGTGTGAAATGTCCCCGGAGCTGGATATCCCCGACGGCCAGGCCAGAGAGCAGGTGGAGATCGCCGTGAAGTACGCCGGTTACCTGGACCGGCAGGACGCGATGATCCGCCGCGCCCGCCAGATGGAGGAGACCCTGCTGCCGGAGGACGTCGATTATGCCGCCGTCACCGGCCTGCGCATCGAGGCCCGGCAGAAGCTGGAGAAGCAGAAGCCCCGGAGCCTGGCCGCCGCCAGCCGCATCCCCGGCGTGTCTCCGGCGGACGTGGCGGTGCTGATGGTCTGGCTGGAAAAGACAAGAGGCTAAGGAGCGAACAGGCTCCCTCCCCGAGGGAGCTGTCATCGAGCTTGCTCGATGACTGAGGGAGTTCGCGCCCCATGTAACTTGAACGAACTTGCCGCATGGCGGGCGATCAATGGTCGCCCCTACGGCTGTTGGAGGCAACCATGATCAATTTCCGCGCCATCACCGAGGACAACTTTGACGCCATCATCAGCATGAAGCGCCCTGACGATGAGCATTTTGTGGCCAGCAACGCCTATTCCCTGGCGCAGGCCTGGCTCTACCGGGATGCGGGGGATGTCTACCCCTTCGCTATCTATGACGATGATACCCCGGTGGGCTTCATGATGCTGGACGAGGATCTGGACGAAAGGTGCCTGATCATCTGGCGCATCATGTTTCCGGCGGAGAACCAGTTCAGGGGTTATGGCACGGCTGCCATCCGGGAGATCATCCGCCTGGCGGGGGAAAGCGGGAAGTATGACTTCCTGCTGATCAACTATGCGCCGGACAACAAGATTGCCGAGCATGTCTACACCAAGCTGGGCTTCCGTCCCACGGGGGGATTCGAGCATGGCGAGTACGAGCTGCGGCTTGATCTGAAATAAGAAAGAGGTCAGTGACCATGAATCCTTCCTACCTGCTTGTCATTCTCGGCGTGGTGATGGTGTCCTATTCCGGCCCGCTGGTGAAGCTGGGCCTGCAATATGACGCCAACCCGGCCACCATCGCCATGATGCGCATGGCCCTGACGGCGCTGATCCTGCTGCCGCTGCTCTTCGTGAAGCGCAAGGGGCAGGCCGCGCCCGTGCAGAGCCTGCTGAAGATGACCCGCGGCCAGTGGCTGTGGAGCGTCGCGGCCAGCGTGTGTCTGGCGCTGCACTACCTGACCTGGATGACCTCGCTGGATCAGACGGACACCTTCGCCTCCGTGGCGCTGGTGTGCACGCAGCCGCTGTTTGTGGCGGCGCTTTCCGGCCTGGTGCTGAAGGAGCGCATGCCGCGGGCGGCCATCCCCGGTGCAGCGGTGGCGGTGATCGGCGCGCTGCTAATTGCGCTCAATGCCCTGCTGGGCGGCGTATCGGGCGACCTGACCGGCGCGCTGCTGGCGCTGGCGGGCGCGATCATGATGGCCGGGCACTGGCTGTGCAACCGCTATGCGCGGCGCACGGTGGAGGCGCTGCCCTTCATGGTGCTGCTCTACGCGCAGACGGCGCTGCTGCTGGCGCTGACGCTGCCCTTCCTGGGCGGCTTCAGGATGACGTGGATGGCGCTGCTGGCCGTGGCAGGCCTGGCGGTGGGCTGCACGCTCCTGGGGCACTCCATGTTCACCCTGGCGCTGGGCAAGGTGTCGGCGACGGTGGTGTCCTTTGCCATCCTCGGCGAACCTGTGGGCGCAATGGTCTGGAGCTTCATCATGTTCGGCGAGAAGCCGCCGCTGCTGGTTTTCATCGGCGGCGTGGTGACCATTGCCGGCCTTGCGCTGTACCTGATGGGCACCTCCGGGCTGCTGCGGCGCAGGAGCGGCAATGCATGACCCGGCCATCCCCCCCTTCCCAAAATGCGAATTCTATGGTAAACTGTACAGAGTACCGATATGACAAGGAGGAACCCTCCCATGGCTGAAGAGAAGAAGGAAAAGAAGGGCTTGTTTGCCCGTCTGCGCGAGGGCCTGTCGAAGACCCGCGATGTGCTGACCGGCCGCGTGGACACGCTGGTCAGGGAGACCCGCAAGATCGACGAGGAGTTCTATGAGGAGCTGGAGGACATTCTCATCATGTCCGACTGCGGCATGAAGGCCACCATGGCCATCATGGACGAGCTGCGCGAGCGCGTTTCCGCCGGCAAGATCAAGGACGCGGAAACTGCCCGCCAGATCCTCAAGGACATCATGATCGAGCAGATGAACATCCCCCGTCCGCCGCTGCGCTGGCCCATGGTGATGCTGGTGGTGGGCGTCAACGGCGTTGGCAAGACCACCACCATCGGCAAGCTGGCCCTGCGCTTCCAGGACATCGGCCGCCGCATCATCCTCTGCGCGGGCGATACCTTCCGTGCCGCCGCCGCCGAGCAGCTGACCGTGTGGGCGCAGCGGGCCCGCGTGCCGATCGTCAAGCATGCCGAGGGCGCCGACCCCGCCGCCGTGGTCTTTGACGGCGTGAAGTCCGCCAAGGCCCAGGGCGCGGATCTGCTGATCGTGGATACCGCCGGCCGCCTGCACAACAAGAAGAACCTGATGGACGAGCTGAACAAGATGCGCCGCGTCATCGACCGCGAATACCCCGAGGCGGACGTGCGCTGCATCCTCGTGCTGGACGCCACCACCGGCCAGAATGGCCTGGCTCAGGCCCGCGCCTTCAAGGAAGTGTGCGAGATCGGCGGCATCATCCTCACTAAGCTGGACGGCACCGCCAAGGGCGGCATCGCGCTGGCCATCCGCCAGGAGCTGAACGTGCCCGTGTGGTACATCGGCGTGGGCGAGGGCATCGAGGATCTGCAGCCCTTCAACGCCAAGGACTTCGTCGAGGCGCTGTTCTGAGTAAAGTCACAAAGCTTGCAGCCCTGACGGCCGTTCCTACGCGTAAGGAAGCGATTTTGCAAGCAAAATCGCGCGAAAATCGCCGCGCATGTCGCCGATTTTCGATTTGCAGTCTACCGACGGTGAATGACTGAAACGAATGGATGACGGCCTTGATCGCATGAGGCGACCTGTGTGGCTTTGATTGCCGCTGACATAATCCCCCGCCCCTTCCGCGTAGGATGAACGGACATCCTGCGCGGGGAGGGGCGGCTGTGAAGGACATTTCGTGGGCGGCCTGCCTGCGCCTGGGCGTGACGGCGGCTGCGGTGTGGTTCATCTGCGCGGGGGGAATGGCGGCGCTGCTGCATGCGCTGACGCCCCTGCTGTTGGGCATGGGGCTGGCCCTTGTGGTTGATGTTCCCATGGCGGCGCTGGAGCGGCGGTTCTTTCCCGGCGGTGGACGCGTGGCAAGGCTGTGCTGCCTTATGCTGTCGCTGGCGGGCGTGCTGGCGCTGCTGGTGTGGATGGCCCTGGCGATGCTGCCGCAGGTGCTGCAGTGCCTCACGCTGCTCAGCACCCGCCTGCAGGCCGCAGGGCTGCCGCAGTGGAGCGCGCTGGCGGAGCGCGTGATGCAGCTGGCGCTGGACAATGCGTCCGCCTGGCTGAGCACGGCGGCGGGGGCGCTGGGTTCGCTGGCACGCCTTGCCGTGGACGCCCTGCTGGGGCTGATCCTCGCGGTGTACCTGCTCACGGGAAAGGAGCGCATCGCTGCGCAGCTGACCCGACTGACCCGGCGCACGCTGGGGGAAGCGTGGCTGCGGCGCGGAACGGCGGCGCTGTCCGCCCTGCGGGACGCCTTCCGGGCGAGCCTTGTGGGCCAGTGCCTGGAGGCGTTGATCCTGGGCTGCCTGTGCCTGATCGGCATGGTGCTGCTGCGCCTGCCGGGGGCGCTGCCCATCTCGGCCATGGCCGGTCTGACGGCCTTTGTGCCCCTGGTTGGCGCGCCGCTGGCCGCCGGCGTGGGGGCGTTGCTGCTGCTGCCGGAGGGAATCCCGGCGGCGATGACCTTTGTGGTGTTTTTTCTTGCGATCCAGCAGCTGGAGAGCGGCTTCATCGGCCCCCGGGTGGTGGGTGCGGGCCTCGGCCTGTCCCCCCTGTGGACGCTGCTGGCGGTGCTGCTGGGTGGCTGCGTGTTCGGCATTCCCGGCGCGCTCTTTGCCGCGCCCGTGGCAGCTGCGGCGCGGACGCTCCTGCTGAAGGAGAATGAACCCTGACGAAGCGCGAAGGGCGGCTGGCTCTGCCGGGTCTGCCGTTCCGGATATGATGTTTGGAGGTGGCGATATGCCGTCCCTGTCCCCGTACCGCAGCGACCTTGACTATGCCTATGCTCCCGGGATGTTCCCGGCGATGGAGTGCCTGCTGCACCGGCCGGACTGCGCGCGGCGCATCCTGCTGCACTCCAAGTCCGCCGGAACGGAGGGTGCCCAGCGCCTGACGGAGCTGGCGGCGCAGCTCCATGTCCGCGTGGAGGAGGCCGACCGGGCCCTCGGCCGCATCTCCGGCAAGGAGAACTGCTTCGCGGCGGCGGTGTTCGCCAAGTTTGACGACGCGCTGGCAGCGGACAGGCCCCACATCGTGCTGCACAACCCCTCCGACTGCGGCAACGTGGGTACCATCCTGCGCACGGCTCTGGGCTTCGGCGTGGAGGATGTGGCGCTCATCCGCCCCTGCGTGGACGTGTTCGACCCCCGGGTGGTGCGCGCCAGCATGGGCAGCATGTTCCAGCTGCGCATCCGCACCTATCAGGATTTCGCGGCCTACGAGGCGGATCACCCCCAGCGGGCGCTGTTCCCCTTCATGCTGGATGGCTCGCGGAGCCTGCCGGACGTGATTGCCGGCGGCGTGCCGCAGAAGTGGACGCTCATCTTTGGCAACGAGGGCAGCGGCCTGCCGCCGGAGTTTGCCGGCAAAGGCCAGCCGGTGCGCATCCCCTCCAACGAGCGCATCGACTCGCTGAACCTGTCCATCGCCGCGGCGATCGGCGTCTACAGTTTTGTGCAGAAAGGAATCTGACCCATGCGGATTGCGACAACTTATGAAAACGGCGAGATCTTCCAGCACTTCGGCCACACGGAGGCCTTCAAGGTCTACCAGGTGGAGGACGGCCGGGTGATCTCCAGCGAGGTGGTTTCCACCGGCGGGCATGGCCACGGGGCCCTGGCGGCGGTGCTGGCCGGGCTGCAGGTGGATGTGCTGATCTGCGGCGGCATCGGCGGCGGCGCGCAGGCGGCGCTCCAGCGCATCGGCGTTGAGCTGTGCGCGGGCGTGAGCGGCAGCGCGGATGAGGCCGTGGCGGCGTATCTGGCGGGCACGCTGAGCTGCTATGCCGGCGCGACCTGCGGCCATCGCCATGACCATGGCGACCACGACTGCAGCAACCACACCTGCGGCGGCGGCTGCCGCTGACGAAGAAACGGAACCGGGGGCTTCATAGGGTGTGGAGTCCCCGGATTTTCTGCCCGTACGGCGGATGCGCCCGGCTGCATAGGCTGCGCAGGAAAAGGCCATCCTACCCTCAGCGGAGGGCCTGCATATGAAGGAATGGACGGCCTGGATGGCGAACAAGCTGGATGAACACCTGATGCAGCTGGAGCGGCTGCGCCTGCCGGAGTACATCCGGTATCTGGAGGATAAGAAGCGGTTCTACCGCATGCAGCTGCTGGGCGGGATCGTGCGCGGGCTGGGCACGGCCATCGGATTCACGATCCTGGGCGCGGTGCTGGTGTGGCTGCTGCAGGGGCTGGCGCAGCGCAATCTCCCGGTCATCGGGGATTTCCTTGCGCAGATCGTCAGCCTGGTGCAGCGCAGATTGGAGTATTGACGGATGAAAAAGTGGTTCTGGCTGGCGGCGGCGGTGGTGATCGCCGATCAGCTCGTCAAGGGGCTCAGCATTGGCCTGGCGGGGGATGTGACGCTCATCCCCGGCGTGCTGCGCTTCACCTACGAGGAGAACACCGGCATGGCCTTCAGCATGCTCAGCGGCCACACATGGCTGCTGGGGGTGGTATCCGCCGCAGCCATCGTGCTGGGCTGGTGGGTCCTGCGGGCCTTCCGGCTGGGGCCGGTCAGCCGCATCGCCGCCATGCTGATGCTGGGCGGCGCGGTGGGCAATATGATCGACCGCTTCCTGCGCGGGTATGTGGTGGATATGTTCGAGGTGCTGTTCGTCCGATTTGCGGTGTTCAATGTGGCGGATGCGGCGCTGACGGTGGGTGCCGGGCTGATGGCGGCGTCGCTGCTGCTTTGTCCCGGTGAATGGACTGAAAAGCATGGAGGCACGAAGGATGGAAAATCAGATGCAGGCGCAGCGGATCGAATCGACGGGTGACGGCCGCCGTCTGGACGTGCTGCTCTCGGAGGCCTCCGGGCTGACCCGCAGCCGCATCGCGACCCTCGTGGAGGAGGGGCAGGTCACCGTGGACGGCAAGCCCGCCGCCAAGGCCGGGCTGAAGACGAAGGCTGGGCAGACCATCGTCCTGACGGTGCCCGCGCCCAAACCCGCCGCCCCTGAGGCCCAGGACATCCCGCTGACCATCCTCTACCAGGACGATGACCTCGCCGTGGTCGTCAAGCCCTGCGGCATGGTGGTGCACCCGGCGGCAGGCAACGAGGATGGCACGCTGGTCAACGCCCTGCTGCACCACCTGGACAGCCTGGGTGGCATCGGCGGCGAGCTGCGCCCCGGCATCGTCCACCGGCTGGACAAGGACACCAGTGGCCTGCTGCTGGTGGCCAAGAACGACGCATCCCAGCTGGCGCTTTCCGGGCAGCTGTCTGCCCGCACGATGGAGAAGCACTACCGCGCGCTGGTGGAGGGCAACCTCCGCGAGGACGCGGGCCGCATCGAGGCCGCCATCGCCCGGAGCAAGAAGGACCGCAAGAAGATGGCCGTGGACGAGGAGGGACGCGAAGCCATCACCGAATGGACGGTGCTGGCGCGCGGCCGCGGCGTGACGCTGCTGGACGTGCACATCCTCACCGGGCGGACGCATCAGATCCGCGTCCACATGCGCCACATCGGCCACCCGGTCTGCGGCGACCCCATCTACGGCAGCCAGAAGGGCGCGAAGGTGCCCCGGCTGATGCTCCACGCATATTCGCTGACCTTCACCCACCCGCGTTCCGGCGAGCGGCTCACCTTCACGGCGGAGCTGCCGGAGGCATTCCGGCGGGGGATGAGGAGCAATGGGGCGGAAGAAGAGTAACACGCAACAGGAGAGACTCCCTGGCCATGGGGGAGCCCCTCCTGTTTTGTTATTGCCCCACCCGCACATACTCCACCACGCCCTCGGCCACAGCCTCTGCCAGCCGGGCCTGATAATCGCTGTCCAGCAGCAGCTTTTCCTCGGCGGCGTTGGAGATGAAGCCGCACTCCACCAGCACCGAGGGCACGTCCAGCTGCAGGATGAAGTAGTCCCCCGGCAGGGCGGCGCGCTCCTTGGCGGGCTGCAGCTCCGCGATCAGCGCGGCCTGGATGCACCCGGCCAGCAGCCGCCCGCTGTCGCTGCCCTCGCGGTAGAACACCTGGGGCCCGGATTCGGCGCGGCTGCGGTACTCGTTCATGTGGATGGAGATGACCATGTCCGCGCCGCCCTGCACGGCCATATCGATGCGCGCCTGCATGTCCTGCCGTTTCATGGTCAGCCCGGCGGGACGGGGGGTGCTGGTCAGATCCACGTCCTCCCGGCGGGTCATCAGCACGGTGGCGCCGCGCCGGGTGAGGGCCTCCTCGACTTTCAGGGCCACGGACAGGTTCAGCTCCTTCTCCCATGTGCCGCTGTCCCGGGCGCGGGCGCCGCCGTCGTAGCCGCCGTGACCGGGGTCGATGAGGATGGTCAGCCCGGAGAGCGGCCCCGTCGGCGCGGGGGATGCGGTGGCGGCGGCTCCGGTGGAGGCCTCCGGCGCAAGGGATGCCCTCCGCCAGGCGGATACGGCGGTCAGCCCGCCAAAGAGCACCACCAGCGCCGTGAGCAGCGTGACGCAGCGTTCGGCTACGGGACGGGGGATGGTCGGTTTCTTCTCGTTCATGGTTCATACCTCCGCGCTGGAAGGTATGCGCACGGGTGCCGGTTCATCCTCCTTTCACGATTGTATACAGTGCTATTCAGTGTTGCAGCGCATGATGAACGGAGTTGTAAACCGTATTCACAATTGTAAAAACTGGTTATGCACAGCCAAAGACGGCCGTCATCCACAGTTTCCACAAGGTTATCCACAAACCCACAGGCGAATCTTGCGGATATTTCGCGGGGTCGCGGGAAGTTATCCACACTGTCCACAGGTTATCCACAGCATTCATCCACATGTGAACAGCTGTGGAAAGCCCTGTGGATAACTCAAAAAGGCGGAAACCGGATGCGCGGCGGGTCGGAAATGATGCATAAAAATGCACGTTCGCGCATGTTCGGGCGCGAAAAGCTGTTACAATTGGTCATATCCGGCACCGTGCGGCACAGGAGCGAAAAATTTTCGGAAAAGCGAAAATGGGAATCCCCAAAGAAAAACGGGCCTGCGGTTGCAGACCCGTCAGACTGGCAAAAACTTCAGCCCGCTAATTCGCCGTCGGCAGACTGAAATCGTATCCGCCGGGTTTCCCGGCGGGGCGGGGCGGTTTCGGCTTCAGCCGAAACCATTCCTTAGATTTTTCACGGCCATCAGCCTTGGCTGACAGTGAAAAATGCCCGCTTCCGCAGAAGCGGAATCTCTTCCTGCTCTCGAAAAAGTGGTCGCAGCCACTTTTTCGACACGCAAACGGGCCTGCGGTTGCAGACCCGTCATGAGAGTGAGTTCAGCGTTCCATGTTCGTCACGCCCGAGGAGATCCAGCCGTAATCGCCATCGACGCAGATGTAGTACCAGACCTTGCCGGTGTTGCCCACGCGGCTGTCGAGGATCTCGTACCACTGGCCTTCGCGCACGCCGGTGACGTAGCTGTACTGGGTGCCGGGGCCGGAGCGGACGTTGGCGGTGCTGGCGATGATCATGCACCAGTCGTTGCCAGAGGGCGTGGCGTTGGGGTAGGTGTCCTCGCCATAGTACTTCCAGCCGCCGGCGAGCATGTCGATGGGCACCCAGACGCGGACGTTTTCGCAGGGCCAGGAGCTGTTGGTGTCGATGAGGGCGAATTCCTCCTCGACCTCCAGGATGCTGCAGTTGGTTTCCCGGACGAGGTACCAGTCGTCGTAGTAGGCGTGGCCGTAGCCGGGGCCGTCGTAGCCATAGCCGCTGTCGATCAGGTAGGTGTACTCCAGCACGCGCTCTTCGGGCACGGCGGAGAGGTCGACGTTCAGGCGCTGGGCGCCGGTGTAGGCGCGGTAGATGCGCCCGCCGGCGGTGAACTCCACCTGCACCCACCAGATGCGGTTCGTCGCGTCCCACACCTTGGTGTGGACGGTGACCTGCTGGCCGGCGGAGAGGAAGGTGCCGGGCTCGGTGTAGCCGGTGCCGGGGCCGGTGCGGGTGGCCAGGGGCATCTTCGTGGTGGCGGTGGTGGCGGCCAGGGCGGGCGCGCAGGAAAGCAGCAGGCAGAGCGCGAGCAGCAGGGCGGTGATGCGTTTCATGGTGGGGCTCCTTTCGTACAGGGCGGTTGTCAGGGCTGGGCGGGCAGTTCGTCAAGGATGAGCATGCCGTTGCGCCCGCTGGTGGAAACCTGGAAGAGGCGGGTCATGCCGTCGGCGTCGGTGAAGGACAGGCCGTAGGCGGTCATGTCGCCATAGAAGACGACGCCGGCCACAAAGGGCGTGCCGGGGGTCAGCTCCGGCAGGATGCAGAGGGTCTCGCCCGGGACGGGGCCATCCTCCGTACCTGTATCAATGCTGATAAGGTGCACATTTCTCATTGGCGCATGGGCGCGGAAGGCGATCCACGTGGTGAATTCGCTCTCCTCGGCGGCAAAACGGAGGTATTCGCCCTCCGGCGGGCAGTCCCGGGCGAAGGCGGCGGACACGGGCCAGGCGGCGATCCTTTCGTCCCGCACGTGGGTCAGGTCGATCCAGCCTGCGCCGGACTTCAGCCGCCCCCACAGGTGGCCTTCGCCGTCGTCCGCCTCCTCGACGATGGTGTACACACCGGCCTCGCGCACGGTGCCGACGCAGAATTCATCGTAGGAAGGGCCGGAGAAGATCATCTCGTCCGGGCGCGGAACTTTCTGCAGATAGGGAACCTCTGCGAAGGCTGGCAGTGTCAGGATGAGCGCGAGGAACAGGAAGATAAGCGTCTTTCTCATGGGGCAGGTCTCCTTACGACGGCGTGTTCTACAGAAAAACCCCGTCGGAAAAGCACGACGGGGCTGCATATCACTTCTTGCCGCTGCGGGAGCCGCGGATGGTGGCGTCGGGCTTGGCCGCCTGCTTCATGAAGGCGGAAGGGCTGATGCCCACGATGTTCTTGAACTGCTTGGAGAAATGGTAGGGGTCCTGCATGCCGACCTCGATGCCGGCCTGGCGCACGGTGTGGCCCTCCTCGCGCAGCAGCTCCTTGGCGCGCTCCATCTTGCAGTGCAGGACGTAGCTGAGCGGCGGCATGCCCACCTCGCTGACAAAGCGCTTGCGGAAGGTCTCCATGGGCATGCGGGAGATGGCAGCCATCTCCGCCAGGGAGAAGTTGTCGCGGTACTGGTTGGCGCGCAGGGTGTCCACCACCTTGGCGATCTCGTGGGAGAGCATCGCATCCATGGCCACGGGCTGGCCCCAGTGGCTGGCCAGCATGCCATACATCAGGTGCTGCAGCTGATAGGTGGCGTCGGCGGTGCCGCTGTGGCGCACCATCACCTGCACGATCTGCTTGGCCAGGTACATCTGGCTGGGCAGCGCGCCCTGGCGCAGGGGCATGTGCAGGAGCGCGCCCATCTTGCGCACCACCATGGGCGCCAGCGGGCCCTCCAGCGACACCCACACGCAGTGGGCCTGGTCGGCCACCTCCAGCCGGGCAGCCTTCTCCCCGGCGGGCAGGAAGCAGGTGTCGTTCGCCTTCAGGGGGAGCTCCGTGCCCTCCCAGTGCAGCACCACTTCGCCCGCCTCCACGGCGAACCACACCCACTGCTCGTGGCTGAGGATGGGGTAGGAGCCGGCGGTGAATGCGGCGGTACCGGCGGCGTGGATCCATGCGCCGCTGGCCTTGGTCAGGCTGCCGGGCTTGTGCCAGCCTTCGGTGGACAGGGATGGGGCGATGCCCTCGAGTTCTGCAAACAGGTAGGATGCCATGGTGAATGCCTCCTTTGACCAAATCACACATTTTCCATTATGGACATTATAGTGCCCATACGGCACATTGTCAAGGCGGTTTACGTCGTTTTGGAGAATTTCGCGGTTGCTGCGGCACAAAAACGGCTCCCCGCTCAAGGGGAGCCTGTCGGCATTAGTGGCAGAGCATGCGGCACACCGCCCGGTACAGCATCACCAGCCCGGCGCTGAGCAGCGCCCCGCCGATGATATCGCTCAGCCAGTGCACGCCCGAGAGCACGCGCCCGATGACCATGAAGGCTGCGAAGGCTGCAAGCAGCAGGCAGAGCCATCGCCGCAGAGCGGTCTGGCGGAGCCGCTCGTGCAGCTGCATCATGGCTGTGGGGATGACGCACAGGGTCATCAGCGTCGTGGAGGAGGGATAGGAGGCTTCCAGCCGGCCACCGATCAGCACCGGCCGGCGGTTGACCACGTATCCCTCAAAGAGCAGGTACGCCGCGATGACGAGCAGGTAGAACCCGCCCAGGACGAGGAGGCTGTGATCCACGCGCAGGATGTGTTTCCGGCGGATCCACTGCGCCAGCCCCAGCAGCGCGAAGGCCAGCGCGATCCCCACCGGGATCAGCCCCAGCCAGTCCGTGAGGGCGTACAGGGGCATGCTCACGCCCGTGAGGCGGTGGAAGCTGCCGTTGAGCGTCGCCAGGCCCACGGTGGAGCCTTCGGGGCCGATGGGTTGCACGTCCACATGGCACACGGCGATGGTCCACAGGACGAAGGCGGCGAGCAGGGCCGCGGCGACAGAGAAATTCCGGATCGTTGCTTTCATGTTATCAACCTTCCTTTGCTGGTTTGGCTTTCGCCTGCAACCATGGTAGGGGAAGGTGGCGGCGATGTAAAGGAACGCGCCGTCACAGGGGCGATACGCTTCGTATCAGCGCTTTCCGGCGGGGAGAACGGCCTTGATGACCAGGTGCACGAAGAGGAAGATGGCGGCATAGGGCTGCCGGCAGAGGGTGAACAGCAGCACGCCCGCCGCCGTCAGCGCCAGGGAGCCCCATGCCTTGCAGCGCAGCCAGGCCGGATGGGTGCAGCGCTGCAGCGCGAGGGTCATCAGGCCGGAGAGGATCAGCGCGACCACGATGGCCAGGAAGGCGGCCATCAGCAGGGGCGATTTGCCCGTGAGCGTCAGCAGGGACGCCGCCTGCACCGCATCGCCGGCCGCCTGCCCGAAGAAGGGCAGGAACAGCAGCAGCGCCGCGCTGCAGTCGGTCAGGCCGCAGGCGACGTCGCGCATGTGGGTGGTCTGCTGGCGCTTGTCCTCCTCGGCGAGGGTCAGCAGCTCGCTGCCGGAGAGCAGCTCATCGATGCTGACGGAGAAGTACTGCGCGATGGCCTTCAGGGAGTCGATGTTGGGATAGCCCCGGCCGGACTCCCACTTGGATACCGCCGCCCGGGACACGAAGAGGATCCCGGCCAGCTCCTCCTGCGTCAGGCCCCTGCGCCTGCGCAGCTCCTGCAGCTTCTCGTTGAATTCCATGATGGGCCTCCTTGTGCGATGCGGTATCCCGGGACAGAACGAGCCGCGGCAGAACGCTCTGTCGCGGCCCGGTAACTCACTTCTTCAGCGCCTTTTCAATGGCCTCGATGCGCTGGCTCAGCGGGGGATGGCTGTACTCCAGCGCCACCAGCACCGGGGAGGGCGCCAGGTGGGCGAAGTTCTCCTTCGCCAGCTTCTTCAGGCCCGCGGTGAGGTATTTGCCGTAGCCTTCCTTGACGGCCTGCTGGTCGGCGCGGTACTCCGCGTGGCGGCTGTAGGCGTTGGTGAGAAGGCCCGTCAGCGGCTGCACCAGCCCCAGACCCGCGCCCAGCAGGATGAAGGCGAAGCCGTAGTTCACCGCGTCAAAGCCGAAGGCGGCATGCATGGCGGGCTCGCGCACGCACAGCCACACGGTGACGGCCATCAGCAGGAGGTTGAGCAGATTGAGGATCTGCTGCTTGAGCACGTCCTTGTGCAGGCCGTGGCCCAGCTCGTGGGCGAAGACGGCGCAGATCTCATCCGTGGACATGGCGTTCACCAGATTATCGAAGAGCACGATGGACTTGAGCTTCCCGAAGCCGGTGAAGTAGGCGTTGAGCTTGGTGGTGCGGCGGGAGGCGTCCATCACCTCGATGGCCTTGACCTGATAGCCGTGCTTCGTCAGCAGGGCCATCAGCTTCTCCTTCAGCTCGCCATCCTCCAGGGGCACGAACTTGTTGCCCATGCGGCTGAAGACGGGGCCATAGAGGAAGGAGATGAGGAGCGTGAAGCAGAAAACCACGCCGGTGAACAGCAGGATGACCCAGTCGCCCATGGCACCGTGGATGAGCGCCAGCAGGCTCATGAGGATGCCACTGAGGAGGATCCCGATGATGAAGCCGCGGATCTGATCGATCACGAAGGTCCTGACCGTGGAGCGGTTGAAGCCATACTTCTGCTCGATGACCATGGTGTCGACCCACTCCAGGCCCACGTTGGCGACGGTCTCCACCAGCGTCTGGAAGAGCACGACCGCCAGCAGCTGCACATAGATGTTGGCCGGGAAGAGGCTGGCGAAGGCCGCGTGGGCGTCCAGCAGCAGCAGCACCGCCGTCAGCGCCAGGGACAGCAGGGTCGAGAAGACCTGCAGGCGGTTCTTCTCCGCGCTGTACAGCCGCCAGCGCTGGTAGGTCTCCGCGTCGTAGACGTCGGCGACATTCTCGGGGATGGGGTTGGATGCGCTGCGGCGGGACACGATGTGCAGCGCCAGACGGTATGCATGGCCGATGGCCACCAGGATCAGCACGAGCAGCTTCCAGTTCATGGGGGAACCTCCTTTGTAAGGCGTATTGCGGGGCATGTGTTGAGTATAGCGCGTTTCGGCGGGGGATGCAAGCGGAATCCAGCGAAAAAGCACAGGCAGGACAAAATCGGGCAGCGTCCTGCGGGCAAGTTCATTCCTGCCCTTGCATCCCGGCGATATCTGTGCTACAATCCGTCAGAACGCACTGATGACAGGGAGGTACCTTCCCATGATGATGCTGCTCCTTGCGGTGATCTACGCCGCCTTTATCAGCCTGGGTCTGCCGGACTCGGTGCTGGGCTCCGCCTGGCCGGTGATGTACGGGCCCATGGGCGTGCCCTTCTCCTGGGCGGGGATCGTATCCACACTGATCTCCGTGGGCACGGTGATCTCCAGCCTCTTTTCCGACCGGCTGACGCTGAAGCTGGGCCCGGGGCGGGTCACGGCCATCTCCGTCGCGCTGACGGCGGCGGCCCTGCTGGGCTTCTCCTGCTCGACGCAGTTCTGGATGCTCTGCGTCATCGCCATCCCCTATGGCCTGGGCGCAGGCAGCATCGATGCGGCGCTGAACAACTACGTCGCCCTGCACTACTCCAGCCGCCACATGTCCTGGCTGCACTGCATGTGGGGCGTCGGCGCCAGCGTCGGCCCGGTCATCATGGGCTGGGTGCTCACCGGCGGCGGGCAGTGGCCCACGGGCTACCGGATCATCGCGGCGATGCAGGCGGTGCTGTCGGCCATCATCCTGCTGAGCCTGCCGATGTGGCGCAAGCGCCCCGGCACGGAGGCTGCGGCGGAGGGCGGCGCCCCGGCGAAGGCCATCCCGCTGACGCAGCTGATCCGCATGCCCGGCGCGCGGGAGGTCATCCTGACCTTCTTCTGCTACTGCGCGCTGGAGTCCACCGCAGGCCTGTGGGCCAGCACCTACCTCGTGCTGTACCACGGCGTGGCGGAGGATGTGGCGGCCACCTGCGCGAGCCTTTTCTACATCGGCATCACCTTGGGGCGGGCCATCAACGGCTTCCTCACTGCGAAGTTCAGTGACACGCAGCTGGTGCGCGCCAGCCTTGTGCTGATGGGCGCGGGCGTGCTGGTGCTGCTGCTGCCCCTGGGGCAGTGGGCTGCCATGGCGGGGATGATCTTCTTCGGCCTGGGCTGCGCGCCGGTGTACCCCTGCATCATCCATGCGACGCCCGCCCGCTTCGGTGCTCAGAAGTCGCAGGCCTTCATTGGCGTGCAGATGGCGGCAGCCTACCTGGGCACCACCACCATGCCGCCCGTCTTCGGCCTGCTGGGCCGGGGGATCGGCATGTGGCTCTTCCCGGTGTTCCTGGCGGTGGGGCTTGGGGTGATGGCGGTCATGCATGAGCGGCTGGTGCGGACGACAGAGGGGTAAACCCGCCTGTTGTATCCTGAAACATACCCTGGTGTGCTGGGGTAAATATCGGGAGAGGACGTCCTGTACTGCCTTGGCAGGAAATGCCGCCCTGTATCGCGAATACCTCCCCGACGACTATGTTCCGGGGAGGTTTTTGTATGATCGCGGAGATTCTCTGCATCGGCACGGAGCTGCTGATGGGGCAGACCCTCAACACCAACGCGCAGTTCATTTCCCGCCGCCTTTCGGCGCTGGGAATCAGCCAGTACCATCAAAGCGTAGTGGGCGACAACGAGGAGCGGCTGGAG
This sequence comes from Clostridia bacterium, assembly GCA_017410455.1. Classification (GTDB taxonomy): domain Bacteria; phylum Bacillota; class Clostridia; order Christensenellales; family Aristaeellaceae; genus UBA11524. The sequence continues at coordinate 58,076 of JAFQQT010000043.1, forward strand.
GCGGCGAAGGTCGCCGGGCAGGCCCTCGTATTGCGCCCGGAGGCGGAGGCCATGGTGCGCGAGCGCTTCCGCCGCCTGGGCCGCACGATGACGGAGAACAACCTCTCCCAGGCCATGTTCACCCCGGACAGCACCGTGCTGGAGAACCCCTGGGGCACCGCGCCGGGCGCCATCGTGCCCGTGGGGGAGGGCAAGGCGGTCATCCACCTGCCCGGCCCGCCCAGGGAACTGGAGCCGATGTTCACGGAGCATGTGGAGCCCTGGCTGCAGACCCGCTCCGGCCGGGTGCTGGTCAGCCGGTACATCCGTATCTTCGGCATGGGCGAGGCGGAGGTGGACAGCCGCCTGAGCGACCTGATGGAGGGCAGCAACCCGACCCTCTCGCCCTACTGCGCCACGGGTGAGGTGATGCTGCGGGCCACCGCCAGCGCGGCGAGCGAGGCCGAAGCGCAGGAGCTGCTCCTGCCCCTGATGATCGAGGTGCGCCTGAGGCTGGGCAGCGTCATTTACGCCGTGGAGGAGGATGACGGCGGCTCGCTGGAGAAGTGCGCTGTGGCGGCGCTGGGCGCGCGGGGCTGGACCTGTGCGACCTGCGAGAGCCTCACCGGCGGCCTGATCGCCGCGACGCTGGTGAATGTCAGCGGCTCCTCCAGCGTGGTGCGCGGCGGCTTTGTCACCTACCAGACGGATACCAAGACCCTGCTGGCAGGCGTGCCGGCGGAGGTCATCGAGGAGCACAACGTGGTCAGCGCCGAGGTGGCCATGGGCATGGCACAGGGCACGCGCGAGCGCCTCGGGGTGGATATCGCCGTGAGCGCCACGGGCCTGGCCGGCCCCGGCGGCGGCACGCCTGAGCGCCCGGTGGGCACGGTGTTCGTCGGCGTTTCCACCGCGAAGGGAACCTACGCCATCCCCCTGCACCTGACCGGCGACCGGCTGCGCATCCGCACCCTGTCCGTCAAGCACGCCATCAACGCCCTGCGCATGGAGGCGCTGAAGAAGTAAACAGGAAACCGCCCTGCAGGCACGACGTCTGCAGGGCGGTTTTGCTATGCAGTTCAGTCCCCCACGATGTAGCGGCGCAGCGCGTCCTCCCAGATGGGCAGGCGGGGGAAGCTGTTTTCGTCCAGCGAGCGCTTCGACAGGCGGCTGTTGAGGGGTCTGCGGGCGGCGCTGGGGTACTGGCTGGAGGGGATAGGGATCACCCGGCAGCGGCTGCCGTCCGCCCGGAGGATGACGCGGGCGAAGTCCGCAAAGGAGCAGAAGCCCTCGTTGGTGACGTTGTAGGTGCCGTAGCGCTCGGTGATGATCATCTGCGCGATGAGGCGGGCCAGGTCGAGGGTGTAGGTGGGGGAGCCGATCTGGTCATCCACGACGGTGATCTGCGATTTTTCCTGGCCCAGGCGGCGGATGGTCTCCACGAAGTTGCCGCCCCCGTGGCCGAAGAGCCAGGACACGCGCAGGATGAAGTGCCGGGAGGTGAGGCTGCGAACGGCCTCCTCGCCCTGCAGTTTGGACAGGCCATAGACGTTTCGCGGGTTGGGCTTGTCGTATTCCTCCCGGGGCGTGTCGCCGGAGCCGTCAAAGATGTAGTCGGTGGAGATGTACAGGAGCCGGGCGTTCACCGCGACGGCAGCCCGGGCGATGTTCAGCGTACCCATGCCGTTGACGGCGCAGCAGGCGACGGGCTCGCTCTCGGCGGCGTCCACGGCGGTCCAGGCGGCGCAGTGGACGATGGCTTCCGGCTGGAAGGCCTTCACGGCGGCCAGGACGGCAGCGGCGTCCCGCAGGTCGAAGTCCGCTGAGGATGTGCCCAGGCACTCGTGCCCCTGGGCTGCAAGCACCCGCAGCACGTCCTGACCGAGCATGCCTGTGGCGCCGGTGACGATGATTCTCATGGATACACCTCCGCTTCATGTGCCTTTCCGGAAAGTATTATACCATTTTGGCCAATGTTATGCAAGGGTGCAACGCGAAAACAGACAGAAAAAGGCAGTGGCGGACCGGATCCACCGCTGCCTCAGACCATCAAAAAAGCCCGCAACCGCATCTTTTCCGGCAGGGATGCCGGAAAGGATGCTTCCTGCGTTGGCTGCAGCTGCAGATCCGGTCATTTACCGCGAAGTAAACTCCCGGATCTGCAGCTTTGCCGCCTTGGCTTGCAGACTTTTTTGAAGGTCTGCAAACCATCGACTTTGTCGATGCTTTGAGGCAGCGGCGGATCGGATCCACCGCTGCCTTTGCTGTTATTCATACATTTGTCCGGGCCTGACGGCTGTCCGGGCGGGTTCCTCAGGCCTGCTGGGGCTTCCACGGGCCGTTGCCGGTGCTGATGGTGGTGAAGTCGAAGGTCAGCGTGCATCCGGCGGGGAACTGCAGGTAGAAGCTGCGCTTGAGGCGGTCGGCCACGGTGACGGCGTCGATGTGCGTGGCATGGGGCAGCAGCACGGCCACCTGCGTGGCGTTCAGGCGGGTGATGACGTCGCCGCGCCGGAGCTTGGCCACCATCACGTTGATCAGCCCCGTCATGGCTGCATCCAGCTGCCAGGGGGACTTCTCCAGCCCGCTGAGCATGGCCACGCCCAGGGTGATGGAGCTTTCGGTGCGCTCCAGGCTGCGCTGCTCCAGGCGGAAGAGCTCGCCGAACACCACGCGGTCGCACACCAGCGCGCCGGGGGCGTCTGCGCCCTGCAGGAGCTCGTCCCGCAGGGAGTCCAGGGCCTGGTGCAGGTCGCGGCTGCCCTGCAGCATGCGGGAATAGTATTCTTCCAGCGCCCGGGCGGGATCCTCGGCGGCGGCATGCAGCCCGCTGGCATGGTGATACTGCTGCAGCGCCTCGCTCTCGCGGCCGGAGTGCACCAGCGCGTCCATCAGGCGCATGTTCAGGGTGCTGTTCATGGGGTCGGCGTCCAGGGCTTCACGGCAGATGCTCACCATCTGCTGCATGCGCCCGGCGTCCTGCAGCTTCTGCAGCGCCTCTTCCACCACGTTGAGGTAGAGCTGGTGGAGTTCGTCGGTGCGCTGCTGCATCCAGTCGGGCTGGTCCATATCGCGCAGCAGGCGTCCGGTGTAGAGGGTCATCATCTGGCGGAAGCTGTGGGACTGCAGATCGTTCTCCACGTCGATGCGCCCGTGCAGGCTGCTGGCGATGGTCAGGAATTCCTCCACGTCCACGGTCACGCCGGGCTGCGTTTCCCAGATGTAGCCGCCGCGAACCGTCTTCAGGCATGCGCCCAGGGAGGAACCCACCTGGGCCAGCAGCGTGCGCATGCGGCTGATGAGCGTCTTCAGGGCGCTTTCAGGGCGGGTGGCGTCGCTGTCGGGCCACATGGCGCGGGTCAGCGCCTGGGTGGTTTCCATGCGACCGCGGTTGAGGATCAGGTACTGTATCAGCTGGAGACCCTTGGGCGAGTGCGCCAGCACGTCGGTCATGGGCCTGCCGTCCACATCCACGTGGAAGCTGCCCAGCAGCCGGAGCCGGATTTCACTCATCACATCAGATCCTTCCTTGGTAGTTTTAGGGTATTATAGCACAGTTGGATGAAAACGGCAAGTCTTTGCCGCAGGCTTGTCTGCTGCGGCGTCACGCTTCGTCGGGAGGATCGGTGGGGGATGAGGGGTCTGCGTCCTGCGGGGGTTCACCGGCGTCGGGCGGGTCTTCGGCGCCGGCTTCCTCGGCGGGGGACTCATCCGTTGCGGTATCCACCACCAGCGGCTCCTCGCCGGGCAGCAGGGCCACGAAGGTTTCCTCCGGCGCGTCGGCAGCGGGTGCAGGGAGGCACAGCAGGGGCTCGGTCGGGGGCAGGGCAGGGGGCTCCGGCGGCATTTCCGGGGCGGATTCATCCGGCGCTTCCGGGGCTGCGGCCCGGTTGGAGGGGATGCACGCCGCGATGGCCATCAGCAGCAGTCCCGCGCAGCCCTGTCCCAGAAAACCCCCGCCCAGCAGATACGGCTCGTCCAGCGTCACGCGGAAGAGCGTTGTGGCGCTGTGCGGCGGCAGGCTGCGCAGCGCTGCCAGCGGGCCATCCAGCAGGGGCAGCAGCAGCGTTCCGGCCAGGCAGCCTGCCAGCGTGCACAGCGCGGATGCGCCATGCCGCCCCGACACCCCCGCAAAGGCCGTCAGCGGCGTGAAGCCCGCCAGCGCCACGGCCACGCCGAACACCGCGCCGCCCGCCAGCGCGCCGGCGGACAGGGGCAGCACCACCACCCCGTCCACATCGATGACGGCCAGCCACATCAACAGCGCCGTCAGCGCCATGCCCGCGCCCACGGCCTCCAGCAGGCTGCGCGTGGCGTGGCACACCCGGAAGGCCAGCGCGCGGCGCAGCTCCACCGGGCTGCACAGGCGCGTCCAGCGCAGCGTCAGCCCCAACAGCAGCCCCAATATCCCGGGGATCAGCAGCGCCCTCATGCGTCCACCTCCTGCCGGGTCAGCCGGGCGGTGAGGCAGGCGGATACCGCCGCTGTCCCCGCGAAGGCACAGGCTCCTGTGCTGCCCTCCAGCAGAGCAGGCAGGATGCGCCCCGTGCCGGCCATGCCGCAGGCCAGGGCCATCGCTGCGCCGTAGAGGAAGCAGGTCAGCATCCGCATGGGGCGGGGCCTTGTCATCCTCTGCCTGCGCCGCAGCAGCGCAATGAGCGCTGCCAGCCCGGCTCCTGCGGCCACCGCCGCTGCCAGAATCAGCGCGTACCTTTCGCCACGGTAGGCTGCCAGCCAGTCCACGCCGCCCGGCAGCAGCAGCGCCGCCCACAGGCACGCCAGCCAGAATCCACGCCAAAGGGGATGCTCCCTGCGCATATCATCACCTCGCAGGAAGCATCCCCTGATGGATGCGGAATTATTCGGCTGTCAGCGCGGTTTCGATGCAGGCAGTCAGCGCCAGGGCGGCGCGCTCGGCGCACAGCACGGCTTCGTCCGGCACATGGACGAACAGCCCGCGATACCCCAGCTCCGCCTCATGAAGCAGCAGGTGGTAGTACACATCGTTGCACACATACGCCCCCGCGGACAGGCTCAGCCCCGCGGGGATCTCCTTTGCCCGGAGGGCTTCGACCATCGCATGCACGGGCAGGCGGGTCATCAGGGCGGTTTCGCCGCCGGGGCAGATGGGCTCGCCGGAAAAGCGCTGCCCGGCGTTATCGGGGATGGCGCCCCAGCGGTAGTTGAGGGCGACCAGTTCCGGCGTGACGCCGCTGCGCCCGCTGGCAACGCCCGTGCAGATGACCAGCTCCGGCTGCAGGCGGCGGATCTCCGCCAGCAGGAGGTCGGCGGCCTGCTGATACACGACGGGCAGCCGCATGCGGTGCACTTCGCGCCCGCAGACCGCCTCCGGCACGCGCTGCACCGCCTCCCACGAGGGGTTGGCAGCCGCGCCGCCGAAGGGCTCGAATCCGGTGAGGAGGATGGACATGGTGGTGGCCTCCGGGGGTGGTGGTGTGGGGGAATGTCCCCTTGCGGGGTGTAGGTTGTTATGTATCAAGAAAGGAGGAGCTGCATAGTGAAGCAGTTTTTCCGTCCCCTTGCGGGGCAATGAAGCAGCCGCCACGCCCGCTGCGGCGGGGAACTCCCTCAGTCATCCCGCAGGCGGGATGCCAGCTCCCTCGGGGAGGGAGCCTTTGGGTGCGGCGGGGTGGGGTGGTGTGTCCCCTTGCGGGGCTGTAATGTAATGGAATTTCTCATTTCGTTGTTGGTTTGTTTGCTTGCTTCCGTCCCCTCGCGGGGTGTGCATCCCCATTATACCACACCCCGCTCCCCTGCGCAACCCCGGCCGCCGCGCCTCATACGCGGCCGGCGGGGGCTGCCCCGGGTGCATAAGGCGCACCGGTCAGGGGGATGTATGTGGAAGGCTTGCGCAAAGCCGGGATTTTCGCGTCATCGCGGGTGGTGGCGGAGGTTTCCGTGGGGTCGGCAAGGCTGGTCAGCAGAAGCGCAGCGACGATGGCTGCGTCGGACAGCTTGCGGGTCTTCATGGGGCGGCTCCTTTCTGCAGCGGCCTGTCCGGCTGCAGTTTCATCATAACCCGGGCGCGTGAAGCGGCCATGAAGCCTCCATGAAGCGGGCATGAATTTCGCGCTTCCCAGGGCGCGGGATCTGTGGTAAAATGATGAAAACGAGTTGCGGAGGAGAACCGACGATGAAGAAGCTGCTTGTCCTGCTGCTGTTGCTGCTGGCGCTGCCTGCGCTGGCGGAGGAGCCCCTGCCGCCCTGGCAGCCCGCGCTGGAGATGGAAACGGTGGCGGAGCATGCTTCCGGCACGCTCATCTGGCGCATCGGCAAAACGAAGGTGGACAAGACCACCGTGTACGTCACCACCGTGTGGATGGCGGATCCCGGCCAGCAGATCGGCAAGGCCACGGCGGACTGGCGCAAGAACGTGCTGCCCACGGCGGACATCGCAAAGCGCGAGCCCGGCGCGTCGCTGATCATCAACGCCAGCGGCTATGTGACCCGCACGTACAAGTGGATCCCGGAGAACTACCCGGGCACCAACAGCGACTACTACTTCACGCCCCTGGGGTCGGTGACGGTGACGGACGGCGAAACCTTCCGCTGCCTGGAGGGCGTGCCCTACTACGGCCTGACCCTGAACACCGACGGCCTGCGCCTCCATGTGGGCGAGGATCCTGAGGCCGTGCTGGCGCAGGAACCCACCCAGACCTGGTCGTTCTACGTTGAGTGCCCCATCATCCGCGACCACCAGTCCATCCTCGACCCGGAGTGGAAATTCACCAACTCGAAGGCCATGCGCACCGTCATCGCCAGGATCGACGCGAACAACTACGTCATCCTCACCGTCACCAGCAATGGCGGCGGCCTGACCATGGCGCGGGTGGTGGAGTTCCTCATGGAGGCGTTCGACCCCGAGTGGGCCTACAACCTTGACGGCGGCCCCTCCAGCGCGCTGATGTACCGCGACGGAAACGGCAAGCTCCACACCGTGTGGAAGAATGGTCAGGCCAATGTGGACGTCATGACCTTCAGCGAGCTGCCGCAGTGACGGCGGGGGAGGAGAGATTCCATGTATGAAACAGTGAACGGCGCTTTTCCGGTGCGCGTGGTGCGCATCGCGCCCTTCCGGGCGGTGACCAGCGGGCCGGATACCCCCGAGCGGGTCTTTGGCGATTTCAACGCCTGGCAGGAGGCGCACATGCACCTGATCCGGCCGATGCTCTGTGGTGCGCCGGATTTCCTCTGCGGGGAGGATGGGAAGCTGGAGTGGCTCTGGGCGGTGAAGGAGGGCGTGACGGCGGCGGATGTGCAGCCCTACCAGCTTGTGGAGCACCCCGGCGGGCTGTACGCCTGCGCGGTCACGGTGGATGGCGATGACGCGCTGATGGCGCGTGCCCATGCCGGCATCCTGCAATGGATCGGCGGCAGCGGCTTCGAGCCGGACGAACGGCCGGGGCGCGCCACGATGGTGCACATGCTCACCCCGGAGGGTGCGCTCCGTGCGGCCCTGGGCTATGATCAGGCCGAGATTTTCGTGCCTGTACGGGTGAAGAAAGGTGTGGCTGACGAATGAAGAAGATCATCAGGGGCATCCTGAAATGGATCGGCATCCTGCTGCTGGCGGGCATTGTGGGTACGGTGGCCTTCCGCTTCCTGTATGCGCGGAACTGGGGCGATGACGCTGACGGGCTGGCGCTGGCGGATGTTGCCTGGGAGGCCGCAGAGGCGGACGGCGTCATCTCCCCGGAGGAGGTGGCGCAGCATTACGCCCCCGTCATCGATCAGGCGGTCAACGTGCTGCTGAGCGAGGGCGGTCGCGGCGACTTCATCACCGCTGTCGACTACGATGGCGACTGGTCGGCACTCAACAACTGGGAGAACCTGCGCTCAGGCGACCTGGGTGCGGTGGTGTACTACTCCGTGCAGGAGACGGACACGCACTGGTTCGTCGGCTATTACTTCTATCATCCCCGGGATGATGCGGAAATCTGGCTCGACCGCCACGAGAACGACCTGGAGGGCGTCATGCTGGCCGTGCCGAAGTCGGATGATGGCTACCTGCCCCCGGAGTACATGTACACCCAGGGGCACGGCAATGTCTACTTCTACTTCAGCGGCAGCGCGGACAGCATGCTGAACGGCAGCCATTACGGCGGTGCGCTGGCCCTGCAGCTGAACACCGACCGCCCCTGCATCTACATCACCCCCAACGGCACGCTGGAGAACTGCGGCCACAGCGTGGAATCCGCCGCCGGACACAGCACCTACTGGTCCGTGGGGGAGAGCGGCGTGCGCTACTTCTACGGCGGCGTGGCGGAAACGCCCGTGACATGGAATGGCGACTTCAGCCGCAATCCGTGCAGCTATGCCCTGCGCCCGCTGGAGGAGCTGTGGGCCTGGCGCAACGGCCCCTATGACGGCACCGGCGTGTTCGGCTCCTACGGCGCCTTTGACGGCGACAACTGGGGTACGGACAAGGCCAATCCCCCGTGGGGCTGGCGCAACAAGACCATCTACGGCTTCGGCGGCTCCTTCCTCTCCGACCCGGCGTGGACCATCAACCACGCCATCTCCGGCGCGGCGCTTTCGGCGGACTACACCGTCAACCCCTGGGCTGAGTGGCGCATCAGCAACATCCGCGCGCTGATCCCGGCCACCGTGGATGCGGATTCCGTGACGCTCCACCTCATCCGCGAGGGCGGCTGGGAACTCTCCAACCCTGCCTGGTTCACCCTGACGGAGGAGCGCGCCGGCGTGTACGCCGTGACCGCGGGCGGCCAGAACGCGCTGTGGGTCGCCGCGCCCGAAACGGCTACCTGGCGCTTCGAGGTGCGCGGGGCGGATGGCCAGCTGCTGACCACCTGTGCGGTGGCCTTTGACAAGGCGTACCGGGCGGACTGAACGAAAATTCCAGCATACCTCCCGTCCCATCCGGCGACAATGCCGGGTAGGATGGGAGGTTTTGTGCATGAAGAAGGCTTCGACCCTCAAGCGCTCCCTCGGCGTGGTGCTGACGGCGCTGCTGATGCTGACGTGGTTTTCCCCCATGCAGCAGGCGCTGCGGACGCTGCCGGACAGCATCACCCTGACCCAGGGGCAGGTGAGCGTGCTGGCCCTGGGCGGGCTGACAGCCAGCGCATCCGACTCGCTGACCGTCACGGCCTCGCAGGACGAGACCCTCGCGCAGGTGGGCGCAGTGACGGTGCTGGCGCAATCCCCCGGCAAGGGGGAGCTGCTGCTGAGCCTCTTCGGCATTCCGCTGCGGCGCGTGGAGGTGGAGGTCAGCCCGGATAAGCGGCTCATTCCCGGCGGGCAGGCCCTGGGCGTGGCCATGCGCACGGAGGGGGTGCTCATCGTGGGCCTGAGTGATACGGCGCAGGGCGTGTGCCCGGCCCGGGACGGCGGCCTGCAGGCGGGGGACGTGATCCTGGCTGTGGGCGGCGAGGCTGTGGCGGATACCGAGGCGCTGACGCAGTTGGTCAACGCGGCGGGCGGGCAGCCGCTGGCCATCGCCTTCTCCCGGGACGGGCAGGCGCACACTACCACCCTGACCCCGCATGTGGATGCTGCCACCGGCGCGGTGCGTATCGGCGCCTGGGTGCGGGACTCCACCGCCGGCGTGGGTACGCTCTCCTTCTACGACCCGGACACCGGGCGCTACGCCGCCCTGGGCCATGCCATCACCGATGGCGACACCGGCGCGGTGCTGAGCGTGGGCGAAGGGCAGGTGCTCAGGGCCAGCATCGTTGCGGTGCAGCGCGGGCAGAGCGGCGCGCCGGGGGAACTCAAGGGCAGCTTCCTGCGGGAGAAGGAGACCCTGGGCGACATCCGTCGCAACACGATCCTGGGCATTTACGGGACGATGGACGAACCGGCTGAGAACCCCCTCTACCCCGACGGCCTGCCCATCGGCCTGCGCGACACGGTGCACACCGGCGCAGCGACGATCCTCGCCACGGTGGATGGAGGTGGGATCGCAGAGTACGCGGTGGAGATTGTCCGGGTGAACCCGCAGAGCAGCCCCGCGCCCAAAAGCATGGTCATCCGCGTGACGGACGAGCGCCTGCTGGAAAAGACCGGCGGCATCGTGCAGGGCATGAGCGGCAGCCCCATCATTCAGGACGGGAAGATCATCGGGGCGGTGACGCATGTGTTTGTGGGGGATCCCACGCAGGGTTACGGACTGTATGTGGACTGGATGCTGCAGGAGGCGGGGGCCATCTGATCCTGTGCAGCTGGTTATCATGGCGGCCCGCACATTCTCCCTCAGTCGCCTGCGGGCGACAGCTCCCTCCCAGAGGGAACTGGCAGCACAGCAAGGTGCTGACTGAGGGAGAACGCGGGTGCGACGCCGCAGTCCGGCGACATGAGCATGCAGCATGTACTTTTCTGAAAAGGATTGCTTTCGGGAAATTCTTGTGGTATAATATGCCTTACACAAAAGGATGTGTATATTTCTGGGCTGTATAAGAACCGTGAAACAACCATTCCAATGGAGCTGCGCCGGAATATAACCGGCAAAGAGAATAGGGAGGAGGTGTGTTCTGTCCGGGATTTCCGCAGACAGGGCATGCCTTTTGCTTTTTGAAGGAGGAATTGCGATGACAAGAATGAATATCCTGACCAAGCTGCTCTGCGCGGTGCTGGTGCTGTGCGGCCTTTTGTGCTGCGCGGGCGCCGCGGGGGCGGAGGGCGACTGCGCCCACACCTTCACGGACGGCGCATGCACCACCTGCGGCGTTACCGGCGGCTACTGCGGCGCGGAGGGCGGCGAGCAGAGCGTGACCTGGACTTTGGCGGACAACCACCTGGTCATCTCCGGCACGGGCGCGATGGCGGATTCGTACTACGGAGATCTGCCTTGGTGGGATTCGCATCAAACCATCACCGACGTGACCATCGGCGAGGGCGTGACCCACATCGGCAAGCATGCGTTCTACAACTTCCGTTCCCTGACGGAGATCACCATCCCCGCCAGCGTGGAGTCCATTGGTTATGAGGCTTTCGGAAACAGCACGGTGTCAAGCGTCACCTTTGCCCCGAACAGCCGGCTGACCACCATCGACGGTTATGCGTTCAGCTATCTTGGCTCCCTGAAGCAGATCACCCTTCCCGCCAGCGTGGAGTCCATCGGAAACGGTGCTTTTGAGTCCTGTTACGCTCTGGAGACCGTAACCTTTGCGGAGGGCAGCAGGCTGAGCAGCCTCGGATATATGCCCTTCTTCACCTGCGATTCCCTGACCGCCATCAGCATCCCGGAGAGCGTCACCGCCTACAAGACCATTGACGGCGTGCTGTATTCCGGCGACGGAACGACCCTCCTGCTCTACCCCGCGGGCAAAACGGATGAAGCCTTCACCACCCCGGCGGGCGTGACCACCATTGCGGAACTCGCATTTTTCAATGCTCAGCTCCATAACATCACCCTTTCCGAGGGGGTGACCACGATCGGAATGAACGCTTTCCTTGGGTGTTTCAGCATACAGTCCGTGAGCCTGCCCAGCACGCTGACCAGCATCGGCGAGTATGCGTTCGCCAACTGCGACGGCCTGACCACCATCACCATCCCGGCCAGTGTGTCCAGCATCGGCGAGCATGCGTTCGAGGGCTGCTATGGCCTGACCGAGGTCAACATCCCTGCCAGCGTGTCCAGCATCGGCGATTTTGCGTTCTTTAGCTGCATCAAACTGACCACCGTCACCATCCCGGCCAGCGTGACCAGCATCGGCACGGATGCGTTCTATGGCTGCCGCGCCCTGACCACCGTCAACGCCCCCTGCAACTGGGACGGCAGCCTGTACACCTTCGAGGATACCGTGACGGTGAACGTGGCTGACCATGCCTTCGCGGACGGCGTGTGCACGGGCTGCGGCGTCACCGGCGGCTACTGCGGCGCGGAGGGCGACAACGTGAAGTGGACGCTGGTGGACGGCACCCTGACCATCACCGGCACGGGCGCTATGGCGGACTATGACTCCTTCAAAGACAGGCCCTGGTACACCTATCGCAATAGCATCACCGCCCTGACCATCCAGGAGGGTGTGACCACCATCGGCAGGTATGCATTCCACCAGACTGCCGGTCTGAAGAACGTGACCATTCCCGCCAGCGTCACAAAGCTGGGCTACTGTGCGTTCACTGGCTCCGGTCTGGAGACTGTCACCTTCGCTGATGAGAGCCAGCTGACCACCATTGACCATTGTGCGTTCCAGTATTGCGATGCGCTGACGGAGATCACCCTGCCTGCCGGCGTGGGGAGCTTCCAGCCTGATTTGGTGTTCTATGGTTGTACAGCGTTGACAGATATCCATGTAGCCGAGGGCAACACGATCTACAAGTCTGTTGACGGCGTGCTGTACACCGCGGACGGCACGACCCTTATGCTCTATCCTGAGGGCAAGACCGCGACGTCCTTCACCACCCCGACGGGCGTGACCACCATTGGTCAGGCGGCCTTCTCCGACAATGGTAACATCAAATCCGTCACCCTTTCCGAAGGCGTGACCACCATCAGCGATCAAGCGTTCTTGTTCTGCGGTGCACTGGCTGAGGTTACCATTCCCGCCAGTATGGAGAGCATCGGAGTGCATGCGTTCTATGGCTGCGAGGCCCTGACCACCGTCACTATACCCGCCAGTGTGGAGAGCATCGGCGAGGATGCGTTCTATGACTGCACCGCCCTGACCACCGTCAACGCCCCCTGCAACTGGGACGGCAGCCTGTACACCTTCGCGGACACCGTGACGGTGAACGTCCCCGAGCACACCGGCGGCACGGCGAACTGCCAGTCCGGCGCGATCTGCGAGGCCTGCGGCGAAGCATACGGCGAGCTGGACTACGACGTCCACGCCAACACCGAGGTCGTCTGGACGTGGTACCCGAATGACGATACCGTCTCCGCCTATGCTGAACTGATCTGCGCGGACTGCGAAACCTGCATCATGAGCACCTCCGGCGAGGGCGAATTCCTGGGCGAAACCGAGGGGACGGACTGCCTGAACCCCGGCAGCCTGAGATACTCCGCCACGCTGACCTTCGAGGACGACACAGAGGTGAGCGGTACCCACACCGTCACCATCCCCAGCGAAAACCACGTCGGCCCGATGAGTAACGGCTTCTGCGCGGCCTGCGGCAGTGCCGAGAAGCCCGAGGTCGATCCCGGCGAGTACGAGGACGAAACCTGGGACGACGTCTACCTCATCTCCAACGCGGGTCAGCTCTACTGGTTCGCCAACGAGGTCAACGGCGGCAACAACGGCATCGGCGCGCGCCTGACGGCCAACATCACCGTGCCTGCCTCCGTCAGCAAGGGCGGCAGCATCCCGGATTGGGAGCCCATCGGCCAGGGCTGGACGCCCTACTGCGGCGACTTCAACGGCGGCGGCCACACCATCTCCGGCCTGTACTGCGTGTCGAACCGCGCCGGCCTCTTCGGCTACACGGATTACTACTACAACATCCGCAACATCGGCGTGGTGAACGGCACCTTCATCGGCAGCGACTACGCGGGTGCGCTGGTTGGCTACGCATCGAGCAATATCAGCGGCTGCTGGGCCAGCGGCAACACCGTTGAGGGCAACTACGCCGGCGGTCTGGTGGGCCAGAACATCGGCACCATCACCGGCAGCCGCGCGACGGGCAACACCGTCGAGGGCGAGCTCGTCGGCGGTCTGGTGGGCTACAACAACAACGGCACGATCGGGCGCAGCTACGGCACCGGCAACACCGTCACCGGCGACTCCGCCGGCGGTCTGATCGGCGAGAACTACGGCACGATCGAGAACTGCTACGCTACCGGCAACACCTCCGGCTACCTGGTCGGCTACAGCGGCGGCCCCATCACCAACTGCTTCACCGACGGCTCCGCCCTCTTCCGCGACAGCTACGGCGACGTGACCAACAGCTACTACGTCGCAGCCTCTGCCACCGACGATGGCGGCAGGACGGCGGCACAGTTTGCCAGCGGCGAGATCGCCTGGCTCCTGCAGAGCGCCATTGAGCCCGAGGAGGTTTACGACGAGGAGTCCGGCGAGTGGGTCATGGCCGACGCGGCCCTCATCTGGGGTCAGTCCATCGGCTCCGCCAGCTACCCCAGCCTGGGCGGCCAGCGGGTCTACCAGGTGCTGTCCTGCGACGGCGAGGGTACGGCGTACTCCAACACGGATGAGCAGCAGAAGCACAGCGTCACGGATTCCGTGTGCGTGAACTGCGGCGCTATCGGCGGCTATTGCGGCGCGGAGGGCGACGGTACCCACATCGCCTGGACGCTCCGGAACGGCACGCTGACCATCACCGGCACGGGCGCGATGGCGGATCATGTGTCCGTCGATGTTCCGTGGAATGCTTATGCCGATTCCATTACCGCTGTGAACATCTCCGAGGGCGTGACCCACATCGGCAGCTGGGCGTTGTGCGGCTTCCCCTCTGTGTCGGAGCTTGCCATCCCCGCCAGCGTGACGTCCATTGGCGAAGGTGCTCTCTCTCTCGCTGGTGTGACAAGCATCACATTTGCTGCGGACAGCCAGCTGACCACTATTGGTATATGTGCATTCAATAATTGCCGTAGTCTTACGGAGATCACCCTGCCTGAAGACGTGGGGGCCTTCGATGTTGATTCTGTGTTCGGTGGTTGTACAGCGCTGACGAATATCTTTGTAGCCAAGAACAATGAGACCTACAAGGACATCGACGGTGTGCTGTACACTGCGGATGGCACGACCCTTATGTACTATCCTGAGGGCAAGGCAGCGGAATCCTTCACCACCCCGGATGGCGTGACGACCATCGCGGATAATGCTTTTAATTCGAATAACTCCCTCAAGACGGTTACTGTTTCCGAGGGCGTGACGAGCATTGGACTGTGGGCTTTCGGGTATTGTGGAAACTTGGAAACTGTGAACCTGCCGGACAGCCTGACGAGCATCGGTTGGTATGCGTTCGATTATTGCTATGCCCTGACTACTGTCACCATTCCTGATGGCGTGGAGAGCATCGGCGACAATGCGTTCCAGTATTGCACCGCGCTGACCACCGTCACCATTCCCGTCAGTGTGGAGAGCATCGGCGCGGATGCGTTCTATTACTGCGACGCCCTGACCACCGTCAACGTGCCCTGCAACTGGGACGGCAGCCTGTACACCTTCGAGGATACCGTGACGGTGAATCTGGCTGACCACAGCTGGACGGATGGCGTATGCGGCGGCTGCGGCATGACCTGCCCCCACGACACAGGCAACGGCGGCATCTGCTCCATCTGCGGCACGACCGTGGAGCGCAGCATGGTGATCCTGCCTGCCTCCCTGACGGCCGTTGAAGCCGAGGCATTCACGGACACGGCGGTGGAAGCGGTCGTGATCCCGGCGGGCTGTACGTCCATTGCGGCGGGCGCGTTCAGCGGCTGCGGCAGCCTCAAGGTGATCATCTTCACCTCTGCGGACTGCACCATCGGCGACGGCGCGATCCCTGCGGGCACGGCCATCATTGCCCCTGTGAACGGAACGGTGGAAAACTGGGCTGAGTCCAATGGCATGACCTTCCTGGCCCGGTAAGCCACGGATTCACAGAAACAACGGAATACAAAGCGGCTTGGACGAAATACGCGCAGTATCTCGTCCAAGCCTTTTCGTTGTTGGATGCTGCAGGAGGAGGATGCCGTCTGATTCTGTGCGGCAGGTCACAACAGCAGCTCGCGCATTCTCCCTCAGTCACCTGCGGGCGACAGCTCCCTCCCGGAGGGAGCCAAGGGTTGCTGTGCTTGTCGTTTCCTTATGTTGCATGTCCCGCATGTTGCAAAGGGTGCAGGAGAAGCTCCCTCCTTGAGGGATCTGCCAGCGGGCTTGCCCGATGACTGAGGGAGTGCGCGGGAATGACACAGCAGCCGGATCACATGGATATGCAAAAAAACAGCACGGCCGCCCGCAGTGGGCAGGGCCGTGCTGTTTGCTTTCGGGGGCACTGGCGGCGATGGTGAATGCGTGCCGATCTCCGTCAGGCGTGCGGCGCCTCCGCGTCAGGGCTTGCAGCTGCCGCAGGGGGTGTAGCCCATCTCGAGCAGCGCATCCCGCGTGCCGGTGAATTCCTCGCGGTTCGTCTCCTTGATGGTGGGGACGCTGCTGCAATCCGGCAGGTGGAAGCGCATAGAGCGGGTGTTGAGCACCCAATGGGAAGCCTCCGGCGTGGCGGATGCCGCGTCGGGCGATGGCGCGGGCGTGGGGGATGGCGCAGGCTCAGGGGACGGCGTGTCCGTGACCACGGGGGTGGGAGCGGCTGTGCAGACCCATGGCGTGGGGGCGTCGCCGCTGTGGCGGATGGCCACCTCCCCTGCGGAACCGGTGATGCTGTTGACGGTGAGAACGAGAACTCCCACGCCCAGCAGGATGAGCGCGCACAGGAACAGGCTGGGGGTGCGCTGCTCGCGCTTGCCGGGCATGGGGATCACCTCGCTTTTCCGTGCTTGTGATGCCTCCATTATAGCGCGGATGGCGGCGCAGGGCAAGGGCTGCAGGAAAAGATGTGAGGGGGGGAGGCATAGATCAGCGCTCGTTTGCGAAGGGTGAAAGGAGCTGATGACTGATCAGGTTAACCAGTTGTGCTGAAGGATCAGCAGTCTTTTCAGCAATTGACATCCCCCCGCTGCCGGGGTATAATTCAGATGATACAACGGCCATACCGCAAAGGAGCAAACGCCATGAAAGTCAACGCGACGTATTTTCAGAACGACCCCGTCCGCCCGCTGGTTTATGGCGAGGCGGAGCTGATCAACCCGCCCCGGCAGCGCCTGCGCGGCGAGCCCGTCAGGGAGGGCGTGCTGGTGCAGCCCGTGCTGGTGGGCTTCTGTGGCACGGATAACGAGCTGATGCAGATGGGCCGCCGGGGGCAGCTGGGGAAGAAGTTCCCTGCGGGGACGAACCGCCTCATCAACGGCCACGAGGGCGTTGTCTGGGTGCCTTCCCAGAACCGCTTTGCCATCGTGCTCATCCGCGGCGGCGACTCCATCGACCCCACCCGCTACACCGAGGACGAGACCTACTTCGAGTACGGGTGCGATCAGGCGGACGGCCTTTTCGCCGACGCGATGTACGTCAACCCCGACATGCTCCTGCCCATCCCCGAGGGCTATGTGGAGGACGGCAAGCTGGCCCTGTCCTTCGCGAAAAAGATGGTCTTCCCGGATCCCTTTGCCTGCATGCTCTTCCAGCTGGAGCGTATGGAGGACCTGGGCAGCGCCCACTGGTTCCGCCAGACGGCCCGCCGCCACAAGTGCAGCCTGGAGGAGGCCCACCGCATCGCCGCGGACGAGATCTTCCAGCGCACGGTGATCTTCGGCCTGGGCACCACGGGCATGTTCATCGGCGATATCATCCGCCAGAAGCATCCCGGCGCGAAGCTGGTCTTCGTCGATCTTGCGGCGGAGGACAGCGCCAAGGTGCGCTTCGCCCTGGAGCAGACCGGCGGGGAATACATCCGCAACGACTTTGCCGACCCGGCGGACTGCGCGGCGGCCATCATCGGCAGGCTCGGCGGCCGGGCGACCATGTTCATCGGCGCATCGGCGACGAAGCTGGAGAGCGAGATGGCCTTCACCCACGGCGTGCTGGGCTGCAACGGCATCTACAATTCCTTCTCCCTCGGCCCGACGGTCAGCTACGACACGATGCCCTTCGGCTTCGAGAACCATCTCATTTTCGGCTCCATCAACTTCCGGCAGGATCATATGGAGGAGGCCATCGGCATGCTGGCCGTCAGCCACTATGACGAGATCGTCAGGCTGATCGACCGGGCGGAGTTCGCCGCCGACCCCATCGCCGCCTACGAGCAGCGCATCTTCTGCCCCGGCGCGCCGGCCAAGACTGCCGTCATCTGGAACCCCGATTACATCGACACGACCCGCTGAGGAGGAACGCATATGGCTGTCAGGGTGAGCTACGATCAGGACTGCCGCATGACCATCACCGGCGTGGACTGCAGCTGCGGCTGTGAGCATCACGCCATTGACAAGGATATCTATATCGGCAGCGGCCTGCTGCCCCGGATTCCGGATTACATCCGCAGGCGCGGCCTGGGCACCCACTGTGTGCTGGTGGCGGATGATACGACCTATGCCGTGGCGGGTGCTGCTGTGGAGAAGGCGCTTGTCGCCGCCGGATTCGACGTGGTGAGCTGCGTCATCCACCGCGAGGGGGATATGCTGCCCGATGACCTCTCCTGCGGAGAAGTCCTGCTGTCCATCACCCGGGAGACGGAGTTCCTGATCGCCGTGGGCTCCGGCACGGTGACCGACACCACCCGCATCAACGCCGAGCGGACGAAGCTGCCCTTCGTGTCCGTGGGCACCGCGCCCTCCATGGATGGCTATGCCTCCGCCGTGGCGCCGCTGCTGCACCGGGGACTCAAGATCCAGCGCCCTGCCGTGTGCCCGGAGATCATCGTCTGCGACCTGGACGTGCTGGCCACCGCGCCCCTGCCCATGATCGCCTCCGGCGTGGGCGACGTGCTGGGCAAGTACATCGCCAGGGCGGACTGGGAGCTGGGCGCGATCATCAACGATGAGCCCTGCTGTCCCGTGTGTGTGGAGATGGTGACGAATGCCGTGGGCGCGCTGGTGGACAACGTGGACGCCATCGCCGCCAAGACCCCCGAGGGCATGCGCATCCTCATCGAGGCGCTGCTGCTGGCCGGCGTGACCATTATGATCATCGACAACACCCGCGCCGTGGCCTCCATTGAGCACAACATCGCCCAGTACTGGGAGATGATCATGGTGCAGCAGGGTCTGGAGCCCCCGATGCACGGCGCGTCCGTGGGCGTAAGCACGCTGCTGGTGTGGCCGATGTTCGAGCGCTTCGCCAGGGAAGACCTCAGCAAGCTGAACCTGGAGGACATCCGCGCCCGCCGCATCAGCCGCGAGAAGAGGGAACGCTGGATGCGCCACAGCTACGGCGTCGAGGGCGGCAATGCCATCATGCGGGAGAACCCCGGCGACTTCCTCACCTGGGAGGAGCAGGAGCGGCGCATCCGCCGTGCCCAGGAGCGGTTTGCAGACATTCAGGCCGTCATCGCCGCCATGCCCCCGCTGGAGAGGATCCGCGGGGCGATGATGAAGCTGAATGCCGAAATGACCCCGGAGGAGGAGCACATCCCGGACGACCTGATCCGCCGCTCCATGCACTGCGGCAAGGATTACCGCACCCGCTACACGCTGTTCAAGCTGATCGACGAGTGCGGCCTGCTGGAGGAGTACCTCGCCGATTACCCCTACCCCTTCGAGTGAGGTGAATGACGATGATTGACGCCCATCTGCACCTGTGGGAGAAGCAAAACGGCCGGGTCAACGGCCTGCCCGTGTACGACGTCGGCGGCGGAAAGAGCATGTTCGGCGGCGAAGTGAAGCAGATGATGCCCGCCTACATGACCGACGGCGTGAACAGCGCCGAGCGCCTGCTGGCCAACATGGACTTTGCCCAGGTGGCCGCCGCCGTGGTGACGCAGGAGTACATCGACGGCAACCAGGACGCGTATTTGCGGCGCGTGCGGGCGCAGTACCCGGAGCGCTTCCGCGTCTGCGCGCTGTATGAGGATGACATGGGGGGACATCTGCCCGATGTGGAGGGCTTTGACGGGATCAAGCTCTGCGCGGGCCGTCTGGCCGATCCCGACCTGACCCACCATGCGGCCGTGTTTGCCCACGCGGCGGCGAACGACCGCTTCATCAGCATTGACCTGGCGGACGGCGACGTGCAGTGTGCATCCCTCCGGGAAATGGCGCAGACCTGGCCGGAAATGCGCATCGCCATCGGCCATTTCGGCATGGTGACCCGTCCGGGCTGGCTGGAGCAGGTGCGTCTGGCCCGGCTGCCCAACGTGTTCATGGAGAGCGGCGGCATCACCTGGCTGTTCAATGCGGAGTTCTACCCCTACCCCTCCGCCGTGCGGGCCATCCGCGAGGCGGCGGACGTCTGCGGGATCGACAAGCTCATGTGGGGCTCGGATTACCCCCGAACCATGACCGCCATCACCTACCGCATGTCCTGGGACTTTGTGGACAAGTCCCCCCTGCTGACGGCGGAAGAGAAGCAGCGCTTCTTCCACGACAATGCAGCGGCCTTCTACCGCTTCGGCAACCTGCCGGAGATGCCCTGCGTGCATCACATGGCGGAGTGATGGCAGCGGGTGCTGGCACAGAAAAACCGGTGCAGCACATGCACCGGCGCAGGTATGAAGTTATGATGCTGCGGGCCTGTCAGGAGGAAGCTCCGGCGTCGCTCACGGGCAGGACGGCGATCTGCTGGAACCTGACCGGATCCAGCAGGTTCAGCAGCAGGTCAAGCTGTTCCCGCCGCTCCAGCAGCGATGCGCGCAGACCCGCCAGCACATCCTCCAGCGGAAGGTCCTGCTCGGGCAGGATGCTCAGGATGTCCTTGCGGGTGAAGCTGAAGCGGCGCAGAAGCTGAATGATCTGCAGCCGGTCCATGTCGGATTCATCGTAGAGCCAGTACCCTCCGGGCGTGGTTCCGCGGTGCTTCAGCAGGCCCATCGTGTTGTATCCCTGCAGGGTGCGCCGGGATACGCCGGTCAGCTGGCACATCTGGGTCAGTGAAAGCATCGGTCGTCCTCCTTGCGTGGCAGATCAGGCGGCGTGGCAGCCTGTGGAGCGAAAGGGCGCAAAACGAAAAAAACACTCAATGATTATATGCGGTTTGGAGGAAGAATGTTACACGGCCGCACGAAAATATCTGCACTGGCAGCAGCACAACCCATACTCCGCGTGCTATGCGGCAGGAAAGGCGCGATGCCTCAGGCATGAAATGGCTGAGTGAGCAACAAATGGAGGCCCGGCTTGCGTGTATGGCGCAGGTCGGGCCCTTGCTTTGCATAAATTTCCTGCGAAAAAAATCTGAAAAAAGGTGTTGACAAGACGCGGGAACCGTGGTATTATAGTTCTCGCAGTCAAGCGAAAGCCGCTGCAAAAGCCGATGGGGAATGGTGTAACGGTAACACGCTCGGCTCTGACCCGGTCATTCAAGGTTCGAATCCTTGTTCCCCAGCCATATTTGCCTCCGTTGTGTAGAGGCCTAGCACGCGGCCCTCTCAAGGCTGAAACAGGGGTTCGAATCCCCTCGGAGGTGCTCCCGCCTGAATCGTAAGGTTCGGGCGGTTTTCTTTTTGCCGCACGGGACGATGATCATCTTCCTGCATTTTCTGCATGGGTCTGCATCAGAAAATGCAAAAAAGGTGTTGACAAACCGCCGAAGCTGTGATAATATGAATCTCGCAGTTGAGTTCTGCTCAATATGCCTCCGTTGTGTAGAGGCCTAGCACGCGGCCCTCTCAAGGCTGAAACAGGGGTTCGAATCCCCTCGGAGGTGCTCCCGCCTGGATCGAAAGGTCCGGGCGGTTTTCATGTTTTGGCGAAGAGGGCTGCAGCATCGCGGAGCGGGGCTGTGTGCGGAGTTCACCGGTTGCACTCAAAGAGCGTGCAGCCCATGTCCTTGAAGGCCTGCATGCGCTCGAGCAGCTCTGCCACGGTCGCGTCAAAGCGGCGGGCGAGGCAGGGCAGGCACAGGAACTGACTTGCACCGCGGTTGATGAGCTTGCGGGTCATGGCGATCTCGTCGCTGGTGACGGGGCTGTGGCAGAGGATGCATTGTTCCATGGGGCGCCTCCTGTGATGCGTATGCCGCCATTGTAGCACGCTTTGCGTCGTCTGTCCACCTTGCAAGAGCGCCTCTGGTGTGGTATGATGGAGGCATCATCGCACGGAGGTGTCGGGATGAACTTTCTTGAAGAACGGATCCTGCGGGAGGGGCGCGTGCTGCCCGGGAATGTGCTGAAGGTGGACAGCTTCCTCAACCACCAGCTGGACGTGGCCCTGCTGGACGAAATGGGCGTGGCCATCCACCGGCGCTTTGCGGATGCGGGCGTCACGAAGGTGCTGACCATCGAGGCCAGCGGCATTGCCATCGCCTGCAGCGTGGCGCGGTGCTTTGGCGTGCCGGTGGTGTTCGCGAAAAAATCGAAGAGCAGCAACGTGGGCGACGACGTTTACAGCGCAGAAGTCGCCTCCTACACCCACGGCAATGTCAGCCAGGTCATCGTTTCCCGGCGATTCCTGGTCCCCGGCGACCGGGTGTTGATCGTGGATGACTTCCTGGCCAACGGCTGCGCGCTCAGCGGCCTGATTGCCATCACGGAGGCGGCGGGGGCGCAGGTGGCGGGCATTGGCGTCGCCATCGAGAAGGGCTTCCAGGAGGGCGGGCGGCTGATCCGCCAGCGGGGCTACGACGTGGCCTCCCTGGCCATCGTTGACGCCATGGACGCCCGCAGCGGCACGATCACCTTCCGCCAGCAGGATTGATGTATGCGCCTGCCCGGTTCGCCGGGCGGGTGTTTTTTTGCTGTTTCTCCGGGAAACCCCTTGTGTGCGCCGCCGGTTCGGGGTACAATACAATCCCGGCTTCAGCGCCGGCGGATCAGGTTGAATTCGGAGGTCATTGACCATGGAAAACGGAAAGGCCCGCGAGGGCTTCAAATCGCGGCTGGGCTTCCTGCTGGTCAGCGCGGGGTGCGCCATCGGCATCGGCAATGTGTGGCGCTTTCCCTATGTGACGGGGCAGAACGGCGGCGGCGTCTTCGTGCTGCTCTACCTGCTGTTCCTGCTGGTGCTGGGCGTGCCGGTGCTGACGATGGAGTTCGCCGTGGGCCGCGCCAGCCGCAGGAGCGCCGTGGAGGGCTACCGCGCGCTGGAAAAGCCGGGGCACAAGTGGCACCTGCACGGCTGGGTGGCCGTGGGCGGCTGCTGGCTGCTGATGATGTACTACACCACCGTGTCCGGCTGGATGGTGGATTACTTCGTGAAGTTCCTCACGGGCGCGTTCCGCTCGGGCATGGATGCTGCGGCGGTGGACAGCGTGTTCAGCGCGATGCTGGCCGATCCGCTGGAGATGGCGGGGTACATGGCGCTGATCGTGGTGGCGGGCTTCGCGGTGTGCTCCTTCGGGCTGCAAAAAGGGCTGGAGCGCATCAGCAAGGGGATGATGCTGGCCCTGCTGGCGCTGATCGTGGTGCTGGCGGTGCATGCGCTGACCCTGCCCGGCGGCGGGGCGGGCGTGGCCTTCTACCTCCTGCCCAGCCTGGAAAGGGTGCAGGCCGCCGGCGGCATCGGCCGGGTGATCGTCGCAGCGATGAATCAGGCCTTCTTCACCCTGTCCATCGGTGCGTCCTCCATGGAGATCTTCGGCAGCTACATGAGCAAGGATCACACGCTGGCGGGGGAATCGGTGCGCATCTGCGGGCTGGATACCTTCGTGGCCATGATGAGTGGCCTGATCATCTTCCCGGCCTGCTTCGCCTATGGCGTGGAGCCGGACGCGGGCCCGTCGCTGATCTTCAAGACCCTGCCCAACGTGTTTGCCGGCATGCCCGGCGGCCGGGTGTGGGGCGCGCTGTTCTTCCTGTTTATGACCTTCGCCAGCTTCTCCACGGTCATCGCGGTCTTCGAGAACCTGCTGGCCTTCGCGGCGGACACCTTCGGCTGGAGCCGCCGCCGGGCTGTGATCATCTGCTGCACGGCCATGCTCGTCACCAGCCTGCCTGCCCTGCTGGGCTACAACCTGCTCGCGGGAGTGAAGCTCATCGGCGGCCGCGACATCCTGGATACGGAGGACTTCATCGTCAGCAACCTCCTGCTGCCCGCCGGTTCGCTGGTGTATCTGCTCTTCTGCGTGAGCAAATGGGGCTGGGGCTTCGACAACTACCTCGCCGAGGCCAACACGGGCAGGGGCGTCAGAATTTCCCCGAAGCTGAAGCTCGTGTTCCAGTTCGTGCTGCCGGCGCTGATCCTGCTGGTGCTCATCAGCGGCCTGCTGCCCCAGGGCTGACGGCTTCCGACCGGTTCGGTGAAAAAATCTGCAAATTCCCCTTGACAAACCTGCGGAACAGAGGTATAATACATCCTGTTCCGTGCGGGAATGGCGGAATTGGCAGACGCGCATGATTCAGGTTCATGTGCTCGTACGAGCTTGCAGGTTCAAGTCCTGTTTCCCGCACTGATATCCGGATGATGTTCATCCGGATTTTTTGTTTTCAGGAAGAATATGCCTGTCTGATCCGTTTATGAGGGTGACGAAGGCTACAAAGGAGCGATGCTGATGAAGAACCTGCTGCTGACTGTCCTGCTGCTGATGTGCTGCTGCACGGCCCTGGCCGAGGGCTTCCCGGACACGCTGGATCTGGGGGCGATGGAGGAGGAAGCGGTGCTGGAGGCAGTGCAGGAGGAATACGTGGCTCCGGCGCTGACCACCCCCGGCCGCGAGAGATGCGGCCAGCCCGGCTGCTTCTGGGAAACGCCGATGGATCCCTATGATGCAGAGGCCATGGCGGCCATGCTGGCCCGGCCCATGACGGTCATCCGGGGCGACCCGCGCTCGCAGGTGTATCTGCGTCAGGAGCCGGACGAGGACAGCCAGGCCATTGGCGAAATCACCTGCGACAGCCAGGGCGTGCATGTGCTGGAGGATCTGGGCAACGGCTGGACGCGGGTGGAGTGCTACTCCAGCAGCTTTGAGGGCAGCCGCGTTGAGGCCTGGAATGAGCTGGTGACGGGCTATGTGCCCACGGACCTGCTGGAGGTCAGGCAGCCCCGGACGAAGTATGCCTTCATCGTGGACAAGCTCGACCAGCGCCTGTACATCTTTGAAGACGGCGTACTGATGGATGTGCTGGCTGTATCCACGGGCCTGGTGACGGAGGGCAAGCCCTACAACGAGACCCGCAGCGGGGAGTACATCCTCTGGAGCCTGACCGGCGCCTTCGCCGATGGCGACACCACCTGCAACTACGGCATCCGCTACAACCATGGCGACCTTCTGCACGAGCTGCCCCACACCGGCACGGACAACTACGGCTACACGGAGCCCAAGATCGGCAGCCGCGCCAGCCATGGCTGCATCCGCGTGCAGCGCAAGCGCACCGAGAAGGGCGTCAACGCCCGCTGGATCTTCAACGCCCTCTACGACGGGCAGCTCAACAGCCGCCTGATCATCTGGGAGGACTGGCCGGGCAGGCAGATTCCCCTGCCGGCGGCGGATACGCCCCTGTACTACAACCCGCAGGGCGGCGTGAACTACCACGACAGCCCCACCTGCTACGGCGTGAAGGACCGCTACGAGCCCCTGACTGGCTTCACCTACGCGCAGCTGGACGACGCGCCCTACGATGAGCTGACCGCCTGCCCCTATTGCGTGCCGCCCCGCCGCGCCGAGGACATCGCGCAGATCAACGCGGCGCATCAGCTGGATTGAAATATTTGTAAAAACAGGACGAAAAATGTGTACAAAGCGTGAAAATTGTGCTATACTCCACCGTTGGAGCTGGTGTGCGCAACGGATGCGCACCAACAGGCTCTCTATGGAGGCGTACACATGGATATGCTCAGGGAATTCTTTGGTATCGGCGGATACAGGCGCGTGCCTGAGGGGTACCTCTCGGTGGAGCACCTGATGTTTGTCACGACGCTGCTGGCGGTCATGGCGCTGCTGGCGGTGCTGCTGGGGCGGCGCAACCGCCACCGCAGCGAGGAGGAGAAGAACGCCGTGCTGCTGGGCGCGGCCGTTGCCATCAATGCCTTTGAGATGGTGAAGATCGTGGTCAGGTGCATGGAGCACGGCGTGCAGGAGATCCTCTACCTGCTGCCGCTGTTCCTGTGCAGCGTGCAGCTGATCGCCATCCCGCTGGCGGCGCTGTCCCGGGGGCGGCTGCGGGAGGCCGCGATGGACTTCGTGGTCATCTTCGGCCCTGTGGGCGCGCTGCTGGGCACCTATGCAGCCGGGCAGAACTACGCCTGCTACCCCGTGCTTTCGGCGGACAATGTCATCTCCGGCCTGACGCACGGCATTTCGGGCTTCACGGCGCTGTACATCCTGATCAGCGGCATGGCCAGCATGAAGCGCAGCAATGTCCCCGTCACCTACGCCATCATCCTGTCCTTCTGCGTTCCGGCGTATGTGATGAACCACGTCATCGACTACAACTACATGTTCCTCGTCAGGGGCGACGGAACGCCCTACGACATCCTCTACAACCTGGTGGGCGGCAGCGGGCTGCTCTACCCGCTGGGCGTGGTGGGGCTGTTCCTGCTCTACATCACGGCGTACTATCAGGTGTACTACCTGGTGCGCCGGGCGCTGGGCAGGCGCAGGAAGATGGTGTAACTGCAAGTCAGCGGCGCAGGCTCTCGGGCCCGCGTCGCTTTGCGTTGGGGGATCGGAGGCCGGATGGCTGATGGCGGCGGCCGCAGCGTTTTTTTCTGCATTCCCCCTTGACAAGCTGCAAAAACTGAGATAGAATACAGCTGTCAAAGGTCAAAGAAAGTCAAAATGCGCAATGAAATGACAGCTTTCACCCTGATGAAGGAGGGCAAGGATATGAACACGAACCGGTTTACACAAAAGAGCGTTGCGGCCATCCAGCGGGCGCAGCAGATCGCCATCGGATACGGCCACCAGCAGGTGGAGCAGGAGCATGTGATGCTGGCGCTGACGGAGGACGCATCCGCGCTGATCCCGCAGCTGCTGGGCAAGTGCGGCGTATCGGCAGATGCGCTGCAGGCGGCGCTGACCTCTGCCGTGGAGCGCATCGCCCGCGTGAGCGGCCCCGGCCGCATGGCGGATAAGGTCTATGTGACCGACGGGCTGGAGAAGGCGCTGCTGGAGGCGGAAAACCGCGCCGGGCAGATGAAGGACGAGTACATCTCCGTCGAGCACCTGTGGATGGGCCTGTGCGACAAGGCCAGTCCCCGCCTGAAGGACGTGCTGAAGCGCGTGGGCTATGACGACAAGGCCTTCCTGAAGGCCCTGAGCGAGGTGCGCGGCGCGACCCGCGTCACCACCGATTCCCCGGAGGAGACCTACGACGCGCTGAAAAAGTACGGCACCGACCTGGTGGAGCGCGCCCGCCAGCAGAAGCTGGATCCGGTCATCGGCCGTGACAGCGAGATACGCGACGTAGTGCGTATTCTCTCCCGAAAATCCAAAAATAACCCAGTGCTCATTGGCGAACCCGGCGTGGGTAAG
>JAFQQT010000044.1 GCA_017410455.1 Clostridia bacterium
ACCAATGCCCGCTTCCCTATCCCCTTCGATCCGCCTCACGTGCCGTGGGACAATCCCTGTGGCCTGTATACGCGCACCTTCGACTGGGCGGCGGAGCAGGGTGAAACGGCCACGCTGCACTTTGAAGGCGTGGACTCCTGCCTGTATGTATGGGTCAACAAGGCATTCGTCGGCTACAGCCAGGTGGCCCATTCCACTTCCGCCTTTGATGTGACTGATTTCGTCCACGAGGGCGAGAACCACATCGCCGTGCTGGTGCTCAAGTGGTGCGACGGCACGTATTTCGAGGATCAGGACAAGTTCCGCCAGTCGGGCATCTTCCGCGATGTGTATCTGCTGCGGCGCAGCGAAAGCCACCTGACCGATTACTTCGTACACACCGACCTGGCGGATGACTTCGCCTCCGCCGACGTGCGCGTCGACATCGAAAAGACAGGCAACGCCCCCATCGCCTGGCAGCTGCTGGACGCCGAGGCGCAGGTGATTGCCCAGGGCGAATCCGAGGGCGATATCGCCTTCAGCCTGGACAATCCCCACCTGTGGAACAGCGAGGATCCCTATCTGTACACGCTGCTGATGCACTGCGGCGACGAGTGGATCGCCGAAAAGATTGGTGCTCGAAAAATATGCGTCGAAGACGGCGTCGTCAAGGTCAACGGCGTGGCGATCAAGTTCAAGGGTGTCAACCGCCACGACAGCGATCCCCTTGTTGGCAGCGCCGTGGGCCTTGCGGAGATGCGCCGCGACCTGCGGGTGATGCGCGAGCACAACGTCAACGCCATCCGCACCAGCCACTATCCCAACGCGCCGGAATTCCTCAAAATGTGCGATGAATACGGCTTCTACGTCATCGACGAGTCCGATATGGAATGCCACGGCGTGGTCTGCATCGGCATGCCCACCTTCCTGGAAAGCTACAATGCCCTGGCGAATGATCCCGCCTATGAGGCGGTCTTTGTGGATCGCGTGCAGCGCTGCGTCATCCGCGACAAGAACCGTCCCTGCGTGGTGCTGTGGTCCATGGGCAACGAGGGCGGCACCGGCTGCAACATCGACGCAGCCCTGAAGTGGACGAAAAACTACGATCCCTCCCGCTTGACCCATTACGAGCGCGCCTCCTTCCCACCCGAGGGTCAGGAGATCAACAAGCACGACCTGGACACCTACAGTCGCATGTACGCCAGCATCGAGGAGATGGACAAGCAGTTTGCCGAGAAGTCCATCGACAAACCCTACATCCTCTGCGAATACTGCCACGCCATGGGCAACGGCCCCGGCGACCTGGAGGATTACTTCCAGTGCTTCCACCGCCATGAGGGCCACTGCGGCGGCTTCATCTGGGAGTGGTGCGACCACGCCATCTATACCGGCCGCACGCCGGATGACCGGAAAAAATACTTCTACGGCGGCGACTTCGGCGAGAAGCTCCATGACGGCAACTTCTGCATGGACGGCCTGGTCTACCCGGACCGCCGCCCCCACACCGGCCTGATCGAGTACAAGAACGTCCTGCGCCCCGCCCGCGTGGTGGAGGCCGACCTCGAAAAGGGCCTGTTCACCCTCTGGAACACCCTCGACTTCACCAATTTGAAGGACGCCATCCGCATGGTCTACACCGTCCGCCAGAACGGGCAGGATGTGTATACCGCCCATGTACCTGCTGAGCTGCTGGATATCGCCCCCCATGCCCGCAGGGAAATCGCCCTGCCCCTGCCCGAGGGCCTGACAGCCCCCTACGCCGTGCACTTCAGCGAGTACCTGCTGATGCCCGACGCGCTGGTGCCCGCCGGCCACCTGGTC
Organism: Clostridia bacterium; assembly: GCA_017410455.1. Lineage (GTDB taxonomy): Bacteria > Bacillota > Clostridia > Christensenellales > Aristaeellaceae > UBA11524. The sequence goes on from JAFQQT010000044.1 coordinate 1,801, forward strand.
GGCGAGGACGAGGTTGGCCGCCAGGAATACGCTGCGCCCGCGATGGCCGAGTCCACCGCGCCCGTCGCCGTGAAGGAGACCCCGCGCCACCTGATTCTCACCGGCGAGGGCTTCCGCTACGTGTATAACAAGACCACTGCCGCCTTCGACGAAATGGTGTACGGCGGCCGTGCGCTGCTGACGCACCCCATGGGCTGGAACATCTGGCGCGCACCCACCGACAACGACCGCAACATCGCGAACAAGTGGCGCGACGAGCACTACCATTTCCGCTATGGCCGCGGCTACGCGCCCACGCTGACCCAGCAAGACGGCGGTTGGCTGATCGAGGCTGACCTCGCCATCGTGACGGCGTATCTGCCGGCGGTGGTGCGAGGCAAGGTGCAGTGGCTCGTCAAGCCCAACGGCGAGATCACCCTCACCTGTGACGCGGAGCGCCGGGAGAACGATCCCTTCCTGCCGCGCTTCGGCCTGCGCCTGTTCCTGCCCAAGGCGATGGATCAGATTACCTACTTCGGCTACGGCCCCTATGAGAGCTACATTGACAAGCGCCGCAGCTCCTTCCGCCATCTGTACAGCGCGAAGGTCGCTGATCTCCACGAGGACTACATCAAGCCCCAGGAGAACGGCAGCCACTACGACTGCTCCATGGTGCAGGCAGCGGACGCGGACGTCATGCTGCAGGTGACCGGCGAGAGCTTCTCCTTCAGCGCATCCCCCTACACCCAGGAGGAGCTGACGAAGAAGAAGCACAACTTCGAGCTGGAAAAGTGCGACGCCACGGTGCTCTGCGTGGACGCATATCAGAGCGGTATCGGCTCCAACAGCTGCGGCCCCGCCCTGGCGGAAGCCTACCGCGTGCCCCGTGAGATGCACTTCGCGTGTACCTTCAGCGTGTTCCAGAAATAATGGCCAATTCGGCTGGCAGCATTGGCTTGGGCCTGGTCATTGTCAAGCATGTGGCGGGGGTGCACCAAGCACAGGTGCAGCTGGAAAGCAAACCGCAGGAAGGGACGAAGGTGACTGTCAAGTTCTGACCTACAGCTGTGTTTCGTCCACATTCTTTACCCTGCGTTCATTGCTACGAATTGGTGAACGCGCCAGCTGCGCACGCAGAGATTGCTTTCGCTCATCTTCGCCCAGCAGGTGAGCTGTTTGCTGTTGATTTTCTCTGAATAGCTGCGCATCAAAGCGCTTTCCATACGTCTGTTGCAAGCGTTTGCTCGCAGCGGTGATGGCATTGCGCTGAATATCATCCGAATCTGCTTCTGTTGCCTGCGCTATCAACTGCTTGTATTGCTGCAAGGCTTCATCGAGCTCAACCGAATATCTTTCCTTCTGCTCATCCAGCTTGTGCAAGCTGGCCGCCATGGCGGTGATTTCGCTCTGCACCGCCTTGACGCCAGCGTCATCCGCACAGCCGAGATCCAGCAGAAGGTTTTCTTTTTCGGAACGCAGCTCCTCGATTTCTTCTGTGAGTGTCGTGATCTGCCGGGAAAGGTCGTGCTGCTTGAAGATGTTCAACTTGGAGGTGTTCTTCTGTTCTGCCACCAGGGCCTTGTGAGCCTTGGACTTCTGCCTGATCTGCTGCGTAAGTTCATTATATCGTTTCAGCTTCGGTTGTGTTGCCTGAATTGTTGCTGTGCGCTTATCCATACCCCTGATGATGACCTTGATCTGATAGCAGATCACGATCAGCTTTTCGCGCAGCTTGGTCAGCTGATCGGTGATGGACGATGCTGCATCGGCAACAAGCTCGCTCAGCGTGGCAACCAGATCCTTCAGCTCCCGCAGCAGCGCATTGTCAGCCTTGATCTGCCGGTTCAACTCGCAGCGGTCGGAGACGATGCCCTTCTTCTCCATC
>JAFQQT010000045.1 GCA_017410455.1 Clostridia bacterium
AAGAGGAAGGTCGGCTTCTTCTCGCGGATGTAATCGCAGATCCTGCCGATCAGCTCAGTATCCCGGCAGGTGTCGCTGGTCACGCCCAGGTTGCTCTCGACCATGCCGAAGGTGATGGGGTTCCAGTCGCAGAAGGAGCCCAGCTCAGCGTCCGGCATGGCAGCGCGGATGCGGCGGAAGAGCGAGGGATTCGGAGCATCCACAGGATAAGGATAGGTGCTGACGTGCTCGTTGTGCAGCTTGTGCACATCGGGGCCCACGCCCAGCAGCATCGAACCCCAGCATTCGCCGCTGTCGGTGGGGCGGGAGGCCAGCGCGTGATAGGTATACGCGCCACCCGCGAAGATCCGGTCGAAGTTGGGGGTGTCGGCCTGCTTCACGAAGGAGCCCGCGCCGTCCACGCCGATGACGATGACATGCTTGTACTTTTTCATTTAATCGTCCTCCTGTTTCCTGTCGTTCAGGAACTGGCTCAAGTATAGCACAAAATAACAAGCGTTTCAATCACGCAATTCGATAAACGGTAAATTTTTATTGATAGAAAGGATGCACACGCATGGAATGGAGAGCAAAGTGGATCAAGCCCGCTTGGGAAACCGGCAGCGAAGCACCGCTGTTCGCGCGGGATTTCCGCATTGAGAAGCCGCTGACGGCTGCGGTGCTGCGCCTGACCGGCCTTGGCGTATACGAAGCCGCGATCAACGGTCAGCGCATCAGCCAGGACGTGCTGGCCCCCGGCTGGACAGCCTACACCAAGAGATTGCAGGTGCAGCGCTATGACGTGACAGAGCTGCTGGCGGCTGACAACACCCTGACCGTGCTGCTGGGCAAGGGCTGGTACCGTTCGCCGCTGATGTGCGCCAACGAGGGCACGCTGCAAACAGAGCTCATGAAGCGACCCGCCGGCATCACCGCCGAGCTGACCCTGACCTACGCAGACGGCACGGAGGACGTGATCCTCACCGACGAAAGCTGGACGGCCAGCCGGAGCCAGGTGCGCTTTTCCGGGCTGTACGACGGCGAGGTGGTCGACGCGACCTTCACGGCCTGCGAGAATCCCCATGCCGTCTGCTTCGACGGGCCGACGGAGACGCTGATCCCGCAGGAGGGCGCGCCCATCCGCGAGCAGGAGCACATCTCCCCCGTGCGCCTTTTCACCACCCCCAAGGGTGAAAAGGTCATCGACTTCGGCCAGGAGCTGACCGGATTCCTGGCGGTGACCGTCAATGCGAAGGCCGGGGACGTGGTGGACGTGTCCTTCGCCGAGGTGATGGATCAGGCGGGCAACTTCTACACCGAGAACTACCGCGGGGCGAAGTGCATCTACCGGTACATCTGCCGCGACGGGCAGCAGTGCTACAAGACGCATTTTACCTTCTACGGCTTCCGCTACATCCGGGTGAACGAATTCCCCGGCGGCGTGGAAAAGGCGGATCTGTCCAGCTTCACTGGCATTGCAGTGCACTCCGAGATGAAGCGCACCGGCCATATCGCCACCTCGGACCCGATGCTGAACCAGCTGTTCTCCAACATCATCTGGGGACAAAAAGGCAACTTCGTGGACGTGCCCACCGACTGCCCCCAGCGCGACGAGCGCCTGGGCTGGATGGGCGACGCGCAGGTGTTTGCCCGCACGGCCTGCATGAATTACGACGCGGAGCAGTTCTTCGCCAAGTGGCTTGGCGATCTGGCCGCCGACCAGCATGCCGACGGCTATGTGGGCTGCGTCATCCCGGACGTGATGACCCACACCGAGGGCCGCGGCACCGCCAGCTCCGCCTGGGGCGACGCGACGACCATTGTGCCCTGGGAGGTTTACCAGGCCTACGGCGATGCGGAGCTGCTGCGCCGCCAGTTCCCCAGTATGTGCAAGTGGGTGGACTACATTGGCACGATTACCACCACGCCGGATCTGTGGACGGGCACCTGGCACTATGCGGACTGGCTCGGCCTGGACGCGCCCAGCGGCAGCTACAAGGGCTCCAGCCGCGAGGACTTTATCGCCAGCGCCTTCTATGCTCATTCGGCGGAGCTGGTCGTCAAGGCCGGCAGGGTGCTGGGCGAGGATGTGTCCGCCTATGAGGAGCTCTACGCCCGCATTGTCGCGGCCTTCCGCAGGAAATTCCCCGAATACCTGACCCAGACCGAGTGCATCCTGGCGGCCCACTTCCGCCTGACGGAGGAACCACAAAAGGCGGCGGATCAGCTGGCCGCTAAGGTGCGCGAGGCGGGTGTGCAGCTGCAGACCGGCTTTGTCGGCACGCCCTACATCCTGCATGTGCTGAGCGATTACGGCCACGCCGACCTGACCTGGGAGCTGATGCTGCGCAAGGCGTACCCCTCCTGGCTGTACCCCATCACAAAGGGCGCGACCACCATCTGGGAGCACTGGGACGGCATCATGCCCGACGGCGGCTTCTGGAGCAAGGACATGAACTCCTTCAACCATTACGCCTACGGCTCTGTGGCAGACTGGCTGTATGGCGTGGCGGCGGGCATCCAGGTCATGGAGGACGCGCCGGGCTATCAGCGCGTGCGTATCGCCCCCCATCCCACGGACAAGCTGGACTGGCTGGAGGCGTCCATCGAGACCCGCCATGGTCTGATTTCGGTCAGGTGGAGCAAGACCTTCGAGCCCGATCAGGCGGATGCAGTCTGGCGCGTGGCAATCGAAACGCCGGTAGAAGCCGAGCTGGCGCTGGGCGGCCAGGTGAAGCTGCTGCAGCCGGGCCGGCATGTGGTCTTCTGCTGAATCTCCCTGACGATATGAACGGAGGTCAATATCATGAAAATCGGAACGATGCTGTATTTCAACTCCCTGGAGGAGATGGAAAAGAGCTTCATCAAGCTGCGGGCATTCGGGTTTGCATCCTGCCAGCTTTGCTCCTGGGAGCCGGAAAAGTGGACGGACGAGAACGCGGACGGCATCCGCGCGCTGGCGGAGAAGCACGGTATTGAGATCTCGTCCTTCTGGTGCGGCTGGGAGGGCCCGAAGGTTTGGGACTTCTACGAGGGGCAGCGGACGCTGGGTCTGGTGCCGCCGGAGTACCGCGAGATGCGCGTGAAGAACCTGTGCGACGGCGCAGATTTCGCCCATCGCATCGGCCTGACGGACGTGGCCACTCATATGGGCTTCATCCCGGAATGCCCCTTCGATCCCAACTTCGAGCCCCTGTGCGACGCCATCCGCACCGTGGCGCAGCACCTCAAAACGAACGGCCAGTATCTGCTCTTCGAGACCGGTCAGGAGACGCCGGTGACCATGCTGCGCTGCTTTGAGCAGGTGGGTATGGACAACCTGGGCGTGAACCTCGACACCGCGAACCTGATCCTCTACGGCAAGGCCAACCCGGTGGATGCGCTGGACGTGTTCGGCAAATACGTACGCAACCTGCACGCCAAGGACGGCTTCTACCCCGTCAACGGCCACGACCTGGGCGAAGAGGTTCGCCTGGGTGATGGCAAGGTGGACTTCCCCGCCCTGTTCCGCAGGCTCAAGGAGCTGGGCTACGATTCTTACGTGACCATCGAGCGCGAGATCTCCGGCGAACAGCAGGATGAGGACATCCGCCACGCCAAGGTCTACCTGGAAACGGTTATCAACAAAGTATATGGAGGATAAAGCCATGCTGAAGGTTGGTCTGGTTGGCGTGGGCGGCATCAGCGGCGCCCACATTCCCTGCTGGGAACAGATGGCGGACGCCGAGCTGGTGGCCCTGTGCGACATCCGCCCGGAGCAGATGAAGCCCTACCCCGGCAAGCGTCACTACGCAAGCCTGACGGAGATGCTGGAAAAGGAAGAACTGGACATTCTCGACATCTGCCTGCCCACCTATCTGCACGCGGATGCAGCCATTCAGGCGATGGACAAGGGCGTCCACGTCATTTCCGAGAAGCCCATTTCCCTCAAGAAAGAGGATGTGGCCCGCATTTACGAGGCGGCGGAGCGCAATCATGTGACCTTCATGGTCGCGCAGGTGCTGCGTTTCTGGCCGGAATATGAGTTTGTCAAGGAAATCTATGACAACGGCAAGTACGGCCGGCTCCTGTCCGGCACCATGACCCGCCTGGGCAACATGCCCGCCTGGAGCTGGGACAATTGGATGGCTGACGAAAACCGCAGCGGCCTGACGCCCTTTGATCTGCACATCCACGATCTGGACTTCATGGTCTACGCCTTCGGTGCGCCGAAGAACGCCGTCCGCAGCCGCTGCCGCCAGGCGGATCAGGATCACCTGATGGCCATGTACGACTTTGACGGCTTCACCATCCACAGCGAGGCTGCCTGGTACGCCCCTCAAAGTTTCAAATTCAACGCCGGCTTCCGCTTCCAGTTTGAGAAGGCCGTGGTGGTCAACGACGCGGATGGCCTGGTCGTCTACGAAAAGGACGGCGGCGTCATCCGCGCGGGCGCGCAGGAGGGCGAGAGCGCCGGCCTCGACCTGCCTGTCACCAACGCCTATGGCAACGAGATCCGCTACTTTGCCGACTGCGTGAAGCAGGGCGTTCCCGCCGACAAATTCAAGCCCGGCGAGCTGGAAACGGTTTTGAAACTGCTGACTGCGTTTTGATCCCATCACAAAAGCTGAGAAGAGGTTTGCTGTATGATGAAGCTTTCCGACATCCATATCCGGGATCCCTTTGTCCTTTTGCATGAGGACAAGTACTACCTCTACGGAACCCGCGGCGCAACCTGCTGGGGTGCGGCTGACGGCTTTGACGTCTTCGTTTCGGACGATCTGGAGAATTGGACCGGACCTCATGAGGTTTTCCACAACGACGGCTCCTTCTGGGCTGATATGCATTACTGGGCGCCCGAGGTGCACAAGTGGAACGGCGCGTTCTACATGTTTGCGTCCTTCAAGGCGGAAGGCGTTTGCCGCTGCACCTGCATCCTGAAGGCGGACAATCCGCTGGGGCCCTTCGTCCCTCACAACACCAACCCCATCACCCCTGCCGACTGGGAATGTCTGGACGGCACCTTCTATGTGGACAAGAATGGAAAACCCTACATGGTTTTCTGTCACGAGTGGGTTCAGGCGGTGGACGGCGAGATCTGGGCAGTGGAGCTCAAGAACGATCTGACCGCACCGGCAGGCCCGCCCCGTCTGCTGTTCACTGCGTCTGAGGCGGAGTGGATTGTTCCCGGATCTCCGGTAATGGGCAAGCCATCCTTCGTGACCGACGGCCCCTTCATGTGGCGCACCCAGAACGGCGAACTGCTGATGCTATGGGCAGCATTTTCCGCGCAAGGCTACACTCAGGGTCTGGCGCTGAGCAGCAACGGCGAAATCACCGGTCAGTTCCGGCAGGTGGAGCCCCTCTTCCGCAAGGACGGCGGCCACGGCATGATCTTCCGCACCAAAGAGGGCAAGCTTCTCCTGTCGCTCCACAGCCCCAACCATACCCCGGAGGAACGTCCCCACTTTTTTGAGATTGTCGAGGAAAACGGTCTGCTTCGCCGCGCGTAAGCAGAGGGCAGAGACAGACTGCCATCACTGGGACGCTTGACGCAATCTGACGAGAGGAGAAATGCCATGTCTGAAGTTCGCAGCCTGAAGCTGGAGGAGCTGGCAGCCTACAACAAGCTGTCCTCCATCTGCTTCACATACACCGTCAACACTGAAAACCTCGCCCCGAAGGAGATGCCCCCAGAGAAGCTGCGTCAGTACCGCGGCTGCTTTGACGAGGACAGCAGGCTCCTTGGCGGCATGATCCTGCTGGAGATGGACTGCCGCTTTGAGGGGCACACCTGCCGTTTTGTCGGCGTAGGCGGCGTGGTGACTGATCCCGCTGACCGCCGGCGCGGCGCAATCCGGCAGATCTTCGAAGCCGACCTGCCCCGGATGTATGAGGAGGGCTTCACCTTCAGCGCGCTGTACCCCTTCAGCCATGTCTTCTACCGCAAATTCGGATACGAGCTGGCCATCGTCCGGCGCAATGCGAAGTTCTCTCCCGGCAGCCTGCGCAAGGGCCTCTGCCAGGCTGCGTCTATCCGCCGCATTCTGCCGGACGAGCACGACGGCGGCATGAAACAGGTGTACGAAGCCTACATGGCTGACAAGAACTTGGGCATCCTGCGTTCGGAGGAGCAGTGGAAGTCTCTGCGCAGCGGTACCCCCTGGGAGAACCAGAAACACGCCTATATGCTGTATAGCGAAAACGGCGAGCCGATTGCCTACTGGATCGGCAGCATGTCCAAGGGAAGCGAGGGCGCGGTGCTGTCCATGGAGGATATGGCTTACGTCAGCCGCGAGGGCATGGAGGCCATCTTTGCCATGCTGCAGTCGATGAACGAGGTCGGCACGGTCAAGCTGACTGTACCCCAGGATATGCCCCTGCGTCACCTGATGGCCGATCCCTACGACATTGAGGAGGACGTCACTTGCGGCGGCATGGTGCGCATCGTCAACGCCGAAAAGGTACTGGGGATGCTGCCCGCGCCTGTGCTGGCCGGACGCTGCGTCGTCGAGGTCAGCGACGGGCAGATTACGGCGAACAGCGGGCGCTATCTGATCATCGGCGACGGCGAGAAGTTGACCGTTGCCCACACGGAGAGCGAGCCTGATCTTCGCTGCACGATCAACGGCCTGTCCGCGCTGGTGGTAAATGGCATGGACTTCCGGGAGTGCTTGGACGCCCGGCTGGCGGAGCTGCTGCGGCCGGAGAACGGGCACTTCATGGCGGAATTGTTCCGCGCACGGAAGCAGCATCTGCACAACTATTTCTGATTGTATGGCAATGCAGCGCTGCTTCGCGCAGACAAGCACCTTGCGCTGAGTCATTCAGTGGGGGCGTGCTGCATCGCTGGATGAAAGACTCGGCTTGCAGGCTCAGAAACAACAAAATACTGTCGATTGCTCTGCCAGATGCTGATTTGGATTCAGGTAAATCAGGATCATCCATCGGAAGCGGACATCGATTGCTTCAACGTAACAAATAGCGACCGGATTTCAGTTGAAACCGGTCGTTTTTCATGCTGAAGTGGCAGTGCTTGAAGCCGTTGCCTTTGGGGGCGGAGTACGAAACAGAATTGTGTTTTCCCACAAAGATGTTTATGATGCAGAAGCTGTAGTGCTTTGGCTTCGACAAGTGTGTTCTGACCTTATTGCACAAGGGGCAGATGAATTGCTATGTGGTGGATATGGACGCTTTGACTATCTGTCAGCGACGGTGCTTCGTGATTTGAAACAACAGCATCCAACCATCCGGCTGATCTTCGTATTACCTTATTTGAACAGCACGATTATAACAGATGGGTATGATGAAACCATATATCCCCCTTGGATCTGTTCCGAAAAAGTTCGCCATATCAAGACGCAATGAATGGATGGTACTCGAAAGTGACATTATCGTCGCCTATGTTCTTCGTGACTTCGGATGTGCGGCAAAAACACTACAATATGCTCGCAGGAAGAGAAAGAAGATCGTCATATACAACAATGACAGGAGGGATCAGGAATAATGCGGGCAGTACTCAGATGCGTCTTTCTGATAACTATAGCAATTTTTGCTTATCTAACGCTCACATTTGTACATTATCAATCAGATCGAGCAAGTTGTGTTTGCTCTTTCCTTTCTACGACGGAACAACTTATGCGATTGATGAACGCCTATACAGAGTATGCGAAAAGGACACTATGAGTTCTGGAACATTTATGCTTGTCAGAACAACCTGCAATCACGGGATGCGGCTTCAGTTGACAGTGATGCCTGATGAAGGGATATTCAAAGGCTATATCGTAACAAATAACGAAACAAATTGAACAAAGAAAGGCACACCCTCAAGCGAAGCGGTCGCTCAGGGGGGTGCCTTTCGATTTTGTTGCCTCTGTATGCGAATTGAAAGTAGAGTTACCGAAATATGTGTCTTTATGCATCAATGATGTTAACAGTATGCCTTTTGTGAAAAAGTGTGAAAACACCCTTGACAAAACAACTCGCATCGGAAGCAGTCCCGTTGATTTATGCGTTTCGGATCTCCATCACCTTGTCGAGGATGTCCTGCGCCAGCTCCTTCTTGGTGCGGAGGGGGCACTCGGTCATGCCATCGCGGGTGATGAGGGTGGCGATGTTGGTGTCCACATTGAAGCCCGCGCCGGGCTGGCTCACGTCGTTGGCGACGATGAGGTCGAGGTTCTTCTTCGCCAGCTTCTTTGCCGCGTTGGCGTGAAGGTTCTCGGTCTCGGCGGCGAAGCCAACAAGGGTCTGGCCCGGCTTCTTCGCAGTGCCCACGGCAGCGGCAATGTCCGGGTTTTCGATCAGCTCGATCACCAGCGGCTGGCCGTCGTGGGCCTTCTTGTGCTTCTCCGTGTAGGTGACGGCAAAGCGGTAGTCCGCCGGGGCCGCCGCCTGGATGATCACGTCCATCTCCGGGGCACGGGTGGTCACCACGTCGTAGAGATCCTGCGTGGACTCCACGCGGACGACCTCGCAGCCCGCCGGGATGGGCGCGGTGACGCTGCCCGCCACCACGGTGACGGATGCGCCGCGCTTCATCGCAGCCTCAGCCACGGCAAAGCCCATCTTGCCGGAGGAATCGTTGGTCATGTAGCGCACGGGGTCGAGGCGCTCGCGGGTGGCACCGGCGGTGACCATCACGCGCAGACCTGCCATGTCCTGCACGGGGCAGAGCAGGGCAGCGATGGCGTCGACGATGGCGGCAGGCTCGCTCATGCGGCCGGAGCCGGTGTCCCCGCAGGCCAGGAAGCCCGCGTCCGGCCCGACGAAGTGCACGCCGCGCTGCTTCAGCACCGCGCAGTTCTCCTGCGTGATTGCCGCCGTCCACATGCCGGTGTTCATCGCCGGGGCGACAAGCACCGGGGCTTTGGTGGCCAGCACGGTAGTGGAGAGCATGTCGTCCGCAATGCCGTGGGCCATCTTGGCCAGGATGTTCGCAGTCGCCGGGGCAATGGCGAACACGTCCGCCCGCTTGGCCAGGGCGATGTGCTCCACCTCCCAGGTGGCGGGACGCTCGAAGGTGTCCGTCACAACGGGGTGGTTCGACAGGGTCTCGAAGGTCAGCGGCTGCACGAACTCGCAGGCGTTCTTCGTCATGATGACGTACACATCCGCCCCCAACTTACGCAGGCGGGAAACGACCTCGCAGGCCTTGTAAGCCGCGATGCCGCCCGTCACGCCCAGCACGACGGACTTGCCCGTCAGATCAGGCTTCCTCATCGATCTTCACGACCACTTCTTCTGCGGGACGATCAAAGGTGATCAGGCCGCGCTTGATCTCTTCCACGGCAGTCTTGAGGGGCTTCATGCCGGCGTTGTCGATCAGGGGCTGGGTGCCGCCCACGATCTGACGGCCGCGCTTGCTGGCCTCGACAACCAGGGTGTAACGGGAATCGGAGTGCTCCAGCAGCTCCAGAACGTTGGGATCGACGATAGACATATGCGTGTCCTCCTTATGCAGTCGGGTTCTTTTATGTTCAGGCCAGCGCGCTGCGCTGGGTGTTGATGATGTTGCGCACCTCTTCGATGGCGTCCTCCAGATTGTCATTGATGACAAGGTGCTGGTAGCGGTGCTTCTGGCTCAATTCCCACGCGGCGTTGCCCACGCGGAACTCGATCACGTCCATGGGCTCCGTACCGCGGTCGATCAGCCGCTGGCGCAGCTCCTCAAGGCTCGGGGGCGCAATGAAGATGCTCGTGCACTCGATGCCCTGATCGAAAACATTCAGCGCGCCCTGCACGTCGATGTCCAGGAGCACCGTTTCGCCCCGGGCGATGCGCTGGTTGACTTCGCTCTTGAGGGTGCCGTAGAAGTTGCCATGCACCTGGGCATACTCCACAAAGGCGCCATCTGCCACCAGCTGGTTGTACTTCTCCACGGACATGAAGTGGTAATGCACGCCGTCCACCTCGCCCTCGCGGGGCGCACGGGTCGTCGCGCTGACGGAGAAGACAAGGCTCCTGTCCCCGGCCATCAGCCGGGAGATGATGGTGCCCTTGCCCACACCGGAGGGGCCGGAGATCACCAGCAGCATGCCTTTACGCGTTTCACTCATGCTCATTCTCCTTCTCAGGTACTGTCCCGGGGCTTCCATCGTCCCCCTGATTGTGTCCACGCGCAAGGGAGGCAGGATTCCCACAGGGCCCGCAACTTTCGAGTGTGTTCCTGAAATGCATCATGGCGAACTCAGAAACGCGCTCTGGTTACACGGCATTCTGAATCTGCTCGCGCAGCTTCTCGATTTCGCTCTTCAGGTCGACGACGCACTGGGCGATGGCCGCATCGGAGCACTTGGAGCCGATGGTGTTGGCCTCGCGGTTCATCTCCTGAATCAGGAAATCCATCTTCTTGCCCGTTTCGCCGGACATATCGAGGTAACGGCGCAGCTGACGGATGTGGCTGTCCAGGCGGGACAATTCCTCGTCAATGGCGCATTTGTCCGCGATGAGGGCCACCTCCTGGGCCAGGCGGGCGGGGTCGATGTCCACCTGCAGCTTGGCCAGGCGCTCCTGAAGCTTCACCCGGTACTCGCTGACCACGCTCGGCGCGTAGCCGATGATGCGCTCCCGCAGGGCCGCCGCCGCATCCAGATGGGCGGCCAGGTCGGCGCGGAGGTTTTCGCCCTCGCGCAGGCGCATGTCATCCAGGGCGGAAATCGCACCCTGCATGGCCTCGGCGGTCAGGGCAGCCACGGCTTCCTCGTCCATGGCGGCCTCGGTCACGGTGGTGACGCCCTCCATGGCCATCAGCCGGGTGACAGTCAGATCGTTGACCGCGCCGGTGGCCCCGGCGATCTGCGCCGCAGCCTGCACATAGGCCGCCGCCAGCGCCGGATCCACGTCCACCTGCCGGGTTGCGCCCTCCGTTTGCCGGACGGTCAGGTACACGTCCACATGGCCGCGCACCAGCGCCGCCAGCGCCTTGCGCACGCCGTCCTCCAGGAAGGAAAGGCTGCGCGGCAGGCGCAGCGCCACGTCCAGATAGCGGTGGTTGACCGCCCGCAGCTCCGCCGTGACCTCCCACGGCCCGCGCTGCAGCTGGCACTTGCCGTAGCCAGTCATGCTCCGCATGGGAAAACCTCCTTGCTCAAGGGGGGGATGATAGCCCTCCCTGAGTATATCATTATACCACGTGAAATGAAGGTTTGCAAGGCCTTCGGGCAGGATTTCCCGGCCCGAAGGCGAAATAGTTCAGGCACATCACTTCATCGATCGGAGGCCTCCCCCATGCCCGGCCTGTACATCACCGTCCACCCCGGCGAGGAAGCCCGCCTCGCCCCGCTCCTGCGCGATTATGACCTGCCCGTGGCCGCCTTCGTGCAGTCGCCCACCGCCATCGCGGATGACCTCCCCCGCGCTGCGTTCCTGCGGGCGGCGTCGGTCGCCGTGCTGCTGGGGCAGGCCCTGCCCGGCGCTGCGCTGGCGGCGATCCTCCACCGAGGCGCCCCCCTCCCGTCCAACGTCCTCCGGCGGCATGCAATGCTGCGGCTGTCGCTGCTGCCGTACCTGCGGGTCGACCCGCGCGTCACAGCGGTGGAGGGCGGGTTCCTCGTTGGGGATGCGCTGCTGATCCTCCCCGTGTCCCCCAACGACACGGTGGACGCGCCCCTGCCCCCGGGGGTGTGGACGGAACTCACCGGCGCGACTCATACCCGCCGGATCAGGTGCCTGCGCGGCCTGAACGAAACGCCGGTGCTGGTGCGCGAAAACACCCTCCTGCCCATCAGTATGAACGGCGGGAGCCTGGCCCAGACCGCCGCGGACGATACCGACCGGCTGACCCTGCACTGGTTCCAGCCGGGCACGGAGGCCGAATGCGCCCTCGCAGACGGCACGCGCTATCATGTGCAGCGCGCGGGTGAGCAGATCAGCGTCCATACGGATGCGGCGCTGCCCTTCCACCTCATCGCCCACGAGGACGGCGTGGAGCGGCTCATCCAATGAAACACGGCTGCGCAGAGCTTTCCGCGCAGCCGCTTTCATGCTTACCAGGCTTGTTCGAGGAGGATCCGGTCGTTATCCGGGTCAAGGGTCAGCAGCAGGAGACGCCCGTCGTCCACCGTGAAGCTGACAGCGCCCTCGTATTCCGTCATCTCCCTGCCGATCAGGTCGATATCGAGGGTGATGAAGTTGTCCGCCACCGCGCCGCTGCGCTCGATCTTCATCGTGGCGATCAGATGGCCATCCGCCATCAGCACATAGTCGTGATACGCGTAGGAATTGGCGCCGATGGTCAGCACGATGCTCAGCTGCCCGTTCTGACAGAAGCCGAGCGCCTCGCCCTCCGTCTCCGAGGCGAGGTAGACCGCATAGGCGCGGTACCGGGGCACATACCCCGCGCAGAAGACATAGTCCACGTCCTCCGGCAGCGCCTCCCGGGCGATTTCCTCGCCGGTGACCGAGTCCAGACGGATCAGGTACATGCCATCCATCAGCTCGCAGGCGATGGTCACCTCGCCGTCGTCCAGCGACAGGGAGGTGATGATCGCGTCATGCGGCGTGGGCAGCACCGTTTCGGTACCGTCCGCAAGGTGGCGGCGCACCACCTCGATGCGATTGTCCGCGTGCCGGACATAGTAGAGGTCCGCCTCGTCCAGCCCGACGAAGAAGCAGGGGCGCTCGTCGGTCATGGCTTCGGTGTAGACGGCGATGGTCTCGCCAGTCTCGCGGGTGTGAAGCATCCAGCTGAACGTGCCATTCAGGCACTCCACCCAGGCGGCGTGGGTCTCCGTGGCCCGGAGCATGCCCCAGATGCTGCCCTGGGAGGCATATACCTGCCTGAGCGCATCCGGCGAGGGGCCGATGGCCAGCGACGCATTGGGCGAACCGTACAGTCCCGTGGCTGCGTACCACCATGGACCCGCATGGACGATCTGGTTGGGCGCAGACTGATCCCAGGGCCATTGGGCAAGGGGCTCCTGGGCGCAGGCGGCCGTCACGCTGCACAGCAACAGGAGCAGGGCAAGCAAGCGGGTGATGTGCTTCATGGGATTCCCTCCTTATACAGGCTTCTGTCTGTATATACGCACGGCAGCTGTAATACGTTTCACATTTTCCGCAGCAATTCCCGGAAATCCTCGTCCGCCATCCAAATTCCGAATTCCGCATTCCGAATTCTCCTTGACTTTCCGCCCCCACATGCGGTAAGATAGAGAGTGCGAGGTGGCAAGGCGATCGCGTGCCGGCAACGGTATGAGGAAAGTCCGAGCACCACAGGGCAGGATGCCTGCTAACGGCAGGTGGAGGCGACTCCAAGGAAAGTGCAACAGAAATAAACCGCAGTCGGGCTGATCCGTTGGTCATCCGTGCCACACGGATGGAAAGTGGTCCTCCCGGCTGTAAGGATGGAAAGGCGAGGTAAGAGCTCACCCGCGGCCTGGCGACTTGTCCGCGCTGTAAACCCCATCTGGTGCAAGATACGTATGGAGACACATGCGGCGGCCCGTCGCGTCTTCGGTATCGCTCGAGCCCGCGCGGCAACGCCGGGCCTGGATAGATGATCGACCCTCGACAGAACTCGGCTTACTGTCACGCTCGCATGGGTCTTCGGACCCTTTTTCTTTTACCGATCATGGGAGGTTATGCTGCATGAAGCACCTGCTGCGCCTGCTGGCCCTTTCGCTGGCGATGATTCTGCTGACGTCCGCCGCCTTCGCCTACCCGCCGGGGTTCCTCGTCTACAATGGCGACCGCGGGGAGAAGCGCATCGCCATCACCGTGGACGACTGCTACGACGCTGACGTCCTGCGCATGATGCACGAGATGTGCGTGGAGTACGACTTCCCCATCACCTGGTTCGTGCTGGGCACGCAGATCCGCGATGAGGACAAGGAGCTCTGGGAGGCCATCATCGCCCATGGGAGCGAGATCGGCAACCACACCTGGAAGCACCCCTACCTGACCCGCATCAAGATCCACAACGCCCGCAACCAGATCCTCCTCACCCAGGAGCGCATCGATGAGCTGCTGGGCTACCACTACCCCCTCAGGCTGCTGCGCCCGCCCTTTGGGTACTACAAGGAGGGCAATGTGAACCTGCTGGACATGTTCTACGAGTACGGCATCGAACGGACCGTCATGTGGGACGTGAGCTACACCGACCCGCAGCAGGCCTTTGACGCGACGGAGAATGGCTCCATCCTGCTCTTCCACACCAACTACGAGGACCTGGAATGCCTGAAGGTGCTCATCCCCATGCTGCTGGAGGAAGGTTACGAGCTGGTGACCGTGTCCGACCTGCTGGGCATGGACCCGCCCGAAATCGGCGGCGAGAAGTACGTTTTCCCCTACAGGTGAATAAGCATCCGGCGGAAGGTTGTGAATTCCGCCGGATTTTTTGTGCGCCGGTTGACAGCCACGCCAGCCGATGATATCATCAGGGCAAATACAAACGCATTTCACCGCTATGCTTCCCCCAACGACCCTTCAGAAGGAGAAGCCACATTGGACAACTTCCGCCACGAGATCCCCTGCCCCGATGACCGCGCCATCCGCAAGTTTCTCTGGAGCGATTACTTCCACGACGCCGACCTCGACCACATTGAACATGACCGCCCCGCCATCGGCGACCTGACCATTCAGGCGGTCTGCGTGTGGGAGATGGATGAACTCTGGCCATCCATCCCCGGCAAGACCCGCGAGGAAAAACGCGCGTACTTCGATCAGCACCTCGCCCCGCGCGTCACATACCTCCTGCGCTTTCACCGCGTGCGGCATTTTGAGCATGCCATCGACCGCACATGGCTGGGCGCGGAGGAGATCCTCTGCGGGCGCTTCAAGGACACGCCCCTGCTGCGCCGCCTGCAAAAGCGCCTCGGCAAGCCGCTGTACCACCTGCGCTTCCGCACCTCCTGCGGGTTTATGGACATCGTTTTTGAACGCTTCACCATCCGCAAGGCGGAGGGGCGCGTCGATTACCGCTGGTCGGGCGATGATACCCGCGACTTCTGGCGCGAGTGCATGGCCGCCGATGCGCAGTCCACGCTGGATGCGCTGCGCGGCACGCCCGAGCATGCGCTGGATGAATGCGACCGCGCAGACCTGCTGACCGCCCGGCTGTTCACCTGCGAAGAGGCCGGCGACAGCGAGGGCATGCGGACGCTGGCCCGGCAGATCATCGCCGAACAGGACGCGCGCGTTTCCTTCGAGGAGGAATACGCCGTGTACCTGCTGGGCTTCCACGGGGAGGAGGGCGACATGCCCGCCCTGATGCAGCTGCTGCTCCGCCCGGAAACCGATCCGCTGACCGCCCGCAACATCTGCGACGCGATGGAGCGCATCCACGAGCGCGCAAAGGAGGCCGCCCCATGACCGAATCCACCGTCCGCATGTCCATGCGCGATGCGAACGACCTCGGCTGCAGCTACGCCATCGTCTGCAAGGAGAAGCATGCGGTGCTCATCCTCCTGCGGGACGCGGAGTGCGCCGTCTTCGACCTGCATGCCCCGGTCAGCCGCTATCTGCTGCTCAAGCACTACCCCGATGATCGCACCGCCCTGGCGGACTTCTACAAGCTCGTCGGCAAGATGTGCGCCAAGGCCGCTGACAGCAAGTACTTCGGCTCACATAAGGACGAGGACAACCGCATGGTCGTCCCGCCGCAGGGCCGGGAGTACATGCTCCCGCCAGAGGAAGCACCCCAATACACCCACCGCCTGACCGCCTTCCTGACCGCCGCCCAGCCCCTCCGCAACGCTCTTATCAATTCTTAATTCATCATATGTAAAAGGAGCACGGAAGCCATCGGCTTTCATGCCCCTTTTGCATCACTCCAGCGTGTCGATCAGCCGCCCGTACACGTCGTACAGGTAAGCCGCGTCATCCTTTGACTTGTGCCAGACCTTCTCCTCCGGCCAGACCACGTCGCCCGTCAAGGACGAGGACAGCGTGCTGATGACGCACACCTCGCCGGGGTTGATGACCGTCCCCTCGGGCAGCACGAACATCTCCCCGCCCCGGTCGCTGACGATGTACCAGCCGGACACATCCACCGGCGCGCTGCCGTAGTTGCGGATGCGGATGTGATCCTCCTCCGGCTCACGGTCGGTCAGGCGGATGTTCGCGGGCAGGACGGGTTCGCTTGCGTAGTCCATCATCTGCGCGGTGGGCTCGCCATTTTCGAGGGTCACCATCACGCCGCACGCAGCCTTCTGCGTTTCATAAATGGATGCGCCCCGGTTGCGCAGATGGCGCAGCACGGTCATCGACGGCGTGTCCGGCTCCTCGGCGGTGCTGGTGGAAATGACGGCGATCTTCGGCTGCACGTAGCGCACCAGCGCCTCGCTGGTGGCGTCCTCCTCGCCATGGTTGCCCACCTTGAGCACCTCGCATTGGGGGATCAGCCCGGCGTTGAGGAGTTCGAACTCCTCCGGATGCTCCATGTCGCCGGCGAGCAGCATGCGCCCGCCGCCCCCCACGGCCACCATCACCAGGGAGTTGCAGTTCTCCGTTTCCGAGGCCGTCAGCGGGCCGATCACCCGCAGTTCGCCCGTGCCCAGGGGCAGCACATCCCCCGCCCGGAGCCACACGACCTCCTGGCCGCGCAGGGCCGCCGCCTGCACCGCCGGGTGCTTCTTCTCCTTCACGCCCTCATAAAAGGCGGAGGCGTACCAGCCATCCACCCGGATGGAGGAAGTCGCCAGCGCCCACGCGCCGCCGACGTGATCCTTGTCCGTGTGGGTGAGGATCACCCCCGTCAGGTGGGTTACGCCCAGCGTCTTCAACGCCCGGGACAGCTCGCCCCAGTGCTCCGCCTTGCCCGTGTCGATCAGGTAGGTGTGCTCCCCGGAGGACAGCAGCAGCGCGTCGCCCTTGCCAACGTTGATGGCAAAGAGGGTCAGCGCGTCGGCCTCCTCTGCCGAAGCGGGCACCGAAAACGTCAGCAGGGAGAGCAACAGCGCGAGAATCTTCTTCATCGATATCACCTCGTCAATCAAACGCTTTGCATTCATTGATTCTTCCTCCTTGCCAGAAATTCCTGCCTGTGTTACAATGAGTCAGGAGTTGATCGCATTGGATACAATGATGGATACAAAATGGATGCGCCTGGCCCTGGAGGAGGCGCAGCTCGCCGCAGACGAGGGCGAGACACCCGTGGGCGCGGTGCTGGTGAAGGACGGGCAGCTGATCGCCCGGGCCCATAACCGCCGCGAGAACGACCACGACCCCACCGCCCACGCGGAGCTGCTGTGCATGCGCGAGGGCGCAAAGGCCCTAGGCGACTGGCGGCTGCGGGGCTGCAGGCTCTACGTGACCCTGGAGCCCTGCCCCATGTGCGCCGGAGCGATGGTGATGAGCCAGCTGACGGAGTGCGTCTTTGGCGCAGCGGACGCGCGGCAGGGCTGCTGCGGCAGCGTGTACGACCTGCCCGGGGACGCGGCCCTGCAGGGCGTGACCACATGGCAGGCAGGCCTGCTGGAGGCCGAGTGCGCCTCGATGATGAAGGATTTTTTCGCCGTCAGGAGGGACAAGGCATGAGCCAGCCGTTATTCTGCCTGGGCAAGCTGGAGGAAACCGCGCTGTTTGAGGCCATCGAGGAGCGCATCCTCGCCCTGTGCGCTGAAGCCAGCGTCAAGCACGATCGCACGCAGACCGCCTTCCTCCGCAAGGTGCAGTTCGCATGGCTCTCCCTGCCGCGCAGGAAAGTGGATAATGGCGCGCTGATGCTCTCCATCAGCCTGCCCTCCCGGGTGGAATCGCCCCGTATCCTCTATGCCGCCGAGGTCGCACCGGGACGTTGGATGCATCACCTCATCCTCCGCACCCCGCAGGAGCTGGACGCGGAGGTTTCCGCCTGGATCGAAGCTGCCTGGGCGATGATCGGCCCGGGGCGGAAGTGAAAGGACATCATCGCCAGGGACGAGCGGCGGATTGCGGCCTCCACCCGGACATGATGTGCCGCGAACGCGACAACCTCCGGCGCGGGGCGGATGCCGGCCGGTATGTCCGGGTGCTGCGAGAAAGCCCGGAAACACCCCGGCAAGCAAAAGAACCGGAAGCTGCGAGCCTCCGGTTCTTTCTTCATTCATGGATGGTGCATCAGATTCTGTCCACGCGGAACTCGCTGCAATGGTAGAAGCGCTGCGGCTTCCCGTTCACGATGGCTGCATAGAGCGTATCCCCTCTTCTGACGCCATCATGCCAGGTGCGGTCCTGCTGCGTCACCAGCGTCATGCCCATGTGCTGGTTCCTGAGGCCGGTAAAGCTCAGATGCATGGTCTTGTCGCCATCGAAGTCCGTCCCAGTCACGATCCCCTCAAACACTGTTTCCTGCAGCTTCACCTGTACATCCCCTACCCGGAAGAACAGGAGATTTACCAGCAGAACGATGATCGCCATGGGCATGGCCGCCGAAAAGGCGGTCGTCGTGCCGGCCACGGCCATGTATGCCGCCGCCCCCGCCGCACAGGCAAGCACCAGCCCCACAGACAGCCACAGCCGCTGCCGCCTGGCGGTGGCGCGCTCCTGGAGGAGCTCCTCTCGGACAAGGTCGCTGCTGATCACGCCAGTGGCATAGAGCTCCGGCCGCCGCTTCTGCGTCACGCTCCTTGACCACGCAAAGCAGAGCAACCAGATCAGCCCGGTCATCACTGCGCCGAAGAATACCCAGAGAAGCACAGCCCAGATGATCCCCGGCCTTTCAGGGCGCAGATGCCCCGGCTCCTCCGGGTCGATCCAGACCTTGACCGTCGTCCCCACCGGCATCCGGTTGCTGGCCAGCGTCTTATAGCGGACGTCGGCGTATGTCCGGCCCTTGTGTTCATAGGTGATGAATATCCTGTAGGAATCCGAGCCCTCGGAATCGCTGTGTTTCTCCACGCGGCTGACGCGGGCCGTGACTGCCACCGCTGTGTGCTCCAGCCGTTCGTACTCGTCCACATCCCGCACATAAAGGCCCGTCAGCCCCACAAACGCCAGCAACGGGATACAGCATAAGACCACAACGAGCATCCAGCTAAACCATTTCATCGTACCGTCGCCTCCTGAGCCCTTTGGGCCCGTTCATCTGCATATCGCGCCGCCTGCAGGAGATATCCGCGGCGGACGCCGCCTTCATTCTATCATTTCATTTCCTGCAAGTCAAGAAGCGCCCCCGGCCGCAATGACCGGGGGGCGTTCGCCGCACACCTTATGCACGGGCGCACAGCCGCAGGAGCTTTTCCGTCACGATCTTCATGTCCTCCGTGGTGCCCACGGTGACGCGCAGCCAGCATTTGAGCCGCTCCGCCCTGAAGTGCCGAACCAGCACGCCCTCCGCCCGCAGCGCCTGCTGCACGGGGGCCGCGTCCATCGGGTCGGCCTTGACGAAGAGGAAGTTCGTCGCGCTTTTCAGCACGGGGATGCCCGCCGCCGTCAGCGCCTGATAGCAGTCGTCGCGGGCCTCGCAGACGAGCCGCACGGTCTCCGCCGTGTAGGCCGTATCGAGGATGGCTGCTTCCGCCGCCGCCTGCGCGAGGCGATCCAGCGGGTAGGAGTTGAAGCTGTCGCGGATGCGCTTCAAAGCCCCGATCAGCCGGGGACTGCCGATGGCATAGCCCACGCGCATGCCCGCCAGCTGGTGAGACTTGGAGAACGTGCGGGTAATGAGCACATTGTCGAACTCCGCCAGCAGGCCGATGGCCGTGTGGGGCGCGAAGGCCGCGTAGGCTTCGTCCACCAGCAGCACCGCGTCATGCTCCCGGGTGTGCTCCGCCAGGCGGCGCACCTCGCCGCTCTCCAGCAGGATGCCCGTGGGGGCGTTGGGGTTCGCCAGCGCGATGGGGCCGCCCTGCATCAGGCCCGCCACATCCACGGTGAAGTCCTCCTTCAGCGGAACCGTGCGGTAGTCCACGCCGAAGAGATCCGCATACACCGGGTAGAAGGAGTAGGTCACATCCGGCGCACAAAGCGTCTTCCCGGCGAAGAAGGCCGCGAAGGCAAAGGCCAGCACCTCGTCCGAGCCGTTGCCGCAGAAGACGCAGGCCGGATCAACGCCGTTGACCCGGGCGATGGCGGCACACAGGCCCGTGGCATCCATGTCGGGATACAGGCGCAGCGCATCCGCAGGGACGGCGGCGATGGCTTCCGCCACCTTCGGGGACGGCGGATAGGGATTCTCGTTTGTGTTCAGCTTGATGAGCTTCACGTTTTTCGGCTGCTCGCCCGCCACATAGGGGACGAGGCGCAGGGCAAGATCGCTCTCGTAGGACATGTTGATTTCTCCTGACTGGCACAGGGAAATGTGCCGAAGTGTGGTCAGCTTCGTTATGTGATCTTTTGCGCAACGATTTTCTCCATCGCATGGCAGTGCTTGACGCCGTTCTCATGCTCGTCGCTGAACTTCCGGCTCTCAAACCACCTGATTTCCCAGTCCTTGTAGTAGTCCCTGATCTCGCCGCTTCTGAATACGCCGATCATGATGTCCCTCAAGTCTTCGGGAACAGGCTCTTCATCCGTGAACAGCGCCACGATGTTGTAACCGTTTTCCTTCGTCCACACCTTCAGCAGCCCGATCGTCTGAGGTTGCTTCTCTCGTTCAATAAACTGCAGCACGCCATGTATGATGATCAGATCGTATTTGTGTCTGAACTCAAATGCCAGTATATCACATACGCACGTATTGATATTCAGATGACCGCGTTCTTTCAGGTAATTCACCTTTGCAATCGCATTTTCCGAAATGTCGAAAGCGTCTACCTGAAAGCCCAAACCCGCCAGATACAGAGCGTGCCGCCCATCGCCGCAGCCAGCGTCGAGGATCCTTGCTCCCTCAGGTAAAAAGGGGACGATCTCCTCAACTTCTCTGCTGGGGCTGCCAAAGGTCGATCTGTCCAGATCCCTGTACTCATCTTCCCAGAACGGTTTCATCAAATCATCCCTTCGCCTGATTACACCCGCCGCACCGGCACGCCCTCACCCGCCAGATACGCTTTCAAATCCGCAATCTTCATGATGCCGAAATGGAAGAGCGTCGCCGCCAGGGCCGCATCGGCGCCTCCCACAGTCAGCGCATCCCGGAAATGCTCCATCTTTCCTGCGCCGCCACTGGCGATGACGGGCACGCCCACCGCATCCGCAATGGTGCGGGTCACGTCCAGCGCGAAGCCCTCACCCACGCCGTCGGTGTCCATGGAGGTCAGCAGGATCTCGCCTGCGCCGCGCTTCACGCCGTCGATGGCCCATTCCACCGCATCGATGCCGGTGTTGACCCGGCCGCCGTTGACGTACACGTCCCAGCCGCTTCTGTCCGCGCGGGCCTTCACGTCCATGGCCAGCACGATGCACT
Organism: Clostridia bacterium; assembly: GCA_017410455.1. Taxonomy (GTDB): domain Bacteria; phylum Bacillota; class Clostridia; order Christensenellales; family Aristaeellaceae; genus UBA11524. The sequence goes on from JAFQQT010000045.1 coordinate 21,224, forward strand.
GGCTGCCGAACTTCATCGCGCTCTCAGTGATGAAATCCGGATTGCGGACCGCCGGGCTGTTGATGGACACCTTGTCCGCGCCCAGGCGGAGAATTTGACGGATCTGGTCGATTTCCCGGATGCCGCCGCCCACGGTAAAGGGGATGAACACCTGCTCCGCCACGCGGCTGACCACATCCAGCATGGTGCCGCGATTCTCATGGCTGGCGTTGATGTCCAGCAGGACAAGCTCGTCCGCGCCGGCCTCGTTGTAGCGGACAGCGGCTTCCACCGGGTCGCCTGCGTCGCGGATGTCCACGAAGTTGATCCCCTTGACCACGCGGCCATCGCGGATGTCAAGGCACGGAATGATGCGTTTGGTCAGCATGCGGACGCCCCCTTCCATTCAGCAAATCGCCGGAGCATATTAAGCCCCGCCTCGCCGGACTTCTCCGGGTGGAACTGCGTCGCCATCACATTCCCCCGGCAGATGGCCGCAGTGAAGGTCTGGCCGTAAGTGCAGGTCGCCGCCGTCCACTCGTCGGACACATCCGCCATGCAGTAGCTGTGCACGAAGTACACGCAGGGGTTGTCCCCCGCGTCAAACAGCGGGCAATCACGGGTCTGCAGGGTGTTCCAGCCCATGTGGGGGATCTTGAGGCCGTGATCCTCCAGGCGGGTGATCGTCCCCGGGAAGAGCCCCAGGCCGTCAAAATGGCCATTCTCGTTGCTGTGCTCGAACATCATCTGCATGCCCAGGCAGATGCCCAGGACGGGCTTGCCCTCCGCCGCAGCCTGCAGGAGCGCCTGGTCGAGCCGCGTTTCGCGGACGCGGTTCATTGCGTCCTCAAAGGCGCCCACGCCGGGCAGGATCACATGGCTGGCCGAGGCGATCTCCGCCGCAGAATCGGTGATCACCGCCTCATACCCCAGAAACTCAAAGGCCTTCTGAACGCTGCGCAGGTTTCCCATGCCGTAATCGATAATCGCGATCATCCGCTGGCCCTCCTCGCCGGATTCTTTAGCGTGCTAAAGTGTTGACCAGCTTATTATGCAACATTCATCGCCATCTGTCAAGGGGCTGCGCAGAACCAGAACATAAGCGGTACAGCCGCATCCTCATCACCCGCCAGCATATGGAAAAAGGGCGCTGTCACCCGTTGCGACGCGCCCTCTGGCTGTTCAGTTGTTTTCGCTCGTCAGCGGGCACCCCGGATCCGCCCGATGGAAGTCGCCATAGGCCGCGAAGCTCTGGCATTTTGCGCCGCCCCGGCAGATGTGACGGTGCGCACAGGTTCCGCAGGCAACGGGAATGCCGCAGTCCCGCAGCTCCCGGAAGACCGGGTGCTCCATGTAGACGTCGTGGAGGGTGGTGCTGCGCACGTCCCCGCAGAGGATGGGCATCCTGCGGCAGGGCATGATCCGCCCCAGCTCGTCGACAACGATGAGGGTATCACCCGCGCCGCACCGGTAGGGCATGCCGCCGCCCAGGCACTGCAGGGCACGGTTCATGCGCACCTCCGTCCGGGGGAAAAGCGCCCGCACGAGCCGCCCGCCCTTCGCCCTGTTCAGCGAATCGAGATAGCGGGGGAATTCCTTTGGGCCGATGGCCAGCGCCGCCATATCCGCACCGCCGCCAATGGGCACCAGTCGGTCCGACCACAGGCGGGTCAGCCCGCGCCTCCGGCAGGCCGCAGCCACCCGGGGCAGATCGCGGTGGTTCTCCCGGTTCGCTGTGAAGCTGATGTACACGGGAATTCCGTGGTGCTCCAGCTCGGCGGCTTTTCGCATCGTCCGGTCGTAGTCGCCGGGAGCCCTCAGATCATCGTGCACCTCTCGCCGCCCGTCGATGCTCAGCTGGACAAAGGCCACGCCCGTCTCCCGCAAAAGCGCGATGTACTCCCGCGTGAGCATCGCCCCATTGGACAGCACGCCATAGGTGAAGCTTTTCCGTCTGCTGGCAATGTAGCGCAGGATTTCCGGCATGTCCTCCCGCATGAAGGGCTCGCCGCCGGTCAGGTTGACATGCCCCCGGCGCGTGCTGCCGCGGGCCGCATTGAAGGCGTCCTTCAGCTCCTCGTACTGCCGGAGCACCTCCAACACATCCGCCGTGGACAGGGGTTCGACATAGCCCTCCTCCCGGTAGCAGTGCCGGCAACGCAGGTTGCAGCGGCCTGTCACATGGAACTGCAGCAGCATGCGGGGCATATCCCGCTCCAAATCAGTCACCGCAGCCACCGCAGGAGGAGCAGCTGGAACAGGAGGAGCAGCTGGAGCAGCTGGAGCAGGAAGAACAGCTCGTGCAGCCGGAACTGTTCTCCGCTGCCCGCTGCCTGGCCAGCTCCTCTTCGCGTTTGATTGCCGCGTAAGTTTCATTGTACTCCACGGCAAATTGATGCATGAATGTGCCCCTGGGAGTAGCCGAGGCCAGCATGATCAAGGCCGTGTTGTTGAAGTAATAGGCATTGAGCATGCGGTTGCGCTCAAGCTCCGTGGGCAGCTGATGATTCACGCTGTTCACCAGAGCGCCATCCACATCATGCGGGCGCTCGCTGTGCTTCTGGTTGATTTCCTCTTCATAGCCATCCCTGTAGCTCTTCTCCAGAACCTTCGTAAGGAATACCCACAGGATCGGCACGGCAAATACGCACATGACAGCGATTCCTTCGAGGGTTCTGGTCGGCTTGTGGTAAAGGTTGCCCATGTACATCTTCGCTGCCAGCACACCGCATGCAATCCCCATCACAGCAGCAAGTGCCACGCCGACAATCCAGCGGATCCTTTTTACCGTCGCCTCGAGAACAAGGAGGATCTCATGCTTCTCCATGTCATTGCTGAAGCGCCTCTGCAGCAGCTGTGAGATGGGACACGAGCCCACCATGCGAATGTAGCGCACCATATCGATCGCAGCAGATGAATGCCTGCCGCCCTGCGCCTTGACCTCTGCCAGGCGGATTCCATCCAGGGTAATGCGGCTTTCCGGCTGCGTGTCGTCATCGCCGGGCTTGAGCTCAAACTTGACGATCCCCTGCAGGAACAGCCTCAGCAGGTAATAACCGCTCGCAAAGACAGGGTAAGTGTATGTCAGCAGATGCTGCATCTCAGTGTGCGTGATCACCGTCTGATCAATCAGCTTCTGCCGCTTATTCTTGCAATGCAGCACATATGCACTCAGTATGCAAAACGATACCGTCAGTGCAATGAATGAAAAGATGACCCATAGCCCAGGGAAGTCCGTCCCCTGAATTTTCCGTACAGGTTCACAGATTGCGACCAACCGCGTAAGATTCAGCGTCAGCACAAACACTGCGAAACTTGCAAAAAACACTGCTACCATGAAGTTCCCTCCTCTGCCTTCGTACAGAGCCATTTTACCATACTTATGTCCTTATTGAAATACCCAAACTCATTATCTCAGCTGAACGTTCACTGCAACGTTCCTCCAAGCATGCATTCGGTTATCTCCATTGCCATCATAACACACCCACGCCAGCAAGGCAAGCATGGTTTCCCCTGAAACAGAAAAGAAGCACCTCGAACGAGATGCTTCAAAGGGGGCACCGGCAACGACCTATCCTCCCGGGCCGTGTCCAGCCAAGTACTTTCGGCACTGGAGAGCTTAACGACTGTGTTCGGTATGGGAACAGGTGGGACC
>JAFQQT010000046.1 GCA_017410455.1 Clostridia bacterium
ATCCTTTTTGCTATAATGACTCTACGGTTTTCGCCATCCGTCTGTCTATTTGGCTGATGTCAAGGCGAGATGAGCGAAAGGAGGGAGAACAGTGTCCGAGGTACGCGTCCGTGAGAACGAATCCCTGGAGAGCGCCCTGAAGCGCTTCAAGCGCCAGTGCGCCCGCGCCGGTGTCATCCAGGAGGTCCGTAAGCGTGAGCATTACGAGAAGCCCAGCGTGAAGCGCAAGAAGAAGGCTGAGGCTGCCCGCAAGCGCAAGTATTGATCGTAACGATTCCTGAATGCCAGGGCTAAACCCCTGCAAAGGCGGCAGTCACGGCTGGAATCCGAACAAAATGAGTTCTGCTCATCAAGAATCGCCCCCCTTCCCTTCCGGGATGGGGGGTTCTTCTTGTCTGTGCCGCCTGCTCCGGAATGGGGCAGGCTTTTTCATGCGCCCGCAGGCTTGCCCGGAGCCGACCGGATCGCCCGGACGACCTCCCGGATCTCCGCCTTGCTCAGGGCCGTGCCGCCCTCCATCGCCAGGGCGACATTGGTGTGGAACTGCTGCGCGGTGACCACCACCGTGCTGCGCGCATCCTGGGTGTAAGCTTTCGTCACGCCGGAGATATCCGGCTTCGACTTCGGGTGCACGAAGGCCACCACGGGCACGACCCACGCATTCACGCCCTTGCTGCGCAGGTAGTTCTTCAGCCGGTACACATGCGTGTTCACCTGGCGGACGGGGTTGTAGTGGGTGCGGCCGTCCTCGCGGGTGACCTGCTCATCCGCCGCATCGCCCTGCACAAGGCCGGACCAGTTCTTGACCTCGACGATGGCCACGCCGCCGGGCCCCACCAGGATCAGGTCCGTTTCCGACCAGTGCCCGTCGTAGGGGATGTACTTGTTGACGAACACATGGCAGGAGCGGGACATCCCCCGCACCAGGGACAGGGCATAGCGCTCGCCCTCCACGCCGGCCCGCAGCCCCTGGAAGGCGTCCGAGTGCATCGGCGCCATCATCAGCCCGAAGATCCACATCGCCACCCCCGCCACAAAGGCCGGCAGCAGCATGGGCGAAAGGCGCACGGCCATCTCCGCGCCGCACACCACCATCTCCCATGCCGCATGCAGCCCCACAAGCCACGGGGACTGCAGCGGCTGATATGCGCCCTGCGTTGCCACAGGGGTTGCCGTCTGCAGCGGCGTCACCGCCCAGCCATGGTACAAGCCTGCAAGCTGGTCGCCCCAGGCGCGCAGCTGCTTCCACAGCAGCACATACGCGGCCACCAGCAGCAGCCCCGCCAGGATGCGGCCGATCCAGCCCAGCACATACCGCCTGCGGATGCGGCGCATATCTGCGCCCAGATGATCCTTGCTCTTGTGTATCTTAGCCATCGGAAAAACGTCGTCCTCCTTCTGTCGTGCCCGCGTCACGCCTTATTTCTGCGCCTTGCCCCGCGGGGCTTTCCTGATCGCCTGCACGATGCGGTCCACCATGCTCTGCGGCAGGGTGTGGCCCGCAGCCATCTGGCGCCCCAGATCCTCCCAGAAGCTGGTGGCGTCCGTCACCACGCAGCTGGCGTAGCGCGAACGCCGCCGGCCCGTTTCCTCCGGCGGGTACACATACGCGCTGGCCTCCGGGTGTACGAAGAGCACGCCGGGGGTGACCCACACGCTGATCTCCAGCGAAGCAAGGTAGTTGCTCAGCCGCGTCACATGCGCCACCGCCTGGCGGGCAGGGTTGCGCAGCTTCTCGCCGTCATCATCGTCAGCGCGGCGACGGAGCATCGTGTCCGACGTGCAGCCCTCGATGATGCCCGGCTGCCCGTTGAGCTCCAGCACCGCCACGCCGCCGGGGCTGACCAGGACCAGCTCCATCTGCGCCGCCGCGCCATCGAAGGCGAGCTGGCAGTGCTCAAAGATATGGCAGCTGCCCGGCAGCCTGGCAAGGAGCTTCATGGCCGCGCGGTGCGTCGTTACCCGCTCATGCAGCTGCCTGCAGCGCTTGAGCGCCGGGCGGAACAGGCAGGCCATCAGGATGGCAAGCCCCACGCCCAGCAGAGGCGGCAGCGCCAGCGTCAGCCCGAAGATCGCCCAGCCGACGCCCCGCAGCAGCATCTCAATCCCCTGCCAGAGCGACTCATGCCACGGCTCCTGAAAGGCTGCGTTCACTCCCGGCGCGACCGCCCAGGCCGTGAACCCATCCCGCCAGCTGTCCGCCAGCGCCAGCAGGCGCGGGCCGCACTGCCACAGGCACAGCCCCGTGAGCGCCAGCGCGAGAACCGCCAGCGGCCAGCACAGCAGCATCAGCAGGCGGGCACGACGCATATCTTTCCGGGGATCATGCCGTCCCCTGTGAATGTGTGCCATGGCTCTGCCCCCTTCTGTACGCTTCTTTCAACGCTCTATAAATGGTATTTTCGCTCCGTTCCCATACAGATAGTAGTTTCCACGCCGCAACGCAAATTCCTCTTGCACTTGCCCGGAATATTTGTTATACTGGTTGCATCGATGTTTCATCTTGCATAACCACTCATAGAAA
>JAFQQT010000047.1 GCA_017410455.1 Clostridia bacterium
CGCCGGTGCCGTCACAGGTGGGGTAATCATCGCCGTATACATGGAGCTTGGGGAGCTTGCCCACAGCCACCTGTGCAATGTAGGGCACGAGGTTGTTGGGGATGCCGTTGGGATCCTCGCCGATGCGGCCGGAGGCATGGGCGCCGAGGGGGTTGAAGTAGCGCAGCAGCACCACCGACCATTCCGGATCGGAGGTCACCAGACCCTGCAGGATCTTTTCGATCATGTACTTCGTCCAGCCATAGGGGTTGGTGCAGCCCTTGCAGAACATGTCCTCGCGCAGGGGCACCTCGTCCGGCACGCCGTAAACCGTGGCGGAGGAGGAAAAGACCAGGCGCTTCACGCCGTGCTTCGCCATCGTTTCGCACAGGGTCAGGGTGCTGTCGAGGTTGTTGCGGTAATACCGCAGGGGGATCTGCACGCTCTCGCCCACGGCCTTCAGGCCCGCAAAGTGCACCACCACGTCGATCTCGTTCTCGCTGAAGATGCGGTCCATCGCCTCCGGATCGCACACATCCGCCTCATAGGCCCTGACCGGGCGACCGACGATCTCTTCCACCCGGCGGATGGCCTCGGGATTCGAGTTGACGTAGTTATCCACGATGATGACGTTGTGGCCTGCACTGCAGAGTTCCACACAGGTGTGGGTCGCAATGAATCCGGCGCCGCCGGTGAGCAGGATGTTCATGCCGCACATCTCCTCTGATCTGTTATGCTGTCGTATATGCGCGCACGAACGGAAAGCGTACGACGCGCACCATATCACATTATACGACAAAATGACCTCCGCGGCAAGTGCCGCAGAGGTTTTTGGATGATATTTCACGAAAAAAGATTACTTTTGCGTCACAGCGCGTCGGGATACACCCCTTCGGCATGCAACCTGCGCAGGGCCGCCTCCACCACCGGGCGATCCTCCTGATACGTCACGCCGAACCAGCTGCCCGCCGTGGGCGTCACCCGCACGCGCAGGCCGTCGGTGCGCATGAGGCGGTCGATGGCCGTGGGCAGGACATACTCCTTCTTCATCGGGTCGCCGCTGCCGTCTGCCAGGAAGGCCGTCAGGTCACGCTCCGCCACGGTGAAGAACCAGGGCGTAAGCCCCCAGAAGTTCATCGACGCCAGCGCCTGCGGGGCCAGCACATCCCCTTCCTCGCGGAAGTTCACATCGCGGATCGTTCCGTCCGGGAAGGGGCGGATCCTGTACGTCTCCGTCACGCTGAGCAGGCAGCCGTCGCCGTCCACCTCGCAGAGCCCGCGGGTCACATGGCCGTTTTCGGACACAGTGTTGCACAGCCGGTAGGCCACCATCGCAGCAGCGTTGTTCCGGCCCTGCAATGCCCGGAGGTTTTCCGCCATGAGGAAGAAGGCCTCACGGCCATAGAAGTCATCCGCGTTGAGCACGGCAAAGGGCTCGCGGATCACGTCCTTCGCCGCCAGCACGGCATGCACGGTGCCGTAGGGCTTCACGCGGCCTTCAGGCGGAACGAAGCCCCCGGGCAAGGAATCAAACTCCTGAAACGCATAGCACACCTGCACCTTCCCGGCGATCCTGTCGCCCACAAGGCGCCGGAAATCCGCCTCCATGCTGCGCTTGATGACGAAGACCACCTTGTCAAACCCCGCCGCCACCGCATCGTGGATGGAATACTCCAGCAGGATCTCGCCATGGGGGCCCATGCGGGCGATCTGTTTGTTACCGCCAAAGCGCGAGCCCATGCCCGCTGCCATGATCAGAAGCGTGGTATGCATCATGATGTACCTCCGTGAATCCTGTTTTCCTTTGTATCAAACGAACGCAGCCTGTGTAATCAGCATAGCACACGTTGCGCGGCATGTCAAGGTCAGGCGGCGGATGGAGCCGCTTCACCCCAGGGCAGAAAGCGCCAGCGCTGCATAGGCCGCTGCACCAATGGGCAGCGCCGCCTCGTCGAAGGTGGCCTGCGGGTGATGGGCGGGGTGCACATGGCCGTCCTGCGGCCTGCCCGCCGCCAGAGCCACCATCAGCGCGGGAGCCGCGTGGCTGATGTGGGCGAAGTCCTCTGAGCCGCCGTTCCGGCGTGCCTCCTCCCCCAACGCGTCGCTGCGCTTCACGCACGCTTCCCCCAGCAGAGCTGTCAGCGAATGCATGGCGCGTTGGGATAGTTCCGCATCGTTGAGCAGCGTGGGGGCACGCCCCGTGACGCTGAACGCCGCCCGGGCGCGGAAGGCCTGCGCCACACCCGTTGCGATCTCCTCCGCGCGGCGCAGCATCATGCCCAGCGCCTCATCGGAAAACGCCCGCAGCGAACCCGCCATCTCCGCCCGGTCCGGAATGACGTTGGCGCTCTCCCCGGCCCGGAGCATCCCCAGGGTCAGCACAGCAGACTCCGCCATGGGCAGCTCGCCTGCCCGGATGTGCTGCAGCCCCAGGGCGATGCGGGCCGCAGTCAGCAGCGGATCAACGCCATTGTGGGGCTGTGCGCCATGGCAGCCCTTCCCCTGCACTGCGATGCGGAAGAAAGCCGCCGCCGGCGCACTCACCCCCGGCGCAGACACGATGGCCGTGCCCGTCGGGAGGTCAACGCCCGTGAGCACATGCAGCATGTACGCCCCCACGCACCGTCCATCCTCCAGCAAGCCGTCGGCCAGCATGTCCGCCGCGCCGGAGAGGATCTCCTCCGCCGGCTGGAACATCAGCCGCACCCGCCCGGGCAGCTGCCCCTCGCGCGCCTTCAGCAGCCGCGACGCACCCAGGAGCATCGCGGTGTGCATGTCATGCCCGCAGGCATGCATGCGGCCATCGCGACAGGCGAAGGGCAGGTCCGCTTCCTCACCGATGGGCAGCGCGTCCATATCCGCCCTGAGGAGCACGAAGCGCTCCCCCACGCCCACGTCCGCCACCAGGCCGCAGCGGCCGCACTGTACGGGCTGCAGCCCCATCTGCGCCAGCGCATCCGCCACATGGCGCACCGTCTGCGGCAGTTGAAAGCCCGTCTCCGCGTGGGCGTGCAGCCAGCGGCGCTCCGCCCGCAGCCAGTCCGCGATCTCCCCGGCAGCCCTGCTCAAATCCTCCATCTCCGTCCCTCCCGGCAGTTCACAACGAATTTCCTTGTTTCCGGCGGGCCGTCTGTGTTATGATGGACATGCCGCCAGCAAGTTTATCATCCCCATCCGACGCTGACTTATCCGAGGTGATTCCAATGATCGAAATGAAGCTTATCGGCACCAATGCCCTGGTACCCACTCCCGAGCGCGCGCTGACCGCCGCCACGCTGTCCTGCCAGGGACACACGATCCTCTTTGACTGCGGCGAGGGCACCCAGAGCGCCGCCCGCAAGTGCAATGCGCCCATCTGGCGCGTGGACGCCATCTGCCTGACCCATTATCACGGCGACCACATCTTCGGCCTCCCCGGCTACCTGCAGACCATGGGCACCATGGGCCGCACCGAACCGCTGTACATCTTCGGCCCCGAGGGCCTCGAGAATATGCTGGCGCTGATCATGCAGCTGTGCATCTTCCTGCCATACGAGCTGCGCCCGGTGACCCTGCCCGCAGAGGGCCTGCGCCTGTGCGATGTGATCCCCGGCTTCCCGCCCGAGGCCCGGCTGACGCCCATCCCCACCGAGCACCGCGTGCCCAGCCAGGGCTACCGCTTCGACCTGAGCCGCGCGGGCAAGTTCATGGTGGAAAAGGCCCGCGCCCTGGGCGTGCCGCAGAGCTGCTGGGGCAAGCTGCAGAAGGGCGAAGCCGTCCAGGTGGATGGCCGCACCGTGCAGCCCGCCGACGTGCTGGGCGAGCCCCGCAAGGGCCTGAGCGTCGTGTTCACCGGCGACACCACGCCCTGCCAGAGCGTGCTGGAAGCGTCCCGCGGCACTGATCTGCTGATGATGGAGGCCACCTACGGCGAGAACGAGCAGGAAGCCCTCGCCCTGGAGCACGGCCACTCCACCTTCGCCACCACGGCCCGCCTGGCCGCGGAAGCCGGCGTGAAGCAGCTCTGCCTGATGCACTACTCCGTCATGGTGACGGATCCCCAGGCCTGCCTGCCCAACGCCCAGGCCCACTTCCCCGCGACCATCGCCGGCGAGGACGGCACGACCATCACCCTCGCCTTTGAAAAATGAGCCGACTGAACACGCCTGCTGGCGGCCATGAACGGTATGGCTCCCGCTCCGGCTGTCCCCCTCACCGGGGACAGCTTTTACAATGCACAGCTTGCATCCGCAGGGAAAATGTCGTATACTAAGGCATATCCTTCACACATCCGAGGTGATTTCATGGCCGAGAAGAAGCCCTCTTCCTTCGGGCTGATTGCCGCTTATGTCGCCCTGTTTGCGCTGCTGGCCGCCGCTGCGGCGCTGGGCGTGTACATCTCCAACCTCAACGCCCAGCGGGACTATGTCGCCTCGCTGACGCCCATCCCCAACCCGACCAACCCCGCCGGCGCCGCCTACGCCTACAACGGCAACATGATGCAGGTGACCCCCGACCCCGCTGCCCCCACCCGGGCGCCGGTTCTGCGCACCGGCTCCACCGGCACGCAGGTCGTCACCCTGCAGACGCGCCTGATTGAGCTGGGTTACCTCACCGGCCAGGCGGATGGCCAGTTCGGCCCGGCCACGGAGGCTGCCGTCATCCGCTTCCAGCAGCAGCACGGCCTGGACGCAGATGGCAAGGTGGGCGCCGCCACCAGCGAGCTGCTCTACTCCGACGCAGCCCGCCCCATGGCCGCCACCGCCACGCTGTCCCCCACCGCCACCCCCGCCGCCCAGCTGACCGACACCGAACGTCTGCAGGCCCGCCTGAAAGAGCTGGGCTACTACACAGGCGAGGTGGACGGCGTGAGCGGCCCCGCCACCAGGGCCGCCGTGCGCAGCTTCCAGCAGGCCCACGGCCTTGCCGCCGACGGCATCGCCGGCAGCAAGACCAACGCCGTGCTCTACTCCGACACGGCCAAACCCTACACCACCCCCGTCCCCGGCAGCGAACCCTGGGTGCGCGCCGATGGCCTGCCCCTGCTGGTCAACGCGGACAATCCCCTGCCCTCCGGCTATCAGACCAGCGAACTGGTGCTCATGCGCAGCTACTGCGACGATGACCTTGTCACCATCAAGGGCAGCGAAATCGAGGGCGAGCGCGCCGCCGTGGACGCGCTGATGCTCATGCTGGCCGCCGCCCATGACGATGGCCTGACGGTGTGGCAGGTCAGCGCGGGCTACCGGAGCGTGAGCTACCAGCAGCAGCTCTTCGACAATCAGGTCTACGCCTACCGCCAGGACGGCATGACCAAGTCCGAGGCCATCGCCAGGACCCGGCAGACCGTCGCCGACCCCGGCGCCAGCGAGCATCACACGGGGCTGGCCTTCGACATCACCGTCCCCGGCCAGCAGTTCTCCAACACAAAGCAGTCCGTCTGGTTGGCCCAGCACTGCTGGGAGTACGGCTTCATCATCCGCTACCCCATCGACAAGACGAACATCACCGGCATCTCCTACGAGCCCTGGCACGTCCGCTACGTCGGCGTGGAGCACGCCATCCGCATGCGGGATGAGAATCTGTGCCTGGAGGAGTATATCGAGAAATACGGCAACTGAATTATTCCCACATAAAGACCGGGGCGCACCTTCACCATGGAAGGGCACCCCGGTTTCTTATATGCCCGCAGACGCAAAGGCATAACTGACCACGGCAAACAGCCCCGGCAGCATGCACTGGATCATCACAGCCTGCATGGTAAACAACGTACCGGAATCCACGCCCTCACGCCGGGCCAGGATCGCCAGCACCATACCGATGGGCAGCACCATCCGGCATGCTACGATCCGTGTGAGCAGCTTCATCAAGCCCAGCTGCTCCAGCTGCGGCAGCAGTCCGTTACCCAGCAGGAACAGCAGAAAGAAACCGATACTCAACGCCATCGTCACATAGAGCTGAATGCGGTAAATCTTCCAGAACATCACACGACTCCTCTCATGCCACACACCAGCCATCCAGACCATCGCCGGAAACCACAGGTACCACGCGATCATCGCAGAACCGACCAGCAGCAGCGCATCCAGCCACAGTTTCTCCCGCTTGCGCAGACACTCCACGGCACGCAGCAGGAACATCACCGGCACCGCAGCCACGCTCAGGACCGCCACCAGACCGGCAGCCTGAAAAAGCAGCGGAATCCTGTTCACCGGGAGTCAACTGCGCAGCAGCAGATCCTCCAGCCATATCAGCAGCCAACCAGCCCACGCCGCAGCCGTAACGATCCGATAAACACGCCGCACAGCCCTTCTCTCCTTCCGAAGAGGAAGACGACAGCCGCGTTGGCAGCCGTCCTCCCCACAAAATCCCAAACCCGGATGCATGCCGGGCTTTGCCTGTTCACACCCCGCCGCTGGCAATGACCAGCACGCAGATCATGGTATAGATCATGGTCAGGTTGATCAGCAGGGTCACGAGCTGGTGGCACACCAGACTGCGCACCGTCATCCCCCTGCGGCGGGCGAAAATCGCCAGCACCGTACCGATGGGCAACACTGTACGCAACCAGACACACGCCGTCAGATGCTGCAGCACACCCTGCCGGGCCAACTCGCGCAGCCAGGCTATGTCGCCGAACTCAATCAGCAGGAGCATGCCGCCGACCAGCGCCCATGTGATATACGCCTGAATTCGGTAGATCCTTCCGATCATGGTACTCCTCCTCAATAACGCTGCTCCACCGTGATGACGGAGCCGTCGCTCTCATCGCGGAAGAAGTACTGCTTCGCCTCGCCGCCGTGGATAGACTTGCTGCCGGTGTAGACGGCGGGCTTTCCATCCTTGCCCAGAGGCCACTCGCCGCTTTGCAGCCACTGCGGGCGGCCCTTGTCCGAGCGGAAGGCCTCTTTGATGGCGGCCTTGATGGCCTTCTTGCGCTCGGCCTTCTTCATCGTCTCCGGGAACTGCGGGATGATGTGGGTCATGATGTACGCTTCGCTCTCACCGCCCATCAGGTGTTCGGGGATCACGTCCAGGGCAAACTCGAAAGCCTTGTGATACCTCTCATCGTACGGGATGGACTGATCCACCTGATAGTACAGCGCATATAGCTCATCGTAAAAGCTTGATGCACCATCTGCCGAGCGCACATCATGGGTGATTTGCCGGAAGTTGTAGGTCAGCATCTTGCGCACGGAATCGTAGGGGCTGTTACCGTAGCGGACGCCCGGGTACGATTCAGGAGCCAGCAGGTGCGAAATTCCGTGTTCCTGCTCAAACGCCGTTCCATTGGGCAGCGTCGCCGGATATCCGCGCAGCTTTGTCAGCCCCTTCGCCTTCGCATCATCCACAATCCCCTGCAAGAAATCATTGATCTCCGGGTTCTCGTCGTACAGCTTCCGGAATCTGATGATGTCCATCTCGCCCCGCAGGAACGATGCAATGGTTTCCTGTGCGCTCATAATAAACCTCCCGGTAAAAGAGGACGACCTCCACCCGGAAGCCGTCCTCCATGTTCAATTCCGCTTCCGAATTAAGAATTCCGAATTAGAGTTGTGCCAGATCCTTGAACAGCTCCTTGTTCGCCTGATACAGCTTCTTGTACACCTCGTACACCTTGGCGTACTGGGGCACGTTCTCCTCGATGGGATCCTGCGCGGGGTTGCGCTTGATCATCGCGGCACAGGCAGCGGGGACGCTCTCGTACAGACCGGCGCCGACGCCGGCGAGGATCGCCACGCCCAGGGCCGGGCCCTCGGTGTTGACGGTGGTGGCCACGGGCACACCAAACACGTCCGCCAGCATCTGACGCCACAGGGGGCTCTTGCCGCCGCCGCCGCAGGCCAGCATGGTCTCGGGGGCCACGCCCATCTCGGCCAGCACGCTCAGGCTGTCCATCTGGGAGAAGGTGACGCCCTCCATCACCGCGCGCAGCAGGTCGCGGCGGGTGTGCATGGCGCTCAGGCCGAAGAACATGCCGCGGCAGTCGGGGTCGAGGTGGGGGGTACGCTCGCCCATCAGGTAGGGGGCGTAGATCAGCTTGTTGGCGCCGATGGGGCTCTGGGCCGCCTGCTTGTTGGTCAGCTCGTACACGTCAACGCCCATCTGAGCGGCGGTCTCCTTCTCGGCCGCGCAGAAGGTGTCGCGGAACCACTTCAGGCTCAGGCCGGCCGCCTGGGTCACGCCCATGACGTGCCACGCGCCGGGAACGGCACAGCAGAAGGTGTGCACGCGGCCCTGGGGGTCGATGGCCAGGTTGTCGGTGTGGGCAAAGACCACGCCGGAGGTGCCGATGGTAACGAAGGCCTTGCCGTCCTCCACCACGCCGGTGCCGACAGCCGCAGCCGCATTGTCGCCCGCGCCGCCGACCACCAGGGTCGCGGCAGACAGGCCGGTCAGGGCAGCAGCCTCGTCAGACACATGGCCGGTGACCTCGCAGGACTCGTACACCTTGGCCAGCATGGACTTGTCGATGTCCAGGATCTGCAGCAGCTCATCGCTCCAGCAGCGGTTGGGCACGTCCAGCAGCTGCATGCCGGAGGCATCGCTGACCTCGGTGGCATAGTCGCCAGTCAGCATGAAGCGCACATAATCCTTGGGCAGCAGGATGTGGCGGCACCTGGCGTACACATCGGGCTCATTGTTGCGCACCCACAGGATCTTCGACAGGGTGAAGCCGGTCAGGGCGGGGTTGGCGGTGATGGAGATCAGCTTTTCCTTGCCGACCTTCTCGTGGATCTCGTCGCACTCCTTGGCGGTGCGCTGGTCGCACCAGATGATGGAGGGACGCAGGACCTCGTTGTTCTCATCCAGCATCACCAGGCCATGCATCTGGCCGGAAATGCCCAGGGACACCACGTCGTCCTTATTCACGCCGGACTTCGCCAGCACGGCCTTGATGGTTTCGACGGCAGCGTTCCACCAGTCCCTGGGATCCTGCTCCGCCCAGCCGTTGTGGGGCTGGTACATGGGATACTCCACGGTCGCAGAGGCCATCGCCACGCCGTTCTGGTCAAACAGCACGGTCTTCGTGCCGGAGGTGCCCAGGTCAATGCCGAGAACGTATTTCATATCGAATCGCTCCTTTATTCATGCAGTTGTGGAAACGGGTTCATACCATTCCTATCATACAACGAAAACGCGCCGTTCGTCAAGAGCGGCGCAAGGGATGATGATAAGAAAGCAAAGGATGATCACAGCACACCTGCCACAGCAGCCAGTGCCAGCTGCACCGCCAGCAGCGCAAAGGGCAGCAGGCGGATGATCCACCACCATGCCGTCCGCGCCTGCCTTGGCGCAAACGCCATCGCCGCCAGCGGAATCAGCGGCGATACGCCCACGACCATCCCGAACCACACGATCACATCCGCTAGCACGCCCGCCGACGGAGCCTTCACGCCGATCAGCCCCTCGCTGAGCATGCCGGACAGGAAGCCGAACAGCATGATCAGCAGGTACGCAAGCACCAGCAGGACGCTACCAAACCTTCGCAGGACATTCCTGCACATCATCATCCTACTCCTCTCTCATGAAAGCATCATCGCGCAGACCCACACAAGCACCACCACTGCACAGCGCCGCCTGCCAACAGGGAAAAATCGGTGTCAACGCCATCATCCCCGCTTTTCGTCCACACCTGCATTGTACCACAGGAAACGTTCTTCGTCAATATTTTTACGCATATCGATATGCATCAATTCGTGTCCACCATTTCCGTCGGGCAGCAGTGACAAATAGCGAAAGGAATTTGTGAAATTCCCGTCAACCCCTTTTCATCGCCGGAATATTGTGCTATAATAAGCTGGTACGCGTTTGTACACGACCGAGTAATGAGGAGGGCTATACCAATGGCTATCGTTACCACTACCGAAATGTTCCGCAAGGCCTACGAGGGCGGCTACGCTGTGGGCGCCTTTAACGTCAACAACATGGAGATCATCCAGGGCATCACCGAGGCCGCCGGCGAGCTGAAGGCTCCCGTCATCCTGCAGGTGTCCAAGGGCGCCCGCGCCTACGCCAACCACACCTACCTGGTGAAGCTGGTTGAGGCTGCCGCCCACGAGAATCCCGACATCCCGATCGCCCTGCACCTGGACCACGGCGATTCCTTCGAGCTGTGCAAGAGCTGCATCGACGGCGGCTTCACCTCCGTGATGATCGATGCAAGTTCCAAGCCTTTCGCCGAGAACATCGCCCTGACCCGCAAGGTGGTTGAGTACGCTCACGACCACGGCGCTGTTGTCGAGGCTGAGCTGGGCACCCTGGCCGGCGTGGAAGACGACGTTGTCGTCGAGCACGGCGCTGAGATGTTCACCCGCCCCGAGGAGGTCGAGGAGTTCGTGTCCAAGACCGGCTGCGACTCCCTGGCCATCGCCATCGGCACCAGCCACGGCGCTTACAAGTTCAAGCCCGGCACCAAGCCCCAGCTGCGCTTCGACGTGCTGGAGGAGTGCCAGAAGCGCCTGCCCGGCTTCCCCATCGTTCTGCACGGCGCGTCCTCTGTGCCCCAGAACTTCGTCGAGGAGATCAACCGCTTCGGCGGCTCCATGCCCGGCGCCATCGGCATCCCCGAGGAGCAGCTCGCTCAGGCCGCTCAGCTGGCTGTGTGCAAGATCAACATCGACTCCGACATCCGTCTGGCCCTGACTGCCTCCGTGCGCAAGTACATGGCTGAGCATCCGGACCACTTCGACCCCCGCCAGTGGCTCAAGCCCGCCCGCGCCGCCGTGAAGGAAATGGTCACCCACAAGATCCTGCACGTGCTGGGCTGCGCCGGCAAGGCCTGATTTTCACCCGATTCATACCCCGTTTTCTGAGGAGCCGTCCTTCGGGATGGTTCCTTTTTTGTGGTATATTCCGGGCGTTTCCTCACAAAAAACACCCTGCTGCGAAATGCAACAGGGTCAAAGCATCGATAAAGTCGATGGTTTGCAGGCCTTCTAGAAAGGCTGCAAGCCAAGGCGGCAAGGCTGCAAATCCGGGAGTTTACTTCGCGGTAAATGACCGGATTTGCAGCTGCAGCCAACGCAGGAAGCAGAAAATCCAGCCTCACGGCTGGATTTTCTGCGGTTGCGGGCTTTTTTGATGGTCTGGCCCTGCTGCGAAATGCAACAGGGTGCTCCTGATTCAGTTGCTGTTACCACTCGCGCTCCTGCACGCCAACGTAGAACTGCTGTGCCTTGGCCTTGTAGGTGTCGCGGGCAACATAAGTGCGGGAAACCTCGGCACCGTTGAGATACTGCACGATGAAGGTTTCCACAATGTAGCCGTCCGAAGCGGCGCGCTTCTGCACGGGCGGGTCATCCACATAGACGACCTTCGTGCCGGTTTCGTCCTTCACATACTCCGGGTCCACCGGCGCAGGCAGCACCTCCACGGTCTCCGCCACCAGATCGTAGGTCACGCCCTCGGGCAGGGCCTCGCCGTAGACGTCCACCTTGCAGACCCAGCGGTTGTTCTCGCGCACGAGGTACGCCATCACATACACGTCGCTGCTGGTGGTATTCTTGAAGGTCAGGTCGATCTTTTTGCCGTCGAGGTTGACCGTCGCGTCCAGGCCGTACTCGGTGTAGTTGACCTTATCGGAGTGGGGCTCGCGGTGGGTGATGGTCATGGCCGAGCGCACCGCCGCCAGATAGACCGTGGTGCTGGCCTGGCACACGCCGCCGCCGTAGCCCTCGCGCTCTTCTCCGTAAGCATATTCGATCGCCTTGTAGAAGCCATTCTTCTCCGAGCGCGCACCCACCACACCGTTGAATGAGAACGTCCCGCCGGGCTTGATGACCGTGCCGTTGATCAGCTGGAAGGCCCGCTGGATGTTGGCCGTGCGCGCTTCTGTGGACACGGTGGAAATGACCGTCTTGGCCGACCCGCGCAGGCTACGCGCAGCACGCAGATCCGCCTCCGTCACGGCAGGAGCGATGCTCTGCGGCGTCAGCTCAATGGAGCCGCTCTCCATCGTATCCACCATGGCGTAGATCTGCTGCTTGATGGGCACCACGTCCAGGTAGGTGCCATACACCTCGGCCGTGTATTCGAAGGGATACGCATGCGCCTCGGGGTCGAAGGTTACCGTGGCGTTCTGCGGCTTGCGGTAGACGGGCGCGGCCAGCTCGTTCAGTATGCGGTTGATGGTGGACGTGTCGCCGCTGGGCATGGCGGTATAGCCGTGGTAGGGGTTCTCCAGCAGCGCGTCCATGGCTGCCTTGCGCTCGCTCACATCGCTGCTGCCATGACCCTGTTCCCAGGCCTCGGCCAGCGCATCGTGCACGTTGACGGTCATGCCCAGATCCTGCGCGGTGATGCGGCGGATCAGCTGCCCGCCATAGGTCAGGCTGATGCTCCAGGCCGCCATCTGCTCCTGCGCGTGGGCCTCCACGGCCGCGATGGCCTCAGCCTGCGTCATGCCGCCCAGGTGGATGCCATCCACATACACGCCCTCACAGAAGCGGTCGTTGTAGGCGGTCACCTGCTCGTACTCCGCGTTGCTCTGGCTGAGGGTAATGCCGCCGCACACCGCGCCGACGACCACCGCCACCAGCACCACCGCCAGCAGCGCCAGCTTCCACCAGTTGCCATTTCCGCCGCCATTACCGCCCTTTTCCGGCGGGGGCGCAGGGGGGACATAGTCGCCGCCAGCAGGCCAGCCAGTGGAGCCGGGCGTCTGCTGGGGCAGAGGCTGCGTTGCGCCGGTCTGCGGGGGCGAAGGCTGTGCCGGGTACTGCTGCGACCACCCCTGCTGCATGCCGGGCTGCGCCGCGTACTGCTGCGACCACCCCTGCTGCACGCCGGGCTGCGCCGGGTACTGCTGTGACCAACCCTGCTGCGCGCCGGGCTGCGCCGCATACTGCTGCGACCACCCCTGCTGCATGCCGGGCTGCGCTGCATACTGCTGCGACCACCCCTGCTGCATGCCGGGCTGCGCCGCGTACTGCTGCGACCATCCCTGCTGCATGCCGGGCTGCGCCGCATACTGCTGCGACCAGTCCGGCTGAATGCCCGGAGGCACCGTGCCGGGCTGCGGCCAGTCCTGTCGGACGGCAGGGCCCGGACCGCCCATCTGCTGCCCGGTGGGCGTCGCAGAAGGCGTTTCATGCGCCGCTTTCCGGGCCGGCGTGGGGCGCTTGCCCTTCACATCCGGAATCGGCTGCGGTGCGCTCATGGAGGGCTCGTTCAGGAATTCCCCGGCGTACCGCTCCACAGGGCGCTGTCGCCCCTGATCCTGCGGCGTATTTCCGTATGAACTCATCGTGGCCCTCCTCTCATCCTGCATTTCGGATTTCTCAAGTGTTTCTGTTCTCCATGACGCTGCGCATGGCCTGCATCAGCGCGTTGACG
Organism: Clostridia bacterium; assembly: GCA_017410455.1. Classification (GTDB taxonomy): domain Bacteria; phylum Bacillota; class Clostridia; order Christensenellales; family Aristaeellaceae; genus UBA11524. Next base: position 13,294 of record JAFQQT010000047.1, read on the forward strand.
TCCTGCGCCGCGCGGTTCCAGTGGAGCGCGGTGCAGCCAGGCTCGCCGTGCTTTCCGTCCCGCTCGGCATGGAAGTCGCTGCCCCCCGTCACCAGGAAGCCCATCCGGCGCACCATCGCCTCCAGGGATCCATAACCCTTTCCGGCCTGCGAAGGGTGGTAGACCTCCACGCCCATCAGGCCCTGCTTCTGCCAGCTTTCCAGCAGCATCCGCAGCGTGGTATCCTCCAGCCCCAGCTCCGCCGGATGCGCCAGCACAGGCACGAAGCCATGCCGGTGCATTTCCGCCAGCGCCTCGCGCATGCTCAGCCGGTCCCCTGCCACATAGGCCGGACCATCGTCGCCGATATAGCGCTGGAAGGCTTCCTGGATGGTGCGGATGTACCCCAGCCGCAGCATCTCCCGGGCGATGTGCATCCGCCCGACAGTACCGCCGCAGCGCTCGCACAGGGCCTCGTAATCCATGGGCAGCCCCAGGGCGTGCAGCCTGCGGATCATTTCCCTGGCACGGGTGAGCCGCTTCTGCGCCAGATCATCCAGCACGCGGCCCATGCCGGCGGCGTCACCCTGGGTGTACCCCAGCAGGTGCAGCCGCGGCATGTCGCGCAGGGAGAGTTCCGCGCCGGTCAGCACGGGGATCTCCGTTTCCACGCCCTGCAGGCTCTGTGCGCCCCCGAGCGTATCGTGATCGGTGATGGCCATCAGGGTCACGCCCCGGCTGGCCGCCAGCCGCACCAGCTCCCCGGGGCTGAGGAGCCCGTCGGAGCTGGTGGTGTGCATGTGCAGGTCAGGCGTCATGGGAGGTATCGGCGTCATCCGCCTTCCCGTCCGCCGGCTCCTCGGGACTATCGTCCTTGGGGGCTTCGGGCCGCTCCGCCGCCGCGTCTTCCATGATCTCCCTGACGGAGCGGGGCTTGCCTTCATCGGTGATCTCCGGCATCTCGCCGGTCTCCATCAGGGCGACAAACTCCTTGCGGCTGATGGTCTCGTGCTTGAGCAGCGCCTCCACCAGCAGGTCCAGCTTCTCGCGGTTCTCCGTCAGCACGCGCACGGCCGCATCATAGCACTCCTGCGCCATGCGCTTGACCTCCGCGTCGATGGCGGCGGCGGTCTCCTCGCTGTAGCCGCGGCTCTGGCCGAACTCCATGCCCACGAAGACCTGCTGATCGCTGTCCAGATAAACCGGGCCGATCTTATCGCTCATGCCGAACTGGGTCACCATCCGGCGGCACAGGTCGGTGGCGTGCTGCAGATCGCCGGTGGCGCCGGTGCCGAACTCGCCGAAGACGACCATCTCCGCAGCGTGGCCGCCCATCGCCATGGCGATGCGGTCCACCAGCTGGCTGCGCAGGATCATGTCGTGCTCCGCCTCCGGCAGGGACAGCGTGTGGCCGCCCGTCTGGCCGCGGGGCACGATGGTCACCAGGTGCACGTCGTCCGCATTGGGGAGCATGTGGCCCACGATGGCGTGGCCGCCCTCATGCACCGCAACGATGCGGCGATCGCGCTCGGACACCTTGTGGCTGCGCTTCTCCGGGCCCATCTGCACGCGGGCGATGGCGTCCATCAGCAGCTGATGGGTGATCTCCGGCATGCGTGCGCGGGCGGCAAGGATGGCCGCCTCATTCATGATGTTCTCCAGCTCCGCGCCGGTGGCAAAGGGCGTGCGCTTGGCGATGATCTCCAGGTCGACGTCCGCGGCCAGGGGCTTGCCCTTGCTGTGCACCTTGAGGATCGCAACGCGGCCCTCCTGGTCGGGGTAGTTCACGGTGATGGTGCGGTCGAAGCGGCCGGGACGCAGCAGCGCCGGATCCAGGATGTCGCGGCGGTTGGTGGCCGCCATGACGATCACGCCCTCGTTGATGGCGAAGCCGTCCATCTCCACCAGCAGCTGGTTCAGGGTCTGCTCGCGCTCGTCATGACCGCCGCCCAGACCCGCGCCACGGTGGCGGCCCACCGCGTCGATCTCGTCGATGAAAACAATGGAGGGGGCGGCGCGCTTGGCCCGGTCAAACAGGTCGCGCACGCGGCTGGCGCCCACGCCCACGAACATCTCCACAAAGTCGGAACCGGAGATGCTGAAGAAGGGCACGCCCGCCTCGCCCGCCACGGCCTTGGCCAGCAGGGTCTTGCCCGTGCCGGGAGGGCCGATGAGCAGCACACCCTTGGGGATGCGCGCGCCCATCTCGATGTAGTTGCGCGGGTTGCGCAGGAAATCGACCATCTCCTGCAGCTCTTCCTTCTCCTCGTCCGCGCCGGCCACATCAGCAAAGGTGACCTTGTTCTTCGACGGGTCCGCCACGCGCGCGCGGGACTTGCCGAAGTTCATCACCTTACCGCCGCCACCGGACTGGCTGCGCATCACCAGGAACCAGAAGCCGCCCAGCAGCACCAGCATGATGATGAAGGGGATCAGCTCGTACCACCACGGGATGGTCAGCGGCGCCAGCGGAATAACGGAGAAGTCGAGGTCTTCCTCGCTGATCTGGTCAGGGGACACGGTCTCGCCCGTCGCCTCGCTCCGCTGCTTCGCCACGCGCTTGAAGGCCTCCTCCAGGAAGCTCTCGCGGTCGGCGATGGTCACTTCAAAGTCATAATTCTGCTCCGGGAACTGATCCGGCTGCACCTTTGTATCCTTGTAAATGCCCCACAGGCTCGTGCCGCGGATAGCAACGCTCTGCACTTCGCCGGCGTCGATCTTATCCCACATCTCCGAATAAGTCAGGCTCCGGTCCTTGGGCATCATGCCGCCGGCCATCACCACGGAGAGCACCAGAAAGATGCCCAGCACCGCAACAAATGTCAGCCAGCCCCTGTTCTTCTTCAACTGATTAGTCCTCCTTTTTGGTTGACGCCGTGCCCTCATCCTCCTGATGATGCATCAGCCCGGCGTCCCTGCGCATCCCCGGCGCACTTCTTTCCGTCCACTTGCCACACACATTATACAACGGCTGCAGGGACGGACGCAATCGGTTTTGCGCAATATTTCCGAAATGATTTCACGGGATCTTCAACGCACGAGCCAGCGTCAATTCCCACCGTACACGCGGGGATCAAGCACGCCGATGTCGGGCAGGTTGCGGTAGCGCTCGTCATAATCCAGGCCGTAGCCCACCACGAACTTGTCCGGGATGCGGAAGCAGGAGTAATCCGCCGTCAGGTCCACGCGGCGGCGCTCGGGCTTATCCAGGAGCGTGGCAATCCTGATGGAAGCCGCGCCACGGGTCTCCAGATACTTACTCAGGTAGCTCAGGGTCATGCCGGAATCGACAATGTCCTCCACGATGAGCACATGCATGCCGGTGATGTCCACGGTGAGGTCCTTGACCAGATTCACAACGCCGGTGGTCTTGGTGGATGCACCGTAGCTGGACACGGCCATGAACTCCATCTTCACCGGCAGGTCGATCTCGCGCAGCAGGTCCGAGAAGAACACCACCGCACCCTTGAGGATGCCCACCATCATCAGTTCCTTGCCCTGGTAATCCGCGGTGATCTGCTGGCCCAGCTTCTTCACCGCCGCAGCGATCTCCTCGCGGGTCACCAGGATCTGGGTCAGGTCGCCGTACAGCGTCGCATTGGTATCCATCATTGCGCATTTCCTCCTCATTCGGTCATGTCCGGTATTGCGCCCACAGGGGGGCTTCATTTCATCTGCTGCCATGGGAACGCCTGCGTCCACCTGAGCAGCACAGGGTCGTCGATCTCATCACATCGCGGAATCCGGCCCGCACCCACGCCACCGGCCAGCAGCACCTCCCGGCCCCGGCACAGAAGTGGGACCCTTTCCCGGAAGGCTGCATCCACGCGGCGGTTGACAAAGTAATCCTGCAGGCTCTGCCCGCCGCTCATGCCGAAGGGGCAGATGAAGTCCTGCGCCTGACGGCTGCGGATGGTGCATTCCTGCAGCCATGCCCTGGGAATCACCTGGCAGGTGACGCCATCTCCATGATCGCCCGTGAAGGGCAGCACCTCCAGCAGCTGGCTCTGCGCCGCCGGATGCGCCTGCAGCGGCCGCGCCTGCAGCGGATGCACCAGGTGCAGGTGCGTCCAGCCGCGAATGCCGGACCAGCACGCCGGCAGGTTGCACCGCGCCGACGCCCGGGCCTCCAGCAGGTCCAGCAGCTCCTGCGTCTGCCGGGCGGACAGGCCGCGCTCCCCCGTCGGGGACGCCTCCCGCACCCACCAGGCCCGCAGAATCCGCTTCTGCAGCCCCACAGGCTGCGCACGCAGCGCATCAATGGGCAGCGCATCGCCGGGATGCTCCGCCAGGAAGTCCTCCGCGAGCGCATGCAGCACCGCCTCATCCTCCGCCAGCAGCACCGCTGTGTTGGCGATGCGCTCTGCCGCGCCGGGGAGCAGCGCCTCCAGCCGGGGCAGGACATCCCCGCGCAGGGCGTTGCGCAGGTAGCGCGGATCGGCGTTCGAGACGTCCTCGCGCCAGGGCTGCCCGATCTCCGCCAGCCAGGCCTGCAGCTCATTTCGCGGATACGCCAGCAGCGGCCGCAGGATGCGCAGGCCGTCGATGGTCGTGTCCGGAGCCATGCCGCACAGGCCCGTCAGGCCGCTGCCCCGCAGCAGGTGCATCAGCAGCGTTTCCGCCTGGTCATCCCGGTGGTGGGCCAGGGCGATGGCATGCACGCCGGTCTCCTCCGCCGCCTGGCGGAAGAAGGCGTACCGCGCCCGACGCGCCCAGTCCTCCCCCGGATTTTCCGGCGGCGCGGCGCGGTAGGTGCACAGGGGCACGTTCATGCGGTTGCACAGGTCCGCCACGAAGGCTTCATCCCCGTCCGAGGCCTCGCCCCGCAGGCCATGGTTCACATGCACTGCTGTCACCTGTACGCCGGCCTGCGCCAGCAGGTGCAGCAGGGCCACGGAGTCCGCTCCGCCGGACACGCCTGCCAGCAGCTTGTGCGGCAGGGGCTGCGTCAGCCTCACTGGTCGCGCAGCGGCGCGCCGCAGTACTTGCACTGCTCCAGCTCGGAATAGGGCGCGTCGTTCAGCTGGGAATAGAGGAACACGCCCTGCAGGGGCAGGTAGCGGGAGTTGATCTTTCCGCAGTACTGGTCGATGTGGTAGTAGGAGCCGCCATCGGGGTTATAGTAGAGCTTGGTGCTCGCCTCGCCCGTGTGCAGCACCGGCTGGGTGGCCATCTCGTTGGTGGCTTTGGTGGTGGATACCACCTCGTTGCTGGTCAGGGACTGGGGGTCGATGTACCACTGCCCGTCCTCCTTGCGCAGCATCACGTCGAAGGCCAGCACATCCGGCGAGCGGCCGGTGATGTTCTTGCTGATGGTGATGCGGACGCGGGCGGTGCGCACGGTATCCGCCTCACTACCGGAGATCTCGATGATCTGCAGATCATCCTCCGGCGTGCGGTTGGCGCGGATGGTGAACAGCGCCTTGAGCGGCTCAGCCTGCGCGTTGCGCCAGGAGGGCGCGGTCAGGGCCAGCATGCTCTCGTCGTTGTTGACATGCCAGAAGTAGAAGAAGCTCTGCAGCACCTCCGCCGCCTCGCCTGCCTCCTGATGGGGATCCGGCGTGGCTGCGGGCGTGGGCGTGGGGGTGTTCTCCCAGGTCAGCATGCCCGTCCCCTGTGCGCCCGATTGCGAGGAATTTGTGGATGCGCCCGTGTTGCCGGCGTTCTCCTGCTGCTTGTCCGGCTTGCCATTGAGCGCCGTCACCAGCGCCACCACCGCCATGGCAGCGATGACCATCGAGGCGATCAGCCGCAGGTTGGAATTCACCACTTCCCGCAGCCACATAAAGGCCGCCGTGCCCGCCGCTGCCACCAGGAAGATCCAGCACATCACCGGCGATTTGAGCAGCAGCACGCCCAGGAAGAACAGCACCGGCAGGAGCCCGAAGAGCGCCACCTTCACCAGCACCTCCGGCGTGAAGGGGTTTGCAGGCCCGTCGCCGTCCGGGTGCGTCACATAGCCCGAATAATCGCTGTTGGACACGAACTGCCCCGGCAGCGGCTGACCGTTCGGCTGCCCGCCCGGCTGCAGGGGCTGGCCGTTCTGGCTGCCCTGCTGATAAAGCGGCTGCCCCTGCTGGGGATAGCCCTGCTGCATCGGCTGCGGGTACGCCTGCTGGGGATAGCCCTGCTGCATCGGCTGCGGGTACCCCTGCTGGGGGTAGGTCTGCTGCATCGGCTGCTGGTACCCCTGCTGGGGATAGCCCTGCTGCACAGGCTGCTGATAGCCCTGCTGCACGGGCTGCTGATACCCCTGCTGGGGATAGCCCTGCTGCGCCGCCTGGCCATATGGCTGCCAGGACTGCTGCTGGTAGCCCTCCTGCGGCTGGCGGGGCTGGGGCTGATAGGTCGGGTAGGGCTGGCTCTGCGCAGGCGGCTGATAAGCGCCCTGCTGGGGATATTGTCCCGGCACGAACTGCGCCGCAGGATCCTGCCCGGCAGTCGGCTGCTGGCCCCACTGGGACGAATCTCCGTAAGGAGGACGGCCGTTGTTCATCCGTGTACCTTTCCTTTCCACCGCGAAGGCCGCGGTCGGCATCTCATCGGCTGCAGCGTCATGCGCAACCGGAATTTCTCCACGACAAAGAAAGCGTGTTCTTCGCCACAGGATACAGTATATCACAAAAAATTGCAATGTAAACAGCCAAATGTAAAAATTCACGGTATCCGCCTGACGTTTCACGCCCGTAGGCAGGCATACGCCCGTATCGCGCGCATATGCTCTACCACCCAGAGGAGAAAGGAGCGCCTGCTATGCATCAACAATCCTGTGCGCAACACCCGCAGGAGAAGGTCTGCGGCTATGAGTACACCGTCCGCCGGGGGGACAGCTTCTACCTGATTGCCAACCGGCTGGGCGTACCCCTGCGCGATCTGCTGGAGGCCAACAGCGACATCAACCCCGCCCGGCTGATGGTGGGGGACGTGCTGTGCATCCCCATGGAGGAGGACGACGCACCCCAGACGCACGCTCAGCCTGCGCAGCCCGTGCCCCAGGAGCCTTCCGCCGATACCGACGACGATCTGGACGCCCCGGCCACCCCCGCCGCAGAGGAACCCTCCCCCGACGCCCAGGCACCCTCCGCCTGCCCCGACGGCGCCCCCTACACCCTGCAGGCCGGCGAGACCGCCGCTGATGTGCTGCTGCGCGCCGGCGTCAACATGTACACGCTGCAGCTGGCCAACCCGGATACCGACCTGACGCAGCTGACCGCCGGGCAGACGCTGTGCATCCCCCGGGAGAACATCGCCTGCGCCACGCCTGTCACCTACACCCTGCAGACCGACGAAACCCTCGAATCGGTGGCCCTGCGGCTCAACGCCTCCCTGAGCGCGCTGCTGCACGCCAACCCCTGCCTGGCCCCCGGCGATTTCCGCGCCGGCGCATGCATCCGCATCCCGGAGGAGTGAGGCAGCCATCCCCCTGAAACAAACAGCGGCCGGAGGACGCATCTGATCCTCCGGTCGCTGCTATGTCGTTATGCCTTTCCAGCGCTCAGTCCGTGTAGGCGTTGGGCGACGGGCGCTGGCCGAGGCGGCGGTGATGGGCATGCTTCTCGGCGTACATGCTGTTGTCCGCCAGGAGGATGAAGTCCTCCATGCGCTGCTGCACCTCCGGCACGGCGATGTGAACGCCCATGCTCGCTGAGATGTCACGCAGCCAGGGTTCGGTCTGGTTGAGGTCCTTCACGCTCTGGCGCAGCATCTCCAGGAGCTGCTCCGGCGTTTCCCTGTGGTTGAGCACCCCCAGGCACAGGAACTCATCGCCGCAGATGTGCACGCAGGTCAGCCCCGTCTTTTCCAGCACGCGGATGGCCCGGCCCAGGCGCACAATGGCCTGGTCGCCGGCGAGGTGGCCGAAGTTGTCGTTGACGCCCTTGAGATCGTCCATGTCGCACACGACCACGGCGAAGGGCAGCTGCTCCGCCTTTGCCCGTTCGAAGGCCGGCGGCATCAGCTGCTGCATGCCCCGACGGTTGTGCAGGCCCGTCAGCGGGTCATGCACGGAGATGCGCTCCATCACATTGGCGTAGCTCTGCACCGCGGCGCGCAGGGAGATGTTCGTCAGGGACGTCGCCATCAGCAGCAGGAGCGAGGGCAGCACCGCGCTGACCACATGCTCCACGTCGTATACCATATAGCCCAGGTTGCCGCCCATGTAGGACAGGGGGGAGAACACCAGCGCCACCGGCTCCTCGCGCTCCTGCGCCAGACGCGGCAGGAGCGACCTGGTCGCAAAGCGCACCACCGGCTGCTCTTCGCCATGGCTCCAGCCCGAGATCAGCAGCGATTCCTCCGGGTAATTCTCCGGGAAGTTCTCGCTCTCCATGTTCATGAAGTCCGGATGGACGCAGACGTGCATCTCCCGGGGATTCCACGCCCGGGCGAAGGCGTTCAGCTCGTCCGCCACGCCGCGCAGGGTGCTGACCGTCGCCAGGGCAGTGACGAAGTCCGTCGTCTGGCGCAGGCACTTTTCCGTCAGGCGCTGCTGCTCGCTGAGCAGGCGCACGCAGCTCTGTGCGCGCTCCATGGGGTGGGGGCAGCCGCAGCTGTCGCCGTAGATGATCTCGGTGCGCAGCGTCACCACGTCTTCCGCCGGGCGGCCTTCGTCGATCCACTTCAGCAGCGTTTCTGCCGCCAGCACGCCAGCTTCCAGCACCGGGCGGCGGATGGTCGTCAGGCCGCGGCCCACTGCCTCGCTGCGGGCGTCAAAGCCGGTGACAAGCACATCCTCCGGGATGCGGTAGCCCGCCTTGCGCAGCTCGCTGATCACGCCAAAGGCCATGTCGTCATTGCCGCAGACGATGGCGTCGGGTATTTTCTCCAGCCGCGCCATGAACTGCTCTGCCGCATGCACGCCGCCCTCGCGCACCCAGCGGCCATCATAGACCGCCTCGGGCGGCAGATCGATCCCGCGTTCGCTGAGCACCTGCCGGCAGCTGTCCATGCGCGCATTCGCCACCCAGGTCTCCTGCGGGCCGGTCACCAGCGCAAAGCTCTTCGCGCCGTGCTCGTCCAGCAGATGCTCCATCAGCTCGCGCACGCTGATGGCGTCATCAAAGCCCACCTGCACGCTGTTGCCATAGCGCACATCGATTGTCACGATGGGAACCTCGGGGTAATCGTCGATCAGCCTGCGGATCTGGTCGCGGCACACCTTGGTGGGGATGGTGGCCAGCAGCACCACCGCGCCATCGAAATCGGCCAGGCGCGCCAGGTCAAAGATGGCCCGCTCGCCCCGGTCATCCCGCACGAAGCCGTCCGGCTGCCCCTGGCAGTTGAACACGCACAGGTCTGCATTGGCTGCCCGGGTCGCCCGGGCCATGCCCATGGTCAGCGCGTGCTGATATTCCCTGTCCACGCCTGCCATCAGCGCGGCGATGCGCTTGCGCTTGATCATCGTCGTACAAGTTCCTTTCATCTTTATCCGCACGCCTGCAGTAAGGCTTTTGCGAACCCGGCAGGCTGCAATCAAACACCTGCAGCCGCTCTCGCCAGCCGCAGGTTACAGTCCGCCGGAACAGAATTCCGTATACTGCGACCATTATAGCACTTTATCCAACAAAAGGCAAGTGTCGCCCAGGCTCCGGAATCGTTTTCCCCCGTGAAAGTTTTGTGCACATTTTTTTATTTTTCCGGGAACAATTCTGCTTCTGGTTCGTCTGAATAGGTGTAACCCGGACACAGACTGGGGCGCCGCCCCACACAGGAGGAAACACAATGAAGATTATCGCATCCCTGATGGCGCTGCTCATGGCGCTGACCACCCTGCCCGCCTTTGCCGAGAGCGACGCCGCGCCCTCTCCCGAGGCCGACCTGCTCACCGGCGTGGTCCTCTCCGGCCATGTGATGGAGATCGCCGACGAGCACCTGCTGGTGAAGACCCCCGACGGCCTGCATGTGGAGGCCTTCATCACCGGCGAGACCCTCTTTGAGGGCGAGGACGTGCAGGTGGGCGATTTCGTCCACATCCTCTACAACGGCATGATGACCCGCTCCCTGCCCGCGCAGATCACCGCGCAGACCGTCAGCTGCCATAAGCTCCAGGGCGTCGTCAGCGAAATGACCGAAGAGGGCTTCATCCTCTCCTTCGGCGAGGACGTCTGGCACATCAACGCGACCGCCGACCAGCTCGATGGCATCCTGGACGGCATGTTCATCACCGTTTACCACGAGGGCATGATGACCATGTCCCTGCCCCCGCAGGTGGCCGCCAGCCACATCCGCGGCCAGGAGATTGTGGGCATCGTCACCGAGATGATCGAGGGCGGCTTCCTGCTGACGGTGGATGGCGAGGAGATCCCCTACGCGGTTTACCCCATGGAGGACGCGCTGTTCTTCGTGCAGCCCGAACCCGGCCTGGAAATCATCGTCGCCATCAATGGCCTGATGACTGCCGGCCTGGATCAGATCACCGTCAATGCCACCGAGATCCTCCCCCTGCCTGTGGTGCAGGAGCTGTACGACCTGTCCGGCGTGGTGGCGGAGATCACCGATGCGTTCATCCTGATCACCACCGCCGACGGCCAGCAGGTGCAGGCCAACCTCTTCGACGAGACCTTCTTCGAGGGCAAGGAGATCGAAGCCGGCGACTTCGTCCACATCACCTACAACGGCATGATGACCTTCTCCATCCCCGCGCAGATCGCCGCGCTGAAGGTGGGCTGCTACACCCACGAGGGCGAGATCAGCAGCCTGAACGAAACCGGCTTCATCCTGAACACCGCCATGGAGATCATCCTCGTCAACGCCCCCGCGGAGCTCCTGGCGAACCTCGCCGACGGCATGACCGTCACCGTCTACTCCAACGGCGCGATGACCATGTCCCTCCCCGCCCAGATCGGCGCGGAGATGATCACCGCCACCGAAACCATCGCGGACTGAGTTCCCCTTATCAACTCCATATGAAAAGCGGAGGCTGCCGACGGGTTATGGCAGCCTCCGCTGATTCAGTTACCGCAATTCCGCATTCCGCATTTCAAATTAAGAATTACGAATTACGAATTAAGAATTCCATTTCACTCCTTGGGCAGCTCGCTGGCGCAGTGGGCGCACTTAGTCGCACCGATCGGGATCTCGCTCAGGCAGTAGGGGCACTTCTTAGTGGTGGGCGCCTTGGGGGCCTCGGGCTTCTTGCCGATGGTGCCCAGCTTGTTGATGGTGCGGATGATGATGAACAGCACCAGGGCCGTGATGATGAAGTTGATGACCGTGGTCAGGAAATCAGCGCCGGCCAGCGGGAGGCTCCAGGGGGTCTCGCCATCGGCCATCACGCCCCAGCTCTCGCCCCAGGTGGTCACGAAGGACAGCAGCGGCTTGATGAAATTGTTGGACACGGAATTCACCACGCCGGTGAACGCGCCGCCGATGATCACGCCGACGGCCATGTCGATCACATTGCCGCGCAGGGCAAACTTCTTGAACTCCTCGAAGAACTTCTTCATTTGGAACACCCTCCTTTGTTGTCGGAAGCCGACTTGTCGCCTTCAGTATAGCACAGCAGCCAGTCGCGCGCAAGGGATTTTCGCGGATTTCGCCCCAGGCGTTGACCCTTCCGGCGGAATCATGTATAATGAGAATGGGTTTCTGTCCCCACTACGATTGAAAGAAGCGTGACAATATGGATTGGGTCGAACTGACCATACATACCACCACCATGGGCGCGGACATCGTGTCCGAAGCCCTGATCTCCGAAGGCGCAACCGGCACCATGGTCGAGGACCGCGCCGACATCCCCGACCCCGACAAGCCCAACGGCTATTGGGAGATCATCGATCCCAACCTCATCGACACCCTGCCGGAAGACGTGGTCGTCCACGCATGGTTCGAGCCGGACGAGCGTTTCGCCGACCGCATGGGCGCGCTGCGCACCCGCATGGCTGAGCTGAAGGCCGCCGACCTGGGCATCGACCTGGGCACCCTCGAGATCGGCACGGCCAACGTCCATGACGAGGACTGGTCGGAGGTCTGGAAGAAGTTCTACAAGCCCTTCCGCGCCGGCAAGCGCCTGGTGGTCAAGCCCACCTGGGAGCTCTACGACGCGCAGGAGAACGACCTCGTCATGGAGATCGACCCCGGCATGGCCTTCGGCTCCGGCACCCACGAGACCACCGGCATGTGCCTGGAGCTGCTGGAGGACGTGATGCTGAAGCAGCCCGTACGCACCGTCATCGACGTGGGCACCGGCTCGGGCATCCTCGCCATCGGCGCGGCGATGCTGGGCGCAGAGGACGTGCTGGCCATCGACATCGACCCCACCGCCGTCAAGGTGGCGCAGGAGAACGTCGAGCACAACGGCCTGCAGGGCGTTATCCGCGCGGTGGAGGGCAATCTGCTCGAATCCACCGACGGCGTGTGCGAGGTCTGCGTGGCCAACATCATCGCCGACGTGATCTGCATGTTCGCGCAGCCCCTCATCCCCCACATCGTGCCCGGCGGCCTGTTCATCTGCTCCGGCATCATCAAGGAGCGCGAGCAGGACGTCGTCAGGGCGCTGACCGAGGCGAAGTATGACATCCTCGAGATCCGCCGCAAGGGCGAGTGGGTCGCCATGCTGTCCAGGAGGCCCGACTGATGCACCGCTTTTATGCTGACGAGCGGGGTGTGGTCGAAAGCACCGCCTTCCTCTGCGAGGAGGACGCCCGCCACGCCACCCGCGTGCTGCGGATGAAGGAGGGCGAGGCCTGCGAGCTGTTCGCGGATGGCCGCCGCTTCTCCGGGGAGATCGCCTCCATCGGCGACGGCGAAGTGCAGGTGCGCATCACCGGCGAAAGGCCCTCCACCGAGGCGAAGCTCCGCATCACCCTCTATCAGGGCCTTCCCAAGGCGGACAAGATGGAGCTGATCGTGCAGAAGGCCACCGAGCTGGGCGCGGCGAAGGTCGTGCCGGTGGCAATGAGCCGCTGCGTCGTCCAGCTGGACGGCAAGGACGGCCGCAGGAAGCAGGAGCGCTGGCAGAAAATCGCCCGCGAGGCCTGCAAGCAGTCCGGCCGGTGCGAGATGCTGCAGGTGACTGAGCCGATCTCCTTCAGGCAGCTCCTCGCGAGGCTGCCGGAGCACGGCGCGGCCATCGTCCCATGGGAGGACGCGCGGGGCTATTCCCTCCCCCGCTTCCACGCCGAGCATCCCGACGTGACCGACCTGGCCATCGTCATCGGCCCGGAGGGCGGCATGTCCGAGGACGAGGTCGCCCGGATGAAGGACGCGAATTGCCAGTCCGTCACCCTCGGCCCGCGGATCCTGCGCACCGAAACCGCCGGGCTGTGCGCCATAAGCGCGCTATTCTGCCTTTACGGCGATATGGAGTGAACCCATGAAGACCGTTGCTTTCCACACCCTCGGCTGCAAGGTGAACCAGTACGACACCCAGGCGATGCTGGAGCTCTTCCGCGCCGCCGGGTACGAAGTCGTGCCCTTTGACGGCGCGGCGGACGTGTACGTCATCAACACCTGCACCGTCACCGGCACGGGCGACAAGAAGAGCATGCAGCTGACCCGCCGCCTACGCCGCGAGCACCCGGACAGCCACATCGTCCTTGCCGGCTGCCTGGCCCAGCGCAAGGGCAACGACCTGCTGGAGACCGGCGCACGCCTGGTCATCGGCACCCAGCGGCGCAACGAAGTCGTGACGCTGCTGGAGAAGGCCATCGCGGAGGATACCGCCATCTGCGCCGTCAACGCGCTGAACGAGACCACGCCCTTTGAGCCCCTGACCATCACCAGCCAGGACGAGCACACCCGCGCCACCCTCAAAATCCAGGAGGGCTGCAATAACCACTGCACCTACTGCATCATCCCCAGCGTGCGCGGGCCGATCCGCTCCCGTCCTCTGGCGGAGATCACCGCTGAAACGGAGCGTCTTACCGCCGCCGGGTTCACCGAGATCGTGCTGACGGGCATCCACTTGTCCAGCTACGGCCGCGACTGGAAGGACGGTACGACCCTGCTGGACGCCATCCGCGCGGTGCATGCGGTGGAGGGCGTGCAGCGCATCCGCCTGGGCAGCCTGGAGCCGACCATCGCCACGCCGGAATTCTCCCGCGCCCTTGCCATGCTCACCAAGGTCTGCCCGCAGTTCCATCTGGCGCTGCAGTCCGGCAGCGACACGGTGCTTGCCCGTATGGCCCGCCGCTACAACATGCACATGTACCGGGCGGCCGTCGCCAACCTGCGCGCCGCCTTCCCCATGGCCGCCTTCACCACCGACGTGCTGACCGCCTTCCCCGGCGAAACGGAGGAGGAGCTGCAGCAGACCGCCGCCGTCATCCGCGAGGTGGGCTTTGCGAAGATCCACGTCTTCCCCTACTCCCAGCGCGAGGGCACGAAGGCCGCCGTCATGCCCGGCCAGCTGCCGAAGGCCGAGAAGGAGCGCCGCGCGAGGCTCCTCATCGCCATCGGCGAGGAGACCGCAGCGGCCTACCAGCAGCAGTGGGTCGGCCATGCCTCCACGGTGCTGCTGGAGGAGAAGCGGGGCGACAAGTGGTTCGGCTACACGCCGGAGTACATCCCCGTGCTGATCGGCGACTGCCCCGCCTGCCAGCCCGGCAGGATCGTCGCCGTCACCCTCACCGCCATCACGCCCGACGGCATGTCCGCCGAGCTCATCTGACACGACTATATATAAAAGGAAGGAACTGATACCATGGAGAACTGCCTCTTCTGCAAGATCATCGCCGGCGACATCCCCTCCACCCGCGTGTATGAAGACGAGATGACCTACGCCTTCCGCGACATCGCCCCCATGGCCCCCACCCACGTGCTGGTGGTGCCCAAGACCCACATCGGCGGCATGGACGAGGTGGATTCCGCCGACGACGCCACCCTCGCCGCCTGCCTGCGCGCCGTGCGCAAGGTAGCCGAGGCTGAGGGGCTGCTGGCCAGCGGCTTCCGCACCATCAGCAACTGCGGCAGCGACGCCTGCCAGTCCGTGCGCCACCTGCACTTCCACGTCCTGGGCGGCAAGCAGATGTCGGACAGGATGGACTGATTCCCCCAAGAAAATTTCTTGCAAAAAAGTTGGCCGAAAGGATTGACGTAAGCGATCCTTTTTGCTATAATGACTCTACGGTTTTCGCCATCCGTCTGTCTATTTGGCTGATGTCAAGGCGAGATGAGCGAAAGGAGGGAGAACAGTGTCCGAGGTACGCGTCCGTGAGAACGAATCCCTGGAGAGCGCCCTGAA
>JAFQQT010000048.1 GCA_017410455.1 Clostridia bacterium
CAATTTCAACCCACTCCCCCCAAGCGGGGGGAGACCTGGGCAGACGATGGTCGGCCTCCAGTACATCCAATTTCAACCCACTCCCCCCAAGCGGGGGGAGACTTCCGCGCTGGCATCCACCCCATCAGCAGCACCATTTCAACCCACACCCCCCAAGCGGGGGGAGACCGTTTGTGCGGTAGACCGTCACGCCATCCTCAGCATTTCAACCCACTCCCCCCAAGCGGGGGGAGACGAGTCGAGGATTTCGCGGGCGGAGGTGCTGGTCAATTTCAACCCACTCCCCCCAAGCGGGGGGAGACCAGCGAGGGTCAGGCCTCAATCGAGTATAGGGTGGGTATTTCAACCCACTCCCCCCAAGCGGGGGGAGACTGCAAAAGCTACCAAATTCAATCAGAAAAAATCGGATAACGTCCACAATTCTCCGCCGCCACAACCGGCGTCTGTTCACCCTGATGCCCAGCGAAGGGACCAAATCATGTCACAGACTGGTGCGAAGGGGCGGGGGGAATCGTGAGCACTTCCGGTTCGCGCTACAACATCAGTACCTCGTCCGGGAGACTGATGGCCTTTGCGCCGATGTGCTCCACCCTGTGCCGGGGGGTGTTTCCCAGCTGGTAGAAGCGCAGGCTGTCGACCGCCGGGTCGATCAGCGCGGTCAGCTGCGCGCGGAACAGCTTGTACTGCGCCGCGTCAAGGCTGCATTCGAATACGGAGTTCTGCACGCGCTGGCCGTGGGCGACGCAGGCCTTGGCCACCTGGCGCAGACGGCGTTTGCCGGCGCTGGTTTCGGTGTTGACGTCGTAGGTCACAAGGATCAGCATATCATCGCCTCACTTCCACAGGAACGGCGGATAGCCGTCCAGGTCGCCGCGGATGTGGCGCGCCAGCAGCAGTGCCTGCACATGCGGCACCAGCCCCCAGGCCAGCTTCTCCTTCAGGTATGGGTGGGTGATTTCCTCCCGCTTGCGGGTCTGCCATGCGTTCAGGAGGATCTTGCGGCCCTCGTCATTCAGCAGGACCACACCGCCTGCCTGCTTACGGAAGTGCTTCGGCTGAATCTCGCGGGTGTTGATGAGCGTCAGCACCAGACGGTCCGCAAAGACAGGGCGCAGCTCTTCCATCAGGTCCAGGGCGAGGGAGCGCCGGCCTGGCCGGTCACGGTGCATGAAACCCACGCAGGCGTCCAGCCCAACGCCCTCCAGCGCCGCGGCACAGTCGTGCGCCAGCAGCGTGTAGGCGAAGGAGAGCATCGCGTTCACCGCGTCCTCCGGCGGACGGCGCGAGCGTGTGTCGAAGCGAAAGCCGTCCTTCTGATTCAGGATCAGCTGATCGAAGACGCCGAAATACCGCGCTGACAGCTCGCCCTCAATGCCTCGCAGGGTGTCGAGATTTTCGCAGGCGGAGATGCTTTCGAGCTGATCCGCCAGCTGACGGCTGGCCTTCCGCAGCGCTTCCGCATCCACGCGCAGGGCATGATCCCGCAGCGTGCGTTCGATGAGCCAGCGGCTGTTGTAGACCTTTCCGAAAATGAAGTGCCGGGCGACAAAACAGCTGCTGGCGAAGCCATCCGCAAGGCGGAACTGCTGCCGGCGCAGAAGGACATTCCCCTGCGCCTCGCCTGTCACGCGGGCCAGAAAGCGGCCGCCCTGCGTCATGAAGCACAGGCTGATGCCGCGTTTCGCGCACTCTCCCATCAGCGCCGGACTGGCGCCACGGTAGGAGAAGCTGACGATCCCTTCCAGCATCAGCAGCGGATACTGTCCTTTTCGCTCCTCCCCCTGGTGCACCACGACATTCTCGTTTTCCAGCGCGAGGTACGCATCCTCTGTGGTCACATAGAGTGTGTTCAGCAGCTTTCGCACGGGTCATCCTCCTTTGTATGCTGGCGGATGTAGGCGGCCACTGTGGGCGTCCGGTGGAGCCTGGGCAGGCAGATATCCCTGAGCGAGCAGGCATTGCAGCCCTTGGTCGGCTTGGGACGTGGTGTGTGGCCGCGCTCGGCATACTGCTGCATCTCCTGCAGCAGCGCTTCCACGCGCCGGCGCATCTCCGGCGTGAATGTCACGCGGGTGCGGCGGCGGATCTCGCCGTAGTAGAGGCTCCCTTCCGGGATGGTGCACAGCAGCATCTCCTCCAGGCACATCGCCTGGGCGCAAAGCTGTATCTCGTCCGCGTCATGGGGCTTGGGGCTGCCGCGCTTATACTCCACCGGATACGGCTGCCACATGCCTTCATACCCTGGCAGCGCCACCCCCTCCGGCCGCTGGTGAAACTCCACCACATCACAGATGCCCGTGGCGTTCAGCCGCTCTGAACGCACGCGAAGGCCGCGCATGATCAGCAGCTCGCCGCGGCGTTCTACCTGCTTCTCATCGTGGGCTCGGCGGTGCATCAGATTGCCCTCCACCGTGCGCACGTTGTCCTGCCACTGCTGCTCGATGTGAATCAAGGCCCACTGCCGCCTGCAGAACACGAAGTGCTGCAGGGCAGACAGCATGATGGGCTCGCCCCGGGTCACCCCATGCGGATGCAGGTGACGCCCTCGGGCAGTTCCGTATCGACTTCGACGGTATAGTCGCTGTACTGGCGGGCAGGCTGCACACCCTCGCGGCGGCCGACGCGCACCTTGTCGAACAGCTTCCATGCGGGCGCATTGCCCAGCTCGCTCTCGTGCTTGAAGATGATCAGCTCGCGCACGGCCATCTTGCCCCGGGCGGCGGAATGGTCATGCTCGAACATGTTGAGGATGGCTTCCCACAGCAGAGCCAGATCCTCCTCACTGAAGCCGGTGGACTTGCGCGCCAGATTGGCCGACACAAAGCCCTCGCAGCGGTACAGGCCGTAGGGCACGATGAACTTGCGGCCCATTTCGGTGCCCTTCTTCTCCGCATCGGCCTCTGTGGTGATGGCCACGCGGGTGATGGTGATCTCCTGCGGCACGATGGGATCCACGCTGCGGGCAAAGCCCAGCTGCACCGGGCCGCGCACCTGTCCGCAGTTCAGCGCCGCCTTGACGAAGGTGGTCATCACCGCACCGAAGGTACGGATATCGTAGAAACGGCTGCACATGGCGTCCCGCAGCTTGCGGTCGATGTCAGGGTCCGCCTTCTTGAGCGTCCTGGGATCGGCATCCTTCAGGTTGCAGTCGGCCAGCCCCTGCGCATCGCTGCGGTTGAGCGGCACGCCATCCTTGATGTAGATGGCATAGCCCGGGGCATCCTCGCGCACCGTCTCCACATAGTTGCGGATCTTGCGCTTCAGGCACACGTCCGTCACCAGGCCGCAGCCGGTCTCCGGGTCGATGCGGGGCATGTTGCCCGCGTCGGGGTCGCCATTGGGGTTGCCGTTTTCCACGTCAAACAGGATCACGAAGTCGTAACGGTTGCGGATGATGTCAGCCATTGTTCACGTCCTCCTTCTTGGTAAAGCGCTTCTGCGTCTGATGGTAGTAACCCAGCTGGAACACGCCCTGATCCTGCAGGGACAGGCGGGCGGGGTAGCTTGCGTCCATGCGGCTGATGATCTCGCCCAGCTGCTTGTCAAAGTGGATCCGCCAGCCCGCATCCAGCTTCTTCAGGTGCGCCTGGGCCAGCCGGATCAGCGTGGGGAACACGATGGCCGGGGTTGCGCTGGCGGAGCTGAAGTACTTATCCCGGATGGTAGCGTTGATGCCGGGGTTCGCCTTTTCCTGCAGGGCTTCCAGCACAGCAAAGAGCCGCCCCAGCAGATAAGGCTGATAGTTGGTGTCCTCGTTGAGATGCACGGTGAGTACCTCCTTTGGCATGAAGTTGGGTTGACGGGTGAGGTATGCCTTGATGATGGCCGCTCTACGCCAAGTTATCTTCCTCTCCGCCCGAATGCGCACCTGCACTTGCTCATACAAAGTAGCTGGGTAAATCATCCCTTGCAATATCGCGCGAGCAAGATCACCGATCATTTGCGGACTTGGCAACTTATCACGTGATTCTTGATTTGCCGTTTCGCGAAGCAGTTCATACAATGATAGCTCACTCTCGTCTACCGCTTTTGCCGGCTTAGCAATCCTCAAATCTTCCTGATGCCGCCGCACATTACGCATCAGCTCGCCGAATCCCCCACTGAGGAAGAAGCGCACCGACAGACGCGCCGCGTTGGGCGCAAGGCCGAGGATGCAGAAGCGGCTGTCCGGGTCGAGGTTCATGTCCTTCCAGCAGGCAAATCGCCCTTCAGCGATGGCCTTCAGCGCGTCCATCAGCTGCTGGTCGGTCACGCCTGTATCAAACAGGTCGCACAGGAACTGCGAATAGCCATCCTCGCCGTTCTCCGCCCAGAAGACCACCGTCGTGTCGCCCATGCGGATGTGATGCTTCTGCTCGGACAGCAGGTAGTTCAGCGCAGCGCCGTAGGCGAAGGCAGCCTGGGTGCTGACGGGAGCGTTAAGGCCCTTCTCCTTCCCGAAGGATTCGAAAGCAGTACCATTGTAGGACACTAGTGCTGCACCTGCTGGTTGTGCCCCCACAACCTTTGTAAACTGAGGATGCAACCTGCTAATCTCGCCAATTTCGCCGGTTACCAGGCATTGCATCCTGACCCCCTGGTTCTGCTCTTGGCAAAGATAATCAGCCCACACCGCTTTGATTGCATCGTTCAAGGCAACAAGCGCTCCGTTGTAAATAAACGTTAAGTTTCCACTCTCTATCTCATCGATGAGTGGTACCACAGCATCATGTTCCGCAGCTTTCTCGGGAATCCACTTTTCGAAGAACCTGTAGACTGCTTTTCCCATCGGATCCTGCACTTGCTCTAGCAATTCCATATGCAGACGCTTTGCTGCCTCATACTTCCCGGCAAGAAATGCTTTATCAGACCGAGTATCATAACCCAGGATGTACCCAGAATTATCCCATAGAAAACTCGATTTGCACATTCTCGATGAACGTTGCGCTCCTTCAGGAAGCATCAGATCTTGCCCCAAGCGTTTTATCCGCTTGCCACGCTGAATTACCTCACCTAACGGCAATATGCGGAGAAGTTGTCCATCGTCATTGATGTCCAACCCCCAGACAACGTTTGTCTTCATCCATCCTTTCTTTTCCAGCGTTCCCTTCTCCGCCAAGGCATCATAGAGCTTCACCAGCGATTGCAGGATCATCTGACCACCTCGCAATCCGTCAGGTCGATCACGCCATTGACCATCTGCGCACGGAAGAACATCGGCTGGATGTCCGTCGGGTCGGTGTAATCCATGTCGTAGAGCATCCACCCCAGGTCGCGGGTTTCGGGGATGGCCGGGATCTCCCCGCCCTCCCACAGTCGGACGTGGGCGGTGCACTCCCGGCAGCCCAGGTACGGCTGGCTGTAGCACTGTCCCCGGCGCAGGCGGCGCTTGATGATGTCCTGGAATTTGCCCGGGTTGTCCGAAGGGGCAGCATTCTCCGTCATGTCGAAATGCGCCTCAATGACATAGTGCACGTCCTGCAGCATCAGCGCCGCCCGCTGCTGGATGCTCCTGGACGTGACGATGTAGGGTTCCTTCGCCGTGCCATTGGCGGCCTGCAGCGCATTGCCGGAGAGGATCTTGTCCTTCACCTCATTGCGCCGCAGGTTTGTGAAGCGGATGGGCTTAAGCACGTAGATGCGGTCGATCTTCCAGCGCAGACCGGGATGAAAGTACACCGCTTCGATCATTCCCCTGGCTGCGCTGGGGGTGATGACGTCGTAGCTCACGCGCTCGGTCTTCATCTCCGGTCGAGTAAACAGCGCGTCCCTTCCCCAGACTTCCATTCTGATGGACATACGGGTTCACCTCCTGTATCATTTTTCAACAGATCCACACATCCCCGCCCTCAGGCGTAAGCGACAGGCCGCAGGCTTCATCATAATGCTGCCATGCGATGAGGATCGCGCAGCCACTCTCTGGCAGCCACTCCACTGCCCCCGCTTCCATCAGCCGCTTGAGATGATCCGGCCGCACATTCACCGCGCTCCGGCCCAGCTTTCGCAGCAGCCCCCGCGTGACATCCCCCGCCCGCAGCTGCGCCAGCAGGTCGCCATTATCCGCCGTGGGGATGTACACCGGGGTCGTTTCCTCCCCGATCAGCCTGAACTTCTCTGCCACCGACCGGAAGCACTGCTTCTCATTCAGCGGCAAAATGCCCTGCGCGTCCAGCGCCGCGTCGCCTTTCATGAACAGAAGCTCCGCAAAGTACGCATGGATGGCTTCCGGCGATGCGACATCCTCAAACTGCGTCAGAACATGCTCCGTCGCGGCCGCGTTCTGCATGATCATCCGCGGCACAGCCCCGTCGAAGCGGAACACATGCACCTGGCTCTCCGCCAGTGGACGCTTCCCCTCGCGATTGCAGCGCCCCGCTGCCTGCAGGATCGAATCCAACCCGGCGATCTCCCGCCACACCTCCGGGAAATCAACGTCCACGCCCGCCTCGATCAGGCTCGTGGACACGACCCGGCAAGCGTCGCCGGCCATCAGGCGCGCACGGATCTCGGCCAGCTGCCTCGCCCGGTGCTCCGGCGTCATCAGCGTGGAAAGGTGGTAGCGGCCTTGCTCCGGCAGCAGTGCATACAGCGCCTGCGCCGCCCGGCGTGTGTTGACGATGCACAATACCTGCCGCCTCTGCCCCAGCCGATCCGCCAGCGTCGCTTCCGTCAGCGTGCCCGTCTGCACGATCTGCACCCGCCGGAGCGAATCAAAGAGCGCCCGCGTCCCCGGGCACAGCTCATTGGGGGACAGTTCCGGCGCATACCGCACAATCAAACCGTCCAGCGCGGGCTGCGTAGCCGTGCAGAGCACCGCCGTGACCCGGTAATGCAGCACCAGCTCTGAAATGGCGTTCACGCAGGGCTTCAGGTAGGGCACGGGCAGCATCTGCGCCTCGTCGAATACCACCACGGCATTGGCAATGCTGTGCAGCTTGCGGCAACGGGATGTGCGGGCCGCAAAAAGCGACTCGAAGAACTGCACTGCCGTGGTTACCACCACCGGTGCATCCCAGTTCTCCGCCGCAAGGCGCAGTTTCTCCTCCTGATCCTGCGGATCGATGTTGGCATGATGCTCCAGCACATTCTCCGCGCCCAGGATGTTCCGGAACACCTGGGCATTCTGCTCAATGATGCTCGTGTAGGGCACAACATAGATCACCCGCGACAGCCCGTACCTCGCCGCATGCGACAGCGCAAAGGCCAGGGAGGAGATCGTCTTGCCGCCGCCGGTGGGGATCGTCAGCGTATACATCCCCCGGGGATGCTGATCGCCCTGCATGCATTGCCTGAGCAGGTCGCTTCTGATGCGGTTGACGCCTTCCGCGCGCCCGGTAAGCCATGGCGCAACATACGCCCGCAGCTTCTCCAGCAGCGCCGCCGGCGTTTCCCCGCCCCCGCGCTCCGTCTGCCCGAAGGACATGTACGCCTCCGTATCCAGGAAGTCCGCATCCACAAGGGCGGAAAACAGCATCCGGGTGTACATCGCATTGGCGAAGCCCCGGCTCTGCGCAGGCACGCGCCGCAGCCAGTCCGGCGTCCGGTCTCCCGGCGCCACGCTGATCTCCTGCTGCCATGCCGAAGCGTCCATGTCACCCGTCAACGGCTTCTGCATGCGGGCCATCAGCGTGCTTCCATCGGGGGAATTCTTCGATCCCGGATCCGGCAGGCCGCCATGATGCCCGGCCACCACAAAGGCCGCATGGACATCGCGCATCTGAAACGCCGCCAGCGCTCCCGCTGTGGAATGATCCACCTTTGCCGTTTCTTCCGGCGCCAGCTGACGTCTCTGCGCGGCCTTGCTGTACTTGCCAACATCGTGCAGCAAACCCGCCCGCTCAGCATGCGCCTTAGCATCAAAACCGGCTGCAAGTTCAGCCGCCCTTGCCGCGACATTCGTGATGTGATCCTTCAGGCTCTGATATTCGCCATCATCGCGCCTGTGTGTCACGAATTCCATGTTGCACCCCCCTCTTCCCCTTCACGTCCAAAGACTGCGATCATCCGCCACTTCCTGCGTGTTATCCGCTATGCTGTTTGTCCCGATATGCGTCCATTCATCCATCTATACGCAGTATACAATACATCTGCTCATTTTTCAAGACTTTCAGCACAAAAATCCCCCGCTCTCCAGACCGGAAAGCAGGGGAAAAGGGAATTCTTACGTGTGATCTCGCATCCGCCCACGCGGCGTCAGTTTGTCAGCTACGACCGATTGTGGTAGCGGACAATCCTGATCGCCCACTTGGCTGCAGTGTCGACGTATTTCAAATTCTTCATCCGCTTCATCCGTTCACGCCAGCGCCTGCGTGCCTCGAGGCGTTCGCCGAGATCGCGCGCGCCAACGCCGTACACCAGGTAGAGGATCGCGCCGGAAACACACATGATGAACACCGTCGAAGCGTTGCGTCGTCCGGTGGCGTTGACGTTGTAGCCGTCGCGGCCTTCCTCGTGGGTCATGTTCTGGATGACCATGGCGTAGGTCTTGCCGTAGCTGGAATGGAAGGTGGCACCCATGTCGTACTCGGTGAACAGCGCATTGAAGTTCAGCGCGAACACCGCCAGCACGCTGGGCAGGATGATGGGCAGCTTGACCTGCATGAATGTTCGCAGACCGCTGGCGCCCAGGTTTTTCGCCGCGTCCTCCAGCTCCTCATCGATGGCGTAGAAGCTGGCCTTGATCATTCGCAATGCGAAGGGCAGCTTCACCACCGTGTAGGCGATGATGATGAGCAATCGCACATTCTCGCGGTAGTACAGGTTCTGGTTGAACACATACCACACATCGTCGCTGTTGAAGAAGATGCGGTAGGAGTAGCAGATGAGGATGGTGGGCAGCAGCCACGGGAAGAGGAGCGAGTACTCCAGCACCGTGGCGCGGAGCTTGTTCTTGTGCTTGAAAATGTAGTTGACCGCCACCACCACGATGACGCAGGCCAGCGCGGCCGCAATCGCCGAAAGGATGAAGGAGGTCTTGATGCCGCCAATGGTATCCGCATTGGAGAACACGCCGGAAATGGAGCCCACGCGCGTGCGGAGCTTACCGCGGCTGGTCATGTACTCATAGTCCTGGGTGCCGATGAAGTTCACCAGCGTGAAGCTATCCAGGCTCGGGGTCTTGAGGCTGGTGGCCGAATGGTTCTGGAAAGCGAAGAGGACGATCATCGCCACGGGCGTCATGTAGATGATCCACAGCACGTAGGCGTAGATGTGGGCCAGCACGTTGGCGACGGGGTTGTTGATCTTCTGCTTGACCAGCTTGGCCTTGGTCTTGCTGACGGAGAGGTAGTGGCCCTTGCGCTCGTAGGCGGAGAGAATGGCCAGCAGCACGATGGTGAAGATGGCCAGGATGATGGACAGCAGGGCCGCGCGGGCCTGGGGGAAGGCCTCATCCGCCGTGGAGGAGCCCGCCAGGCGCACGATCTCCGGGTTGATGGAGTCAAAGCCCAGCAGCGTCGGGGCGGACATGGCGCAAAGGCCCGTGATGAAGGTCATCACCGTCAGGGAGAACATCGTGGGAATCAGCGTGGGGAACACGACCTTCAGCAGCACCTTGAAGGGGCCCGCGCCCATGTTGCGGGCAGCCTCCACCGTGTTGTAGTCAATGCCGCGGATGGCGTTGCGCAGGAACAGCGCGTGGTTGGACGTGCAGGCAAAGGTCATCGTGAACCAGACCGCATTGAAGCCGGAGAACCAGCTCTTGTCGATGTCCGGGAACAGCCTGACCAGCCAGGTGGTAATGATGCCATCATTATCGTAGAGGAAGAGGTAGCCGGTGACCAGCGCCACGCCGGAGTAGATCAGCGTGGTCATGTAGCCCAGGCGGAGAATCCTCGCGCCCTTGATGTCGAAGTACTCCGTCAGCAGCACGATGGACACGCCCACCACGTTGACCGTCACCACCAGGGCGATGGCCAGCTTCAGGGAATTCCACACAAAGGAGGGCATGTTGCCCGCGAAGAAGAACTTGATGACCGCCAGCGGATCATCCGGATTGGCAGTGAAGACCTGCGAAAGCGTGTTCAGGCACGGGATGAGCATGAAGCCGAAGAACAGGTACACAAAGAACGCCGTGCCGAATACCTTCCAGATCAGGGACAGATCCAACTTGCGTGGGGCAGCCGTTCTGTTTGACATCAGCCTGCCTCCTTACTGCGCATGGGTGACAGCGTCCACGGTCATCGCTTCTGCCGGGTAGCTCATCACGTCCGCGCGGGCAATGCCGATGCTGACCGTTTCGCCCGCAGCGTAGATGCTCACGCCGTCGTTCTTCTCGATCACCTTGAACACCTGGGTGTCGACTTCGACGAAGTACTTGATGTACAGCCCGTAATACTCGCTGCTGAGCACGCGGCCGGTGAAGACGGTTTCGTCCTCGCGCACGGGCTGATTGACGCGCAGGCGCTCCAGGCGCACGAAGTGGTGCTCCCCTTCCGGCAGCCCCATGCGGGCGGCGGTCGTCGCTTCAATGCGGTTGATGTCGCCGATGAAGTTGCACACGAACTCCGTCGCCGAGTGGTTGTAGACCTCGTTGGGCGTGCCGATCTGCTCGATGTAGCCGTTGTTGAACACGGCGATGCGGTCCGACAGGGTCAGCGCCTCCTCCTGGTCGTGGGTGACATAGATGGTGGTGATGCCGAAGTCGCGCTGCATCTTCTTCAGCTCGTTGCGCAGGCCCACGCGGAGCTTGGCGTCCAGGTTCGAAAGCGGCTCGTCCATGCAGATGATGGCCGGGCCCGTCACCAGCGCGCGGGCGATGGCCACACGCTGCTGCTGGCCGCCGGAGAGCTGGGAAACAGCCTTCTGCAGCTGCTCATCGGAGAGGTCGACCTTCCGGGCGATCTCGCGCACGCGCTCGTCTACTTCAGGATCCCATCCCTTCATCCAGCGGACGAAATATCGGAACAACCGCCATTTTTTCTTCCAGTTCCAACCCCATACAAGGTGGGATAGCTTTAATCCCTCTTGCTTTACCACCCATTTCCTGAAGGTGCGCAGGGACTCGCGCAGCTTCTTCTTTACCCGCAGGCCGAAGGCGATGTTGTCGTACACGGTCATCGTGGGGAACAGCGCGTAGCTCTGGAACACGATGCCGATGTTACGCTTCTCGATCGGCACATGGGTGATGTCCTCCCCCCCGACCATCACGCAGCCCCCCGCCGGCTCGATGAAGCCGGTGATGGTGCGCAGCGTCGTGGTCTTGCCGCAGCCGGAGGGACCCAGGAAGGTGAAGAACTCACCCTCCTTCACCTCGACATTGATGTTGTGCAGCGCCTCAAAATCACCGAAGCGGACGACGATGTCCTTCAGGTTGATCATGGCCGGCTGGCTGTCCTGCGGTGCGGGGCTCTGGTTGTGTACATTCATGCTGGGATGGCTCCCTTCGATTAAGTAAGATGGGCGAGCCTGAGCACGTCAGACTCGCCCGGAAACTCAGGGTATGCATTTGGTTCACGGCCGGGAGCCGTGGCGGGATTGCCGCTTACTGCGCCTGGGTCAGGGTCGCCCAGTCCAGGTTGGCCCAGTCGGGCTCAGCGGGAGCAGCGGAGTTGTCCTTCCAGTAGAAGCCCAGGTTGGTCATGATGTTGGTCCACTCGGTGGAGTGCGCCAGGACGTACTCATTGTAGGTCATGCCGCTGCCCTCGACGACGTTGTGACCCAGGTTCTTCAGGTCATAGATGTCGGGGATGTCCTCGCCGTAAACCTCGGCGACAGCCACGGAGTTGCAGGGGAAGGAGTCGAACTCCTCAGCCCAGATGGCCTGAACCTCGGCAGAGCCGAACCACTCAGCGAAGGCGTAGACAGCCTCGGTCTCGCGCGCGGTACGGCCAGCACGCTCAACGATGCCGATGTACTCAGCGATGTAGAAGGTGCCGTCATCGATCTTCACAACGGCCCAGTTTTCGGGCTCCAGCACGCCGACGATGGGATTGGCAGAAGCCTCAGCCGCAGCGTCGATCTTGCCGTACAGGGAGGAGGAGTAGAAGGTGGAGACCTGGACCTCGCCGCGGTTCAGGGGATCGAAGCCGTAGCTGTCACCGGTGAAAACGCCGCCGGCGCAGTAGGCCCACAGGGTCTTCCAGCCTTCAACGGAGATGCCGCCGGCAGGGCTGGTGGGATCCGCGTAGGGGAAGAGCATGGAGTTGTTGATGTTGCTGTTGGTGGTGCCGCCGACCTTGCCCTGACGGTACCAGGTGTAGCCGCAGTTCACGATGTCGGTCCAGTGCTCGAAGTGCAGCTCGGCGCCGTTGGTGCCCAGCTCGTCCGTGCGGTAGAGCATCAGGATGTTCTGCACGACCAGGCCGTAGGCCTTGCCGTCGAACTTGTAGCCGCCCACTTCCTCGACCCAGGAGGGAGTCCAGTCAGCGATGACCAGGTTCTCGTACTGACCGTTGATCAGCTGGGTCCAGCGGGTCTCGTTCAGGCCGAAGATGATGTCGCCGTCCTTGTTCTCGTTGGCCGCCTGGATGGCCGCCACGTCGCCGGAGATGACGGAGTTGTCATCCATGGAGATGGTGAAGCCGGCAGCCTTGGCAGCCTGCACCAGCCAGGTGGCGCGCTCGGTGGAGTTGGAGTTGGAGTAGATGCGGATGGTGACGTCGGTGTAATCCTCAGCCGCAGCAAAGCTGCACAGGGACAGAACCATCGCCAGGGTCAGAAGCAGAGCAACGAGCTTCTTCATAGTGGGAGAACCTCCTTTTCACTTGCGCGGTTTCCCGCAAAACGTTCGTCGGGAAAACTCCCTCGCATGCGGTCGCAGGAGCGCATGCGAAAGGGACGTCCCTTTCGATTATGGTTATTATATCACCTATTTTTCCATCTGACAAGGGGCAGACGGCATTTTTCACAATTTCACCGCAGGATGTGCCTCAAAGCTCGGCAGCAGTGTCCTTGAGCTGCCCGAAGATATTGAAGCCCGTGACATGGATGCGGCTGATGGCGTCGTCGGGCACCATGCCGCAGTAGGCCAGCAGGCGGCGCTGGAGCTCATTCTCGAAGGCCCGGAAACGGGAGTAATGCAGGTCGTCCTCCGGGGCGTCGTGGGCGTAGATGATCACCTGCACGTGGGGCTTGGTCGCCAGGAGCGTTCCCAGGCGCTGCCACCAGAGCTTGTCCGTCTTGCCCAGGGACATGCCGTAGATGTACACCAGGTCGCTCTGGCCCAGCACGCTGTGGGCCAGTTCGTCCGTCCCCTCCTCAAAGAGGCGGTTCGCCTTCTGCTTGACGATCCGGTCGCGCTCAAAGGCCATGCGGTCCATCAGCAGCTGCGGATTGCCCAGCTGGGATTCGTCGTTCACCCCCAGGATCATGTCCTTGTTGGTATACCCGTGCACATGCACGGCGCAGCCGAGCTGGTTGGGGAAGTCGCCGTGCATGGTCATGCGGCTGCCCAGATCGGCAGAGCGCGAGGCGGCAATGCAGGCGTCGATGGTGCGGGTGTAGTTGAAAGTGATGAAGTTATAGATGAATTCCCCGGGGCAGGCACGCAGGCGCTCCTCAATGGCCTGCATGCGGCCGCTGCGGAAGCCCTCGCGCCAGTGGTTCAGCGCCCACACCATGCCCTGGCGCAGCGTCCCTTCGGGCACGGCCTCCGCGCTGGCCTCCTGGTGGGACAGGTAGGACGCCAGGCTGTCATAGAGGTCGTCATAGCAGGCCATGAAATCCTCGCTGGCCGTGTCGCCGAAGAAGTCACGAGTGCAGCGGCCGATGGCGATCTCCACATCCGTCCAGTTGGGAAGCTCCGCATTGATGGACTGCCGGAAGCGTTCCAGCACATCATTCTTCTTCGGCTGGGCCAGATAGTGCCTGAGGAAATCCGGATAGGACGTTTTCAGGCCCATATTGATATCAAAACCGTTGCCAAGCATGAAAGTGATATTCATCCTGTGTTCTCCATTTCCGCGATGAATGTTCGCTTTCATATATTTTAGCAGGAAACGCCTGCCTTGTCAATGTCGGGCGGGTCTTGCGGTTCATGCGGAATTATGTTATGATATGCGTGCTGCTTCATGCGGACTTCACAATCCTATCGTATGATGGCAGCACCGCACAACGTCTGAGAGGGGGAGCCCCATGCGCACACCCGTCACCCGCAAGAAGCTTCAGGATCACTTCTCCTATTCCTGGTGGAAATACGGCCTGCTGATCCTGGTGGCCTGGATGGGCTGGAACATCCTTTATTCCGTCACCGCCTATCGCCCGCCGGAGGAGAAGAAGGTCATCCTGGGCGTGTACAGCTACGCCTCCTCTGCCAATGCTGAAGCCTACATGGCCGAGGTTCAGCGCGTCCACATGCCGGATATGGAGCGGGTGGCACCCATGTACATCCTGCCCGACGAGAGCTATGGCGAAATGATCCTGCTGACCCGCGTGGCCGCCAATGAGTGCGATATCTACATCCTGCCCACGGCGCAGTTCCAGTCCTGGGCCGACAAGGGCGCCTGCCAGGCGCTGGATGAAGTCGCCCCCGGTGCCGTGGCCGAACTGGAGGCTGCCGGCGTCACCCTCACCCGCGGCTACCGCACCAGCGAGGGCACGCAGGAGAAGCACCTCTACGGCATCCCCTGCCGCGACCTCCCCGGCGCCGATCACCTGCTGGGCACGAATGCTGACGACATGTACATCTGCGTCTTCCACAAGACCGGCAACGACGAGAATGTGCTGAAGTTCCTGGGCATCCTCGTTCATGACCTGCTGAACGAGCCCCCTGCCACCCCCACCGACCTCGCCCAGTGAAGCATGATGCATGACGGTTTCCCCCGGGAAGCCGTCTTTTTTCTTTTTTTTGCTTGACTCTCCCCCCGCGTCATGGTTTATGCTGATGCTGAAAGGAGGATTCCCCCATGACCATCGGCGAAGTATCACGCCTCAGCGGCGTGACCATCCGCACCCTGCGGCACTACGACCGCATCGGCCTGCTGACCCCCACGGAGGTGTCGCCCGCCGGCTACCGCCTCTACGACGAGGCCGCCCTCAGGCGCCTGCACACCATCCTGCTGCTGCGGGAAACCGGCCTGCCCCTTGAGAGCATCCGCCGTCTGCTGGCGCACCCTGCCGCCAGCCCCGCGCGGCTGCTCGCCCTGCAAACCCAGCTGCTGACCATGCAGCGCGCCCACATCGACCACCTGCTGGCCCTCACCCGGGAGCTGCAGGAGAAAGGAATGGAACACATGGATTTCAGCATTTTCAACGACCATCAGGCTGCTGATGTGGCCGCCCAGGCCGAGTCCGCCTGGGGTGACACCCCTGCCTGGCAGGACTACGCCTCCCGCCCCCGCAAGAAGGGCGAGGACGAGCGCAACGGTCAGGCCCTGATGGCGCTCATCGGCCAGTTCGGCCGCAGCCGCCCCGCCTCCCCCGATGCGCCGGAGGCCGTCGCTTTCGTGCGTCAGCTGCAGCAGTTCATCACCGATCACTTCTACACCTGCACCGACGAGGTCCTCGCCGGGCTGGCCGACGTGTACCAGACCCCCGCCTTCCGCCGCAACATCGACCGCGCCGGCGGCGAAGGCACGGCGGACTTCCTCGCCGAGGCCATCCGCTGCGTCACAGGCGGCTGATTTCCCCTTGTCACAGCCTCCGCAATGGGGTATAATGGAAGCATCTTTCCATCCGGAGGTTATCCATGCACAAATATCAAGCGATCCTCTTCGACCTGGACGGCACGCTCCTGCCGATGGACACCGAGACCTTCGCCCGGGCATATTTCGGCGCCCTCGCCCGGGAGCTGGCGGACTTCGGCATTCCGCAGGAGGCGCTCATCGGCGCCATCTGGGGCGGCACGAAGGCCATGATGAGCAACGACGGCTCCCGCCTGAATGCGGACGTCTTCTGGGACACATTCACCGCCGCCACCGGCGTGGACCGCGCCGCCATCGAGCCCCGCTGCGACCGGTTCTACACCACCGGCTTCCACGCCGCACGGGCCGCCACGGCCCCCAATGCGCTGGCTGCGGAGGCTGTACGCATCGCCCGGGAAAAGGCGGAGAAGGTCGTGCTGGCCACCAACCCGCTCTTCCCCATGGAGGGGCAGACCACGCGCCTGAGCTGGCTGGGGCTGTCCCCTGCGGACTTCGACCTGGTCACCTGCTATTCCACCGATCGCTTCTGCAAGCCCAATCCCACCTACTTCGCCGACGTGTGCCGGCGCATCGGCGTTGCGCCCGGCCAGTGCCTGATGATCGGCAACGACGAGGCGGAGGACATGGCCTGCGCCCGGGCCGCCGGCATGGACGCATGGCTGGTGACGGATTGCCGCATCCCCTGCCCCGGCAACCCCTGGCAGGGGCCCTGCGGCACATTTGACGAGCTGCTGACGTTGCTCAAATCGCTCTGACCGGTTGCAAGCTTCGGCTTTTGCTGCTATAATGGGCATGCGCATCTTTCGCGCACACCCTCTTCAAGGAGCATTCATCATGGAAAAGAAGATAAAGAGCCCCGTTGTGAGCGAGCAGGAGCGCATTGACCAGCGCAAGCGGCAGATCCGCAACTGGGCCATCCTGCTCGGCTGCATCGCCGCAGCAGTCATCCTGACGGTCGTCATCAGCCTGCTGGGCTCCAGCGGACACAGCATCACCTCCACCCGCCTGCCCTGCTACGCCCATCAGGACGTGACCGTCTTCCAGGACGGCGTGCTGTACTACGATGGCGCTTCCATCCACTTCATCAACGCCAACGGCAGCATCGAGTGGTCCTATCCCGCCGGTGACGGCGCGTCCTTCTCCGCATCGGATTCGAACATCATCGTCTGGGCCGACAGGCAGCTGGCCATCCTGAATGACGAGGGGTACTCCACCTACAACCGCGCCATGGACGAAAGCATCCAGTTCGCCCGCATCGGCCAGAAGCATGCCGCCATCATCACCGGCGACGAGCTGACCTCCACGGTGTTCATCAAGGATCTGCAGGGCGCGCACATCGACTCGGAGACCACCCAGTTCGACGGCCAGGTGCTGCTGGACTGCGGCTTCTATGGCAGCAGCGACCAGTATATGTGGACGCTCAGCTACGACTTCTACGCCCCCATCGTCACCAGCATCCTGGCCACCTTCCAGGTCGGCTCGATGAACACCGGCAGCGCGACACTCACCAATCACCTGCCCACCAGGGTCGTCTACCTCAACGAGCGCCTGCATGCCTTCACCACCCAGCAGCTCTACACCTACGACTACCGCGGCGTCGAGGACACCTCGGGCAACATGCTGGTCTACGGCTGGCAGTATCTGGCCCACACCCAGCCCAAGCGCGGGCTTGCCTACATCCTGCTGGCCCCCACCAACCAGGCCACCGGCGAGAGCGGCATGAAGGATCTGCGCGTCATCTCCACCGGCTTTGACCGCCGTTACTCCCTGCCCTCCACCTGCGTGGGTGCTGCAATGAGCGGCGAGAGCATCTATGCCTTCTCCAGCCAGTACCTCTATTCCGGCAAGATCTCCAGCCAGCGCTTCTACGCCCATCAGATTCAGCTCGAAGACGGCCGCTCCGTGACGGACTTCGTCGGCCTGACCAGCAACGGCTATGCCATCGTCGTGAGCAACAACGAGGTCTACTCCGTCACGCTGCCCAAGTAAATCGGACACATGAAAACGCGACGCCCCGTGCAGGCGCCGCGTTTTTGTTATGCTTCGGGAAGCTCCCGGGTCAGTTCGTACATCATGATGCCCGCTGCCACTGCCGCATTCAGGCTCTCCGCGCCGCCGCGCATGGGCAGACGCACGCGGTGGGTCGCCAGGGCCTTCACCTCGTCAGTCACGCCGTTGCCCTCGCTGCCGATGACCAGCGCATACCGCTCGCCCACCGGGGGCCGCTGATAGAAGGGCGCGCCATCCAGCTGGGAGGAGATGACGCTGAAGCCCGCGTCCCGCAGGGCCGCCAGCTCCCCGGGCAGGTCATCGGTCACCCGGATGGCCATGCGGAAGATGCTGCCCATGGTGGCCCGGAGCACCTTCGGGCTGAAAACGTCCGCGCACTGCTGGGAGAGCAGTACGCCGTCAAAGCCCGCCGCATCCGCCGTGCGCAGGATCGTGCCCACGTTGCCCGGATCCTGCACGCCGTCCAGCGCCACAATGCGCACGCCCGGCGCGGCGCTCTGCATGATGCGCACCACCGCCGCCACGCCCTGGGGCGTCTTCGTATCGCACACGGCCGCCAGCACATGGGGCGGCAGCGTCACCAGCGGGATCCCTGCGGGCAGGTTCAGCTGCTCCACGCGCTCCACATCCGCCAGCACGGCCTCCACCGGGAAGGACGAGGCCAGCGCCTCCTCCACCATCTTGCGCCCCTCCACCAGGAAGCAGCCGCTCTCCCGGCGCCCCTTGCGGTCCTTGAGCGCCTTCCAGGCCTGTACCTTCGGATTCTTCAGCGATGTGATATGCTCTGCCATAGCCGCCACTCCATTCAGGGTATATTTCAGGAATTTGAGGTGTATTTCAGGAGTCTGTATCAGGGTATATTCCGGGAATCAACTGACGCCCCGGAAGCCCTTGCCCACGATTTCGCCCGTGTTCATGATCAGCACGAAGGCCTTGGGATCCACATTGCGCACATGGCGGCGCAGCAGCACCGCCTCGCGGCGGGTCATGACGGTCATAACCACGGTGCGGTCCTCATGGGTGTACACGCCCTCGCCGTGCAGCTCCGTCGCGCCGCGCCTGAGCTTCTGGGTGATGTACTCCTCGATCTCCTTGGGCTTGGTGGTGATGATGTGGAAGTACTTGTGGGTGTTGATGTTTTCCAGCACCATGTCCACCATCAGGGACTTGATCACCAGGCCCAGGATGGAGAACAGGCCCGTGGCAGGCCCGAAGGCCACAAAGGCCATGAGGGTGATGATCAGGTCCGAGCACAGCAGCGCCTTGCCGATGTCCAGCGAGGTGTACTTTCGCAGCACCATGGCCACGATGTCCGTGCCGCCGGAGGAGGCCTCGAGGTTGAAGAGGATGGCCGAGCCCAGCGCGGGCAGGGACACGGCGAAGATCAGCTCCACAAAGGGCTGGGCCGCCGCCGGATCCGCCAGGGCCGTCATGGGGGCGCTCATGGGGATGATGCGCTCCAGCAGCCACGTCGCGCCGCTCATCAGCAGGCTGACGTAGGCCGTGCGCCCGCCGAAATCCCGGCCGAACACGATGAAGCCCAGGATCAGCAGCAGGACGTTGATCACCATCACGAAGCTGCCCGGCGTCACCTGCGGGAAGTAGTGGCCGAGGATCACCGCCAGGCCGCTGACGCCGCCGGTGGAAAAGTGGTTGGGGAATTTGAAGAAATAGATGCCGACCACCATCAGCAGCGTCGCCATGGTCAGCCAGAAATACTCTCTCAGAGTCTTGCGCCAGTCCTTCATGGCATGCCTTTCTGCGCCTTATGCGCCGGTCTCAAGCATAGCATCGGTCAGGATGGGATTTTTGCGCAGCGTCTGCAGGAAGGCCTGCACCGTGGCGGCCAGTTCCTCCCCATCGTCGTAGACGCTGGCGGCCGCCCGGCGGATGCTGTCCTGCCCCGCGGGCGTAAGCGTGCCGGACTGCCAGTCGTAGAGGCCGTCATGCAGCAGCCACATCTGCGCCGGGAAGGCCGCAGACAGGTGCTGCATCATCCGCGCCATGAGGGCCGAGAAGCTCTCGCGGGTGCGGATGAGCGGCGCATCGGCCACCTGCCCGGTCTCCCGCATGACGGTCAGGCCCAGGGCAATGCTCTGCACGGGCTGCGCCGCCGGACGGATGGTGATGAAGCGCACCGGGTGCTCCAGCCGCAGGGGCAGGTGCGTCAGGTGCTGCAGGGCATTGCGGCTCATGGGCGGCAGCGTATCCAGCAGCCACGCGCCGCGCCCGGTGAGGCACACGGTCATGTCCTGGGGCAGCATGTGGCTGTTCATGGCGTTCTCGCCGGCCTGCGCCAGCATCAGTCCCACGCAGAACAGCGCGCCCGCCGTCTTTTCCAGCAGCAGGGACTGCAGCCAGGTCGGCCGGTTGGCGGCATTGCGCGCGGCAATGTGCTGCCCCACGGCCGTGCGGTGCACGTCCAGGAGCATATCCAGCATCAGTGCCAGCTTGTCCCCCTGGCGAGGGCCGTTCAGGTCGGGGTTGAGCTGCTCGACCAGGGCCATCACATCAGCGTGGAGACGCTCGTCGGCGCAGTCCGCCAGGTCCTCCAGCAGGCGCACCGGCTGCTGCCGGTAGAGGGCCAGGAGCTCGTCCTGCACGCCCTCAAAGACCACCTCGCCCGCCACGGGACGGCTCTGATTCATCATCCACAGGTGCATCTTGATGCTGCCGCTGCCCATATCCAGGGACACGCCGCTGCTGCGGATGACGCTCTCGCCCCGCAGGCAGGCGCACAACGCGGCACTCTCCTCCGCCCAGGCGACGGCGGGAACGCCCTCGGTCAGCGGCAGACCGGTCTCGCCGGCCACCTCCTGCGCCAGGGCTTCCGCCGCACTCAGCATGGCCTCGCGACCCTCGTCGCCCATTTCGTCGGCGATGGTCACGCGCCAGGAGATGCTCTTGGCGCCCGCCATGGCCGCCGTCATCGCCGCGCCCAGCATCACCTGGTGCAGCAGGATCCGCCGCGCCCGCACGCTGTCCGCATCCGAACGCCACTTCAGCCGCGCCCGCAGCTGCGCGGGATCAAGGTCTGCCAGCGTCTGCAGGCTCCCGGCGTGGAAGGCGTAGCCATCGGTGAACAGCGCCTCGCCCGGGCCGGTGAGCACCGCCGCAGTGGGAACCACGCTCCGGGGCTTCAGGCCACTGAGGAACGCATCGTCCACCAGCTCCTGGCGGCTGCAGAGGCGGCGCAGCAGATCGGGGCCGTCCAGCAGCGTGGGTACGCCATCCAGCGCGAAGGCCGTGGCCGTCTGGCTGCTGCCCATATCGATGCCCGCCAGGACGCTGCCCACGCGCTCCACGTGCATTTCCGGCAGCAGGTTCGGCAGCGTTCCCAGGCACAGGCCATCCCGGTGCAGGGTGATGCACCCCGGGTATGCGCCGGCAGCCAGCGTGCGCCAGCCCCGCACTTGCGCACCTTCCGCCAGAGCGGGCAGCGTCCGCCATTGGGTCCCGTCCGTGGCTGCGATCTCCACATCGCCCGTGGCAAAGACGTAGTAGGCCTTCCAGCCCGGCATGGGCATGCAGGGCCACACCGCCACTTCGGGGACTTCCGCCTCCTCCAGCACGGCGATCTCCTCAGGGCTGTAGGCGCGCACCATGCGCATCTCGCCCGTGCCGCGCAGCAGGAAGGACGCCTCCATGCCGCCGTCCTCCATCGGACGGAAGCGCAGCGCATCCATCGCCAGGCCGCCCTCCACGCCCACGCGGGCCACACAGGCCGCCATCTTCTGCGACAGGGGCGGCAGCAGCACGCCATCAGCGCAGGCGCACACGGCATGCAGGGTCGTATCGCCCAGCACATGAGCGGTCAGCTTCGTCAGCCGGTCGCTGAAGGGTGCGGCGGCAGCGTCCAGCCACCCATCGCCCAGGGCCTCCTGCAGCAGCGCACGCACCGAGCAGGACTGCGCATTCCACGGCCAGGTCAGCGTCACGGTGGACTGCACCTGCCGGCCGTTCTCCGCCAACACCGCGCAGGAGGACTCCAGCCGCTCCCGCGCCTGAGGCAGCATGTCCGCATGCTCCGGCGCGTCCAGCCATGCGCGCATCGCCTGCGCAGACCGCTGATTCCACCGCACGGAGCTGCCGCTCATCACGGTCAGTTCGGCGAGGATCGCCTCCAGCGCCGCTGCCTCGCCCGGGCATTTCGCCTCCGTCAGGCCCAGCGCCGCGCTGGTGCGGGCAAAGGGAACGCCGTTCCACAGGTAGGTGCGGCAGGTCTTTTCCGCCTGGGGGGCTTCCGTAACGCCCAGGCAGCGCAGGAGCGCATTCTCCCCCGGATTGCAGGGCTCCTCCTGCACGGTGAGGGCGTCAAAGCCGCTCAGGCCGCAGACGGCCTCCGTCCGCAGGGCAAGGCGCAGCAGCGCGCTCTCCTCCTGCAGGGTCACGGCCCCGGTTTCGGGCGCGTCCGCATCGCGCAGGGCGTCCGCGAAGGCCTGTGCCGCCGGGGTCTGCAGCTTCAGGGCCTCCATGCGGCGCAGGAGCAGCGTCCGTTCCGCCTCGTTCAGGCAGGGCACGGGGTCGCTGATCTCACCCGTTTCGCGGTCGATCCACCGGCAGCGCGCATCCACCACATCCGCAAGGGTCGCCCGCTGCGCAGGCAGGCGAACGCCCGTCGCTGCGTCTGCAACGCCCAGCAGCCGCCGCTGCCCGTCCTTTTCCAGCACCAGCAGGTGCACGGGCTGCCCGCGGCGGGCTTCCGGCTGCGCCGCCAGCACGAAGGACGCAAAGGGGGACGTATCCTCCCGGATGGTGAGCACGTCCATGCGCAGGCCGCTGCGGGCGTCGCTCAGGAGCGCCAGGGTCAGCGCGCTGCGCCATACCAGCGCGTCCGCCGGGGCATCTTCAGCCGTGGCGGGGGCAGTGAGCCGCTGCGCCAGCTGCCCGAGGGAATTCTCCGGCCCGCCCAGGCGCACAAAGCCCGACGCATCGCCGATCTCGTCCCGGCCATCCCGGTCGGGCAGGAACACCAGCTCCTTCATGCTCACACCTCCTCCATTGCGCCGTTGATCAGTGCATACAGCAGGCTCATCACGGGTGCGCGATCCGCCACGGGGGCCTTGCGGCTGCGGCGGAGGGTCTCCTTGAGCGTGCGGCCGTCCGCCGGGTGCACCATGTCCGGCCAGGCTTTCTCCACTTCAGCCGGGCGCACCCGCCGCTCCTCCAGCAGGAGCCGGCGCGTCAGGCGGGCGTCGAACAGCCCGTTGCCCGCGCCCGCACCGGTGATCTCCGGCTTCGCGTAGCGCGCCTCGTCCTGCCCGGCAGCATCCACATCCTCCTGCACGAAGGCTTCCCGCGCCTCCAGCATGCGCTGGTGCTTCGCCATGCGCTCCAGCTTGGTGCGCGCGTCGGTGATGCGGTACATGTCCTGGGGCGCGGCGATGCTCTCGGCATGATCGATGCGGCGCACAGCCTCCTCATAGCGCTGCTGCAGCGCCTGGCGATCCTGCTGCGCATCCGCCATGGCATGCTGCAGCAGGCGGATGGTCGCCGCGCCGCCGATGATGCGGCTGTGACGCTCCTGCGCCTCGCGGCGGCTGTCGATCTCCCGGCGCACCGCGTCCATGCGGCGCAGAGCCGCCTGCGCCTCGCCCTGCTCATCATCGCGGTGGCGGTAGACCCGGTTCTCCTCAAAGGCCTCCGCCTGCTGGGATTCCTCGTCCAGCATCGTCAGCTGGCCCACCAGATCCACCAGCTCGCTGTAATACGCCTGCGCTTCCTCCTGGCGGGGGCCCAGCACATCCCAATGGGTCATCTCCGGCGGAAGGGTCTGCATCAGCCCGCCCAGCCAGATCAGCACCACGCGCATCAGGCGGCTCAGGCGCGCCACGTCCTCCAGGCACTCGCTGCGCTGCCCCATCGCCCTGCGGAAGAAGTGCGCATACCACCCGAAGAGCCCGTCGCGCAGGATAAAGGGGTGGCGCAGCCGGCGCTCCACCATCGGGGCGACGACGTGGTTCCACGCCGCGGCAGCCTTCATCAGGCGGCCATACGCCAGGCGATAGCGCGCCGCCGCCTTGCCGAAGATATCCCACTTCAGGGCGCCGGCGTCGGTCTGCACGGTGAATACGCCCTCGGGCCATGCCGGGCGGTGGAGTAGCACATCCATGCTGTACACCGCCAGCCAGTCGGTCAGGTGGGCGCAGTCCGCCGGTGCGTCCGAGCAGCTGCTGCGGGGCAGACCCAGTACGCAGACCGCGCTGCAGGCCTTTTCCCCGGCGAAGTCCGCCAGGGTCTCCCGCGCCTTTGCGGGATCCTCGTGGTCGCCCGTGGCCGCCAGCAGCACCGCGCCGATGCGGGCCCGTCCCGCCGTCTGCTGCTGCACATGCCGCGCCAGCAGCGGCAGACCCGCCGCGCCCGTGCCGCCCGTGACCGAGCCGCAGAGCACCACGCGCACTTCCTCGCCCGCGTCAATGGCCTCATTCATCCGGGCGATCATGCGGGCCAGCACATCCTGCGGGTCCTGCGCCGCGCTGTGCAGCAGGCCCGCAAACACGGTCTGCCCCAGCGCCCGGTTGCCCTGAAAGCCGCCGCGCAGATCCTGCTGCGCCGCCTCCTGCCCGAAGAACGCCTGGCACAGGAGGGCGTCCGCCTCCGCATCGGCCGTCCAGGCTGCCAGGGTCGTCGCGCCGCCGGGCAGCTTCTCCGGCCAGGATGCGAAGTTCACCATCGTCCGGAAGGGCGCCGTTTCAGCCTCGGCAGTCTGCTGCTGCAGCGCTGCCTGCATGCGGGCGTAATCGGCATACTTCGCCCTGAGCAGCTCGGCGCTGCGCAGGCCGTGATGGTCCGTGTCCGCCAGGAGCACCTGCAGCATGTCCGCCCGCAGAACGCCCGCGCAGGCCGCAACCAGCAGGGCCTCCGCAGCCCGTGCGCCGCCTCCGCCGACGAATAGCACAAAACGCTTCATTCCAGTCCCCTCCGATGTATCCGATGCACAAAAAGCGCGGAAGCCCGTTTACTTGAGCCTCCGCGCCGTATCCGTCAGTCAGCCTTGTAACCCCTGGGATTGTTCTTCTGCCAGTGCCAGGCGTCGCGGCACATGTCCTCCAGGGTACGCTGCGCCTCCCAGCCCAGCACCTCACGGGCCTTGGCGGGGTCGGCAAAGCAGGCATCCACATCGCCGGGGCGGCGCGGACCGATCACATAAGGCAGGTCGATCCCGTTGACGCGGCTGAAGGTGTTGACGATGTCCAGCACGCTGTAGCCCACGCCCGTGCCCAGGTTGAAGATCTCGCACCCCGCATGGCTGGCGGCGTATTCGCAGGCCTTGACATGGCCGCAGGCCAGATCCACCACGTGGATGTAGTCGCGCACGCCGGTGCCGTCGTGGGTGGCATAGTCATCGCCCATCACGGTCAGGTGATCCAGCTGGCCCGCCGCCACCTTGGTGATGAAGGGCATGAGGTTGTTGGGGATGCCGGAGGGATCTTCGCCGATAAGGCCGCTTTCATGCGCGCCCACGGGATTGAAATAGCGCAGAAGCACCACAGACCAGTCCTTGTCGGCAAAGGAAAGATCGCGCAGGATGCGCTCGCTCATCCACTTGGTCCAGCCGTAGGGATTGGTGCACTCGCCCATGGGCAGCATTTCGTGCATGGGCACGATTTCGCTGTCGCCGTAGACGGTGGCGGAACTGGAGAACACAATGCGCTTTACGTTGTGCGCAGAGAGCGCTTTGCACAGCGTGATGGTGGCGCCCAGGTTGTTTTCGTAGTAACGCAGGGGAATGCTGACGGATTCGCCCACAGCCTTAAGGCCGGCAAAGTGCACGGCAGCGTCGATTTCCTCGCGGTCAAGCACGTGATTGAGTACGGCTTCGTTGCAGCAATCGCCTTCGTAAAGAGCAACCTTTTTGCCTGTGATCGCCTCCACACGGCGGATGGCTTCGGGGCTGCTGTTGCAGAAATTATCAAGAACCACAACGTCGTGACCGGCGTTGAG
>JAFQQT010000049.1 GCA_017410455.1 Clostridia bacterium
GAGGCGGAATCCGAAGCTGCTCAACGCCAGCCGCCGCAAGCGCATCGCCGCCGGTTCCGGCACTACCGTCCAGGACGTGAATCAGCTGATCCGTCAGTTCGAGAACGCCAAGGACATGATGAAGAAGATGACCGCTCAGATGAAGGGCGGCAAGGGTCAGCGCATGATGCGCCGCTTCCCCGGCTTCAAGTAAGCCGGCGACCCGTCACAATTTGCGTGGTATCATACAGCCAACCGCTTATGATTTCCATATAGATCAACACAGATACGATTTTGAGGAGGAAACAACAATGGCAGTGAAGATTCGTCTGAAGAGGATGGGCATGAAGAAGCACCCCTTCTACCGCGTGGTCGTGGCTGACGCCAAGTGCCCCCGCGATGGTCGCTTCATCGAGGAGATCGGCTACTACAACCCCATGACCCAGCCCGCGGAGATCAAGGTTGACGGCGAGCGCGCCAAGTACTGGCTGACCAGCGGCGCCCAGCCCACCGACACCGTGCGCGTCCTGCTGAAGAAGACCGGCGTGATCGAGAAGTAATCGGACGCGCTCCGATTCTTCTCGGCGGCAGTCCGAACCCGGACGCCGGGCGGGCTTCCGTCGTGCGCCAGAAGGCAGAAAGGACAGCTCATGCAAGAACTGCTCACCTTTGTGGCGAAGTCCCTGGTGGATCATCCCGACCAGGTTGTCGTCCGGATGACCGAGGGCGAGGCCATCATCCTCAACCTCCGCGTGGCGGAGGAGGATATGGGCAAGGTCATCGGCAAGAACGGCCGCATCGCCAAGGCCATCCGCGCGGTGGTCAAGGCTGCGACCCCCAAGAACAGCAAGCCTGTTTTCGTCGAGATCGGCGAGGACGACGATTAAGCCACATACACAGGGCGCGGGAAAGGGATTTCCTGCGCCCTTTTGAAACCCCTGTTCCGCTGCCGCCGGGGGGCGTTCCCGCGCGGGAGGCCCTCCGCCGACCGCGCACGCGCAACTTCGCCACACAAACACGCGCGCGCAACGACGCAGGATTTAAGAAGTAAAACGCGAGAATGGGTTTCGAAAGGGCCGAAGCTCCAACATCGCTTGGCATTTTCGCCTTCGGCGAAGTCCCCACTGGGGACACATGCCCGCACGACGTCCTTCGCGGGCTGTCAGTGCAGAGCCCTGACCGCGCTCCATGGGCTTTGCCCCTGGCCGCCGGAGATCCCACGCAAAGGAGACTATCATGAACGAATATCTGATGATCGGCGAAGTCCTCAAGCCCCAGGGCATCCGGGGCGAGGTGAAGGTGAAGCCCTTCGCCGCCAACCATGAGGACTTCTACCGCTGGAAGAAGCTTTACATCAAGAAGGGCGAAACGTATGAGGTCATCAAGGCCCGGTGCAGCCGGGTGCATGACGGCTTCGTGTACCTGACGCTGGGCGAATGCGCCTCCATGGACGATGCGGAGAAGCTGCGCGGCGTGCAGCTGTGGATCGACCGCGCCCACGCCAACCAGCTGGAGGAGGACGAGGTCTACGTTTCCGACCTGATCGGCTGCGAGGGCATCGACGAGGCGGGCGTGTCCATCGGCGTGCTGCAGGAGGTGCTGCAGCATGGCGTGGTGGATGTGTACGTCTTCAAGGCCAAGGGGAAGTCCGTCATGGCGCCGGCGCTCAAGGCTGTGTTCCCGACCGTGGACGTGGCGGACAAGCGCATCTCCGTCGTCCGCGAAAGGCTGAACGAGGTCGCCGTCTGGGAGGAGTAAGCGATGAAGATCACCATCCTGACCATCTTCCCGGAGATGTTTGAGAGCGTGCTGAACAGCAGCATCCTGGGCCGCGCCCGGGAGCAGGGGCTCATCGAGGTGGAATGCGTGGATATCCGCCCCTTCTCCACCCTCAAGCACAAGAACACGGATGATTACCCCTTTGGCGGCGGCGCGGGCATGGTGATGCTGGCCCAGCCCATCATGGACGCCATGGCGGCCGTGACGGGGGAGAACTTCTCCGGCAAGCGCATCTTCATGGGCCCCCGGGGCACGACGCTGACCACTGCCAAGGCCCGCGAGCTGGCGCAGGAGGCGCATCTGGTGCTGCTCTGCGGCCATTATGAGGGCGTGGATCAGCGCGCGCTGGACGCCTGCATCGACGAGGAGATCTCCATCGGCGACTACATCCTCACTGGCGGCGAACTGGCGGCCATGGTGCTGACGGACTGCGTCAGCCGCTTCATTCCCGGCGTGCTGGGTTCCGGCGAATCCGCCGAGGAGGAGAGCTTCTCCGACGGCCTGCTGGAGTACCCCCAGTACACCCGCCCCCGCGAATTCCGCGGCATGGAGGTGCCGGAGATCCTGCTTTCCGGCGACCACGCGAAGATCCGCGCATGGCGGCGCATGGAGAGCCTGAAGGCCACGAAGCGCTTCCGTCCCGACCTGCTGGAAAAGGCGGAACTGACCGACAAGGAAAAGAAAATGCTGGAGGATCTGTGATGTTTCTGCGCAAGCTGCTGGTGATGGTTGTGCCGCTGCTGCTGGCGGCGGCGTTGTGCATCGTTTTCCCGCTGGTGACGAAGCTGGGTTTCTGGACGAACGTGCTTATGGGCGGGCTGCTGGGCGTGGCGCTGGCGCTGCTGCTGCCGCTGTCGGGGGCCAGCAAGCGGCGCGAACCCTTCGCGGGGCTGCTGCTGGTGCCGGCTGT
Source organism: Clostridia bacterium (assembly GCA_017410455.1). Classification (GTDB taxonomy): domain Bacteria; phylum Bacillota; class Clostridia; order Christensenellales; family Aristaeellaceae; genus UBA11524. The sequence continues at coordinate 2,669 of JAFQQT010000049.1, forward strand.
GCTGCTGCTGGCCATCGTTGTGGTGCAGTATCTGGAGGGGCGGGGGATCGCCGTGCCGGTGCTGGGCGTCTTCCGCACGACCCAGCCGACGGTGGTGCTGGTGGAGTGCGCCTTCATCGGCTACATGCTCACGGCGGTGATCCGCACCAAAAAATGACGGCGCGGGAAGAATCATCCGCCGCCATCCGTTATGTGGGCAGAGGGCGGCGTGATCTGCCGCCCCATACCCTTTATGCGAGGAGGAATACATCGATGAAGAAGCTGCTCATGCTGCTGGCGGCGCTGCTGCTGGCCGTTGCCCCCGTGCTGGCGGAGGACGCCGAAATGCCCGCCGTGCCGGTGGAGATCCTGCCCCAGACCGAGGGCCTGATGTACATGGCGGACGCCATCGCCGCGGCCAAGGCCACGCTGCCTGTGCTGCCTGCGGATTGCCTGACCCGCGCGGAACTCGTCCGCATGAGTGATGGCAGCCACCAGTGGATCGTGACCGTGTTTGACCTGGGCAACTTTGCCGACGGCTGGTGCATCGCGGTGGACGCGGTCAGCGGCGAGGTGCTGATGACGGACGCGACCACGATCGGCTACTTCGATACGGTCAGCGCCCGCTGGCAGGTTGTGAAGGGCCCGGAGGCCCTCTGGTCCCTGGAGGACAAGCTCCTCTTTGACACCCTCTACACCATGCAGCCCACCTACGGCCTGCCCATGGACGGCGACATGTCCCAGGGCGAAGCGCTGGTGAAGGCCATGGCGGCTGTGGGCGTGACGGCCGTGGAGGACTACGATATCGGCTACGGCTACATCATGGGCGCAGGCGACGCCAACGGCGTGTGGGAGGTCTGGTTCATGAACGGCGACGAGATGATCTACAAGGTCAACCTGGACGCCGTGACGGGCCAGATATACCTGATCGAGCCGGACGAGGAAGGGAATGGCTGATAAGGTGACCTTCCCGCTGGACCGGACGAAAGGGCTGGCGAGGGGCGTTGTGGTCATCGGCGGTGTGCTGATGATTCTGATCTGCGGCGCGGCGTCCCTGTATCTGCTTATCAGCTGTGTGGTTTTTCCCTTCCGCTATGTGGCTGGGTGGGAGCTGCTGTTCATTCTTCTGCCGGCGTGTGCCCTTGCCATCTGGTTCACGGGATTCGGCGCCTTGCTGCTGCAGCAGATGTTCACCACCGCAGCTGTCAACGCGGAGGGAGTAACTCTGATGCGGCCTCTGCGGAAGGAGAAGCGCTATTCCTGGAGTGACTTCCAGCAGGTGTGTATCTGTTTTGCCTCCTCTGTGCCGCGTGGGCCCTCCACGTCCGTTGTGTGCTTCGTGTGCCACGGGGAGAAAAAGAACCTCTACGACCGGTGGAAGACGGATATGCCCTGGCATTACCGGCGGCTCATCGTGGCTGACCACACGGCGGAGATCGAGGATGCTGTCCGCGCTGTCTGCCCGATGGAGGTTCAGGATTTGCGGGGCAGCATTGCCTACCCTTATCCCGACAAGTGAATCCGTCCCTGCCCGCACCAAAACGGGCAGGGATTTTCACGCACTGTGTACCACCCCTCCCACGCTTCCCCCTTTACGCATCGGGCGCGGTGTGGTACAATAGTCCCGGCATATGCTGAAGAAGAAAAGAGGAAGGAGCCACGGCTTGAAGCAGAGCAAATGGAGCAGGATATTCAATGCGGCGGTGATCGTGCTGTCCGTGGCGGTGGTGGGGTGGATCCTGCTCTCCACCGATGACCTGACCCGGGTGGGGGAGGCGCTGACGCACCTGCACCCCGGCTGGCTGGCGGCGGCCTTCCTCAGCTACGGCGGGTACCTGCTGTGCGAGGGGCTGGGCCTGATGGCCCTGCTGCGCCCCCACGGCTACCGCATGCGGGCGGCGGAAGCGGTGCATCTGTCCTTGATCGGCGTGTTCTACGGATACATTACCCCCGGCTATTCCGGCGGGCAGCCGATGCAGGTCTACCACATGGTGCGCCGGAAGATTGACGCGGGCGTGTCCCTGTCCTGCGTGGCGGCGCGGCATTTCTTCAACCACCTGACCATCACGGGCATGACGCTGCTGCTCTGGGCGGCGAACGCGGCCTATGCCGCATCGCAGGTGGGGCATCTCACCGCGCTGATCGTCATCGGCCTCGTCATGACCTTCGCCAACGTGCCCATTACCCTGGCGGTGGTGCTGAACCGGCCGCTGGTGGAGCGCCTTGTGATGTGGTTCATCCGCCTGATGGAAAGGTGGCGCATCTGCCGCCATCCTGACAGGTGGCAGGAAAAGGCCGTCCACACCATGGACGAGTGTCAGCAGGCCCTGGCGGCGCTGGCGAGGAGCCCTGGGCAGGTGCTGCTGCAGCTGGTCATCAGCAGCGTGCAGGGCCTGTGCCTGATGGCCGCGCCCTGCCTGGTTTACAAGGCTCTGGGGCTGACGGGGACGGCGTGGCACCATGTGCTGACGATCTCGTTCCTGCTCTTTGTCAGCGCCAGCTACGCGCCGCTGCCGGGCGCGACGGGGGCCCAGGAGGGCGGCTTCGTGGTGTTCTTCGCCGGGATCTTCGGCGAAAATGCGCCGGTGGGGCTGCTGATCTGGCGGTTTGTGACGTTCTATCTGTGTCTGCTCATCGGCTGCGCGGACACGGTTTTCATCAGCAGCCGGGAGCCAAAGCCCTGCCAGAGGCAGGCAAGGGAGGAATCTTTATGAAGCAGGAAGTGCATGGAAATCTCACGGGCATCCGCGACAGCGTGATCGACGCCCTGGCCCAGCTGTATCTGTACGAGGTGGAGGACGGCGATTTCCTGCCCCGGGAGCTGATGCAGTTCCTGGCGAAGTTCTCCAATGCCCTCAACCGGGAGATCGCCATCTACATCACCCGCGACGGCGAGGTGGTGGACGTGTCCGTGGGCACTGACCGCGACGTGGAGCTGCGGGACTACCGCCTGCGCCGCAATGCGCAGCGCCTCTCCTGCGTCCGCTGCGTCCACACCCATCCCAATGGCGACGGCAGGCTGTCCGACGTGGATCTGTCCGCCCTGCGCTCCTTCCGCTATGACGCGATGGTGTCCGTCGGGTGCCTGAAGGGCGAGCCCACCACGGTGCAGGCGGCGTTCCTCACGGAGAAGCAGAACATCCTCCTGGAGGAACCGGTGCGCTGGTACAAGGTGCCGGATGCGGCCTGGAACGCCCAGGTGGAGGAGAGCGACCGCATCGTCGGCTGGGAAGACGAGCAGAAGAACCCTAATGCCCGCGAACGAGCCGTCCTCATGGGCATCGAGAACGAGGAGAGCCTGCAGGAGCTGGCCCGCCTGGCGGACACCGCCGGTGCGGAGGTCGTGGGCATGTTCCTGCAAAAGCGCGACAAGCCCGATACGGCCCTGTTCATCGGCAAGGGCCGCGCGGACGAGCTGTCCCGCCAGGCCCAGGTGCTGGAGGCGGACATGGTCATCTTCGACGAGGAGCTGTCCGGCATCCAGGTGCGCAACCTCGAAGATATGCTGCGCGTGAAGGTGGTGGATCGCACGACGCTGATCCTGGACATCTTTGCCCAGCGCGCGTCCTCCGCGGAGGGCAAGCTCCAGGTGGAGCTGGCGCAGCTGCAGTACCAGTCCACGCGCCTGATCGGTCAGGGCCTGGTGCTGAGCCGTCTGGCGGGCGGCATCGGTACCCGCGGCCCCGGCGAATCCAAGCTGGAGATGAACCGCCGCCGCATCCGCGAGCGCATGACGGAGCTGCGCAGAAGACTGGAAACCGTGGAAAAACAGCGCGAGCTGCGCCGCAAGAACCGCGAGAAGAACGAGATCCCCGTGGTGGCCCTGGTGGGCTACACCAATGCGGGCAAATCGACGCTGCTCAACCAGATGACCGGCAGCGACGTGTATGTGCAGGATCAGCTCTTTGCCACGCTGGATGCGGTCAGCCGCCGCATCGAAACGGCGGAGCACACGCCCTTCCTGCTGGTGGACACCGTCGGCTTTATCCGCAAGCTCCCCCATGCCCTGGTCAGCGCCTTCCGCTCGACGCTGGAGGAGGCGACCCTGGCGGACGTGCTGCTCATCGTCAACGACGGTGCATCCAGCGAAATGCACAAGCAGCACGACGCGGTGGAGAAGGTGCTGTCCGAGCTGGGCGCGACGGAGCAGCCGCGCATCGAGGTCATCAACAAGTGCGACCTGGGCGGCGTGGAGCCCACCTTCCCCGGCGCGGTGATGGTGAGCGCCAAGACCGGCGATGGCATCGACGAGCTGCACCGGCGCATCGCTGCCGAGCTGCAGAAGACCTTCGCTCCTGTGACCTTCGTCATCCCCTTCAGCCAGTACGGCCTGATCAGCCAGATCCGCCCCCTGGGCCGCGTGGTCAACGAGGACTACACCGACGAGGGCACCGAGCTGACCATCGTGATCGGCAATGCCGACCGTGACCGCCTGGTGGCGAAGTACGGGCGCGGCATCATCAAGGAATAACTGCACACAAAAAGCAGCAGGGCATGAAAAACCTTGCTGCTTTTGCGTTACGGCTGGAAGAAACAGTCCTCCGTCCAGCGGAAGGGGTTCGTGTCGATGTATTCCCGGATCAGGCGATTTTATTCGGACACCACGCCCCGGCAGTTCCACCTCACCACTGTCTGATACCCCAGACGGGCGTACCAGTGCCCCACGGCGGTGTAGTGGATCCAGCTCAGGTCGTAGCCGTCCTCCTTCAGCTGCTGGGTGGCCAGCTGGATCATGCGCAGGCCGATGCCCTGCCTGCGGTATGCGGGCACGGTGCCGACGCAGCCGGGCGCGCCGATTTTCAGCCCCTGGTACTCGCCGAAATCATCCAGCAGGCAGAAGCTACAGACCTTCTCGCCGTCCATGGCGGCAAAGACGCGGCTGTCCGGCCGGAACCACTGCGCCCAGTCCTCATCGACGGCGCGGACGGCGGCCAGCAGCGTGGCGTGGTCGCCGGTGTACACGCCGTAGAAGATGCCCTCGGGGGCGGGAATGGCCAGCGCGGTGGGGGAGTAGTCCGCCAGACGCAGCATCTGCTCGTGGAAGATGTGCTCCGGCGGCAGGGCACGGATGTAATCCTTCTGGAAGAAGCCTGGCTGGATGTGGTGGAACAGGTCGACATAATCGAGGGTCGGGGTCAGCTTCTTCTTGAGGAAGTAGCGGCACTGCCCCTCGGGGCAGTCCTCCAGCACGCCAAAGACCTCGTATCCCAGCCTGACGTAGAAGTCTCGGGCCTGCCAGGAGAAGGAGTCCAGGTGGATCAGCGTGCAGCCCTCCTGGCGGGCGGCGGCCTCCACCGCGCCCAGCAGCCGGCTGCCCAGCCCCTGATGGCGGTAGCGCTCGTCCACCCAGAGGATGTCCACGAAGACCACCTTCCAGCAGTACATCTCGGCGATGCAGCCGGCGATGATGTTGCCGTCTTCATCGAGTATCTTGCGGCTGAGGTCGCAGAAGGGCTCCTCCTGGGTGAAGGGAATGCGGGAGTGGTTGAAGCGGCGGAGATTGCCGTAGATGACGGGCAGGTCCTGCTCGCTGCAGGCGTGGATGGCGTGATTCATGGGGCTTCCTCCTTATCGGTAGGGCGGCGTGTTGCGCAGGTCGGTGATGTCGAGGGGACAAAGCGTGCGGACGGCCTCGTGAAGGGCCTCGTCGCAGTCGATGGCGATGAGCCTGCGGTGCTGGAAAGGGTCGTGGGTCTTCCAGCGGTCAAACAGGTTCTTTTTCGCGCCGGGGAGGACGAACACCAGCTGCGGGTGGCCGTGGCCGTGGATTTCGCCCATGCGGCGGTTGTACAGGCAGATGCAGACCTGCCGGACGTCCGCCCAGCGGATGACCTGCGGCCTTGCCAGCGGTCGGGTGACGGTGACGCCCTCCGCCGTGATGCGGGCTTTTCCCAGAAGCTGCTGCAGCTCCAGGAAGCAGCCGATGCTGAAATACACGCAGGGCAGGATCAGCGGCAGGGAAGCGATGAGCAGCAGCACAGACGGCAGCGAATCGAGAACGAAATACACCGCTGCCGCGCCGAACAGCGGCGCACCAAGCAGCATCAGCGGCCACTGCTCCCTGCAGGACCCCTCGCCCGTCCTGCACAGCGGGGTGCTATACTCGGTCATAACAGCCTCCTACAGCAACTCCCCGACGAAACCGCCGGGGAGCAAGGCACACAAACTAAATTCCGAATTTCGAATTCCCCCAACCGGCTCACTCCATCGCTGCCGAATCCGGCTCGGGCGTGGCGGAGGGGAAGACCTCCAGGTGGTTGTAGTTGTCCTGGGAGAGCCACACGCCGTCCTGCGCGTCCGGCGCGGGGGTGCTGCCGGGCACGATGACCGACGCGGGCGCGCTGCCCGGGCGGGCGAAGATGATGGTCAGCTGCAGCCAGTTGTGCAGGTCCTTGTACTGGTCGGGGTAGTAGGCGAAATACACGCGGGGCTGGGCGCTCTGGACATCGTTGATGGTTTCCTCGAAGCCGCGGCTGGGGTCGCTGCGCACCCGGGATGCATAGGCCGAGGCGATGCCCGTGGCGGTATCCAGCGGAATGGCCTCCGGGCTGGCAGCCTGAATACAGGCCGCTGCCACCAGCGCGAAGCGGTCGGGGTTCTGCATGCGCAGAGTGAGGGAGTGCAGGCCCTCTTCGCCATACACGACGCTGATCTCCGCCTGGGGGTCGTATTCGGCGAAGGGGTCGTCAGGCAGCTCCAGGCCGTCCATCCCCAGATCGGCGAAGGTGGGGTACAGGCCGTGGAGCACATCGATGGCGCCGCCGCCGGTGGTGCTGAGGGTCTGGTTCACATGTCCGATATAGCTCCGGAGCTGCTCCTGCCCGGGGTTGAGACCGGCGGGCCAGGCGATGTCCGCCAGGGCGGCAGCTGTTATCATCAGTAAGCACAGCAGCAGGGCTGCAAGCTTCTTCATGGCGGTTTACTCCTTTGCGGCGTCGCGCAGCTCCAGGAACTTCGCGATCAGTTCCACCGCGCCTTCCACGCCCAGCATGCCCGTGTCCACCACAAGGTCGTAGTTCTCCACATCGCCCCAGGTGGCGGTGGCGTAGTAGTTGTAGTAGCTGGCGCGCTGCTTGTCGGCCTTGCGGATGCGCTCCTCGGCCTTGTCCTCCTCCACGTCGTAGTACTTCACGGCGCGGGCGATCTTGCTGGGCATATCCGCCTTGACGAAGACGCTGACGGTGTCGGGGTCCTCGCGCAGGACGTAGTCGGCGCAGCGGCCCACGATGACGCAGGAGCCGTCCGCTGCCAGCTTGCGGATGGCGTCGAACTGCGCCAGGAAAATGCGGTGGTTCAGCGGCATGTCCATATAGAAGGAGCCGGTGCCCATGTGGTGCTGCATGCCGGTGACGAGGCTGAAGAGGAGCGAGCGGGTGGGCTTTTCGTCATGATCCTCGAAAATCTCCTCGCAGATGCCGCTCTGCTTGGCTGCCTCGCTCAGCAGTTCCTTATCATAGAAGGGGATGCCCAGCTTCTCCGCCAGCAGGCGACCCACATAGCGCCCGCCGGAGCCGAACTGACGGCCGATGGTGATGATGATCTTTTTTGCCATAAGCGTTCCTCCTGTTCTGTTTGCGCGTGCGGCGCGATCTCTCTTCTGTGTGTCTTCAGTATAGCACAGATTTTTCCCCCGGGCAAGGCTTTCCCGGCAAAGATTCACAGACCTGCCGGAATTGGCTGAAATTTTGACGGGATATCCATTGACAACCGGGCTGCATATCTGTTACAATTTCTCTTAACCATCAACCAACTACCCATGATTTTGTGAGGAGGATTGCGCTCATGCTTCAGAAGGTTGTGCGGAAAGGTCTTACTTTTGATGATGTTCTGCTGGTGCCTGCCCGCAGCGAGGTGCTGCCCAAGGATGCCGACCTGTCCGTTCAGCTGACCCCTGTGATCAAGCTGAACATTCCCTTCATGTCCGCCGCGATGGATACGGTGACGGATTCCCGCATGGCCATCGCCATGGCCCGCGAGGGCGGCCTGGGCATCATCCACAAGAACATGTCCATTGCCGATCAGGCTGCGCATGTGGATAAGGTCAAGCGCTCTGAGCACGGCGTGATCACCGATCCCTTCTTCCTGGCGCCTCATAACCTCATTCAGGACGCTGAGAACCTCATGGCCCGCTATAAGATCTCCGGCGTGCCGATCTGCGAGAACGGCAAGCTGGTGGGCATCCTCACCAACCGCGACCTGCGCTTTGTGACGGATTACTCCCGTCCCATCCATGAGTACATGACCAGCCAGAACCTCATCACCGCCCCCGTGGGCACCTCCCTGGAGGAGGCCAAGATGATCCTGGCCCGTCACCGCATCGAGAAGCTGCCCATCGTGGATGAGGACGGCGTGCTGCGTGGCCTGATCACCATCAAGGACATCGAGAAGTCCACCAAGTACCCCAATTCTGCGAAGGATTCCAACGGCCGTCTGCTGTGCGGCGCGGCTGTGGGCGTAACGGGCGATGTATTCGACCGCATCGACGCCCTGCTGGACGCCAAGGTGGACGTGATCTCCATCGATACCGCGCACGGCCATTCCGTGGGCGTGATCCGTCAGGTGGAGGCCATCCGCAACCGCTACCCCAACATCCAGCTCTTCGCGGGCAACGTGGCCACCGCCGGTGCGACCCACGACCTGATCTCCGCGGGCGTTGACTGCGTCAAGGTCGGCATCGGCCCCGGCTCCATCTGCACCACCCGCGTGGTGGCGGGCATCGGCGTGCCCCAGATCACCGCTGTGGCGGACTGCGCGGAGGAGGCCGACAAGCACGGCATCCGCGTCATCGCGGACGGCGGCATCAAGTACTCCGGCGACATCGTCAAGGCCCTGGCGGCTGGCGGCAGCGCCGTGATGCTGGGCTCCATGCTGGCGGGCACCGACGAGGCTCCCGGCGCGACCGAGATCTACCAGGGCCGCTCCTTCAAGGTCTACCGCGGCATGGGCTCCATGGCTGCGATGGAAGCCGGCTCCAAGGACCGCTACTTCCAGGCCGAGTCCAAGAAGCTCGTGCCCGAAGGCGTTGAGGGCCGCGTGCCCTACAAGGGGGTCCTGGCGGACACCATCTACCAGATGATCGGCGGTCTGCGCGCTGGCATGGGCTACTGCGGCGCGCCCACCATCGATTACCTGCGCGAGCATGCGGAGTTCATCCAGATCACCGGCGCGGGCCTGGCCGAGAGCCATCCCCACGACATCTCCATTACCAAGGAAGCCCCCAACTACTCCCGCTCCAACTGAGTATAAGATCGTCGTCCGTCTGCATGGCAGGCGGACGGCGTTTTAATTCGGAATTGAGATGGTGGAGATGGGAATGCTGTAAACGAAAGACGGCTGTCGTCCCTGATGCCAGGACGGCAGCCGTCTTTGATTTGAATTGTAAGCCAACGGAATCGGAACCACACATCAAATCCATAGTTCCTAATTCCGAAGCAACCCATCACTGCATCAGGTACAGGCACGTCACCAGCAGGCCCAGGCACAGCAGCAGCAGGCCGAAGGAAACGCTGACGGTGAGGGTGCGGGTGTCCTCGCGGAGCTCGTGCCAGCTGGCGGCCAGCACAACCTCGAAGTCCGTCCGCATGGGCTTGCGGCGCAGGAGCGTGCGGTTGAGCAGGGTGGCCACCTTGTTCAGTACCATACCGAGAGCGTAGGTGACAGGCGTGCCCACCGGGACGGGCTCGCGGGTGCGGCGGTGACTGAAGACGGTCTTGCGGCCCAGCAGGACGAGGTTCTCCGGGATCTCCGCAACGAAGCGGATCACACCGGTCACGATGCCGGGGATGACCACCCTGACCAGCTTGCTGTCGGGCAGGCGGGCCAGGGTGCCGACGAGGAGATCGCAGGCGCCGGGGAGCCACTTCATCAGCAGGGGCTGATAGAGCAGGGTCTCCAGATCCAGCTTCTCGGGCCAGCGGTTGAGGTAGGCGCCCTTCTTCATCAGCAGGGGACGGCAGATCAGCAGATACACCACAAGGCCGATGCCGATGGAGATGGCCGCGCCCTCCAGGTTCGCCGCGCCGAAGTAGGGGATGGCATGACTGGAGGTGTGCTGGCCGAAGAAGTGCATGGACTGCTCGGCGAACCACTGCAGGAACCTCTCCGGCATGGCGCCCAGGAAGGGCAGAACCACGGCGCTGCCCAGGATGGCCACGGCGGACAGGGGCTTCATGTAGTGGTACTGCTCGTCGTATTCCGCCTGGCGGGTGGGGTTCTTCTGCCAGAAGATGCAGATGTAGAGCTTGATCATGTAAGCCACGGTCAGGCCGCCGGAGATAAGGAAGAGGATCTCTGCCGCCTTGTAGGGCCACCACATGTGGCCGTGGGCCTCCAGCTCGTGGATCAGCTCCAGAATGGCCTCGTGCAGCAGGGACTTGGAGTTGTAGCCGCTGCCGATGGGCGGGATGCAGGCGATGGATGTGGCGCCCAGGAAGAAGGCAATGTGCAGCAGGGGCTTCTTCCGGCCGAAGCCGCGGATCTCGTTCAGGTCCAGGCTGTGGGCGTTCATGTACACCACGCCCGCACACATGAACAGCACCAGCTTGATCAGGCTGTGGTTGGCCATGTGCATGACTGTGCCGTAGGCGGCCAGGGAGCCGTGCTCGCCCAGCAGCACCATCATCGACAGACCCACGGCGATGAAGCCGATCTGGCTCATGGAGGAGCAGGCAAGGGTGCGCTTGAGGTCGGTGGAGAACAGTGCCAGCAGCGCACCCAGGAACATGGTGATGCAGGCCAGCACCAGCAGCGCGTTGCCGAAGGCGGCGTTGCCGGGCATCAGGCGGCTGCAGATGACGATGAGGCCGAAGATGCCGGACTTGGTCAGGATGCCGGAGAGCAGGGCAGAGGCCGGGGCCGGGGCCACAGGGTGGGCCTTGGGCAGCCAGATGTGCACGGGGAACATGCCCGCCTTGCCGGCAAAGCCCACCAGCGTCAGCCAGGTGGCGACGGTCAGGACGGTGGAGCCGCCGGAAGCCGCCATGGCCTCCTGCAGGCCGTCGAAGGACAGGGTGCCCAGGTGGAAGTACAGCAGGAACAGGCCCATGAGGGTCGTCAGGCCGCCGATGACGGCCACGGCCAGGTAGGTGGCAGCTGCCTTCAGCGCACCGGGGGTCTCCTCCTGCGCCACCCAGACATAGCTGGTGAAGGACATGATCTCGAAGAACACGAAGGTGGTGTAGAGATCGTCGGAGAGGAACACGCCCAGGGTCGCGCCCAGGGTCATCAGGTTGAAGAAGGAGTAGCGGGTGCGGGCGTGGCCGTGGCGCAGGTAATCGGGGGTGAAGAAGCCGCTCATCATCCACATGAACGCCGCGATGCAGGCGTACAGGCTGCGGAAGCCGTCGGCCTTCAGCGTCAGGCCGAAGCCGCAGAAGGCGGGGATGGTGAAGGCGCCGCCGCCCTGCACGGCGATGTACACGCACAGGGCGAAGACCACCGCGCCCGTCAGGGAAACGATGGCGTCGCGCAGGGCGTTGCCAACACGCCCGGCCAGGACGCAGATGGCCGCCATCAGCATCGGCAGGAGGATCACAACAGGAAGCAGAGGCATTTCGTCAGATCCTCCTTTCTCACAGGGTCAGCCCGGCGGCCACGCTGCGCAGGAAGGTCACCAGCGGCGCGGACCACAGGCCCAGGGCAACGATGGCGATCATCAGCAGCACCAGGGGCAGCTTCATCTGCCAGCCGGGGTCGCGGTTGAAGCCCTCCAGCGCGGCGGAATCCTCATTCAGCGGGCGGCCGTACATGGGCAGCACAACGGTGAAGATGTACACGGCCGTCAGCACGGCGGAGATGATCAGCGCCACCACGGCGGCCACGCCCAGCCACAGGCCGGTATCGGCTGCGGCGGTGAGCAGGTTCCACTTGCTGACGAAGCCCGCCAGCGGGGGCACGCCCGTCAGCGCTGCGCCAGCAAGGATGATGGCCGCGCAGGTCAGGGGCATCACACGGCCAAAGCCGCGCAGGTCCTGCACATACTCCTTGCCCGTGCGCGTGAGGATCGCGCCGGCGCAGTAGAACAGGGTGATCTTGATCACGCCGTGGATGACCAGGTGGGACAGGCTGCCCACCATGCCATCCCCGGTCATCAGGGCCGCGCCCATGAGCATGTAGGACAGGTTGGAGATGGTGGACCAGGCCAGGCGGCGCTTGAAGTGCTGCTCCCGCACGGCCATGGTGGAGCCGAACACGATGGTGAAGCAGGCCAGCGACAGCACGATGGCCTGCGCCCAGGTGCCGTGGAGGTTGCCCGCGCCAAAGGCGTAGTAGATCAGGCGCAGCACCGCGTAGGCGCCTGCATTGACCACCGCCACCGCGTGCAGCAGCGCCGTCACGGGCGCGGGCGCTACAGAGGCGGTGGGCAGCCAGGCGTGCATGGGGAACACCGCCGCCTTGGTGCCGAAGCCGATGAAGGCCAGCACGAACACCGTCAGCAGCAGCCCGCCGCGGGCGTTCATCATCTCGGCAGTGACAACGCCGCCCAGGGTGAACTCGGTGGTGCCGGCAAGGAAGAGCAGCACCACCAGGGCGATGAAGGCGAAGGCCGCGCCGGTGATGGAGTAGGTCAGGTACTTGCGGCCTGCGCGGATGGAGGCCGCGTCCTTCTTGTGAATCACCAGCGGCAGGGTCACCAGGGTCAGGCACTCGTAGAACACATAGAGGGTGAAGAGGTTGCCTGCAAAGGCGATGGCCAGCGTGGCGGCATAGGACATGGTGTACCACATGAAGAAGGAGTTCTCCCGTTCCTCATGCTTCATGTACTCAAAGCCGTACAGGGACGCAATGGGCCACAGCAGGCTCACCAGCCCGGCGAACACGCAGCCCATGCCATCCACACGGAAGGTGAGGGGCAGCGCGTCGGTCATGTGATAGAGGGTGAAGGGCTGGCCATCGCGGGTGAGGATCACCGTCCATACCAGGATGGAGGTGGCGATGACCACCGCCTCCACATACCACGCGCGGACAGCGGAGGATTTGGGGCGTATCACGCCCAGCAGCGCGCCGCCCACGAGGGGGACGAGCAGCGTCAGGAGGATCAGCATGGTCGTTCCTCCTTACAGCATCAGCGCGGCGGACAGCTGCGTGAACAGCTCCGTCAGCATGCCCGGGAACGCGCCCAGCAGCACGCTCAGCACAGCCAGGATCATCAGCGGCACCAGCATGCAGTAGGGGACGTCGTTCTTCTCCACATGCTCACCCTTGAAGAAGCCGTTGCTGATGATGGGCATCAGGTAGCCGGCCGTCAGCAGGGCGGAAACGAGCAGCACCACCGGGCCCAGCCAGGTCAGGAACTCCGGCACGCCGCCGGCATTCAGGCTGCCCTGCGCCAGATACCACTTGCTGATGAAGCCCATGCAGGGCGGGATGCCGATCAGGCCGAGGCTGGCCACGGTGAAGCAGCCCATGGTGACGGGCATCTGGCGGCCGATGCCTTCCAGATCGCGCACGTCGGTCTTTTCAGTCTTCAGGATGATGGCGCCGGCGGACATGAACAGTGTGTCCTTGACCAGGGAGTGGCAGATGACGTGCAGCAGCGCGCCGATGAAGCCCTGGGGGGTCAGCGTGGACAGGCCGAAGAGGATGTAGCTCACCTGGGACACGGAGGACCAGGCCAGGCGGCGCTTGAGGTGGTTCTCGCGCAGCGCCAGCAGGGAACCGGTGAACACCGTCAGCAGAGCCAGGGACATGAAGGCCGTCTGAACCCAGGTGCCACGCAGGAAGTCAACGCCCAGGTAGCAGAAGAGCAGACGCATCACGCCCAGCACGCCGGCCTTGGTGATCACGCCGGAGAGCACGGCGGAAGCAGGGGAGGGAGCGGCCGGGTGCGCCGTGGGCAGCCAGCCGTGCAGCGGGAACAGACCCGCCTTGGCGCCAAAGCCCACCAGCATCAGCAGCGCGAAGGTGAGCACGAAGCCCTCCTTGCCCGCGATCTTTTCTGCGTTGAGCACGCCGCCGGCGGTGAAGGAGAAGCTGTCCACACAGGGGCTGAGGACGAACACGCCCAGCAGCACCAGCGACGCGCCCAGCACCGAGTAGATCAGGTACTTCAGGCCCGCAGCCACGGCTTCCTTCTTGCCCGAATGCATCACCATGGGCATGGTCAGCAGGGTCATCGCCTCAAAGAACATGTAGAAGGTGATGATGCTGCCGGAGAAGCACAGGCCCATCAGGATGCCAAGGCTGATGAGGTAGAGCGCGTAGTAGCGCTGCTCCTTGCCCTCGTGGGCCATGTAGTGGAAGGAGTACAGGCCTGCCACCGCCCACACGAAGGCCATCACGCAGGCGAAGATCTTGCCCAGCGTGTCTGCGTGCAGGAAGACGGGGAGGCTGTCGGAAAGGGTGAAGAGCGTCAGCGTCAGGGACTCCTGCAGCATGACGGGGATCAGCAGGCCCACGGTGATCACCAGCACCGCAATGGTCAGCGCCGTGCGGGGGAGTTTCTTGTCTGTTGCGGGGACGAGCAGCAGCACAAGGCCCGCCAGAACCGGTACCAGGACCGGAAGAAGAAGCAGGAACGACATGGTTTTGCCTCCTTAGTGGTTGATTAACCGAACATGCCCAGACCGGCGGTGATCATGTTCACGACCGTCTGCGAGAAAATGCCCAGGGTGATGTTGATCAGTGCCAGCAGCACCAGCGCCGCATTGAAGCAGAAGCCGCGCTGCCCCTTCTCGACGGGGTAGGACGCGCCGTCAAGGGGCTTGCGGTAGAGCGTGATGACCGTGCGCAGGAAATACATGGTGTTGAACATGGTGGAGATGGCGAGGGTCACCAGCACGATGCTGGCCTTCACCGGGCTCAGGGCGATGCCGGCCAGGGCCAGGTTCAGCTTGCTGACAAAGCCGCCCAGGAAGGGGAAGCCCACCATGGACAGTGCGCCGATGGTGAAGGCCACGCCCGCGATGGGGCTGCGGTAGCCCGCGCCGCGCAGGTCGCGGAAGAGCTTCGAGTTGCCGCTGGCATCCGCCAGGCCGCCCGCCGCCAGGAACAGCATGCTCTTGCACACCGCGTGGCTGAAGAGGTGGAACATGGCGGCCATCATGCCGGCCTCGGTGCCCATGGCCATGCCCAGGTAGATGTAACCGATCTGCGCCACGGAAGAGAAGGCGATCATGCGGCGCACGTCGTTCTGGCGCAGCGCGGAGAGGGAGCCCATGATCATGCCTGCGATGGCGAAGACGAACAGCACGTCGTCAATGCCGGTGGCGGCGATCACATCCACGCCGATCACGCGGTACATGATCTTCACCAGCAGGAAGATGTAGCCCTTGCTGACCAGGCTGGAAAGCACCGCCTGAGAGGTGGGGGTGGAGTAGCCATAGGCGTCCGGCACCCAGGTGTGGAAGGGGAACAGGGCGCTCTTGATGGCCAGACCGATGACGAAGAGCGCGATGACCACCGTCAGGGGCTGCGCGTATTCGCCCGTGGCGGCGATCTGCGCGACCTGCCCGCGGATGGACTCCATCAGCAGGTGGCCGGTCAGGTCGTAGAGGATCACGATGCCCAGCAGGAACAGACCCGAGCCGATCAGGTTCATGATCATGTAGCGCGTGGCGGCCACCAGTGTGCGGCCACGCTTGCGGATGGCAATCAGCGCGCAGGCGGCCAGGGTCATGATCTCCAGGAACACATAGGAGGTGAACAGGTCGTTGGTGTACACCTGCGCCATGAGCGCGGCGGTCAGCAACAACAGGATGACGTAGTAGAGATTCTGCTTGTTGCCATCGATGTGCTCATCGAGCTTCTTCATGCCGCCCATCAGGGACAGGAGCATGATGATGCTGAAGAACAGGGCCGTGAGGGCCTCCAGTGCACCGGCGCGGATCTCGTTGCCGATGGGCGCGTAGTAGTGGCCCATGGGGAACACATAGCTTTCAGCGCCCAGCAGGTACTGGGCGGAGATGACGCCCGACAGCACGGTGACGATCGTCAGTACCGCCATCGCCCACCAGCGGGCCAGGCGGGGCTTCATCACGCTGGTGAAGGCCGCAGAGGCCAGGGGCAGGATGATGCACGCAAAGGGGATGTTCTGCCAGAGGGCGTAGTGCAGCTCCATCATTCCTCGCCCTCCTTTCTGCAAAGGGCGGTGATCTCGTCGATATCCAGGGTGTGATAGCGGCGGTAGAGGCGGATGGTCAGCGACAGCATGACCGCCGTGACGGACACGGACACCACGATGCCCGTCAGCACCAGGCCTGCCGGGATGGGGTTGATGTAGGCTTCCACCGTCTGCACGCCGTCCACCACGATGGGGGCGGTGCGGCCTTCGATGTAGCCCTTGGCGGCCAGGAAGAGGAAGATGGCGTTATCCATGATGGAGAAGCCGATGATCTTCTTGATCATGTTCTTGTGCAGCAGCAGCGTGGTAAAGCCGATGCCGAAGAGCACCATGGCTGCCAGCTCCACATAGTTCTGCAGAAAATCCATGTTACATATCCCCCTTTCGGAAGAGGGTGTAGAAGGCATACATCGTGCAGCAGACCACCAGGCCCACGGCGATGTTCAGGTAGGGGATGAGGCCGGCGGAGAAGAGCATGCCCGGGGTGCCGGGGCTGAAGATGCTGGGCAGATGGTTCGCGCCGGTGAAGAAGGAGTAAGCCTTGGAGCAGGCATAGAAGGCCAGCGCCATGAGGCTGACGATCTGGAAGGTCCTGAAGGTGAAGAAGCGCTCGGTCTTCCTGAAGCCGAAGGCGTTCAGGTACAGGATGAGGCCTGCGCCCATGATGGCGCCGCCGGAGAAGCCGCCGCCGGGGCTGATGTGGCCGTTCATGACCACATAGATGCCAAAGAGCAGGATCAGCGGCACCAGCAGGTTCGCCTGGTGCTGCAGGATCATGTCGTGCTTGGGCTCGTACAGGCGGTCGTCCGCCTCGGCTTCCAGCATCTCCGTGGTGGGCTTGCCGTCCCTGGAGGGGGCCAGGCGCAGCAGCACCAGCACCGTCACCGCTGCGATGAACAGCACGTTGGATTCGCCCAGGGTGTCGAAGGCGCGATAATCCAGGATCATGCCGGCAACGATGTTGACCGCACCGGTCTCGGCCTGGCCCTGGGTGATGTAATGGGCGGAAACTTCGTTGTTGACGGGGTTATCGGGGTCGCCGTAGGGGGGCAGGTTGGCCGCGGTGTTCAGCAGCAGGGCGATGATGCCCACACACATCACCACGGATGCGACGATGTAAACCCAGCGCATGAGCCGGCTGCCCTTGGTGGAGGCCCACTGGTGGAGGCTGCTGTACATGCGCTGCTCGCGCTCCAGGGCGGCGTGGCGGCGCTCCTCCAGCGCATGCTCCTGCGTGGCGTGGTGATGCTCGCTGTCCACGAGGTGGTCGCGGCTGTGGGCGTCCATCTCGTCCGTCATGGCGTCATCCAGCGCGGTGGAGCCGTTCTCCAGCCAGTGCATGAGCCGGCCGAACCAGCTCGTTTCATAATCAGGCCTGATTTTCGCCATCGCTGATTGCCTCCTCCTTCCTGGATTCCTTTTCGGACGCCTTCTGGATGTCAATGGCGTGGATCTTCTTGAGGGTCACGAAGAGCAGCAGGCTCGTGATGCCCGCGCCCACGGCGGCCTCAGTGATGCCCAGGTCGGGGCTTTCCAGCAGGATCCAGATGACCGCCATGGCCAGCGACTGGCTCATGAAGATGACAAGGGCGGTCAGCAGATCCTTTGTCAGGGACACGCTGATGGCGCAGATGATCACGAAGATCAGCAGGATGATGCCCAGGAATTCCATGTTACTGCGCCTCCTCTTGCGTGTCGTCAGCGGGGGTGGTGGTAGTTTCGGGGACCTTCTCCTGCTCGACGTAGTCCTGGTCGAGAACATCGGCGTCCCGGGACAGCTCGTCGTTGATGGTCACTTCCAGCCGGCCGATCAGGTGGCCAGCAACGGGGCTTGTCAACCACAGGAAGGCGATGACCACCAGCATCTTCAGCGATGCGACGGTAAAGCCGGTGGCGACGATCACGCCCAGGAGCATCAGCAGGATGCCCACCGTGTCCAGCAGGGCGGCGGCATGGACGCGGCTGAGGGCATAGCGGAACTTATACACGCCCACCACGCCCGAGAGCAGGCAGAACAGGCCCGCCAGCGTCAGCGCGGCGGAAATGACGAAACGGATGATATCAAGCATCTTGCTGCCCCTCCTCTCTCTGGCGGCGCTTCTCGCGGTAAATGCCCATGTACACCTTCGTCAGCAGCACCACGGCCAGGAAGGAGAGCATCGTGTAGATCATGGCGATATCCACCAGCCAGCCCTCGCCCATCATGAAGGAGAGGATGCAGATGGAGATGACGATGAGCGTGCCCATCATGTTCACGGCGATGACGCGGTCTGCGATGCGCGGCCCGCGGATGGCGCGGATCAGGCACGCCAGCAGCAGCACGCCGATGACGATCAGCGCGCCTGTGAAGAGAATGTTGTATGCCTCAGTCATGCCCGGCTGCCTCCTTTCCGGCGCCTTCCAGCTTCATCACGCGGTCCTCCATGTCGAAGCCGTCCCGGCCCATGTCGAAGGAGGCGTCCAGGCAGTGGATGAGGAACTCGTCCTCCTGCACGTCGATGGTGATGGTGCCGGGCGTCATGGTGATGGAGTTGGCCAGCACCACCTTGCCCGCGTCGGTGCGCAGCTTCGTGCGGAAGCTGGTCACCTCCGGCTCGATCACCAGCGTCGGCGACCAGATCAGCTTCATCACCCCGAATGCGCTCTTGAACACCTCGCCCACCAGGTACACAAAGTACCCGGCAATGCGGGGGAGGCGGCAGGCGATCTGCCACTCCTTTTTCGGGGAATACCCCATGAATGCACACATGAATGCGTAGAGCGCCGCGCACACGATCAGGCCCACGATGGCGATCTCCACCGTCCACCGACCGTTGAGCAGCACCCAGAAACCAAACAGCAGGAAATACATGTGAAATGCCTCCCGATTTTCTTCCTTGTCCGGCACGATACGCGCCGCATGGTATTGTATACCTTCATATTAATTAAGTCAAGGGCTGCACGGAATTTCTTCATATGAATTTCATCTTTCCTGCAGTAAAAAAATCGTTACAATTGCCCCATTGCCTGCGGGGAGGAAACATGGTATAATACCAGCTGATGAACTCGTGAAAGGTGGAACCCCTGATGATGAAGCGGCTGCTGGCCCTGGTGCTGGCTCTGCTGACGTTGTGCCTGCCCGCCCTGGCGGAGGTGCAGCGCAGCGATGTGCTGGATATAGCCTTCTCCATGCTGGAGGAGGGGAACCCGTTCCTGACGCGCTACAATGCGCTGACCGGCGCGGAGGTGGAGGCGGTGTTCGAGCTGGGCGCGCCCTACTTCTTCGGCGGCAAGCACGATTACGAAACCAATGGCATGCCCCACATGTACCTGCGCCTGCCGGACTACACCAAGCGCAAGTGCTGGGAAACCACGCATTTCTACCGCAAGGACGCCCAGTACCTCTACGGCTTTGACTGCTCCGGCTTCACCCAGTGGGTCTACAGCGAGCTGGGCTGGGAGGAGCATCCCCCGCTGGATCAGATGATCCTCAACTACGGCAAGTACCAGAAGAAGAATCACATCTTCTCCCACCGCAAGGGCAAGGAGATGCCCGCCTGGGATGAGCTGGCCAGCTACCTCGTGCCCGGCGACCTGCTGGTGGGCAAGCTCCACGGCGCGCGCCATGTGATGATGTTCTGCGGCACCCTCCGGGACTTCGGCTACACGGCCGAGGAGGTGCCCGAGCTGGCCCCCTACCTGGATTACGCGCTGGTGATCCACTGCGGCCCCAACTTCGCCTACACCACCCGCATCCAGGAGTGGCTGGACGCCCAGACCGATCCCTATTACGACGGCGTGCTGACCACTGACGGCGGCGTGGCGGTGTCCATCATCGGCGTACCCTTTGAGGAAGCCACCTACCAGGAGCACATCAACGTGACGGATTTTGCCTGGTTCGAGCTGCCGGACGGCACGCCCCTGACCATCTGGGATCTGCCCTCGACGACGTCCTTCTGCTGGTTCCGCTGGAACTTTGACTGATCGCCAATGGCGGCGCTGGTCTGCGGCTGCAAGCTGCGGATGGGCGCCGCCTTTTTCTGCCCTGCACGGATGACGACAGGTGCACCAAAAGTGCAATCCGCCTGTTGAAATCGGGGCACGATCTGTAGTACAATAGTGCGCATACCCGTTTGAGGAGGAACCCTTATGTATCGCATTGCAAAGAAGCGCGTGCTCAACCCCGCGGTCACGCTGATGGAGATCGAAGCCCCGCTGGTAGCCCGTAAGGCGCTGCCCGGGCAGTTCATCATCTTCCGCATCGACGAGGAAGGCGAGCGCATCCCGCTGACCATCGCCGGCTATGACCGCGAGCGCGGCACGGTGACGATCATCTTCCAGAAGGTCGGCTACACCACCGAAAAGCTCGATACGCTCAGCGAGGGCGATTATCTGATGGACTTCGTCGGCCCCCTGGGCGAGCCGAGCCACACCGAGGGCGTGAAGCGCGCGGCGGTCATCGGCGGCGGCCTGGGCGTGGCGATAGCCTACCCGCAGGCCAAGGCCCTGCACGAGGCCGGCTGCCAGGTGGATCTGATCGTCGGCTTCCGCAATGAGGAGCTGATTATCCTGGAGGACGAGCTGACCGCCGCCTGCACGGAGCTGACCGTCATGACCGACGACGGCTCCAACGGCAACAGGGGCTTCGTGACCCAGGCGCTGGCGGCGAAGCTGGCGGCAGGGGAGCAGTACGACGAGGTCATCGCCATCGGCCCGCTGCCGATGATGCGCGCGGTCTGCGATCTGACGAAGCCCTACGGCGTGAAGACCATCGTCAGCATGAACCCCATCATGATCGACGGCACGGGTATGTGCGGCGGCTGCCGCGTCACCGTGGGCGGGGAAACGAAGTTCGCCTGCGTGGACGGCCCCGACTTCGACGGCCACCTCATCGACTGGGATGAGGCCATTGCCCGCAGCCGCATGTTCCGCCCCGAAGAGGCCCGTGCGAAGGAAAAGCTGCATAAGTGCCGCCGGGACGCCATGATCGAAAACGCCGCGAAGGGAGGCGCCTGATATGCCCAACATGAGCCTGCAAAAGAACCCCATGCCGGAGCAGGAGCCTGCCGTACGCGCGACGAATTTCGGCGAGGTCGCCCTGGGCTACACGGCGGAAATGGCCGTGAACGAGGCCGACCGGTGCCTGAACTGCAAACACATGCCCTGCGTGAGCGGCTGCCCGGTGAACGTGCCGATCCCCAGCTTTATCGCGAAGATCCGCGAGGGCGACTTCCAGGCCGCCTATGATATCATCCGTACGTCCAATGGCCTGCCGGCCATCTGCGGCCGCGTCTGCCCCCAGGAGAGCCAGTGCGAGAGCAAGTGCGTCCGCGGCATCAAGGGAGAGCCGGTGGGCATCGGCCGCCTGGAGCGCTTCGCTGCCGACTGGGCGATGAACGAGGGCAATGTTTCCGCTGAGACTGCACCGAAGAATGGCAAGCGCGCGGCGGTAGTCGGCTCCGGCCCGGCGGGCCTCACCTGTGCCGCCGACCTGGCCCGCGCGGGCTGGGACGTGACCGTTTACGAAGCCCTGCACACCCCCGGTGGCGTGCTGATGTACGGCATCCCCGAGTTCCGCCTGCCCAAGAAGCTGGTGCAGAGGGAAATCGACAACATCCGCAAGCTGGGCGTTGAAATCATCACCAACGCCGTTGTGGGCCGTGCGCTGACGGTGGACGAGCTGCTGAATGACGAGAAGTACGACGCAGTCTTCGTCGGCTCCGGCGCGGGTCTGCCCAACTTCCAGCGCATTCCCGGCGAGAGCCTGTGCGGCGTGTACAGCGCCAACGAGTTCCTCACCCGCATCAACCTGATGAAGGCCTATACCTTCCCGCAGGCGGACACCCCGGTGAAGGTCGGCAGCAGAGTCGCGG
Source organism: Clostridia bacterium (assembly GCA_017410455.1). Classification (GTDB taxonomy): domain Bacteria; phylum Bacillota; class Clostridia; order Christensenellales; family Aristaeellaceae; genus UBA11524. The sequence continues at coordinate 24,560 of JAFQQT010000049.1, forward strand.
TCATCGGCGGCGGCAATGTCGCCATGGACGCGGCCCGCTGCGCCCGCCGCCTGGGCGCGGAGGTCAGCATCGTGTACCGCCGGAGCGAGGCGGAGATGCCCGCCCGCGCCGAGGAAGTCCACCACGCCAGGGAGGAGGGCGTCAACTTCCTCATGCTCACCAACCCCACCGCCATCAGGGGCGACGAGCACGGCTTCGTCTCCGCCATGACCTGCGTGAAGATGGAGCTGGGCGAGCCGGACGCGAAGGGCCGCCGCCGCCCCGTGCAGGTGGAGGGCAGCGAGTTCGACCTGCCGGTGGAGACGGTCATCGTGGCCATCGGCAACAGCCCCAACCCCCTCATCAAGAAGACCACCCCCGACCTGCCGACGGAAAAGTGGGGCGGCATCACCACCGACGACATGGGCCGCACGGGCAAGCTCCACGTCTACGCCGGCGGCGACGCGGTCACCGGCGCAGCCACGGTCATCCTGGCCATGGGCGCGGGCAAGAAGGCCGCCCGGGCGATCCTGGAGGATCACGCCTGAAAAGGCAACTGAATAACACAGACGGCTTCTGCAGCGGACTGTTCAGGGAACAGTTTCTGCGGAAGCCGTCTGTTCGTATGTGAAAATGAAATCATGGCGGGGACGGCGCTGGCTGCGCGTCATGCTTTGCTGGCGAGGTAGTTGCGGATGACCAGATCGATGCTCAGCTGCTCATCGGGCGACAACTGCCGGTAGTTGTCCACCAGCTGGCACTCGGCGCAGGTGAGGGCAGCAGCGGTTGTGTCGGAGAGGATCGGGTGCAACCGTACGTCCGTGCGCTCGACAAGATAATCGATGCTGACGCCGAAAAGATCGGCGATCTGCTGCAGCATGCTGATATCGGGTTCGATGTTGTGGTTTTCATATTTATTGATGGATTGCTGACTGATGCCCAGAAGATCAGCCAGTGCGCGCTGGCTCAGCCCGCGCTCCTGCCGCAGCAGTTTGATGCGCGTTAGCATGTCGCACCCCCTGTTACCGATATTCGTCATTGACTGATAACATTATAGCAAGCAATAAATGAGTGAAAAGAATCCTGAAAGTAGTTATTGACAACCTGTAGGTGTTGGTGCTATAATATGTACAACAGGTTCAGAGACCTGAAAATACAAATGGAGGTATACATCCATGAAGAAGCTTCTGTCCCTTGTGCTGGCGCTGGTCGTGCTGTGCGCCTGCGTCCCTGCCTCTGCTGCGACCCCCTACAAGAAGGGCGGCACCCTGCAGAACGAAAGCCACTACGCCACCCGTGAACTCCAGCCCGGTACGGCGTATATGGTTGAGAATGTGGACGTGCCCTTCGCGCCCACCAGCGTTACCGTGTACAAGGTGAACATGCCTGCCAACAAGGTGCAGGCGCAGGCGGCTGCCACTTTCGCTCAGAACGGCAATGGCCTGTGGGACGTCGACATTTCGTCCATCGGCATGGACCAGGACGCCACCAGGGATGACCGTGAGCAGAAGTACGTCATCGAGTACACCGATGGCACCCGGTACTACTATGTGAACTACTATGTCAATGCCCAGGGCAATGGCAAGGTGCTCGCCACCTTCGACGCCTACTACCAGGGCCACGCCAACGCCTTCGGCCCCAAGGTTGACGGCAGCTGGAAGACCTACGCGGTCGTCGACCTGGCTGTGCAGGGCACCCAGTCCTACAAGCTGATCGCCTCCGGCGGCTGGTATCTGGGCACTGTGAGCGTGACTGTCGACGGCGACCAGGTTGTTGTTGATTACCTGATGGCTGAGGACGTCAATACCGCCGACGTGCATGACGATCTCTTCGTCAAGGGTGAGTATGTCAACATCTTCGCCGACGCAGCCTCCATCGACATGAACGCTGAGTCTTCCTTCGAGTTCGGCAAGGCCATCAGCATCTCTGGCGATCTGGCCGGCGATACCGTCGTGTGCCTGTTCGTTGACGTGGAGTGCGCTTACAACGTGAGCTGCCCCTTCGTCACCCGCTTCTGGCCCAACCTGCGCGAGAACAAGAACATCGTCGAAACGATGAATGTTCTGCTGGGTCAGTAATCCTCAATCCCGTGCGGGCGTCCTCCTTCGGGGGGACGCCCTTTTGGTGTACGCTGATATCTGTGACTTGTGGAAAGGCGGCTGATGTGGTATAATGTAATTCTACAGCAAAGGAGGCGACCGCGATGCCCATGTTCGGCTTTGATGAGCAGTACCCGCTCTTTGACTCGACCCCGGTGGACAACCAGTTCATCCTCGAATACCTGCCCACCGCCACGGGGGACGCGGTGCGCGTGTACCTCTACGGGCTGATGCAGTGCTATCACCCGGAGGCGGCCATGTCCCTGGAGCAGATGGCCCGCGAGCTGGGCATGGATGCGGATGCGGTGCTGGCCGCCTTCCGCCACTGGGAGCGCAAGGGCCTGGTGCGCCGCGTGAAGGACAATCCGCCCACCTACAGCTACGTCAGCGTGAAGCAGGCGATGTTCATGGGCAGCGCCGCGCCGGTGGATCAGGAATACGAGAACTTCGCCACGGCGGTGTACGGCATCTTCGGCAACGACCGGCGGCTCCATGGCAAGGAGATCAGCCAGATCTACGAGTGGGTGGAGGATCTCCACCTGCCTGCGGAGGTGGTGCTGGCACTGATTACCCACATGGTGAAGCAGAATGGCAAGGGCGTGAGCATCAAGACCATCGAGAAGCGTGCTCTGCAGCTGCTGGACGAGGGCGTGACCACCGCCGAGGACGCGCAGGCCGTGCTCTCCCGGGATCAGCAGGTGCACGATGGCGCGAAGGCCGTCATCCGCCGCATGGGCAAGCGCCGCAACCCCTCCGAGGACGAAACGGACCTGTATCGCAAGTGGACGGTGGACTGGCGCTTCACCCGCGAGGATGTGCTGGCCGCCTGTGTGGAGCTGACCAAAGGCGACCCGAACTTCAAATACCTGGACGGCATCCTCAGCCGCCTGTATGCCAAGCGCAGCGAGACCGGGCGGGTGCAGAAGGTGGCCGAGACCCTGGCGGGCGAGCAGGATGCCGTGGCGCCGCTCAGGGCGCTGCTGTCGGTGCTGAACCTGCCCACGGCGGCCATCAACCCCGGCACCCTCAAGGTGTATGAGGAGATGCGCGCGCTCTACCCGGACAACATCATCCTCATGGCCGGGCAGGAGTGCTCCCGCCACGGCGTGACCAAGCTGGATGACGTGATGTACACCCTGCAGAACTGGAAGCGCAACGGCCTGCAGGATGCGGCGGCGGTGCGGCTGTACATGCAGCGCATCAACGAGATGAACGACTTCCTGCGCGTGCTCTACGAGGTGACGGGGATGGTCAACGCTCGCCCCAACGCCGCCGACCGCCGCATTGCGGCCAAGTGGCTGGAGGAGTGGGGGTTCGACATGGCCTTCGTGACCCAGTGCGCGGCGTGGGCCATCGGCAAGGAACGCCCCCTGGGGTACCTGGACCGCATGCTGGAGGCCTACCATGGCAAGGGCGTGCGCACCATCGAGGCGGCCCAGCAGGAGCGGGAGAGCTTCCAGCAGGCGCAGGCGGCGAAGTCCGAGCGCCCTGCGGCTGCGCCCCGCGGCCCCAAGACCGTGGAGCAGCAGCAGTACACCCAGCGCGAGTATATCCATTCGGATGACGCCATCGACGCGATGATGAAGGCGTGGCAGGAGGAGAACGGCAATGCGTAAGGCCATCATGCAGGAGCTGCTGACCGAGTACGAAGCGCAGCGGCAGCGCAACCGCGATGAGGAAATGCGCCGGCGGCAGGAGGCGGAGCGCCTCTGCCCGGAACTGGGCGGCGTGCTGGACGCGCGGCAGGGCGTCATCTTCGCGGGCCTGCGGGGGATCCTCGGGGGCGAGGCCACCGCAGGGGACATCCCGGCGCAGATAGACGTGCTCAACCGGCGCGTCGCGGCGCTGCTGCGGCAGCATGATCTTCCCGAAAACTACCTCGATCCGGTGTACCGCTGCCCCGTCTGCAAGGACACGGGCTATGTGGGCGAACCGATCCGCGAGCAGTGTGAGTGCCTGCGGGCGGCGTTCTATACGCGGCTGTACCGCAGGGTGGGGCTGGGGGAGGCGGCGGAGCAGAGCTTCGAACGCTTCGACCTGAACGTGTTTTTCGCCCAGAAACTACCCGGAAAAAACTACTCCCAGCGGGACGTGATGGGCGTGTTCCGCGCCAAGTGCGAGGAGTGGTCGGCGAAGTATCCCACGGTGGCGGCCCGCGACGTTTTCATGATGGGCCAGAGCGGCCTGGGCAAGACCTACCTGATGCACGCCATGGCCAAGGCCCTGCTGCAGCGGGGGTTCAGCGTGATGCTCATCAGCGCCTACCGCTTCCTGGACACGGCGCGCAAGGCCTATTTCTCCGGCAGCAGCGAGGAAATGGACGTGCTGATGGACGCGGACGTGCTGATGATTGACGACATGGGCTCCGAGCCCCTGATGGAGAACGTGACCATCAGCCAGTGGTTCAACCTGATCAACGAGCGGCAGCAGCGCGGCCGGGCGACGGTCATCTCCACCAACCTGATGGAGGACGAGATCCGCCGCCGCTACACCGAGCGCATCGCCTCGCGCCTGCTCAACAACCCCGGGCAGTGCATGCTCCTGCAGTTCCTGGGCGACGACGTAAGGGGGAGAAAGCCGTGAACATCCAGCTCTACATCAGCAAGAAGAACTTCGACGTGCAGAAGGCCGAGCGCTTCTTCAAGGAGCGGCGGATCGCCGTGCAGGTGATGGACCTCAAAAAGCACAGGCTGGGCGAGCGGGAGCTGCAGGTTTTCGCCCGCGGCATCGGCATGGAGGCCCTGCTGGACCGCGATGACAAGAAAGTCGCCGCCCACCCGGCCAGCTACAACAGCATCGAGGCGCACCTGATGGCCTATTTCATCGAGAACCCCTGGCTGCTGCGCGCGCCCATCGTGCGCAACGGCAGCAAGGTGACCATTGGCTACTGTCCTGAGGTGTGGGAGCAGTGGATCCGGGATGGGAAATAAGGGTACAATCAGGGAATCACAAAACATACCATAAAGAAGACCTCCGCTGTGTGCGGAGGTTTCTTTATGCCATCCAGATGGCGGTGGCGGCGGCCATGTCGCCCTCGTGGGTGATGCTCAGCAGCACCGACCCGCCGAAGGCCGCGGCTTTGCCCGTGAGGGTTGCCAGGGGCTGCCCCAGGGGCGTGTGGGTGATGACCACGTCGGTAAAGGCGACGGACATGCCCGTGCCCAGGGCCTTCAAAACGGCCTCCTTGGCGGCGAAGAGCCCGGCCATGGTTTGCGCGGCGGTGACGCCCTTGCTGCGGAAGTAGGCCTCCTCCGCCTCGGTGAACATGCGGCGCAGCGGCCGCCCGCTGTCCAGCAGCGCCTGCATGCGCGGGATGCTGCACAGGTCGAGCCCCAGACCACGAATCTCACACATAGCCCATCATCCCCCTGACTGATACGTCGCCCGCCAGCACGCGGCGGACGCTCCCGTCTTCAGCGCGCACCAGCAGCGCGCCGCTATCATCCACGTCCAGCGCGGTTCCGGCGTAAGTCTCCGCCGGGGCGATCACCTGAACGGCGCTGCCCAGCGTGCAGGAAAAATTGCGGTATGTTTTCAGGAATCCCGGAATATACCCAGATTCACACGCGCGGATTGCCTCCTCCAGGTGGTTGAGGTAGGCGGCGATGAGCGCGCTCCGCTCCGGCGGCGGGCAGACTTCCTCCAGGGCAATGGCGCGGTCGGCCAGCTCCGGCGGGTACGCCTCCCTGCGGACGTTCAGCCCTGTGCCGATGACCACGAACTGCCGCCCATCGGGGGCGAAGCCGGCCTCCAGCAGCACGCCGCAAACCTTGCGCCCGCAGAGGATCACGTCGTTGGGCCACTTGATGCGGGCGCCGCAGCCGGGCAGGGCGCGCAGGGCCTGCGTCATGGCCACGGCGGCACACAGGGTCAGCAGCGGCAGGCGCTCCGGCGGAAGCCCGGGCTGCAGCAGCACGCTCATCCACACGCCCTGCCCTTCGGGCGAAGACCAGCTGCGGTCCAGGCGGCCGCGCCCGGTGGTCTGCTGCTCGCAGAGGCAGATGGCCTCCCGAAATGTACCTTTTCGGGCGAAATCCTTGAGAACGGTGTTGGTGGAGGCAAGGGTATGCTCACAGATGACGGCGCCGCGCCCGAGGGTGCGGGTGGTCAGCAGCGGCTGCCAGGCGGCGGGGGACAGGTCGTGCATGGAAGCACCTCCTGAGGTTTGTTTCATCCTATTATACCATGCGGACGCCGGGGATGGCAAGGCATGCGGCATCGGCGGCTGTACTCCTTGTGTACCGCGCTTGCGTGGGCGGTGCCGGCTGTGGTATGATGGAGGCAATCTGACGAAAGAGGTTATGTGGATGAAACATGCGCTGAAACCCGCCTTTCTGGCGACGCTGCCGGTGATGACGGGCTACCTGGTGCTGGGCTTCGGCTTCGGGCTGGTGCTGCTGGAGGCAGGGGGCAATCTGCCCCTGGCGCTGGCCATGAGCGGCTTCATTTACGCGGGCAGCATGCAGTATGTGGCCATTGACCTGTTGACCGGCGGTGCAACGCTCCTTTCCGCAGCGCTGATGACGCTGATGGTCAACGCGCGCCACCTGTTCTACGGCGTGTCGATGCTGGAAAAGTACCGCGATGCGGGCGCGGCGAAGCCCTACCTGATCTTCGCGCTGACGGACGAAACCTACTCCCTGGTCTGCCAGGAGCCGCTGCCTGTGCCGCAGGAAATCCGCCGGGCTTACTGTCTGCTGGTATCCGCCTTCGATCACCTGTGGTGGGTGCTGGGCACGGCGTTGGGTGCGGCGGCGGGCACGGTGCTGGCCATCAATACCGAGGGCGTCGACTTCGCGCTGACGGCGCTGTTCGTCACTGTGATGGTGGAGCAGTGGCTGACGGCGGAGGACCGCGTGCCGGCCCTGATCGGCGTGGGCGCGTCCGTCCTCTGCCTTGTGCTCTTGGGCGCGGCGGATTTCCTCATCCCGGCGATGCTGCTCATCGCCCTGCTGCTGTGCTTGTACACCAACGGAAGGGCGGTGAAGCGTCATGAATGAGATACATGCGTGGCTGATGGTGGCGGTGATTGCCCTGGTGACGGCGGGGCTGCGGTTCCTGCCGTTCCTGATCTTCAGCGGCGGGCGGAAAACGCCGGCCATTATCGAGCGGCTGGGAGCCGTGCTGCCGGCGGCGATGATGGCCATGCTGGTGGTCTACTGCCTGAAGGGCACGAGCTTCGCCACGGCGGAAGGCTGGGTTCCGGTGCTGATTGGCGTGGCGGTCACCGCGGGGCTGCATGTGTGGAAGCGTAATACCCTGCTGAGCATTGTGGGCGGCACGGTGTGCTACATGCTGCTGGTGCAGGTGGTTTTCTGACAAAAATGAAACGAAAATGGCTCCTGCTGCGTACATATAGTCAGGAGGGATAAATATGACGATGCAACGACTGAAATGGATGGTGGTGCCTCTGGCGTACTCGGTGCTGATGGTGCTGAGTTTCTTTGCGAGCCCTGCTGGCGTGGGGGTCATGGCCTGCGGCTTCAGTGCGCCGGTGATGATCCCGCTGGTGGTGGCGCTGGGGAGCGTGGAGAAAATTGGCGTCGGCTGGAGGATGTATGTCGGCCTCGGGCTGACGCTTGTGCAGGCGGCGGGCGTGATCGCCGCACCCGCGCTGGCGGCCCGCCGGCAGTACTGGCTGTTCCTGGCGCTGCAGGGCGTGGGGATGGTCTGCCGTATCGCCGTGTGTACGCAGCTGTGGGGCGGGGACTTCGTCACGTCCGTGTGGGGCTGCGTGGTGCACGGCGTGCTGCTGCTGGCGGCGGCGCTGATCTGCCGGAAGCAGCGGGCAGCCTGATCCGGAATCCACGTGCGATGTGAAACGCTTCTGGCCTGATGTACGTATATACTCACAGGAGGAATGCCTATGAAGCACAGAACGAAGCAATGGCTGATCCTGCTGTACACGGTGCTGACGGTGGCGAGTGTGGCGCTCTGCCTGAGCCCGTGGACGTGGAATGCCGGGCTGTTCGGACTGGTGTGGCCGGAGCTGCTGACCATTACGTTCATTGCCGGATGGGAGGAGCTGACCGTGCCGGGCGTGATCACCACCTTTGTGCTGGCCGCGGGGATGCTGCTGCACCTGGCGGCGCCGGTGTGCGGCTTTTTCCGGATGTACTGGCCCTTCAAGGCGCTGCTGGGCGTGAAGGCGGTGCTGAGCCTGGCGGCGTTCCTGCTGCTGCCGGGATGGGTGTTCGGGCTGTTCCTGCTGCACGGCGGGCTGTTCGTGTTGGCGACGATCTTTTTCCGGCGCGAAGGGATAGAGGCTGCATCGGAAGGGGAGCATGGCGAATATGTCCCCGAGGAGAAATGCCGGATTCCGTCGACGGGCCTGCGCATGCCCGGCGACGGCTTCCCGGACGGCTGAGGAGGTGAGCCCATGACAAGAAGGCAGAAATCCGGCTGGGCGCTGGGGTATTCGGCACTCTATATCCTGACGCCGTTGGCGTATCTCTTCTTCCATGGGAATGCGCTGCTGATCCTGCCGGGATCATCGGTCTTAACGGGTGTGATTTTTATCGGGTTCTCGGAGATCCCTGGGCTGAAGGACGTCACGACGGTGGCTGTGCTGGCGATGCTGGCCGGGCTGGTGATCGCGCCGGTGTGCGCGGCCTTCCGGCGGTATAGGATGCTGCACGCGCTGATGGCGCTGGATGTTGTGCTGCATGCGCTGATGATCGCCCATGGCCTTATGGAGGGGGACAGCGAGGGGACGCTGGTCTGGCTGGTTCCGGGGACGATCGTTTCCATCGCTGTGCTGGCTGTGACGGCGTATGTACTGCGTCGCCCGGAACCGCATGGCGCGGAAAAATCCGCCTGAACCCCTTGCAAATCCTCCGCCGGTGATGTATAATGTCCGCATCGGCTATGAAGGACTTGATCCGCCCGGGAAAGTCCCAGCGAGCGCACGGTTGGTGGGAGGTGCGCACTGAAATGGGCGGACGCACCCGGTCCGGAGCTGCGGCCAATCCCCGCCGGTTCGTCCCCGTTACGGATATGTTGAGAGAAGCGGCCAGTCCGCTTAAGCAAGGTGGTACCGCGAAGTTATTTCACTTCGTCCCTGCAGAATCAGGGGCGGAGTTTTTCTATTTCCGCCCGGAAAACGAAGGAGGAACCCTCATGAAGCTCAAGAACCTCGTCTCCAAGCGCTACAAGGAGACCCCTGCCGATTGCCAGATCGCGTCCCAGGCGCTGATGATGCGCGGCGGCTACATCAAGCCCGTCGGCAACGGCATCTACACCCTGTTCCCCGTCACCAAGCGCATCACCTCCAAGATCGAGAAGATCATCCGCGAGGAGATGAACCGCATCGACGGCCAGGAGCTGATGTTCCCGGTCGCCATGCCCGCCTCCATCTGGCGCGAGTCCGGCCGCTATGACGCGATCGGCTCCGAGCTCCTGCGCTTCAAGGATCGCGGCGATCAGGACATGGTGCTGGGCATGACCCACGAGGAAGCCTCCGTCCACTTCGTCCGCGACGTGGCCGACTCCTACACCCAGTACCCCTTCATGATCTACCAGATCCAGACCAAGTTCCGCGACGAGCCCCGCTGCCGCGGCGGCCTGATCCGCGTGCGCGAGTTCACCATGAAGGACGCCTACTCCTTCCACACCTCCCAGGAGGATCTGGAGCGCTACTACCAGATCTGCTACGACGCCTACAACCGCATCTTCGCCCGCGCGGGCGTGCCCGAGGTGGTGGCGGTCGCGTCCGACAGCGGCATGATGGGCGGCAAGGTCTCCCACGAGTACATGCTGCTGACCCCCGTGGGCGAGGACACCATCGTCCTGTGCCACGACTGCGATTACCGCGCCAACATGGAGGCCGCGCCCTGCATCGTCAGCAACGAGGCGGGCGAAATCGCCGAGCTGGTGAAGGTGGAGACCCCCAATGTGAAGACCATCGAGGAGCTGTGCGCGTTCCTGAACGTCCGCGCCGACCGCACCTGCAAGGCCGTGGTCTATCAGGAGAACCTGACGGACAAGTATGTCGTGGTGTTCATGCGCGGCGATCTGGAGCTGAACGAGACGAAGCTCCGCAACCACCTCAAGGCCGAAATTCATGCGGCCGAGCTGACGGAAACGTCCCCCCTGTGCGCGGGCTTCATCGGCCCGGTGGGCATCAGCAAGGACGTGCGCGTGGTCTTCGATGCGAGCCTCAAGGGCATCGAGAACCTGGTCTGCGGCGCGAACGAGACGGATCACCACATGACCGGCCTGAACATCGCCCGCGACGTGGGCAATGTGGAGTACATCGACGTGGCCAAGGCCTACGACGGCGGCATCTGCCCGATCTGCGGCAAGCCCAGCGTCTACACCTCCCGCGGCATTGAGGTGGGCAACATCTTCCAGCTGGGCACCAAGTACACCCAGAGTATGGACATGACCTATGTCGCCCAGGACGGCAGCCTGCAGCACCCCATCATGGGCTGCTACGGCATCGGCGTGGGCCGTCTGGCCGCTTCCGTCTGCGAAGCGCACCGCGATGATTACGGCCCCATCTGGCCCATCTCCATCGCGCCCTGGCATGTGCATCTGTGCTCCATGCGCGCCGACAACGAGGAAGTCGCCGCCATGTCCCAGAAGATTTATGACGAGCTGACTGCCAAGGGCGTCGAGGTCATCTGGGATGACCGTCCTGTCTCTGCCGGCGTCATGTTCGCCGACGCTGACCTGTTCGGTGTGCCCGTGCGCGTGATCGTCAGCCCCAAGGGCCTCAAAAATGGCACCATCGAGATCAGCGCCCGCGACAAGTCCATGAAGGAGATCAAGCCCATCGACGAGGCGGTGGATTTCGTGGTGGACTACGTCAAGGCTGAGCTGGAGAAGCTGGAGTGCCGCCTGTAAGGAGCAAAAGAATGGGTCAAGGGGCGATGCCCCTTGCGCGGGTGCAGGGGCGGCGTTAGCCCCTGCCCGCCGGAGGCCCCCGCGCCGCAGCGCAAAGCCCCTCGACGCCTTTGACGAATCTCCGATTCGTCAAACAGTCCACGCAACTCCAAAGGAATAGCCAGCAAGGTACACCAATCAAATCACCAACACGGCGGATGCCCATCAAGCGGGACGTCCGCCGCTTTGATATACACCTGTAACAATTCGCCGCCGCAGCTTGACAGGCAACTGACGTTGTGCGAAAATACAGCCAGAAAGGAGGCGGTAAACCATGAAAAAACGCAAGCTGAACGGCTGGATGCTCGCGTTTATTGCGCTGGCGGCGACGTTGCTGGTGCTCCTTTACATCCAGATGCGCGCATCGGAAACGGATACCTACACCGTGAGACTCTATCGGACATCCTGGAACGAGGAGCGTGGCTATGAGGTTACGCGCAGCATCGCGCCCCGTCCGGAGGCGGCCTGGCGCTCTGAAATGCACGAGGCTCCACCTGTGCCGGTGCGCTTTGACGGCGCGGTACTCCGCCAGGGTGCAGGATACGGCCCGACCTCGCTGGAAGGTGCTTTCGCGGCGGAGGACGTGAACGAGCTGTGCGGCCGTGAGGTGCTGAGGGAGGACTGGGTCTTTTCCTGGGGATTGTATTTCACCAACGACTGGTATCACATCAATGCTTATGTGGAGGTCAGGCTGCCGGAGGAAGAGAGCGGTCTGGCGGAAGCAACCATGACGGTGTACCATGAGGGCTATTCTGCCCCGGCTTGCGTCATGACGTGGACGGGGGAAGTCGGCGAGCCGATCCGCTTCGGCGCGGAGGAGCTGTGAGCAGCCCGATTCTGCAACTTTTCCGCCAAATCCGCGAAAAATATCCGCAAAAGCCCATTTACAAACGGCGGAAAACGTGTTAGAATAGTCGATGGGCTTGATGAACCTCCTGCGCAGGCTGCCGATCACTCCGACGGCGCACTTCGTGGGATGGCGATTGCCCGAGAATAAGCGGCACAGCCGCAAAAAAATGGAGGATGAAACCCATGACCAAGTCCGAGATCATTGCCGCCTTCGCTCAGCATGAGGGCGACACCGGTTCCCCCGAGGTGCAGGTCGCGCTGCTGACCTACCGCATCAACCACCTGAACGAGCACCTGAAGCACAACAAGAAGGACCACCACTCCAACCGTGGTCTGCTGCTGATGGTCGGCAAGCGTCGTGGTCTGCTGGAGTACCTCAAGAAGACCGACATCGAGCGCTACCGTGCGCTGATCGCCAAGCTGAACCTGCGTAAGTAATCGCAGCGCCCGGCCTGACGACCGACTGGCGGTTTGCATAGCCAAGGCCGCCGCAGGGACTCGTTCTCTACGGCGGCTTTGCTTGTAAACCGGAACTGACGGGGAGGCGGCACACCGTTTTTTCTGTCAGCGGGAATTCCTGTTTTCTGCCGCGTTGTGCGGATGTGAATCGTCCAGGGGATGTTGTCCCTTGAAAATCCTGCACAGGGTTTTCATATGACAGCATCCTGTGGACCGGATAGGGCAGGGGCAAGGGCCGCTGCCTGTGAAGAAGGAGAGAGAGAAATGGATTACCGTTCCTACAAAATGGACCTGGCGGGCCTCCCGCTGGAGCTGGAATTCGGCAAGTACTGCGAGCAGGCTGCCGGTTCCGTCTGGGTGCACCTGGGCGACACGGTCGTGATGGTCAACGCCACCATGAGCCCCACCGCCCGCCCCGGCGTTGACTTCTTCCCTCTGGCGGTTGACGTGGAGGAGAAGCAGTACGCGGCCGGCAAGATCCCCGGCGGCTTCATCAAGCGCGAGGGCCGTCCCACCGAGAAGGCGACCCTGACCTGCCGCCTGATCGACCGCCCCCTGCGCCCCCTGTTCCCCAAGGGCATGCGCAACGACGTGCAGGTGGTTGCCACC
>JAFQQT010000050.1 GCA_017410455.1 Clostridia bacterium
ACCGCAGGCACCTGCGTGAAGGGAAAGAACGGCGTTGGAGGAATCGTAGGGACCTTTGAGAAGGGTCTCAAGCTGCAGCGCCTCAACGGCTGCATTGAGGCCTTCAAATTCCGAAGCGATCTCCTCAAGGAGGCTTTCGTCATCCTCTTCCTCTGCCATTTCGATCAGGGTCTCAAGGTCTTCCGCACGGCGCATGAGCTTGTCGTACTTATCCACCTTGGCGGATACCACCTTCATGCGCTGGTTCAGCTTATTGGCATTTTCCACATCATCCCAAAAGCCTTCCTGACCCATCTTTTCTTCCAAATCTCTTTTTTCCTCGGTCAAACCGGCGAGGTCAAAGAGATTCACCTGCCTTTTTCAGTGTTTCCAACATGGCCGCAAACTGCTGCCTGTACTCGTCGAGCTGGATCACTTTTCTCACTTCCTTTGCCGTTTATTTTTATGTTTTAATGATTTTTCCTTTTTGTTTTGCCGTTTGCATCAGCCGTTGCGGCCGCAGCAGTTCTTGTACTTCAATCCGCTGCCGCAGGGGCAGGGATCGTTCCTGCCGGGCATGGCACTGCGCTTGCCGGAGAGGCGCGCGGCCATTTCCTCGGGCGAGTAACCCTTGTTGTACCAGCGGGGGATGCTGTTGCTCAGGGTGAAGACCAGCTCCGTCAGCTGCTCTATGTCCCGCAGGCTCTTCAGCCCGCAGGATTCCGTCAGCAGCTGGATCGCCTCGTCCACCTGCTCGTTCTGGATCATGATCGCCGCATCGGCAACCAGCACGTTCCCATCCTCGCAGCCATTGGCCTCCAGGAAGTCCACAAGGGGAATGTACAGCTTCTCGTCACCCGGCAGCAGGGACTCCCGCGCCGCCAGGACGAGGGCGTCCTCGTCAAACGCCGGATAGGGCATCTGCCGGAGGAAGGGCATGCGCAGCCGCTCCAGCAGCGTTTCGGGATCCTCCAGCTCCGCATGCACGGCCCAGGGCTCGTCATACTCGTCAACAAGCATTCCTTCCAGGCCGTCACGGGCAATCAGCAGCCCGTGGCACAGCTGCTCGAGGTCTTCCCGCTCCTCCCGGGTTTCCGGGTCCACCAGCGCAGCGGCACGGGCCGTCAGCTCCTCCATAGGCATCATGCCCACATGCATCAGCCAGCCCTGCATATAGTCGTAGAGCGCATCCTGCATGTGCAGCTGTGCGCGGTCCGCCTCATCGAGCTGGAGCCACGCCTTCACGCGGGGATCGATCTCCCAGCTTTCGTCCGTTTCCTCTGCCAGGCCATACATTTCCAGCAGCAGCAGGCCGCAGAACAGCGAGCCATCGCCATCCGCCTCCTGCCGGGACACTGCATCCCCCTGTTCCAGCGCGTCATGCAGCGCCACAGCATCATCCAGGGACAGCATCAGCAGCAGGTTCTCCCAGTGGGTCTCCAGGCCCCGGGCGATGTGCTGCGCCCATGCATCCTTCTCCGCAGCCTCCGGCAGCGGTTCCAGCCCCAGACGGATCGTCTGGCTGATCAGCTCATCCCTGTCCAGCATCATTAGCAGTTCATACGTGGTTTTCATCACAACTCACCTCACCCTCTGCTTTTCGGCACAAGACGGCCCTTTTCCTCTGTTCAAATCGCAAAATATGCGCTATAATGGAAAAAAACCTTCAGGAGGTACCACCTATGAACATCGGCATCCGCCTTCACGATACCGCCGGCACGAACCTCGCCGAGCATCTGGCCGTAGCCAAAGCCCAGGGCTTCACCTGCGTGCACATCGCCATGAGCAAGGTCATTCCCGGCTTCTCCATGGACAAGGCTCCGGAGCTGCTGACGGACGAGCTGGCCGATTCCGTCCGCGCGCAGCTGGAAAGCAACGGCCAGACCTGCGTGCTGCTGGGCTGCTACCTCAACCTGTGCAGCCCCGACATGGAAAGCCACGAGAAGACCGTGGAGATTTACAAGGCCCATCTGCGCTTTGCAAAGCGCATGGGCGCGCTCCTGGTGGGCACGGAGACCGGCGCGCCCAACACCGGCTACAGGACCTGCCCCGAGTGCTTCACCGAGGAGGCACTGCAGCTGTTCATCGACCGCGTGACCCCCGTGGTGCGCTATGCCGAGGAGGTCGGCCAGCTCTTCGCCATCGAGCCGGTCATCCGCCACATCGTTTCCACCCCCGAGCGCTGCGAGCGGGTGCTGAAGGCGGTGGGCTCCCCCAACCTGCGGGTCATCCTGGACGCGGTGAACCTGCTGGGTGAGGAGAACGTGGCGGAGGCGAAGGCCGTTATCGCCGACGGCGTCGCCCGCCTGGGTTCCTCCGTGAGCCTGCTGCACATGAAGGACTTCATCCCCTATGCCACCGGGCGCGGCCAGGCCGTGAAGGCCTCTGTCCCCAACACGGACGTGTTTTCCAACGTGGTCAGCTGCGCCTGCGGTCTGGGCGACATGGACTACGCGCCCCTCGTCGCCCTGGCGAAGCAGCACGGCATTCCCATGACGCTGGAGAATACCAATCCGGACAACGCCGTGGCCGCCCGCGAGCACCTGGAAAAGGTGGGCGCGTCCCTGTGAGCATGGATCTGCAGCGCCTGACAAGCCTGCTGCGGCAATGCATCCAGCGCTATGACATGATTTCGCCCGATGACGCCATCGCCGTGGGGCTCTCCGGCGGCAAGGACAGCCTGTGCCTGCTGATGGGCCTGGCGGCGCTGCGGCGGTTTTCCCCCGTGCCCTTCACGCTCCACGCCATCCATGTGGACGTGGGCGCGGGCATGAGCGCAGAGAGCATCGCCCGCATGGCGGACTTCTGTGCCCGGCTGGACGTCCCCTTCCACCATGTCCGCACAGACATTTATCAGATCGTCTTTGAGGAACGGAAGGAAAAGAACCCCTGCAGCCTGTGCGCCAAGATGCGCAAGGGGGCGCTGAACGCAAAGGCCCTTGAGCTGGGCTGCTGCAAGATCGCCTACGCCCACCACAAGGACGACTTCATCGAGACGCTGGTGATGAACCTGATGATGGAGGGCCGCGCCGAGTGCTTCCCGCCGGTGACGCAGCTGGACAAGACCGGTCTGCAGGTGATCCGCCCGATGCTGTACGTGGAGGAGGCGGATGTGCGCGGCTTCACCCGCCGCTACGACCTGCCGGTGGTGGCCAACCCCTGCCCCGCCGACGGCAAGACCCGCCGCGAGGATGTGAAGCAGTTCATCAAAGACAGCCGCGCCACCTTCCCCAAGATCCGCGAGAGCCTTTTCAGCGCCGTCACCGGCCTGTTTGACAAGGAGGGCTGATCCATGCAGACCGCACCGAACCCCCGCCCGCGCTACGGGCGCATCGCCGCCATCGTCCTGGCCGCGCTCCTTGTGCTGAGCGTGCTGGCCCTGGCCCTCACGCCGGTCATCGCGCCGCTGTTCCTCTACCTCCCCACTCACGACGCGCAGGCCCGCGAGGCGCTGCTGGCCCGGGAGGACGTAGAGTCCCTGACCGTCGAAAGCGGTGACGCGGTGCTGTCCGGCTACTTCCTGCGCGGCGCAGAGGGGGCCGCCCCCGTCATCCTCTACTTCAACGGCAACCACGAGAACGCCTCGGCCTTTATGCAGGAGCTGGTCAGCACCCCGGAGCGGCTGGCGGCCTTCTCCGGCTGCCACTTTGCGCAGCTGGACTACCCCAGCTACGGCCTCTCCGGCGGCAAGCCCGGCGCGGACGCTTACCGCGCCATGGCCCTGGACGTCTACGATGCACTGGCCGCCCGTGAGGACGTGACGGAGGTCATCGTCCTGGGGTACTCCATCGGCACCGGCCCGGCCCACTACTGCGCCGCGAACCGTCCCGTCAGCGGGCTGATCCTGCTGGCCCCCTACGCCAGCGGCACCGACCTGTTCAACAACATCGTCCCCGTTTTCCACGGGCCACTGGAGGCCCTGGTCTGCTACGACATGCCGTCCATTGCCTATGCTGCGGACGTCACCGTGCAGCCCCTGGTCTTTGCCACGCCGGAGGATCATCTCGTCCCCTACGAAAGCACCCTGCGCCTGACGGAGACCTACCCCGCCGGCTGCACCTTCGTGACCGTGCCGGACATTGACCACAAGGGCTTCCTGAAAACGCCGATGGTGCTGGAAGCCATCAGCACCCACATTGCCGCGATCACCGCGCAGGGGGACTGACCGATGCTGACCATCCGCCCCGCAACGCCCGCCGATCTGCCCCGCCTGCCGGAGCTGTTCGACTACAACGACGTTCCCGGTATGATCGCCGCCAACACGCGCCGCATCACCTCCGGCAAGCACAGCATCTTCCTGCTGCTGGAGGATGACGAACTCATCGGCGAGCTGCACGTCACCTGGCGCAGCGCTGATCCCCTGATTGCCATTGACGGACAGCGGGCATACCTCTCCGCCTTCCGCATCCGGGAGGATAAGCAAGGGGTAGGTTATGGGAGCTTCCTGCTGGACGCGATCATCCGCATGATCGATCAGGGTATGTTTCAGGATTCCACACACCAGGGTATATATCGGGAGATCACCGTAGGCGTGGAGGACGATAACCCCCGCGCGAGGCACATGTACGAAAAGCGCGGCTTCACCCAGCGCATCGCCCGCTGCCGCGAGAGCTATCAGGATGACGAGTACGAATTCGACCTGCTGCTCCGCCAACGCTGACCCACAGGAGGCAACCCATGAACCAGACCATCCACGGGCTGATGGCCCGCAAATCCATCCGCGCCTACACGGACGAGCCCATCCCCGCCGCCGTGAAGGACGCCATCCTGCTGGCCGCCGTCAACGCGCCCACCGCCGGCAATCAGCAGCTGTACACCATCATCGACGTGACCGCCCCCGCCCTGAAGGCGCAGCTGGCGGAGACCTGCGATCATCAGCCCTTCATCGCCACCGCACAGATGGTGCTGGTCTTCTGCGCCGACTGCCGCAAGTGGTACGAGGCCTTCCGCGCCACCGGCTGCGAGCCCCGCGATCCTGGCGTGGGCGATCTGCTGCTGGCCGTCAGCGACGCAACAATCGCCGCCCAGAATGCCGTCGTGGCTGCCGAAAGCCTGGGCATCGGCTCCTGCTACATCGGCGACATCATGGAGAACCGCGAGGCACATCAGCAGCTGCTGCACCTGCCGCGCTGGGTCTTCCCCTGCTGCATGCTGGTGTTCGGCTACCCGACCCGGCAGCAACACGAGCGTCCCAAACCCACCCGCGCCGACATGCGCCACATCGTCCACGAGAACGCCTACCGCGACATGGACGCCGCCGAGCTGCAGCAGCTCTTCGCACCCAAAGCTGCCGCCCGCCCCTACGCGGAGTGGATGCAGGCCTTCTGCAACCGCAAGTACAACAGCGATTTTTCCCGGGAGATGACCCGTTCCGTCGCGGCCTATCTGGCCGACTTTGCGCCCTCTGACGATCCGTAACCCGCACACGAAACCCCCGGCAGACTGCCTTGCCGCACGTCTGCCGGGGGTTTTTGTATGCACATTTTGCGCCGCTCAGCCTTCCTGCCGGATCTCGCCGCACAGGTCGCTCATGAGCAGCTCGTCCGTGTTATCCTGCGCCAGCGCCCACATGAGCTTGGTCACCGCCGCCTCCGTGGTCAGGTCCTGCCCTGAGATCACGTCCGTCCGCAGCAGCTGCGTCCCCACCTCGTAGATGGACAGATCCGCCTTTTCGTACATGCACTGGGTCAGTACCAGGATGCGCACGCCCTTTTCCCGCAGCATGCGCAGCTTCTCCACGAGATTCCGGCGGATGTAGTGCAGTCCCCCGAGGCCGAAGGCCTCGATGACCAGGCCGCGATAGCCCGCCTGCGCCACAAAGTCCAGCACATCCGGCTGCGTCCCCGGCACGAGCTTCAAAAGGAACACCCGGCTGTCCACCTCCGGGCGGAAGCGGTACTCCCCCGTGATGCGCTGCGGCCGCATGAAGCGCACGCCCTCGGAGTCGATGATGCCCGCCAGCGACCGGTTGACACTGGAAAACGCATCGAAGGACATCGTGTGGGTCTTCACCGCGCGGGTGCCGTGGATCAGCTTGCGCGCGAAGCACACATAGGTGCCAGGCACACCCTTGCAGGCCGCCTCGATGGCGCAGGAGAGGTTCGTCTCCGCGTCGCCCAGGGGCGCGCCCAGGGGCAGCTGCGAACCTGTCAGGATAACGGGCTTCGTCTGCCCGTGCAGCATATAGGACAGCGCCGCCGCCGTGTAGCCCATGGTGTCCGTGCCGTGGGTGATGACCACGCCGTCAGCATCCTGCATGGCCGCGTCCACCGCGCGGGCCAGCACGCTCCACTCCTCCGGCTGGATGTTGGAGGAATCCATGGAGAACACGTCCCTGGGGATGATTTCCACGTCCGCGCGGCAGGGCACGCTGTGCAGCATCTGGCTGGCGCGCAGAGCAGGTGTCAGGCCGTCGGGGGTCTGCCGGCAGGCGATGGTGCCGCCGGTGGCAAGGAGGGCAATGCGCTTCATACGGGTCACCTCGTTGTGATGATGACAGTATTGTACCACGCTTTTGCGCATTTGCCAATACACAAAAGCCCCTCTGCCTTTCGACAGAGGGGCCGGACTATATCACCCGAAACCCTTACAGGAATCAGTCTGGCGGAGGTACGGGCTGTGATGGACATCGCAGATCGTACCGTAGAGCATTACTCCTGGCCAGCCAGCTTCTTGTAGGACTCGCGGCGGTACTTGGCGTCCTCCTCGGCCTGGGCGAACAGACGCTCAGCGGCTTCGGGGAACATCTTGGCCAGCGTGGTGTAGCGAACTTCGCCACGCAGGAACTCCTGGTAATCGCCGGTGGGATCCTTGGAGTCGATGGTCATGGGCTGCTCCAGCTCGGGGTTGAAGCGGTACAGGGGCCAGTAGCCGCACTCCACAGCCTTCTTCTGCTCAGCCTGGGCCTTGCCCATGTTGATGCCATGGTTGATGCAGGGCGCGTAGGCGATGATCAGGGAGGGGCCGTTGTAAGCCTCAGCCTCGGTCATGGCCTTGAGCAGCTGCTGGGGATTGGCGCCCATGGCGACGGTCGCCACGTAGACGTAGCCGTAGCTCATGGCCATCATGCCCAGATCCTTCTTCTTGGTGCGCTTGCCGGCGGCAGCGAACTTCGCCACGGAGCCGGTGGGGGTGGACTTGGAGGCCTGGCCGCCGGTGTTGGAGTACACCTCGGTGTCCAGCACCAGGATGTTGACGTCCTGGTTCTGGGCCAGCACGTGATCAACGCCGCCGTAACCGATGTCGTAGGCCCAGCCGTCGCCGCCGAAGATCCAGATGGACTTCTTGACCAGCAGGTCCTTCATGGCGTAGATCTGCTTGCACAGGTCGCAATCCTTGCCCTCGACCAGCGCGATGATCTTCTTGGCAGCCGCCTTGGAGGCCTCGGCATTGTCCATGCCAGCCAGCCACTCTTCGCAGGCTTCCTTGGCGTCTTCACGCTTCTCGGCCAGCTCACGGATCAGGTCAGCCAGCTTGGCGCGGCGCTGGGTCACAGCCAGGTTCATGCCGAAGCCGAACTCAGCGTTGTCCTCGAACAGGGAGTTCGCCCAGGCGGGGCCGTGGCCGGCGTCGTTGGTGGTGTAGGGGCAGGTGGGGGCGGAGCCGCCGTAGATGGAGGAGCAGCCGGTGGCGTTGGCAACGATCATGCGATCGCCGAACAGCTGGGTGACCAGCTTGACATAGGGGGTCTCGCCACAGCCAGCGCAGGCGCCGGAGAACTCGAACAGGGGCTTGAGGGCCTGGGAGTTCTTCACGGTGGTGCGGTTGGCAACCTTGTCGCCCACCTCGGGCACAGTCATGGCGAAGTCCCAGTTGGCCTGCTCGGACATCTGAGACGCCAGGGGCTCCATGGACAGGGCCTTCACCTTGGCGGGGCAGACCTCAACGCAGTTGCCGCAGCCGGTGCAATCCAGCGGGCTGACCTGCATGCGGTACTGCATGCCGGCGAACTCCTTGCCGGTGGCCTTCTTGGTCACATAACCCTCGGGCAGCTCGACGCCATCCTCGGTGTAGATGGGACGGATGCAGGCGTGGGGGCAAACCAGAGCGCAGTTGCCGCACTGGATGCAGTTCTCGGGGATCCACATGGGAACCTTCACGCCGATGCCGCGCTTCTCGAACTTGGTGGTGCCGGTGGGCACGATACCACGGGGATCCAGCGCAGAAACGGGCAGCTTATCGCCCTCCTGAGCCAGCACGGGGCGCACGAAGCTCTCGAAGTACTCGGTGGTGCCTTCGACCTTGGCGGCCTCAGCGCCGGTGGTGGCGGTGGCCCACTCAGCGGGCACATCAACCTTCACCAGGCCGGAGATGGCGATGTCGATGGCGTCCCAGTTCTTCTGAACGATGGCGTCGCCCTTCTTGCCGTAGGTCTTCTTGGCGTAGGCCTTCATGTACTCGTCAGCCTGCTCATAGGGGATGACGTCCGCCAGCTTGAAGAAGGCAGCCTGCATGATGGTGTTGATGCGGTTGCCCATGCCGACCTTGGCAGCCAGCTCGATGGCGTTGATGATGTACATCTTGGCGTTCTTCTTGGCCAGCAGCTGCTTCATGGCAGCGGGCAGGTGAGCGTCCAGCTCATCCGCGGACCACTGGCAGTTCAGCAGGAACACGCCGCCGTCCTTCAGGGAGGACACCATGTCGTACATGGTCACATAGGCGGGGTTGTGGCAGGCGATGAAGTCAGCCGCGTCGATGAGGTAGGGGCTCTGGATGGGGGTCTTGCCGAAGCGCAGGTGGGAAACGGTCAGACCGCCGGACTTCTTGGAGTCGTAGGAGAAGTACGCCTGAGCGTACAGATCGGTGTGGTCGCCGATGATCTTGATGGAGTTCTTGTTGGCGCCGACGGTGCCGTCAGAGCCCAGGCCGTAGAACTTGCAGCAGATGCTGCCTTCGGGAGCCGCGTTGAACAGCTCGGGCATGGGCAGGGAGGTGCCGGTCAGGTCGTCGACGATACCCACGGTGAAGTGGTTCTTGCACTCGCCGTCCAGGTTGTTGTACACGGCCAGCACGTGGGTGGGGGTGAACTCCTTGGAACCCAGGCCGTAGCGGCCGCCGACCACGGTGATGTCCTTGCGGCCAGCCTCAGCCAGCGCAGCGCAGACGTCCAGGTACAGGGGCTCGCCCAGGGAGCCGGATTCCTTGGTGCGGTCCAGCACGGCGATCTTCTTGCAGGTCGCGGGGATGGCGCCCAGGAAGTGCTTCACGGAGAAGGGACGGAACAGGTGGACCTTGATCAGGCCGACCTTCTCGCCCATGGCGACCAGCTTGTTGACGGCCTCGTGAGCAACGTCACAGCCGGAGCCCATGGCGATGATGACCTTCTCAGCATCGGGAGCGCCGACGTAGTCGAACAGGTTGTACTTGCGGCCGGTCAGTTCCTCGACCTGCTTCATGGTCTCTTCCACGATCTCGGGCACGGCCATGTAGTACTTGTTGCCAGCCTCACGGCCCTGGAAGTAGATGTCGGGGTTCTGGGCGGTGCCAGC
>JAFQQT010000051.1 GCA_017410455.1 Clostridia bacterium
ATGAGCAAATCCAAGGAACGCATCCGCGACAGCCAGCTGCGCTACAAGCAGGGGCTGGGCCAGAATTTCATCTATGACGAGGACCTGCTTGCCGCCCTGGTGCGCGCCGCCGGCGTGACGAAGGAGGACGACGTGCTGGAGGTCGGCCCCGGCGCGGGCAGCATGACCAAGCACCTGTGCAAGGCGGCGCACCATGTCCTGTCCGTGGAGCTGGACGACCGCCTCATCCCCCTGCTGAACGGCTTCATGGCGGAGTATGACAACTTCACCCTCGTCCACGGCGACGTGATGACGGTCAACCTGCCGGAGATCACCGCGAATCTGCGCAAGCCGCTGTCCGTCGTGGCGAACATCCCCTATTACATCACAACTCCCCTCATGACCATGTTATTGACCTCCCCCCTCGACATCCGGCAGATGGCCCTGATGGTTCAAAAAGAGGTGGCCGACAAGGTGCTGGCCGAGCCCGGCACGGAGGCCTGGGGCCCGCTGGCCCTGCGCTGCCAGTTCTACTGCGACCCTTACCTGGCCATGGACGTGCCCGCCGAGTGCTTCACGCCCGTGCCCAAGGTGGACAGCGCCTTCATCGTCCTGCCGAAGCGGGAAAAGCCCCTGGTGCAGGTCAAAAACGAGGAGGATTTCTTCCGCGTCGCGCAAGCGGGCTTTGCCCTCCGCCGCAAGACCATGACCAACGGCCTGTGCGCGGCCTTCCACATGGAGCGCGCCGAGGCGGTCGCGCTGATGCATGCCGCCGGGCTGGACGAGCGCATCCGCGGCGAGAAGCTGGGCTTTGAGGAGCTGGCGCGCCTCTCCGACGCGTTCACCGACTGGAAGGAGGCCCGCGCATGAGCATTGCACGCTTCCTGCGCGTATCGGAGGATCAGTACGCCGCCGACCAGCAGCTGCCGGACGCCCTGCCCGTCGCCGACATCCCCCTGCCCCGCCGCGCCACGGCCGGCTCGGCAGGCTACGACTTCGTCTGCCCGGCAGACGTGACGCTGCACCCCGGCGACGCCCTCACCATCCCCACCGGCGTCCGCTGCGAGATGCAGCCCGGCTGGGTGCTGATGCTCTTCCCCCGCAGCGGGCTTGGCTTCAAGCATCAGGTGCGGCTGGCCAACACCGTGGGCGTCATCGACAGCGACTACGCCCACGCCGCCAACGAGGGGCACATCATGGTGCGCCTGACGAATGGCATGAGCCCCTGCTCCATGGACAGCCACGAGGTGACCATCAAAAAGGGCGAAAGGTTCTGCCAGGGCGTGTTCCTGCCCCACGGGCTGGCGGAGGAGGATGAGGTCGCAGCCGACCGCACAGGCGGCTTCGGCAGCACCGGCAAGTAATGCGCCAAAAGGCTCTCCCTTGGGGAGAGCTGTCCCGAAGGGACTGAGAGGGGTCTCTGCGCGGCAATCCCGCATTGCCATAAGGCAGCCGTCTGATACCCGCCCAACAACCGCATATACAGCAATGCGCCGGATACCGCATCATGCACGGTATCCGGCGCTCGTTCATTTGGCGATCGTGGTGTCGAAGATCATTTTTTTGCACTGGTGGCAGTAGTCGGCGGTGACGCGCAGGCGCGACCAGCCGCCCCGGGCAGCCTCGATGCGGCCCACGCCGCACAGCACGTCCCCGAAGGTGCGCTTCTTCCCTTCCGGCTCGAAGAACAACCCGCCACGGGGATCAGCCGAAATCTCCCCACGCTGCATCTCACCCTGACAATAGGGACAAATCATCACGCTGCCTCCTTCCGTTCCACAAACCAGATTAAGAATTAAGCATTAAGCATTCAGAATTCTCAATAGTACTCCACGACGCTCGCCCAGCGGGTCAGCAGCTCCTGCTCCTCAGGCTTGCCCTTGACGGACTGGGAGGCCGCAACGATGGGGATCCACTTCTGCACATACTGCTTGGCGGTGTCGCTCTTGAGGCAGAAGTGGCGCAGGTACTTGCGGGCCAGCTGCTCCTTGCCCTCGAGGTTGAAGAGCAGGTAGGTGCGGGCCGCGTCTGCCGAGGCGTTGCCCTGAGTGGCGTGGGCCCAGTCGATGATGTATGGCTTGCCGTCGGGGGTGATGATGATGTTGGAGGGGTTGAAGTCGCCGTGGCAGAGCTTGGTGTGCACATGCATGGAGGCCAGGCGGGCGTGCAGCTCGTAGCGGGTGGTGGCGTCCAGCTTCGTCTGGCTGATCTTGCGCTGCATCTTCTCCGTCAGCATGTTGAGCATCGGGCAGGTGTGGCGGTGGACGTCCAGCTGCAGGTCGACGAACATTTCCAGGTACTCGTCTTCCTTTTCGGGGTTCTCAGCCATCAGCTGGGCCAGGGTCTTGCCGGGGATGTACTCGGTGATGATGGCCCACTTGCCGTCGATCTGCTGCACGTCGATCAGCTGGGGGATGGCAAGGCCAGTCTCCTCCACGCGGGCGGTGTTCAGCGCCTCGTTGAGCACGTCGGACTTCCTGTAGCTCTCGTCGAACACCTTGATGGCCATGTCGCCGTCGCGGTAGACCACCTTGCCGGCAGGGGTTGCAATGATCGTATCCAACTTCATATTCTTACCTCCTGATTTGATGATAACCGATTCCGGGCGCGCCTGTCAAGCGGGAGGCGCACCCGGCAGCGTCAATGGCAGCCGCTCACTGGCCGTAGTAGCACTTCAGGTACATATCCTTGATCTCGCTCATCAGCGGGTAGCGGGGATTCGCGCCGGTGCACTGATCGTCGAAGGCCTGCTCGACCATCTCATCCAGCGTCGCCAGGAAGGTCTGCTCGTCCACGCCGTAGTCGCGGATGGTCTTGCGGATGCCCACGCGCTCCTTCAGCCCGGCGATGGCGGAGATCAGGCTCTCCACCTTCTCGTCATCCGTTGCACCGGGCAGACGCAGGAAGTCGGCAATCTCCGCGTACCGGGCCTTGGCCTGGGGGTAGGCGTACTGGGGGAAGGTGCCCATCTTCGGGGGAACCTCCTCGCTGTTGAAGCGGATGACCTCCTCGATCAGCAGGGCATTGGCCACGCCGTGGGGCAGGTGGTGGAACGCGCCCAGCTTGTGGGCCATGGAGTGGCACACGCCCAGGAACGCATTGGCGAAGGCCATGCCGGCGATGGTGGCGGCGTTGGCCATCTTCTCGCGGGCCACGGGCTCGTTCATGCCGTTGTCGTAGCAGGCGGGCAGGTTTTCAAAGATCAGCTTGATGGCCTTGAGGGCCAGGCCGTCGGTGAAGTCGGTGGCCATGATGGAGGCATAGGCCTCCAGGGCGTGGGTCAGCGCGTCAATGCCGGAGGCACTGGTCAGGCCCCTGGGGGCAGACATCATCAGGTCGGCGTCGACAATGGCCATGTGAGGCATCAGCTCGTAGTCCGCCAGGGGGTACTTCACGCCCGTCGTTTCGTCGGTGATGACGGCGAAGGGCGTCACCTCGGAGCCGGTACCGGCGGAGGTAGGCACGGCAATGAAGTACGCCTTCTCACCCATCTTGGGGAAGGGATACACGCGCTTGCGGATGTCCATGAAGCGCATGGCCATGTCGATAAAGTCCACCTCGGGGTGCTCGTACATCACCCACATGATCTTGGCCGCGTCCATCGCGGAGCCGCCGCCCAGGGCAATGATGCAGTCGGGCTGGAAGGCCGCCATGGCCTTGGCGCCCTCCTTGGCACAGGCGAGGCTCGGGTCGGGCGCAACGTCGAAGAAGGTGGTGTGGACGATGCCCATCTCGTCCAGCTTGTCGGTCACGGGCCTGGTGTAGCCGTTGCTGAAAAGGAAAGCATCAGTGACGATGAAGCACTTCTTCTTGCCCATCACATTTTTGAGCTCGTCCAGGGCGACGGTCAGGCAGCCCTTCTTCAGGTACACCTTCTGGGGTGCGCGGAACCACAGCATATTCTCCCTCCGCATCGCAACGGTCTTGACATTGATCAGGTGCTTCACGCCCACGTTCTCGGAGACGGAGTTGCCGCCCCAGGAGCCGCAGCCCAGGGTCAGGGAGGGCTTGAGCACGAAGTTGTAAATGTCGCCGATACCGCCCTGGGCCGCAGGGGTGTTGACCAGGATGCGGCAGGTCTTCATGCGGGCAGCGAAGCGGTCGATCAGATCCCTGCGGGTCACGGCGTTGAGGTAAATGGAGGAGGTGTGGCCGTAGCCGCCGTCGGCAATGAGCTGATCCGCCTTGTCGAATGCCTCGTCCATGTCCTTCACGCGGTACATGGCCAGCACGGGGCTGAGCTTCTCGTGGGCAAACTCCTCGGAGAGGTCAACGGACTCCACCTCGCCGATGAGCACCTTGGTGGTGCGGGGCACGGACACGCCGGAGAGTTCGGCGATCTTCCACGCGGGCTGGCCAACGATGCGGGCGTTCAGCGCGCCGTTGATGATGATGGTGCGGCGGACCTTATCGATCTCCTCGCCCTGGAGGAAGTAGCAGCCGCGGGCGGCGAACTCGGCCTTCACCTCATCGTAGATGCTGTCCATCACGATGCAGCTCTGCTCAGAGGCGCAGATCATGCCGTAGTCGAAGGTCTTGGAGTGGATGATGGAGTTCACCGCCAGCCTGACGTCGGCAGACTCGTCGATGATGGCGGGGGTGTTGCCCGCGCCCACGCCCAGGGCAGGCTTGCCGGAGGAGTACGCCGCCTTGACCATGCCGGGGCCACCGGTGGCAAGGATGGTGTCGGCCTCCTTCATGGCCATGTTGGTCAGCTCCAGGCTGGGGACGTCCACCCAGACGATAATGTCCTCGGGGGCGCCAGCGGCCACGGCGGCCTCCAGCACGATCTTCGCCGCCTCGATGGTGGACTTCTTCGCCCGGGGGTGGGGGCTGATGACGATGCCGTTGCGGGTCTTGAGGCACAGGAGGCACTTGAAGATGGCCGTGGAGGTGGGGTTGGTGGTGGGGATGACCGCCGCCACCACGCCGATGGGGTCGGCCACGCGGATGATGCCGGCCGCCTCGTCGCGCTCCAGCTCGCCGCAAGTCTTCACGTCCTTGTAGGCGTTGTAGATGTATTCGGCGGCGTAGTGGTTCTTGATGACCTTGTCCTCCACCAGGCCCATGCCGGTTTCGGCCACGGCCATCTTCGCCAGCGGGATGCGGGCGTTGTTGGCGGCCAGGGCAGCGGCGCGGAAGATGGCGTCCACCTGCTCCTGGGTGTAGGTCGCAAACTTCTTCTGAGCGGCGCGCACGCGGTTCAGCGCAGCCGCAAAGCTCTCCACGGAATCGACAACCTGATATTCCTTGGCCATGACTGTCTCTCCTTCTTTATTCACACCATGATGGGGGTTCCGTTTCCTGCCGGGAAGGGCGTCCCCTTTCCCGGCATCATCAGTATAGCATGTCCGGACGGCATTGTCAATTATTTAACGATAATTTTCTGACATTTTCAATCGTTTTCGCTTCGTGACCGGCAACCACCTGGAGCAGACATCCGTCCTCCGCCTTGACAGTCCCCGCTCTTCCTACCTATAATACGGACATGACAACTCCATCCCGCCCGACGGAGGATATTCCCATGAAGTACAGCGTTTTCCATCATCACATCTGTGAAGCCGCCCGGGAAACGGGCTGCACCGTGCCCGAAATGATGCGGACCGCCCGCAGCTGGGGCATCACGCACATCGAGCTGGACCGCGACGCCATCGGCAGCGATACAGCCGCCATCCGCGCCTTTGCCGCCCTGCTGGCCGAAGGCGGCCTCACGCCATCGAGCATTTACGGCTTCTACAGCTGGCAGGAGGAGGGCAGCCTCCCCGCTGCAGACGACCTGCTCCTGCGGCAGGCAGAGCTGCTGAACTGCCCCCGGGTGATGATCATCCCCGGCTTCTTCACCGATCCCGCCGACGCGGACAGATGCGGCACCGAAAAGGCGCGGATGATCGCCGCCACCCGGCAGTTCGCCGCCATGGCCGCCCGGCGCGGGATCACCCCCACCATCGAGTGCTTCGACGACGCACGCAGCCCCATCTCCACCATTGCGGGGATGTCGGAGTTCCTCGCCGCCGTGCCGGAATTGCGGGTCACGCTGGAAACGGGCAACTTCCTCTTCTCCGGCGACGATATCCTCGAGGCCCAGTACCGCTTTTCCGACCGCATCGCCCACGTGCACCTCAAGGACCGCTTCCTGCCCCGGCTGGCGCAGGGTGTCACTCCTGCCGGCACCCCCACCACCGCCGTCACGGGCGAGGTGATGTACCCCTGCGCAGTGGGTTACGGCCACATCCCCATGGCCACCGTGCTGCGCCGCCTCTCCGGCGCGGGCTACGAGGGCGTGATGACCATCGAGCACTTTGGCGCAGCGGATTATGCAGGAACGATCCGCGCATCCATCCAGTGGCTGAAGGAAAAGGAGGCGGCGCTGTGAGCAGAACCATCCGCGTCACCGTGTGGAACGAGTACGTCCACGAGAGGGAGATCCCCGCCATCGCCGCCGTGTATCCCGAGGGCATCCACGGCTGCATCCGCCGCTTCCTCAGCCGCGAGGAGGATATCGCCGTCACCTGCGTCACCCTGGACATGCCCCATCAGGGCATCACCCGGGAGCTGCTGGCGGGCACCGACGTGCTGATCTGGTGGAGCCACGCCCGGCAGGAAGACGTCACCGACGAGACCGTGCGCCTGGTGCGCGAGGCCGTGCACGCCGGCATGGGGCTCATCGCCCTGCATTCGGCCCACTTCAGCCGCATCATGCGCGATTTGATGGGCACGACCATGACCCTGCACTGGCGGCACGGGGACAGCGAGAAGCTCTGGTGCATCGCGCCCGCCCACCCCATCGCCCGGGGCGTGCCCGCCTGCATCGACCTCCCGGCAGAGGAGATGTACGGCGAACCCTTCGACATCCCCCGGCCGGACGATATCGTCTTCCTGGGCTGGTTCGCCAGCGGCCACGTCTTCCGCAGCGGGATGACCTTCATCCGCGGCATGGGCCGGATCTTCTACTTCCAGCCCGGCCACGAGGAAGCGCCGGTCTACGAGCAGCCGGAGATCCAGCGCATCATCACCAACGCCGTGCGCTGGGCCGCGCCCGTCTGCCGGCTGGACGGCCCACCCGACAACGTCGCCGAATGACGCTCCAGCGGACGATTTTGCCCCCGCGCGGTATTTCGTCCGCATATCCGCTTGACAAATCCGCCCATTCCGCCTATGATAGACAGGTACCAATCCGGGCATGGCACGCCAGCCATGTACCAACAAGGAGGAATTTTTTCAATGGCTGAACTGACGATGGAAAAACTCAAGGCGCTCTGTCAGAACCGCGGCTTCATCTTCGCCGGCTCCGAGATCTACGGCGGCCTGGCCAACACCTGGGACTTCGGCCCCCTGGGCGTGGCTTTCAAGAATAACATCAAGCGTGCCTGGTGGCAGAAGTTCGTGCAGGAGAGCCCCTACAACACGGGCCTGGACTGCGGCATCCTCATGAACCGCGAGGTGTGGGTGGCTTCCGGCCACGTGGGCGGCTTCAACGATCCGCTGATGGACTGCAAGGCCTGCAAGGCCCGCTTCCGTGCCGACAAGCTCATCGAGGACTTCACCCAGGGCGCCGAGACCGGCGACGGCTGGAAGAACGAGGAGCTGGAGGCCTACATCCAGGAGCATGACATCGTCTGCCCCGTGTGCGGCAAGAAGGATTTCACCGGCATCCGCCAGTTCAACCTGATGTTCAAGACCCACCTGGGCGTGAATGAGTCCTCCGCGGCGGAGGTGCTGCTGCGCCCCGAGACCGCTCAGGGCATCTTTGTCAACTTCCTCAATGCCATGCGCACCACCCGCAAGAAGCTGCCCGCCGGCATCTGCCAGATCGGTAAGTCCTTCCGCAACGAGATCACCCCCGGCAACTTCATCTTCCGCGTGCTGGAGTTCGAGCAGATGGAGCTGGAGTTCTTCTGCAAGCCCGGCGAGGATCTGGAGTGGTTCCAGTACTGGCGCGCCTTCTGCCGCGACTGGCTGCTGAGCCTGGGCATGAACGCTGAGAAGCTCCGCCTGCGCGACCACGAGCCGGAAAAGCTGGCCTTCTACTCCAAGGCCACGACCGACTTCGAGTACCTCTTCCCCTTCGGCTGGGGCGAGCTCTGGGGCATCGCCGACCGCACCGACTACGACCTCAAGCAGCACCAGGAGCACTCCGGCAAGTCCATGGAGTACATGGATCCGGTGACCAATGAGCGCTTCATCCCCTACTGCGTGGAGCCCTCCGTGGGCGTGGAGCGCCTGGTTCTGGCCTTCCTGTGCGACGCGTATGAGGAGCAGGAGCTGGAGGGCGGCGACGTGCGCACGGTGCTGCACCTGCACCCGGCCCTGGCGCCCTTCAAGTGCGCGGTTCTCCCCCTGCAGAAGAACAAGCTGGGCGCCCAGGCCCGCGAGCTGTACCAGCAGCTGGCCAAGTACTTCCCCGTGGATTACGACGAGACCGGCTCCATCGGCAAGCGCTACCGCCGCCAGGACGAGATCGGCACCCCCTTCTGCATCTGCGTGGACTTCGACACCGAGGCCACCGGCACCGTCACCATCCGTGACCGTGACACCATGCAGCAGGAGCGCGTCGCCATTTCCGACCTGCGCAAGTACATCGAGGACCGCATGTTCTTCTGAGACAACTGAACCCATCCGCCGGAGCTGCGCCTGCATGCTCCGGCTTTTTTTCCGACTTGACACACACTGGTATTTTATGTTAGAATCCTTGCAAAGGAGCGTGATATCCAATGAAGAAGAACCTCATCGTCACCCTTGCCCTCGCGCTGTGCCTCGTGCTGTGCGCCTCCGTCGCGCTGGCTGCGAACTACTGCATCAACTGCGGTGCTTACCTGGGCGGCGCCTACAACTTCTGCCCCGACTGCGGCACCAAGCAGCCCAGCGCCGGCACTTCCACCACGACCAACAATACCAACAACAACACGAACACCAATACCAACCAGAACACCACCTCCAGCATGACCATCGACCGCATCTCCCTCAACGATGACGGCTCCCTGCAGGTGTCCTGGACCGATGGCGCCAACAACGCCCCCTACAACCTCTATGTGCTGCAGAAGCGCAGCAACAGCTACGCCTCCGACTCCATCCAGGTCGTTCCCGCTCAGCTGTGTCAGCAGGACGTCTACACCACCTCCGCCGTGGCCGACATGGTCGTCCCCGGCAGCGATTACTGGATCATCGTTGAGGACAAGAACGGCAACACAACTTACAAGGCTTACGACGGCGGCACCACGCCCCGCTTCAACGAGTTCTCCGTGAAGGCCAACATCGAGCTGAAGTACTGCCGCGACAACGCTTACGAGGAGGTTTACGCCTTCTCCGCCTCCGACATCCGCCGCTACCAGAACAGCACCAGCTACGGCGCCTACATCCAGCTGGACTATCCCCAGCTGGCCCGCGAGCGTCAGTACACGATGCTCATCGCCATCACCTCCCCCAACGGCGATGTGGTGGTTGACGCCGTCGGCGAGGATATCCTCTACCGCGGCAACTACAATTACTACTGGAACTTCTATACCTTTGACGAGTACTTCAGCATCATGATCGACGCGTACGGCACCATGCCCACCGGCACCTACACCTGGTCGCTGTACTACGACGGCCTCTTCGTTACCTCCGACACCTTCCGCATCAGCAACTGATCCACACTTGCCGCAGCATCTCCGGGTGCTGCGGTTTTTTCATGCGGACATGCCCTGATGCGTCAGAATTCGACGTCAACCGCATTTGCACATTGACATTCCCGGAAGGACATGGTAAACTGAAAGGACAGAACACTCCCGCACGAAAGGGGTTCGGTTATTTATGCGCAAGCACGCCCTGATCCGTCTTTTCGCCCTGGCGGCTTTCCTTTGCCTGATGGCCACCTCCGCCTTTGCCGCCAGCTGCACCCTCTGCGGCAGCGAGACCGGCAGCGATGATTACCTGTGCACCAACTGCCTGCTGGCGCTTCTGCATCAGGAGCGCGAGGTCGTGCCGCTTGAGATCACCTCTGCCGTGCAGAATGCCGATGGCACTGTCACCGTCACCTGGGCGGATGAGGCGGCCAACGGCCCCTACACCGTGCAATATGAGCTGCTGCAATCCGCCCCCGTCCCCTTCGGCTGGACGGCCGCAGAGGGCGTGACGGAGTACACCTGCACCCTCAACCGCCTCGTGCCCGGCGTGAGCTACGTCATCACCGTGGTGGATGCCCTGGGGCAGACGGCGGAGTACACCTACTACGCCCCCACCCCCGGTACGGACACCGCCATCGGCGCGAAGATCCGCTTCAAGCCCATGCACCGCATCGGCCGCAGCACCAAACAGCAGACGGCCTTCTCCGCCAGCGAGATCGCCCAGGAGAACGAAACGCTCCACGGCCTGTACCTGCGCCTGACCTACTCCACGCTGTCCCGCTCCCGCACCTACGCCTTCCAGATCGCCATCGAAGCGCCCAATGACTTCAGCGACGTGGTCTTCTGCGGCACGCTGGAGCTGCACCACGGCAAGTCCTCCGTGCCGGTGTGGGGCTTCATTCCGGTGGATGACTACTTCAACCTCCTGATGAACTACTACGGCGGCGTGCCCACCGGCGAATACGACGTGACCCTCTACTTCAACGGCCAGAAGGTGTACACCGCGCCCTTCACCGTCACCGAGTGAATGTAAACCGCATCATCCGCAGCTCCCGCACCGCGCGGGGGCTGTGTTTTTTGAATTCGGAATGCGGAATTCGGTTTCGTGGACGGAGCGCACCACATAAAAAGCGGGCGAACTGCACGCAGGCAGTCCGTCCGCTGTCTTTCAATTCCGGATTTTTCTCCCGCTTCCGGGGCGTATACGATCTATGCCCGGAATTGGTTGTTGTGATCATTGCGCATCCATCATGGCGCCCTG
This sequence comes from Clostridia bacterium, assembly GCA_017410455.1. GTDB lineage: Bacteria > Bacillota > Clostridia > Christensenellales > Aristaeellaceae > UBA11524. The sequence continues at coordinate 10,843 of JAFQQT010000051.1, forward strand.
TCAAGCCAATGCTGCATGATGCAGGTGGCCAGCGCCATCACGCCGGCGGCCGCCGCGATGAGCACCGGCAGGGCCAGCAGCGCCGGGCCGGTCAGCGTCGTGAGGCAGAAGACCCGCCCCAGCAGCAGCACCGCGCCCACGAAGGCCACCGCCGACGTGATGACCAGCGCACCGCGCAGGCGCGTCAGGGGCCGGCAGACCCGCAGCAGCATCAGCACGCCCACCACGCCTGCCGAAAGGGTCGCCAGGGTGGAGCAGTCCGCGTCGCTCCAGCCGAACACGCTGTGGCAGAGCATCGCCGCTGCCGCGCAGAGCGTCACCGCCGCCGAGCCGGGGATCGCCCGCAGCAGCACCGTTTGCAGGAATCCCCCCTGCACCCGCTGCCGGTTCGGCTCCAGCGCCAGGAAGAAGGACGGCGCGCCGATGGTCAGCGTGGACACCAGCGTCAGCTGGATGGGCTGGAAGGGGTAGGCCACCGGCAGGAAGAGCACCAGCAGCGCCAGCGCGAAGGAGTACAGCGTCTTGACCAGGAACAGGGAGGCCGCGCGGGTGATGTTGCCGATGACCCGCCGCCCCTCGCCCACCACCTCCGGCAGGGCGGAGAAGTCGCCATCCAGCAGGGACAGCTGTGCCACCTGCCGGGCCGCCTGCGCACCGCCGGGCATGGCGATGGAGCAGTCCGCCGCCTTCAGGGCCGGGATGTCGTTCACGCCGTCGCCGGTCATGGCCACGGAGTGCCCGCGGCGCTTGAGCGCCTCGACAATCAGCTTCTTCTGCACCGGGGTGACGCGGCCGAAGATGGTGCAGCGCTCGCAGGCGGCATCCAGCTGCACATCATCGAGGGCGGAGGCGTCCACGGCCTCGCCCTCCAGCCCCGCCTGCCGGGCGATGGAAGCCACCGTGCGCGGGTCATCGCCGCTGATCACACGGATCTCCACGCCCTGCCCGGCAAAGTATGCCAGCGTTTCATGCACATGGGGGCGCAGCTCGTCCGTCAGCACGCAGAAGCCCAGGAGGGCTTCCGCCTGAAGCGCCGCCCCCTCCCGCACCGGCTCGCAGCTCCGGCAGAAGGCCAGCACCCGGCAGCCCGCCTCCGCCCATGCGGCGATGTGCGCCTGATGGGGCGTGAGCTGCTCCGCCGTCAGCACAAAGGTCGGCGCACCCAGCAGCAGCGTCGTTCCGTCTGCGAAGGTGGCCGCGCTCATCTTCCGCTCCGCCGTGAAGGGCGCCACCGCCACGGCTTCCTCCTGCGCGGCAGGCACGGCGTCCCGCAGCGCGTTCAGCGTGGGGGATGGGTCGTCCATCGCCCCCAGGAACCGCGCCAGCGCGGCCCGCAATGCCGCGTCGTCCCCCTCCACAGGGTGCAGCGCATGCACCGCCATGCGCCCGGTGGTCAGCGTGCCGGTCTTGTCCAGGCAGAGCACGTCCGCCCGGGCGAGGGTCTCGATGCCATAAAGCTCCTGCACCAGCGTCCCCCGCCGCCCCAGCTTCACCACGCCCACGGCCATGGCCACGCTGGTCAGCAGCATCAGCCCCTCGGGGATCATGCCCACCATGGCCGCCACCGCACTGGGCACGGCGGAGGTCAGGGCCACGCCGTCCAGGAAGAACTCCCGGCAGAACAGCAGCACCCCCAGCGGCAGCAGGATGCAGCTGACGATGCGGATGAGCCTGTTCATTTCCAGCATCAGGGCGGATCTGGGGCGTTTGATCTCCCTGGCGGAGCGGGTCAGGCGGGCGGCGTAGCTGTCGTCGCCCACGCGGGTCAGCTGCGCCACGATGCGCCCCCGGACGATGCAGCTGCCCGAGAGCAGCTCATCCCCGGCCGCTTTGGCAATGGCGTCGCTCTCGCCGGTCAGCATGGATTCATCCGCCGCGCCGCTACCGCTGATGACCGCAGCGTCCGCCGGCACCTGGTCGCCCGCACGCAGGATGATCAGGTCTCCCAGTGCCAGCTCTTCCGGGCGGCACTCGCGCTCCCGCCCCTCGCGCAGCACATGCGAAAGCGGCACATTCAGCAGCGACAGCCGCCGGATGGTCGCCCGGGCACGCAGCTCCTGCACCGTGCCGATGAGCGTATTGGAGATCACCACGCCCATGAAGAGCATGTTGCGCCAGGAGCCCACCAGCGCCAGGCACAGCGCCAGCGCCACGTTCAGCGCGTTGAAGGGCGTGAACAAGTTGCTGGCGATGATCTGCCAGACCGACTTGCCCGGAGCCTCCGTGACCACATTGCGCGGGCGCGCCGCCGCCTCGGCCTCCGTCAGACCCGAAGCCGCCCGGTTTTCATTGGGATTTGACATGCATTACCTCGTATCGACCCATCATCAGGTCAGGTATTCCGGCGCAGGCAGGCCATGGGCCGTCAGCGCCGTTTTCAGCGCGGAGGTGAACACCGGCAGGAACACCGCGTCCCCCCACGCACCGGAGAAGCTGCCGCTCACGCGCAGGCAGTCCTCGCCATACTCGCCGCCCTGCCCCGCGCCATCGGGGGTGAACAGCGCCATCTTCCGCCCGGACAGGCCGAGCCCTGTCACCCGCGGCGGATGGCGGCGGGGATGCAGCAGCCCCGGTCGGCGCAGATCCACCGTGATGGCCGCAGCCCCGCCCTGCGCAGCGGCATTGCGCGCGCACCACTTGGCCACCACCTGCGCCGTCTCCGCCGCATCCATGGCGGTGAGGAAGGCGTGATCCTCCGCCGTCAGGGCGCTCTGCTCCGATTCCCGCTTGTGCAGGAAGAACCGGTTCAGCGCCTCCTGGGGCAGCATTTTCCCGGCGGCCACCTGCTCCAGGAGGTCATCCATCCAGGTCTTTGGCTCGCTCATGCCTCACACCCCCAGCGCGTCCAGCACCGCGCTGATGGAATCCACCACCGTGGCGTTCTGCGCCGTGTGCAGCACGCTTTCCTCCTGATGGCCGCCGGCCACCAGATAGCACCGGCAGCCGATGGCCGCGGCGGTTTCCGCGTCGTGGGTGGTATCGCCGATGAAGACGCACTCCGCCGGGTCGATCCCCTCACGGGCGAGGAAGTCCACCGCCAGCTGCACCTTGCTGACCGCCAGCTGGTTATCCAGCCCCAGCACGGGGTCGAACATCCCCCGCAGCTGGGGGAAATGCTCCACCTGGGCGCGCAGCTGATCCACCTGGGAGGCGGAGATGATCGCCTGGCGGAAGCCCGCATCATGGAAGCGGCGCACCGCGTCGGCCACGCCAGGGGCCAGGGGCACGCAGGCGAAGCCGTCCACATAGGCCTTGTTCCAGAACTTGGCGATCTTCGGGAAATCCTCCGCCGTCACGCCCAGGTCGTAGTAGTATTCATGCACCGGGTGGCGGAACTTCGCCCGGTATTCCACCTCGCTGGTGTGCCGGTAGCCGAACTGCTCCAGCACAAGGTTGTTCATCGCCACCACATGGGGCACATCCGCCACCAGCGTGCCATTCCAGTCCCAAAGGATCATCATATCGATACGTCCTCCCTGTGAATCATCAATGAATGAAACAGACTCTTTCTCACATATAATAAGCTCGCAGGCGGAAGATGTCAATAAAACCGCCCGAGAATTCTTCCCGTCTGCCCCGTTGTGCTGCACGGAAAAGTGTGCTATAATGCATACTGGTGTGTTATGCGCCTGATATCCTGAATGAAGAAACGGAACTGTTGCAATGAGTTTTGAAACACTGAATCTCCTGCCTGCGATCCTCAAAAACGTACACGCGGCGGGCTACGAAACCCCCACCCCCATCCAGCGGGCAACGATCCCCCTGGTCGCCGCCGGCAAGGACGTGCTCGGCTGCGCCCAGACCGGCACCGGCAAAACCGCCGCCTTCGCCCTGCCGATGATCCAGCAGATGGTGAACAAGCCCGTGCGCGGCAATCAGCCCCGGGTGATCCGCCAGCTGATCCTGACCCCCACGCGCGAGCTGGCCCTGCAGATTTACGATAACTTCGTGCTCTACGGCAAGAACCTGCCCACGGTGCCCTGCGTCATCTTCGGCGGCGTGAACCAGCAGAGCCAGGTGGACGCGCTGCACCGGGGCGCGGACACGGTCATCGCCTGCCCCGGCCGCCTGTGGGACCTGATGAACCAGGGCTATGTCCGCCTGGACTGGGTGGAGACCTTCGTGCTGGATGAGGCCGACCGGATGCTGGACATGGGCTTCATCCACGACGTGCGCCGCATCGCTTCGAAGCTCCCCCAGAAGCATCAGACGCTGCTCTTCTCCGCCACCATGCCCCCGGAGGTGGAGAAGCTGGCCCTCGATCTGCTCCACAACCCGGAAACCGTCAAGGTGGACCCCGTGTCCTCCACGGTCAAGAAGATCGACCAGAGCCTCTACTACGTGGACAAGGCCAACAAGAAGCACCTGCTGGCCCACCTCCTGCGCGAGCAGGACGTGGAAAGCGCGCTGGTCTTCAGCCGCACCAAGCACGGCGCGGACCGTATCGTGCGCGAGCTGAAGCGCGAGGGCATCGACAGCGTAGCCATCCACGGCGACAAGAGCCAGAACCAGCGCGTCAACGCCCTGAACCGCTTCAAGTCCGGCGAGTGCCGCGTGCTCATCGCGACCGACATCGCCGCCCGCGGCATCGACATTGCCGGCCTGTCCCATGTGTTCAACTACGATATGCCCATGGAGCCGGAGGCCTATGTGCACCGCATCGGCCGCACGGGCCGCGCAGGCCGCGACGGCACGGCCATCTCCTTCTGCTGCATCGACGAGGTGAAGCAGCTCGAGCAGGTGGAGAAGCTCATCGGCAAGCGCCTGCCCGTGAAGGAGAGCGAGTGGCCGATGGAGGTGACCACCCCCACCGACCCCAAGGAGAAGGAGGCCGCCCGCCAGCTGGCCAAGGCCGCCCGCCTGGCCAAACTCGGCCGCACGGCTGCCCTGCCCAAGAAGCTGACCGCCTCGGGTGAGCCCGCCCCGGAGCGCAAGCCCCACAAAGCCGCGCCCGCCGCAAAGCCCGCCCCCGAAGCCCCCGCGAAATCCGCCGCGAAGCCCGCCAGGGCCGCATCCGCAAAGCCCGCCGCGAAGGCTGCGCCCGCGCCCATCGCCAAGCCCCGCTTCGGCCCCGGCGCGGAGAACCGCGCCCCCGTGCGCCCGGCCATCCCCAAGGGCGGTCAGGCCATCGTCATCGGCAAGGGCGGCAAGATGCAGCCCGCCACCCCCGCCAAGTCTGCCAAGCCCGCTGCCGCCTCCGGCAAGGCTGGCCTCGCCAAGCCTGTCAAGCGCGTCAACCGCGCCCGGGGCAGGAACGGGGAGCGGTAAGGTCTGCACACCTGCCATCGGCTGGCGTTCCGTCAGCTTCGAATCACGATCGGAGGTCCTCCCATGAAGAAGATGCTCGCAGCGCTGCTGTCGCTGCTCCTGCTGCTGTCCGCCCTCCCCTTCCCGGCCCTGGCGGACGTTGTCACCATCGATACCGAAACCGCCACCTACGAGGAGATCACCGCCGCCTGCGAGCTGCTCAAAGCGGCGCGCATTGCCCGGCTGAAGGAGAACTTCGCCCAGACCCACGAGGTCCAGCCGCTGGACGGCATCACCTTCCGCGGCGTTCCGTGGGGCAGCACCCGCGCGGACGCTGAAGCGATCGTTGGCCCCGCAGTCAGTTCCACCCCCATGATCACCGTGCGCAGGAGCACCGTCAACTCCGACGGCATCGGCGTGCGGACGATCTACAAGAACTGGACCATCGCCGGTTACCCCGCCTACACGGCTGAGTTCAACTACGTTTACCCCGTCGTGGACGGCGAGATGCTGCGCGATGACAACCTGGCGATCCTGTACCTGGGCGAGTACCAGTTCTGGGACCTGGGCGACGTCAGCGCCGTCATGGAGGACCTGACGACCAAGCTGAGCGGCCTGTACGGCACATATGCCATCACAAACGGCGGCAGAAGGACCTGGACCGACACCCAGGGCAATTCGATCGAGCTGAGCTATGCCGGCAGCCGCGTCTACCTGCTCTATATTTCCGCGCAGGCAGAGGCCGACCTGGGCGCAGCCAAAGCAGTCCTCGCCGCCGAGCGCGCCGAGCAGGAAGAGCTCCTGCGCATCCAGAACCAGAACAACACCGACGGCCTGTGAGCCGCCCGTCCTCCCTGCCCGCGCGGGGAGGATTTTCGCGCCCACAGAAATTATCCGCCGCAAGGCATTGCATCCCCCTTGACGGACGTGCTATAATACAAGATGGCGAAGAATGACCTCCGCCACCTGAATCAGCATTCCGAACTCACCTGAAACGGAGATATGAACATGGTCAAGATCAACATCATTTCCGGCTTCCTTGGCGCCGGCAAGACGACCCTCATCAAGAAGCTGCTGGGCAGCGCCGCCATGAAGGGCGAAAAGATCATCCTGCTGGAGAACGAGTACGGCGACGTGGGCGTGGACGGCTCCTTCCTCAAGGACAGCGGCATTATTGTCGACGAGCTGAACTCCGGCTGCATCTGCTGCACGCTGGTGGGCGACTTCCAGAAGGCCGTCGATGAGCTGATCGCGAAGTACAGCCCCGACCGCCTGATCATCGAGCCCAGCGGCGTGGGCAAGCTGAGCGAGATCGTCGCGGCGGTGGAAAAGTGCCGCGCAAAGCACCCTGAGATGGAGATTTCCGGCTGCGCCACCATCGTGGACGCGGGCAAGTGCCGCATGCACATGAAGAACTTCGGCGAGTTCTTCCTCGACCAGGTCAAGACCGCCGATACCGTCATCTTCTCCCGTACGCAGAATCTCACCGCCGACCGCGTGGAGAAGTCCCGCGTGCTCATCGCCGAGGCCCACCCCGGCGTGCGCGTCATCACCACCCCCTGGGATGACCTGACCGCCGACGTGATGCTGGAGGTGGTCGAGTCCGGCCGCCCCATCGACATGCATGAGCATCATCACCACCATCATGAGCATGGTGAGGATTGCACCTGCGGCTGCCACGATCATGAGCACGAGCACCACCATCACGAGCACGGCGAGGAGTGCCATTGCCACGAGCATGAGCACGATCACCACCATCATCACGACCATGATGACGAATGCCATTGCCACGAGCATGAGCATGAGCACCACCATCACGAGCACGGCGAGGAGTGCCACTGCCACGAGCATGAGCATGAGCATCATCACCACCATGAGCACGGCGAGGAGTGCCATTGCCACGAGCATGAGCATGAGCATCATCACCATCATGACCACGACCATGGCGAAGGCTGCACCTGCGGCTGCCATGACCATGACCACGAGGGCCACCACCATCACCACCACGCCGACGAGGTGTTCATCTCCATCGGCTGGGAGACCGCCAAGCGCTACGAGCAGGCCGACGTGCAGAAGATGCTGGACGCCCTGAGCGACGAGGAGAGCTACGGCCACATCCTGCGCGCCAAGGGCATCCTGCAAAACGCCGCGGGCGAGTGGTTCCAGTTCGACTATGTGCCCGGCGAGAGCGAGTTCCGCCCCGGCACCCCGGACTACACCGGCCGCATCTGCATCATCGGCGCACACATCGACGAGAAGGAACTGAAGGAGCTCTGGCAGGCATGAGCAATCAGCAGCAGCAATTCGTCGCCGTCTACCTGATCACCGGCTTCCTGGAGAGCGGAAAGACGACGCTCATCAACTCCATGCTGCAGGACGAGGACTTCTCCCGCGGCCAGCGCACCCTGATTATCTGCTGCGAGGAGGGCATGGAGGAGTACGATGAGTACGTCCTCGCCCACACGGATACCACCGTGGTCACCTTCGATTCGGCGGACGAGATCACCACCGAGCGCTTCAAGGCGCTGGACAAGCAGTACCAGCCCCAGCGCGTGATCATCGAGTACAACAGCGTGTGGACCATCGAGCGCCTGGGCAAGTGCATCATGCCCGCCCGCTGGGAGATGGTGCAGATCATGACCACCGTGGACGCCACCACCTTCGACAACTACTTCACCAACATGCGGCAGATCATGTCCGACCCGATGAAGGTGAGCGACCTGGTGCTGTTCAACCGCTGCGACCCCGCAGCCAACAAGAGCCCCTGGCGCCGGCAGGTCAAGGCCATCAACCCCGGGCTGAACGTGCTGTTTGAAAACACCGACGGCACCAGCGAGGACGGCGTGGCCGACGAGGACCTCCCCTATGACATGAAGGCCTCCATCATCGACATCCCCGATGAGTACCTGCCCATCTTCTACCTGGACAGCATGGATCACCCCGACCGCTACGACCGCCGCACCGTGCGCTTTGTGGGCCAGTGCTTCGATGACAAGCAGTTCCCCCGGGGCTTCTGCCTCTTCGGCCGCCTGGCCATGACCTGCTGCGCGGACGACATCGCCCCCATCGGCTGGATCACCCAGGGCACCATGCGCCCCGGCGCGAAGGGCTTCGTCAGGCTCACCGCCAGCTGCAAGCGCGTCACCCAGGGCGACGAGGCCATGCTGATGCTCACCGAAGTGCGCACCGAGCCTGCCCCCGCCCCGAAGGAGAAGTACCTGAGCTTCAACTGATACGCAACATAGGGCCCGCCCCCGACCGGCGTTCAACCGGCTGAGGGCGGGCTTGCGTGTCACCATAGTGGCCAAGGCCGCTATGGTGAGTTCTGCACTCACTCACTGGTCGGGCCGCAGGCGTCCCTCCCGGCCGTTCATTCGTGTAAGGCAGCGATTTTGCAAGCAAAATCGCACGAAAATCGCCGCGCATGCGGCATTCCGGTAAGACAGGTTCACTCATAACACTGTCTGCTATATTGGATTGCTTATCGCACACAACACGCAACATTGTGTTGTGTGCGTTTTTATGCCATTTTGTCAATTCTCCAAGTTGC
>JAFQQT010000052.1 GCA_017410455.1 Clostridia bacterium
CGCAGGTAGTACAGCTTCGCGCGGCGCACCTTGCCGTGACGGATCACGGTGATGCTGCCCAGACGGGGGCTGTGCACGGGGAACGTGCGCTCCACGCCGATGCCGTAGGACACGCGACGGACAGTGAAGGTCTCGCGGATGCCGCCATTGCGCTTGGCAATGACAACGCCCTCAAAGGCCTGCAGACGCTCGTTCTTGCCCTCGACGACCTTCACCTGCACGCGCACGGTATCGCCGATGGCGATGGCGGGCACGTCCTTACGCAGCTGCTTCTCTTCGATAGAACGGATAATCTCGCTCATGTTGGTTCCTCCTTCCATCATAGACGTTCATATCCGGCTCTGCATGAGGTCAGAGTGTTCGGATAGCGGACCGCCCGGTTTCACGCCTGCTATTATAGCACAGGTCACCTGCGGATTGCAAGTGTTTTTTTCATGTTTTTCATTTTTTCTGGACGTTTTTTCGGCCTGAGCCGATCAGCCTCTCAATCGGCTGCATCGCGGTACTGGATATCGTCGCGGAGGCGGTAGAGCGTCGCACCACGGCCCTTGTGGCAGAAGGCTTCCGCCCACCATTCAACGCTGCGGACCTCGTCGTACTGGCAAATGCCATAGCGCACCTTCTCGCCGTTGACGGTTCGGGAATGGCCGCGCATGTTGGAATCCATCCAGTGAATCTCGTCTGCATCGGGGTCGTAACCCATCATGATGGCGCTGTGGGCGCCGGTGCCATACTCATAATCAGCAGACATCTGGAAGAAGTCGCCCCGCTGCGCCTGGCGCATGAACTCGCAGGCAAGCTGGAAGTTCTCCTCATACGTCAGGGAAGCGTCGTAGCGGAACTCTGCAGCGGCATAGAAGGGATTGCCGTCCTCCGCGTCCACATCCTGCCAAGCAAGGCCGTAATAGTAAGGCCTGCAGTCCTCTTTGGGCAGGTTGTTGGGGATGCGCAGGCGCACATCGGGATACTCCGCCATGCAGAAATCATCCCGCAGCTCATTGAAGATATGCGTGGTGAAATTCTTGCAAAGGTAGATGTCGCCCTTGAAATGGGCGCTCTGTGCACGCCCGTCAGCCTTAAGGTACAGCTCATAACCCAGATCAATGATCCGTTCGATGAAATCTTCCCTCGCAGAGTTCACCGGCTGACCCGCTTCCGGGATCGTATCGGCCTCAACCTCGGCATCGATCTCGATGGCTTCTTCCGAGGTGACGTCAATCAGGTCAGCGAAGTGGAGCTCCTCATCGTCCTCTGCCAGGCCACACAGGGGCAGCAGGAGCAGGAGCAAAAGCAGGATCCGGCGCATCATCTCACCTCCGGTTCGGATAGTTCCTTCCACATTGTACTCTTGTATGCTGAAGAAAGCAAGCACCCTGCAAAAGTTTACGATTTGCAAAAGGCTGCGGTAAGCTTCCGCAGCCCGTGTTTATCTGATCCTCAGCGTGATGGGTGAATTGCCGAGGGTCTTGCGAAGATTCTCGAAAGCACGCTGCGCGTTGGAAGCCTGCGTGGAATCCATCCCATCCGGGGCCGGCTGATCGCTGGCCACAACGCGATAACGATAGTAATCATCCTGCTTGAAGCGCCAGATGTAGGTGGGCGTGTAGGACACGCGCTCGAAGTTCACGCTGCTGCCATTGACGCTGATCTGAACATGAAGGAGCATGCCCGTGACGTTGCCATTGTTGCGCTCGCCATTGAGAAGACTCCCCAGCGACCAGGCGCAGAGCGTCTGGCGGGACGTGCCATCCTCCCGCTGCCCGATGAGCCAGGTAACCTCCCTGACTGCCTTTGTGCCAGCACCGATGATAACGTCAGCGCCAGCATCAGCCAGAGCCTGCATGAAGGTCTTCATCTTCGTGGAGGTGGTCGTGAGGCTGTCCGATCCGCTCCAGTTGAGGGAAACGACAACCAGATGTGCGCCCTGTTCCCGCGCCAGGCGGATGTCCGCAGCGATCTGCTCAGCACCCGCAGTCCCGACGGTGATCACCGGCTGTGCCCAGCTGGCGTCATCTGTGTTCAGCTGGCGCTTGGCCGTGTTGGTCAGGGCGGTGGTGTAATGGAGATAAGCCACGTCAATGCTGCCGATGCTGACAACGCGCAGCCGCTGCGCATCCTCCTGGGAATCATAGAGCCCCAGGGTCTCCAGGCCACGGGCTGACGCCTGCGCGATGGTTGCGCTGGCGCCCTCCTGCCCACGCTCAAAGGCACGATTGTAGCCAAGGGCCACCATATCCACATTCGCGGCGGCCAGCATATCCATCACCTCATCCGGTGCATTGGGGATCTGCCGGACATTGCCGTCGGGGTCGGTGATGCTCTCCAGCGTCACCAGCGTGCAGTCGCTGTCAAGTTCCGATGCGATCAGGGACAGGTTTTCGGTGAAGTCGTACTTCTTCGAATCGCTGTAGTAGCCGGACTTGCGCGTCAGATCGTCCATGTTGACGCTGCCAGCAAAGGTCAGCATCACGCTGCCGTTCACCTGCTCAGCCACGATGGGAGCTTCCGTCGGAGGCACTGTTTCCGCAGGCGCTGGCGATGCGGTATGGCTGGCAGTCGGCGCAGGGGACGCAGAGGCGACATTCAGGGGAATATCGCTCATAACAAGTGCCGGCAGCGCCTCATTCATGTTTGTGGAGGAGAGCATCGCCCGATCCTCCAGGCTGATGTTGAACGGCCCCATCAGCCGGGGCAGCACGATGGCACATGCGCCGACAACCATCAGCGTCAGCGCGAGCATGAACACCGTACCCAGCGATACGCCCCGACGCTCATGTTGACTCACGCAGCTCCCCCCTCAGGTCAGTAGAGGTGAACGTGCGGCGTGAAGAACGTCAGCAGACTGGTAAAGGCGGACAAAGCCAGCAGGCCAGCCAGCGTGATGCACACGACACGCACGATCAGCTTCTTGTTTTCATCCTTCTTGCTGCGCTTTTCGGTATGGTTGCTCATGGTGATTCCTCCTGCGTTTTCTTAATCATCTTCGGCTGCGGGGGCATTGTCCTGCTTCCACACGCGCACCTGGGTCACGCGGCGCTTATCCATCTGCTCCACTCGGCCACGGAGAATGCCGCTCTCGAATTCGGCTCCGACAAAGGGGATGATACCCATCACCTCAGCCACCCAGCCGCCGACAGTATCGGCAGTGAAGGTGTCCTCCAGGCCGTAGAGGTCCATCAGGTCGCTCAGCTGCATGCCGCCGTCCACCAGGCGCGAGCCGTCTTCCATGGTCACCAGCTCCTGGTCTTCGTCATCATGCTCGTCGTAGATCTCGCCCACCAGCTCCTCAAGCACATCCTCCATGGTGACAATGCCCTCGGTGCCGCCGAATTCATCCAGAATGATGATGATGTGGGTCTTCTTCGCCTGGAACAGCTTCAGGAGCTTGGAGAGCGCCAGCGTCGTGGGCGCGTAGACAGGCTCCTGCATGACCTGCGTGACGTCGGTGCAGCCCTCATGCTTGCGCAGATAGTAATCCTTCTCGTTCAGCACGCCCACGATGTGGTCGATGTCCTCATGATAGACGGGCAGGCGGGAATAACCCGTCGTGCGGAAGAGCTCGCCCACCTCATCCATCGTGGCGGTATCTTCCACGGCAGTCACATCCACGCGGGGCGTCAGAATGCTGCACACGTCGCGGTTGTCGCTGAACTCGATCACCGAGCGGATCAGTTCGCCCTCGTGCGCGTCGATATCGCCCTCGCTCTGGGCCTCTTCCAGCATGGTGATGATCTCTTCCTCAATAAAGCTCTCGCTCTCAGCGGGCTTGACGATGAGGCGAAGGAGTTTTCTCAACGCAGAGAAGAAGGCGTTGACGGGGCTGATAACGGTACGCAGAACACGCAGGAAGGGCGAAAAGGCCATCGCCAGCGCTTCCGGCGACTCCTTTGCGATCGCCTTGGGCGTGACTTCGCCGAAGATCAGCACGATAATGGTCATGACCACCGTGTTGACCACGGAAGCGATGTTGGTGTCGCCATTGAAAATCATCAGGAACAGGCTGGTTGCCAGGGTGGATGCGGCGATGTTAACGATGTTGTTGCCAACCAGAATGGTGCTCAGGAGCTTATCGTAATCCTCGCCAAGCTCATAGGCAAGCTTTGCCCGTTTGTCGCCGTTCTGCATCATGGTCTTGATCTTGACGCGGTTCATGGAGGTGAACGCAGTCTCCGATGCAGAGAAGAAAGCAGACATGCACAGGCAGATGAGGATGGCGATTATCAGAACTTCCATGGAATCAAGCAGTCCTTTCATTGTAGAGCCGCGCATGGATGCACGGCAGTTGCGCCTGCGGAGTCATAGACGACTGCGCAGGCAAAGGACTACAGGGAGGCTGATCCACGAAGCCGTCACTCCTTCCGCAAGCATGATATACAGGGTCAAAATACATTATAGCATATCGCGGGAAAAAATGCAAATACTATGCAGAAAATTCCCGCATGTTCAGCACAGCGCCTGCGAATCACCAGGGAAAACTGCGCCCGTTCAGCCCGGCCAGCACGCCGCTGCCAAAGGCAAACATCAGGTTGTAGCCGCCGCAGTCGCCGTCCACATCGAGAACCTCCCCTGCCGCGTGAACGCCCCTGGCGATGCGTGATTCCAACGTTGCAGGGTCAAACTCGTCGCAGGAGACGCCACCTGCTGTAACCTGCGCGCTGTCGAATCCTTTCACGCCCGTCACCTGCAGGCAGAAGTCTGCCGCAAGGGCTGCGATTTGCCGGATTCTGCGCTCGCTCAGCAGTGCAGCTGAGCGTTCCGACACCTTGTCGAGTCCAGCCGCACGCATGAGCGCGATGGCCAGCTTGGGCACGCACAAGCCCGTGAGGAGCTCCAGCTGCGTCATGTCGTCGCCCCAGGTCCTGCGCCTAGTGATCAGCTCCGCCGCCAGGTCCTCCGCGCCCTCAAAGCCCATCGCCCGGGCAAGGTTGATGTGCACCACATCGCCGGGTGCTGCCCAACGGGCGCACTGCATCACGCAGACGCCGGTCACGCCGTAGTCCGCGAAGAGAAGCTCCCCACGCTGGCGTACCTTTTCGCCGCCATGAGCGGCCGTGAGCGACACGTCGCAGCGGACGCGGATGCCCGAAAGGCCGCGGATTGGCGCCGTTTCAGTGATGATCTGCGTCAGCGCAGGCTTCAGAGGCGACAGGCTGTGGCCCAGAGACGTCAGCAGTCCATATGCGCTGCCATCGCTGCCCAGCTTGGGCTGCGCACAGCCGCCGCCTGCCACGATGACCCGGTCTGTCGTGTAGACGCGGTCCGCCTGGACGACCCAGCCTTTCCGGCTGCGCTGGAGCTGCTGCACATGCACGCCGGTTACGGTTTCGACACCCAGCAGGCGCATGGCCTGGCGGAGCGTGTCCAGCACCGTCGTCGCCGCGCCGCTGATCGGGTAGACGCGACCACCTTCCTCCTGCCGGATACGCAGCCCCAGCAGCTCCCAGAATCGCGTCTGCTCCGGGGCGCCGAAGCGATTCAGCACATTTTCTGCCAGCGTGCTCCCGCCCGGATAGCGTAGCTCCCCTGTATTCATCAGGTTACAACGGCCATTTCCTGTGGCAAGGATCTTCTTGCCGACCCTGTCCATGCGTTCCAGCACCGTCACCCGGTCGCCGCACATGGCCGCCGCAACGGCAGCTGCCATACCTGCCGCGCCTCCACCGATGATCATCACGCTGCCCATTGCTGCGCCCTCCTTCTGTTTTCATTCATTATACATGATTTCGTCCGATTACGCAATCAAGGCAGCCGGAAAACCAGCTGCCTTCAATACCCAGCATGCACAGCGCGGAGGCTGCATATCATGATCGGGAGGTGATTCATATGACCACGGCAAAATCCCGCGCGACATGGCGCTCGCTTGTGGCGCTGCTGGCAACGACCCTGGGCGCTGGAACGCTTGTGGGCCTGCTGACACAGCGCGATTCCAGCTTCTATGAAGGGTTGACCAGGCCGCCCTTTGCGCCGCCTGCATGGCTCTTTCCCATTGCATGGGCGCTGCTGTACACAGCCATGGCTACGGCGATGTGGCTCGTGCTGCGTGCCGGTGGGAGCGACCGCTTCCTGCTGCTGGGGCTCTACATTGCACAGCTGGCGGTGAACCTGCTCTGGCCGTACCTGTTCTTCACGCGTCAGGCGCTGGGGCTGGCGTTCTTCTGGCTTCTGCTGCTGTGGATGCTGGCGCTGATGATGATGTACCAGTTCTTCCGCGAAAGCCGGGCGGCGGGATGGCTGCTTGTCCCCTACCAGCTCTGGCTGACCTTCGCGGCGGTGCTGAACTTCACCCTTGCACGGCTCAATCCGTGAAGTGATAGATGCGCCGGAGCTCTGGCGTCATGCTGCCGTCATCCTCGTAGACGATGAGCGGCGGTTCCGGGTGCAGCATGGGCTTTGCGTCCTTCACCGCTTCGATGAGCACGAGGTTGGCCGCTTTGCCAGCCGCCGGATAGATGAGGCGGAACCGCTTGGGCTCCAGCCTTGCCGCGCTCAGGGCCTGCATGGCTTCCAGCATGCGGGGCGCGGGGTAGATCATGGCAAAACGCCCCTTCCCGCGCAGCAGGCGATACGCCATGGCGAACCACGTCTTCAGCCCGTCCGGCGGCTGATGCCGGGCGATGGACAGCGCCTGAGATGGATTGAGCAGCGTCGTGCCGGGCAGGCCGTAGGGCGGATTGCATGTAATCACATCCAGCGAGCCGGGAGAAACAACGGTATCCGCCTGCTCAACGGACATGGCGTGGACGTCAATGCGTTCCTGAAGGCCGTTGAGCTGCACGCTGCGCCGAGCCATATCAGCCATGTCAGGCTGAATCTCGAAGGCGTCAATGTGCGCGCCACGGTCACGCCCGGCCAGCAGCAGCGGGATGATCCCCGTGCCTGTGCCGAAGTCCGCGGCTCTGTCCCGGGCGGACATGCGCACGAAATCCGCCAGCAGCACCGCATCCATGCCAAAGCGGAAGCTGCGCTCCTTCTGCAGGATGCGCAGCCCCGCCAGCTGCAGGTCGTCCAGGCTTTCGCCGGGCTGCATCAGTCCGTGGGGCTGTGCAGCGTCAGTATGCTGGTCAGGCAATATCCTTCATTCCCTTCGATGGTGATGTGGCACCAGGTATCGCCCTTGCGCAGGATGGTCACAACCGTGTCCGGCTGCAACTCCGCCACCTCGGGCGCTTCGGTGGAGCACCACTGCCGAATGAAGATGGAGTTCCCGTCCGGCGGCGCGATGGTGGCCGTCCACCCGGTTACCTCCGTCAGCGTCCAGTCGTAGAGCGGCGTATCGTCCGTCACATGTCGTGCAGGCTTCTCAACCGACAGGTAACGCGTGGCGCAGTAGCCGGTGTACGAGCCGTACTGCACCCGGGACCAGTCGCCCAGTTCCTCCAGGAGGGTGATGGCCGTTCCCCGCGGGATGCGGGTCAGGAGCGTGCCGGTGGTGGAGGGCTTGCTCCTGAGCGCCAGCGGATCCGTCAGGGTGTTGATGTAGCGGATGCCCAGCGACTCCGACGGTTCCGTGTAGGTGATGTACTGTGTATAGACATAGCCTTCCGTCTCCTCATAGACGACGCGGCACCACGTCGGGCGCGCCTCATACACCACCAGGTAGGCATTGGCGGGAATCTCGCAATGGATCTCCGCTGTGTCGGAGGCTTCAGCGCGCAGGTTCACGCTCGTTACCGTGGGGACGATCCACGCCATCTTCCCGGTATGGTTGATGTCCAGCACAGGCGACATGGTTTCTTCCGCCGCAGGCGTTGCTGCGGAGGTCGGCGTGGGCGTGGGTGTGGGCGTCGGGGTGGGCGTGGCTTCCGTTTCGGTGATGTAGAGCTGGGTGGTCAGCATCCACCCGGTGTTCCCTGCGCACTCCACCTGACACCAGGACGTCCCCACCTGCAGCACATTGACCTCGGTGCCAGCCGGCAACGTCATCACAAGGGCCGAAGACGTATCCGGCTCCTGACGCATGTGAGCTGATACCAGCACGACGCCAGTGGCAGTCACGGGCTGATACGTCGGCGCGGACGTGGGCGTCGGGGTGGGAGTGGGCGTTGGTGTGGGCGTGGGTGTGGAAGTCGGCGTATCCGTTTCCATATCCTGATAGAGCTGCATCGCCGATGTGAGGATGTAGCCGGTGAGGTTTCCATAGCTGATGAGGCTGAAGGTCTCGTCCCAGGTCAGCACGGTCACCGTTTCGCCCACGGGAATGAGAAGCAGAATCTCGCTGCTCGTGCTGGCAGACGTGAAGAGATCCGCATTGGTCCGCAGCAGCGCGGGGCTGCCCGTGGGGACGTTCGTCCCGGCAGGCGTGGGGGTGGGCGTTGCCTCGTCCAGGTCAAAGGAGAGGTAGCTCGTCATCACATAGCCCGTCAGCGTCCCCCAGCGCACGGCACACCAGTCGCTGCCGTAGCTGGTGACGACGATCTGCGTACCCCTGGGGATCTCCGCCAGCACCTCGTAGCTGGTGCCGGGACCGGAGCGCAGGTTCAGCGTGGACGCTTCGCTGGCGACGATGGCATACATCTCCCCGGAGGAAAGCGGCGGTTCGGTGGCCTCGGTACCGGTGGAGCCGAAGTCAAGGGCGCTCTGCAGCATGTAGCCCGTCACGCCGCTGACTTTCACGCGGCACCACGTCCCATCCCTGGACAGGACGCTCACCTGCGTGCCGTGGTTGACGTAGAGCAGGATGGTTCCGTATGTGGAAGCGGTAGCGAACAGCGGTGCGCTGGCGCCCTCGCCGGACAGGCTGACCATCGCCGAATCGCCTTGAATGGTGCTCTCCGGCCAGCTGCTATAGAACGTCAGGTAGCCGGTATTGCAGTAACCGGTCTGCTGGCCGTATTGCACATAGGCCCACTCCCCGCTCTGTGAAAGCACGGGCAGGGCCGTTCCGCCCGGGATGGAGCCGATGATGCTGCCCGAATAGCTGCCCGAGGAGCGCAGGTTCAGGGAGGTGCTGCCCGTCACCACCGCCCACTGCGTGATGTTCGTGGCACTGGCAGATGCGCTTGTCGGGGGCGTGCCGGTCATGGCCAGGGAGGATGTGGGGGCATACCCGTTGATCACGCCATACCGGATGAGCGTCCATTCGCTGCCGTAGTTCAGCACGGTAACAGAGGCGCCGTTGACGATGGTCATCAGCACCTTCCCGCTCTCCGACGGGGTGAACCGCAGCGGAAGCACATCGCTCACGCCCGGCAGGCTCACGCGGGCGTTTGTGCCGCTCTCAGGTTCCATGGTAGCGGGCGCTTCGGTGGCAATGATGGTTCCGCTGCCAGAGCCGATGGCCGGCAGGATCGTGTGGGTGAATGTGTACTGCACCCGTTCGCAGCCTTCGTAATAAAAGCCGAGGATCTGGTCGTAAGTGTAGCCCATGCCGGCCATCTGCTGCGCGCCGCGCTGGCTCATGCCGATGCCATGGCCGTAGCGGGCTGCGCGGACGATGAAGTCGCTGCCGTCGCGCTCCACATACCACAGCTCATTTTTGGTCGAGTTGATGGACATGCCCAACTGGCTTTCCAGTTCGCTGAAGATATCGAAAGTCAGCGTCACCTGACTGCCCGTGGAGAGCGTCACGCCGAAATCCAGCTTGGTGTACAGGCGGCTGGGTGAAGCGTATTTGGGCGTGTGGGGCGTTACGCTGTTGATGGACACGATGGAAACGCCGCTGCCGTAAAGGCTCTGGGCACGCGAGGTCAGCAGGGCTGAAAGCGTCGCGTTCTGCGCGGCGTTATCAAAGTCAGCATAGACGACAAGCTTGCGTTTGTTGGTGTTGGGATTCGCACGGTCGAAAGGGTCATCCTTCACGCAGAGGTACGGATAGGCCGTGGAACCCCAGGCGTTGGCGACGGCTTCCGTCTGTCCGCCGTTGGAGGCGGTGTAGTAAGTGCCAGATAGCTTGCCGTTGTTCATGATCACGATGCCGCGCGTAGCGTCGACGGCACGCGTGGCGTTGGTTTCCAAGCCCACATAGCCGTTATAGACCTGGTCGGAGGAGGTATCCACCAGATCGTAGGTGTAGCTGGTGCGGCCATTCATGCGGTTGAGGGTGTATGTGCGGGCAGCCACTGCCTGCGCTTTGAGCGCTTCAATGGGCCAGGAGGAGCTCATCTCATAGGGCACCACGCCGTAGAGGTAATACTCAATGTAGACGTGCACGATGGGATAGAGCTTGTACGCGCTGCCGCTGGTGCGGGCCAGCAGCTGCAGATCGCCCGGATAGAGGTTGTTGGGCCGGTTCGCCTGGGCAATTTTGATGGCGCTCTGCCCATCTGTCTGATGGCGGCGGAGGATGACCTCCTGGCCCATGGCATAGGACGCGCCATTCACCGTCAGCGTGATCTGACCCGTGCTGGTATCAAACCCCACGCCGACCTGCTGCCCATCATAGAGGGTCAGGCTCTGCGCGCCGCTGACCGAATAGCTGCCCACGATGGTCAGCGTCAGACTGGTAACATTCCCCAGGGAGGACAGATACACGCGCACCATGCCATCCAGCGTATCCGTGGATTTGGCCAGCGGCGCGCTGCGCACAATCACATCGCTGCTCTCTGCGTGCGCTGGCAGCAGCATCGTCAGCATCATTGCAAGCGCAATCAGAAGGCTTGCAAGCCGTTTCCTCTTCATGGAGAACCTCCTTCACCCGGCAGTCTTCCCGCCCGTTCAATTCGATTGTACCATATCCGGGCCGTTCTGTCACGTTTTATGTGTAACAATTTAGCCTGTGGCAGCAAACAAAGAGCGCACCCGCCGCAAAGCAGGTGCGCTTGGTTATGCCGGATTATTCCTCGGTCTTCTTCTTACGGGGAGCGCGGGTCTTCTTGGGCTTCTCCTCCGCAGGTGCGGTCACAGCGGAAGCATCGGCAGCTTCAGCAGGAGCGGCCTTCTTGCGGGTGCGCTTGGGCTTCTCAGCGGGGGCTTCGGCAGCCTCGGCAGGAGCGGCCTTCTTGGCGCAGGCGCGGCGGGGCTTCTTCTCAGCAGCAGGCTCCGCAGCCTCCTCCGTCTTCTTCTTGCGGGACGCACGGGGCTTCTTGGGCTTCTCAGGCTCGGCGACAGGTTCAGCGGCCGCTGTGTGGGATTCCTCGTCCGCTTCAGCGGGCACATCCGTGCTGCCCACCAGCTGCTGGTAGAGCTGCACATACTTGCCGGCGGAGTTGGTCCAGCTGTAGTCGCCGGTCATGCCGCGGTTCTGCAGCAGCGCCCAGACGTCCTTGTGGTTCTTGTAGTAGTCGATGGCGCGGTTGATGACATTGAGCATGTCGTTGGCGTTGTAGTTGAAGAAGGAGAAGCCGTTGCCCTCGCCGGTGTACTCATTGTAGCTGAGCACGGTGTCGCGCAGGCCGCCGGTCTCGCGGACGATCGGCACGGTACCGTAGCGCAGGGCGATCAGCTGGCTCAGGCCGCAGGGCTCGAACTGGCTGGGCATCAGGAACATGTCGCAGCCGGCGTAAATCTGGTGCGCAAGGGCGTGATCCATCGCGAAGCGCGCGGCGACCTTGCCCTTGTACTCGCCCTCAGCCCAGGAGAACAGGTTGACGTAGCGGCTCTCGCCCATGCCCAGCACCACCAGCTGCACATCCTGCTTGAGCAGATCGCCGATGATGTAGTCCACCAGGTCCAGGCCCTTCTGGTTGCTCAGGCGGCCCACCATACCGATGATGGGGGTGTCGGGGTTGACGTCCAGGCCCAGCTTTTCCTGAAGGGCGGCCTTGCAGGCAGCCTTGCCGCTGAGGTCGTCGGCGGTGTAGGTCTTCTCGATCCGGGCGTCGATGGCGGGGTCGTAGTCCACCATGTCGATGCCGTTGAGCACGCCGAAGACCTCGTGCTTGCGGGCGCGGAGCAGGCCGTCCAGGCGCTCACCGTAGTAGGCGGTCTGGATCTCCTCGGAGTAGCTGGGGCTGACGGTGGTGATCAGGTCAGAATAGACCAGCGCGGCCTTCATGAAGTTCGCGCAGCCGTAGCACTCCAGCTTGTCATCCGTCCACAGGCTGTCGCCCAGGCCCAGGATGTCCTTGACCTGATTGATGCCGAACACGCCCTGGTACTGCAGGTTGTGGATGGTGTACATGGTCTTGATGTTGGCGAAGAAGGGCAGATGGGCGTACTGGATCTTCAGCAGCGCAGGCACCATACCGCTCTGCCAGTCGTGGGCGTGGATCACATCCGGCTGGAAGCCGATGATGGGCAGGAAGTTCAGGCTGGCGCGGCAGAAGAAGCCAAAGCGCTCGTACTCATCGCCGCCCATGCCATAAATGTAGGGGCGGCCGAAGTAGAACTTGTTGTCCATGAAGTACCACTTCACGCCGTCCTGCTCGATCATTTCGATGCCGCAGTACTGCTTGCGCCAGCCCAGCTCGACCTCAAAGTCGCACACATGGGTCATCTTCTCCACGAACTTCTCGGGGATGGACGCATACAGGGGCATGATCACGCGCACGTCATGGCCTTCCCTGGCCAGCACGGGCGCCAGCGCGCCGACAACGTCCGCCAGACCGCCGGTCTTGACAAAGGGGACGCATTCGCTGGCCGTAAACAGAATCTTCATTTCAATAACCTCCAGAGAGTTGAATCGTCCTGGCATCCTTTCCGCAAGGAAAAGAGCCGCGCCAACAGTATATCACGGATTGGCGCGGCTTGCAAGGCATCAGCGGTTCACAACAACCTTCTTGGGAATGACGATGGGGTACTCAGCAGGGCCGAAGAGGCGGGCGTTGCCCTCGATCACGGTCTGCTTGTCCAGGATGCAGTTGGCGATCTCAGCGCCGGCATGCACCTGGCCGTCCTGCATGATGATGCAGTTGCGCACCACGGCGCCGGCAGCGATGTGCACGCCGCGGGCCAGGATGCAGTTCTCCACCGTGCCCTCGATGATGCAGCCATCGGCCACCAGGGAGTTGACCACGCAGGAGCCCTCGGCGTAGCGGGCGGGCATCTCGTCGCGGACCTTGGTGTACACGGGCAGATCGGCGGGCAGCAGGCTGCGGCGGTTTTCGCTGGAGAGCATGTCCATGTTGAACTTGAAGAAGCTCTGCACGCTGTCCAGACGCCAGGCGGGACCGGTGTACTCCCAGGCGTTGACGTTCAGCTTGCCTTCCTGCACCATGCGCAGCAGCACATCGCGGCGGAAGTCGTGCATGCCGTGGGCAACACCCTTATCCACCAGGGAGCGGAGCATCTCGCGCTTCATGACCACAACTTCCATATAGGTGTAGTCGAGGTTGGGATGGGTGGGCTCGACCTCGATATCGGTCACGCGGCCGTCCTCGCCCACGTTGATGTAGGTGCCGTACTCGTCGCGCTTCATGGAGTCGTCGCGGGTGTACATCACCGTCACATCAGCGCCGGAGGCCTGATGGAAGCGCACGAACTGGTCCATGTGGGCGTTGTAGATGATGTTGGATCCGGAGAAGACGACATACTCCTGCTTGGAGCGGGTCATGTAGTCGCTGTTGGAGCGCAGGGCGTCCAGGGTGCCGGTGTACACGCCCACGTTCTCGCGGGTCAGGAAGGGAGGCAGGATGTGCAGGCCGTCGTTCTTGCCGTGCAGATCC
>JAFQQT010000053.1 GCA_017410455.1 Clostridia bacterium
CAACGTGACCGATGGTGCCGATGTTAACATGCGGCTTCTTGCGCTCATAGCGTTCCTTAGCCATGGGTATTTCCTCCTATCAATTCGCCGTGCCGGCTGCCCTGGCGGCAGCGCGGTCACGCAGGTGATTTTGATTACTTCTTGTCAGCGCGGGTGCCGATGATCTTCTCCGCCACGTTCTTGGGCACTTCCTCGTAGTGGTCGAACTGCATGGTGAACATGCCGCGACCCTGGGTGCGGGAGCGCAGGTCGGTGGTGTAGCCGAACATCTCGGACAGGGGCACGTAGGCGTGAATGATCTGATCGTTCGCGCGGGCTTCCATGCCGTCCACACGGCCGCGGCGGCTGGACACATTGCCCATCACGTCGCCCATGTACTGCTCGGGCACGATGATCTCGACCTTCATGACGGGCTCCATCAGCACGGGCTGAGCCTTCTCCAGAGCGGCCTTGAAAGCCATGGAGCCGGCCACTTCGTAAGCCGTGGCGGAGGAGTCAACGTCGTGGTAGGAGCCGTCAACGACAGCCGCCTTGAAGTCCACCAGCTCGAAGCCGTTGTAGCCAGCCTTGGCAGCACCCTGAATACCGGTATCGATGGGAGCGATGAATTCCTTGGGGATCACGCCGCCAACGATGCGGGACTCGAAGCTGTAGCCCTCGCCGGGCTCGGTGGGCTCGATCTCGATCCAGCAGTGGCCGTACTGACCGTGACCGCCGGTCTGACGGACGAAGCGGCCCTCGGCCTTGACAGCCTTGCGGATGGTGGCCTTGTAGGTAACCTGGGGCTTGCCGATGTTGGCCTCCACCTTGAACTCGCGCAGCAGGCGGTCCACGATGATGTCCAGGTGCAGCTCGCCCATGCCAGCGATAATGGTCTGGCCGGTCTCCTGGTTGGTGTAGGTGCGGAAGGTGGGATCCTCCTCAGCCAGACGCAGCAGGGCCATGGTCATCTTGTCCTGGCCAGCCTTGGTCTTGGGCTCGATGGCGACCTCGATCACGGGATCCGGGAACACCATGGACTCCAGGATGATCTGGTGCTTCTCGTCACACAGGGTATCGCCGGTGGTGGTGTCCTTCAGGCCCACAGCGCCGCCGATTTCGCCGGTGTACACCATGTCCACCTCTTCGCGGTGGTTGGCGTGCATCATCATGATGCGGCCCATGCGCTCGCGCTTCTGCTTGGTGGAGTTCATCACGTAGCTGCCAGCCGCCAGGGTACCGGAGTACACGCGGAAGAAGGCCAGCTTACCCACAAAGGGATCGACCATGATCTTGAACGCCAGCGCGGAGAAGGGCTCGTCATCGGAGGGCTTGCGCTCCAGCACGACTTCCTCGTCGTCGGGATCGGTGCCCTTGATGGCCTCGATGTCCAGGGGGCTGGGCATGTAGTAGACCACGTTGTCCAGCAGGGGCTGCACGCCCTTGTTGCGGTAAGAGGTGCCGCAGCAGACGGGGTTCATGGTGCAGTTGATGGTGGCCTTGCGGATGGCGGCGCGGATCTCCTCGACGGTGATCTCCTCGCCCTCGAAGAACTTCTCCATCAGGGCGTCGTCGGTCTCGGCGACCTTCTCCACCATCTCGTCGTGGTACTGCTGCGCCAGCTCGAGCATGTCGGCGGGGATCTCCTCCTCGCGGACGTCCTTGCCCTCGTTGTCGTAGTAGACCTCGGCCTTCATGGTGACCAGGTCGATGATGCCGCGGAAGGTGTCTTCCTTGCCGATGGGCAGCTGGATCGGCACCGCATTGGCATGCAGGCGATCCTTCATCATCTCCACCACGCGGAAGAAGTCAGCGCCGGTGATGTCCATCTTGTTGACGTAGGCCATGCGGGGGACCTTGTAGGTCTCGGCCTGCTTCCACACGGTCTCGGACTGGGGCTCAACGCCGCCCTTGGCGCAGAAGACGGACACAGCGCCGTCCAGCACGCGCAGGGAGCGCTCCACCTCAACGGTGAAGTCCACGTGACCGGGGGTGTCAATGATGTTGATGCGGTAGGTGCGGTCGCGGTTCTCAGGATCCATGGGATCATGCCACACACAGGTGGTCGCCGCGGAGGTGATGGTGATGCCACGCTCCTGCTCCTGGACCATCCAGTCCATGGTCGCAGAGCCTTCGTGGGTCTCACCGATACGGTGGGTCTTACCAGTGTAGAACAGGATGCGCTCGGTGGTCGTGGTCTTACCGGCGTCGATATGAGCCATGATACCGATGTTGCGCAGCCGCTCAAGCGGATGGCTACGGGCCATAAGTTATTTGCTCCTTTCAGCTTCAAGCTGCAACGATGGTGCGCACGGGCGCACCGGCTGATTCCGGCTTCCTGCGCATTTCCGCAGGGGGCTTATTACCAGCGGTAGTGAGCGAACGCCTTGTTGGCCTCGGCCATACGGTGCATTTCTTCCTTACGCTTCACAGCGTTGCCGGTGTTGTTCATCGCGTCCAGCAGCTCGCCGGCGACGCGCTCAGCCATGGTCTTCTCGCCGCGCTTGCGGGAGAAGTCGACCAGCCAGCGCAGGGCCAGGGTCTGACGGCGCTCGGCACGGATCTCGATCGGGACCTGGTAGGTGGCGCCGCCCACACGGCGGGCCTTGACTTCCAGGGAGGGGGCCACATTGGCCAGAGCGGCGTTGAACACTTCCAGAGCGTCCTTGCCGGTCTTGGCCGCCACCATCTCGAAGGCGTCATAGCAAACGGCCTGAGCGACGCCGCGCTTGCCGTCGAGCATGATCTGATTGATGAACTTGGTCACAACCGTGGTCCCGTAAACGGGATCCGGCAGAACCTCGCGCTTGGGTACAAAACCGCGACGGGGCATAGTCAATACCTCCTGAATATCGTCTGATACTTGTCGTTCTTGCAGTCTGTGTCTGGAGCAAGGCACATGGCTGTCCTTCACAGGCTGCACATGTGGATTGCGGTCGGGTCTGCTCAACCCGTTTCAGCACCCCCGGTTGGGCGACCTCTCCTTTGCTGCGGCAAGTCAGCATCAAGCCGCGCCGGCCCGGTCAGGCCAGCCGAACGCCATGCGCTGAGCAAACAGGCTCACCTTCCGGTTCCAGGGGAAGGGGCTTGTCTGCACGGCATGTGTCGCGTCCGTCAAAGGCTGCGAGGGATGCTCATGCAGCGTCCGTAATCGGTTGATTACTTCTTCGGGCGCTTGGCGCCGTACTTGGAACGAGCCTGCATACGCTTGGCCACACCGGCAGTATCCAGCGCGCCGCGGATGATGTGGTAACGGACGCCGGGCAGGTCGCGAACGCGGCCGCCGCGGATCAGCACAAC
>JAFQQT010000054.1 GCA_017410455.1 Clostridia bacterium
AACACGCGGAAGCAGGCATGGCCGAAGGCGCTCAACTCAATCGCGAGATGGGTCCAGCGTCACGCTGGCACAGCAACACGCGGAAGCAGGCATGGCCGAAGGCGCTCAACTCAATCGCGAGATGGGTCCAGCGTCACGCTGGCACAGCAACACGCGGAAGCAGGCATGGCCGAAGGCGCTCAACTCAATCGCGAGCCGCCCCGCGGGGGGCTCCCCCGCTTAGACTGCACCCTGAGCCATCATGGCGTCGGCAACCTTGAGGAAGCCCGCGATGTTGGCGCCGGCGATGAGGTCGCCCTCGGTGGCGTACTCCTTGGCGGCGTTCCAGCAGGCCTCGTAGATACCCTTCATGATCTGCTGGAGCTTGGCATCGACCTCCTCGGCGGTCCAGGAGTAGTGCATGGCGTTCTGGCTCATCTCCAGGCCGGATACGGCCACGCCGCCGGCGTTGACGGCCTTGGAAGGCGCCACGATCACGCCGTTGGCACGCAGGTACTCCACCGCGTCCAGGGTGGTGGGCATGTTGGAGACCTCGACGTAGTACTTCGTGCCGTTGGCGACGATGGCCTTGGCGTCGTCCAGACGCACCTCGTTCTGGGTGGCGCAGGGCATGGCCACGTCAACCTTGACTTCCCAGGGCTTCTTGCCGGCGAAGAAGGGCACGCCGAAGCGGTCGGCGTAATCCTGCACCTTGTCGCGGCAGGAGGCGCGCATCTCCAGCAGGAAGGCGATCTTCTCGGGGGTGTTGATGCCGTCGGCGTCGTAGATGTAGCCGTCGGGGCCGGAGATGGTCACGACCTTGCCGCCCAGCTCGGTCACCTTCAGGCAGGTGCCCCAGGCCACGTTGCCGAAGCCGGAAACCGCGAAGGTCTTGCCCTTGACTTCCTCGCCGTAGGTCTTGAGCATCTCGGCGGTGTAGTACACCGCACCAAAGCCGGTGGCCTCGGGGCGGATCAGGCTGCCGCCGTAGGGGCGGCCCTTGCCGGTCAGCACGCCGGTGAACTCATCGCGCAGACGCTTGTACTGGCCGTAGAGGTAGCCGATCTCGCGGGCGCCCACGCCGATATCGCCGGCGGGCACGTCGGTGTCAGCGCCGATGAACTTCTGCAGCTCGGTCATGAAGCTCTGGCAGAAGCGCATCACTTCCATGTCGGACTTGCCGCGGGGGTCGAAGTCCGCGCCGCCCTTGCCGCCGCCCATGGGCAGGCCGGTCAGGCTGTTCTTGAGGATCTGCTCCAGACCCAGGAACTTCAGGATCGACTGGTTGACGGAGGGGTGGAAACGCAGGCCGCCCTTGTAGGGGCCGATGGCGCTGTTGTACTGCACGCGGTAGCCGCGGTTGACCTGCACCTGGCCGTTGTCGTCAATCCACGGCACGCGGAAGGTGATGATGCGCTCGGGCTCGACGAAGCGCTCCAGCAGCGCCATCTTCTCGTACTTGGCTTCGTTGCGGTCGATGACGGGCTTCAGGGTCATCAGGATCTCAGTGGCCGCCTGGAGGAACTCGGGCTCGTGGGCATAACGCACCTTCAGGTCGTTCAGGACGCGCTCAGCATAGTTCGCCATGGTGCAAAACTCCTTTCGATATCACCCGGATCTGTCCGGGTGCAGGCGGCTTTCCGCCGCCATTCCAGCATCGTTGACAGCGTTTATTATACGCGCGGCCTTGCAGGATTTCAAGGGGCATCCTGCACTTCCTGTGTATTTCTGGTGGTTATTGATTGTTTTTTCGTCGTTTTTGCAGGATGCCATCTCCTTTCACAGGCATTTCCATTCGGATTCCCTTCGGATGCGCCCGCTCGTTTTTTATGCTTGCGTTCCGGGGGAGGATGTGCTATAATGATTGATGCATGCGCCCGTAGCTCAGCAGGATAGAGCGTCCGCCTCCTAAGCGGAAGGCCGTGGGTTCGAATCCCGCCGGGCGTGCATATGACCGTGCAGCTGATATCGGCTGTGCGGTTTTTCTTATGCCACGGAGCGGCTCCGCATCCCGGGACGGTACAGTTTCCCGGCGGGCAAAGAAACTTGTCCGTTCACAGCTTTTTCTTCAGGATCCCCCCGCCGGAACGTGGTATATTATCCATGTCGCAAGGCACTCGGGGTCGCCGGCACAGCCGCGCCCGACACAACATGGCGTCATGAACAAAACCTTCCCGTGGTGACGCTGATTCCGACTGATTTGTTCAACAGGGTGGTTTCGGCCCTGGGGCAAGCAATTGCCCGCGATAAACCCGGCGACGGGGATAAAGGGACGCAAGTCCCGACTTGCCGCAAGGCGAGCCCAACGGAAAACTCATCATCAAGGTTCTGCCTTTCTGCCCGAGGGCAACTGCAGAGGGTATGGCAGGATCGCGGTCGGCGGTACATCGCCGGGCCGCTAACCCGGAAACGGGGGAGAAAGCATGATGGATCTGCGGTGCGAGTTCCGCAAGAACAAGTGCTGCATTTATCTGCCGGAGGCTCCTCAAACCGAAAGGAAGGGGCCAAGGGACAGAAGGACGTCCGCAAGACGTGCAGGGCTGCGAATTCCGGGCCCTGTCCAAAAGACAGGGATGGTAAATGTACACCTCGTAGTCCACAAGCATCGACTCAATGGTAGAGTACTTGAATAGTAATCAAGAAGTGCCGGTTCGATTCCGGCATGCAAGCCAAAGAGTGTACGGCTTCAGGAACGAAAATCAACTTATTGTTCTGCAATATGAACACTTATGAAGGCCGCAAGCTGACATAAGAGAAAGTATCGAGTAAGTGCAACTCTAAGAGACGGCAGTCTCTGAATCCCGCAAGGAAGAATGTGCCCAAAGGAAATCTATCACGTCCTGATGCAAGAGTTTGCTGGTTTTTGCAAAATCAGTGTTGATGTCCGCTACTGATTAATCCTCAGTGTGGGCTCCGGTTCCAACGCCGGCCGATGCGGACAGATCGGATCAAGTTCTCAGTCTGATCGCAGATCCCCCGGAATGCTCCGCGCAGTCCGGGGATTTCTGTTGCCACAAATATAAAGGGCCGCCCCGCGTCATGCGGAGCGACCTTTCAGCGTGGTGCTCAGTGGCCGGCCAGGTATTCCTCTGCCATATGAGCCGCCATCGCGCCATCGGCCACGGCGGTGACCACCTGGCGCAGGCGCTTGGTGCGCACATCGCCCACGGCATACACACCGGGGATGGCGGTCTGCGTGGTCTCGTCGGCGATGATGTAGCCGTTTTCGAGGGGCAGCTGATCCGCCACCAACGCCGTGGCCGGCTGGCGGCCGATGCTGACGAACACAGCGTCACAGGCAAGTTCCGTCTCCTCGCCCGTATGCACGTCGCGCAGGCGCACGCCGGTGACCACATCGTCATGGAGGATGGCGGACACAGTGCTGTTCCAGCGGAACCCGACATTCGCGGCCTGCATCAGGGGCTGATGGTACACCTTCGTGGCGCGGAGGGTGTCGCGCCGGTGGATGAGGATGACCTTCTTCGCGATGCGGCTGAGCAGCAGCGCATCCGCCGCAGCGGAGTTGCCCCCGCCCACCACGACTACGGTCTTTCCCCTGTAGAACATGCCGTCGCAGGCAGCGCAGTAGGCCACGCCACGCCCCAGCAGGGCGCGCTCCTCCGGCAGGCCCAGCGGTCTGGGGTTGGCGCCCGTGGCCAGCGCCACCGTGCGGGCGTGGAATTCACCCTCGCTGGTGGTGATGGACTTGATCTCCCCTGCCAGGCGTACCTGCTGCACATCCGCATTGCGCGTGACAGCGCCGAAGCGCTCCGCCTGACGCTGCATCTGCTGCGCGAGGGTGAAGCCGTCCACACCGTCCGGGAAGCCGGGGTAGTTGTCGATCTGGTTCGTCAGCGCCATCTGGCCGCCGGCGGAGAGGCGCTCCAGCACCACCACATCCAGCCCTGCCCGGGCCGCATACAGCGCCGCCGTATAGCCGCCGGGGCCGCCGCCGATGACCGCCATGTCATACACATGCGCATCGGCCCGCTGACTGCGCTCGCAGGGCAGGTGCTGATGGAGGAAATCGTCGATATCCGCGCGGGCCGGGGGCTCGACGATCTGCCCCAGCGCCTCCCCGTCCCGGTAGAGCCGGATGGTCGGGATGCGCCGGATCTCCTCCCGCTGGCGGATGCCATCATACTCATCCACGTTGATCTTCACCACGATCATTTCGCCCGCGTATTCATCGGCGATCTGGTCATACGCCGGGGCGATGCGGCGGCAATCCCCGCACCACGGCGCCCAGAAGTCCACCAGGAGCAGGCCCCCGCTCCCCCTCAGTTCATGCAGCTGCTGCCAGGTGATGCTCCGTGCGGCCATCATCTTCCTCCCCTTTCAGGATTTTCTTTCATTACAGTATATACCCCCCGGGAGAAAGATTCAAACACTGAATCTCTCGCCCCGGTACGTAAATTTTCTCCCTGTTCCGGCAGGAAATCCCGCTGCGGCGTGGTATACTACACTCGCAGTCTGTCAAGCGAGGTCGTCACCATGGATAAGAAACTCTTGGGCAAGATTTCCCTGAAGGAGATGTTCACCATCACCTTCGGCACCTTCATCGTGGCCGTGGCGGTCTATTTCTTCATGCAGCCCAGCCAGGTGTCCATTGGCAGCGGCGCGGCCCTGGCCATGATCCTGGCCAACTACATCCCCCTGCCGGTATCCACCATCCTGCTGGCGCTCAACATCATCCTGCTGATCATCGGCTTCCTCCTCGTCGGCCCGGAATTCGGCGCGAAAACGGTCTACTGCGCCATCCTCATGCCGCTGATCATCGGCGTGTTCGAAATCCTCTTCCCGGATTTCCAGTCCATCACCGGCGATCCGCTGCTGGACGTCGTCTGCTACATCCTGGTGGTGGGCGTGGGGCTGTCCTACCTGTTCAGCTGCAACGCCTCCTCCGGCGGGCTGGACATCGTAGCGAAGATCATGAACAAGTACCTGCGGATGGATCTGGGCCAGGCCATGTCCATCTCCGGCATGGTGGTGGCGGCAGCCTCGGCCCTCTGCTATGAGCCGAAGATCGT
Source organism: Clostridia bacterium (assembly GCA_017410455.1). Taxonomy (GTDB): domain Bacteria; phylum Bacillota; class Clostridia; order Christensenellales; family Aristaeellaceae; genus UBA11524. Next base: position 5,010 of record JAFQQT010000054.1, read on the forward strand.
GGTGCTCAGCGTCCTGGGCACCTACTTCGGCGGCCTGATGGTGGACCACTTCATCTTCGGCCTGAACATCAAGCGCCGCGTGTGCATCCTCTCCCCCAGGGTGGATGACATCGTGCATTACATCCTGTACGACCTGCACTCCGGCGCCAGCCTCAGCAACACCATCGGCGCTTATGACAACGTGGTACGCAAGGAAATTATCACCATCGTGGACAAACAGGAGTACCGCCTGCTGATGGATTATGTCCGCCGGGTGGATCCCAAGGCCTTCGTGACGGTCTATTCCGTCAGCGAGGTCAGCTACACCCCCAAGAAGCGCACCTGATACCCGCCAAACGCATAATCCCTTCCCTCCCGGACACAATGAAGTGCAAAGGGAGGGATTTTTCATGATCGAACAGGATACCATCCGTCTGCTTCGCGAGTGCGACGCGGGGGTCAAAATGGGCGTCGCGTCCATCGAGAGCGTGGTGGAGCGGATCCATTCGGATCGCTTCCGGCAGGTGCTGGTGGACAGCCGCCAGCGCCACGACGAGCTGGACCGGGAGATCCGGCGGCATCTGGACCGCTTCCACGACGACGGCAAGGAGCCCGCACCCATGGCAAAGGGCATGTCCTGGCTGAAGACCAACGCCATGCTCATGGTCGATCCCAGCGACCAGACCATCGCCGACCTGATGACCGACGGCTGCAACATGGGAGTGAAGTCCCTGCACAAGTACCTCAACGAATACAAGGCCGCCGACGAGAGGGCCAAGGAGCTGACGAAGAAGCTCATCGACCTGGAGCAGAAGCTGGCCATCGACATCCGCATCTACCTGTGAGGCAGCGCAAAACTCCCCGGCACAGATCGCTGTGCCGGGGAGTTCTCATATGCCATTACAGGGTCACAACCTCCACATTCAGGCCGGGCTGGTCAGCAAACCGGGCTGCCTGCTCCGGCCTGGCCGCCACCAGGTCGATGCGCAGGTTCCACACCGTGTCGGTCAGGTCTGCCCAGTCCCGGACGGGAACGACGCGGTCCACGCAGCGCAGGGCCCGCAGGCTCTCCTTGCGCCGGGCGAACTTCTCCTCGTCGCCGTCATCCACCAGCGCCACCGCCAGCCAGGTCCCCTGCGCCTTGGCGTTGCCAAGCCACCCGATCTCCTCGTGCGTCAGCAGCGGGAACGTGCCGCACACCAGCACGCGGCGGGTCTCGCACTGCATGCGGCGGCGCGCCATGGCACTCTCGAAGCGCACGTTCATCTCGCTCTGGTTCACCTCGCTGGTCTTGTCGCGGGTCATCAGGGCCAGCCCCATCTGCGCAGGGGTCATCTGCCCCGTCACCACCGCATTCACGCCGGAGACGATGGGCATATCCACCCCGTGGCGCTGAGCCAGCTGCATGGCTGCCGGCAGGGCATTGACGCCCTCCACCACCATGCCGACCTCGCCGATGGCGTCCTCCGCCTTCATGCCCTGCCCCAGCAGCAGGCCACAGCGGTTGTTGCGGCTGTGGACGGAGGTAGCGGTGACGATCAGGTCGCCGATGCCCGCCAGGCCGAAGAAGGTCTGCTCCTGGCAGCCCATGGCCAGCCCCAGGCGCGTGATCTCCGCCATCCCTCGGGTGATGAGCATCGCCCTGGCGTTGTCGCCAAAGCCCAGGCCCGTGGAGATACCCGCCGCCAGCGCCACGATATTCTTCAGCGCGCCGCACAGTTCCACGCCCAGCACATCCGCATTGGTGTAGGTGCGCATGCAGGTGTTCATGAACACATCCTGCACCATCTCCGCCACCTGCATGTCCGTGCAGGCGGACACGATGGAGGTGGGCATGTCCAGCGCGACCTCCTCGGCGTGGGTGGGGCCGGAGAGGGCCACCAGCTTCACATTTGCGTGCTGGCCGTCGCGGTTCACCTCGTCCCGGATGACTTCGGTCATGGTCAGGAGCGTATCCGGCTCGATGCCCTTGGCCACATCGACGATGACCTGTCCATCGGGAATGAAGGGCGCCGCTTTCGCAGCCGTGGCGCGCACGAAAACCGATGGAACGGCAAAGAGCAGGATGTCCTTGTCCCGGCAGACGGCTTCCATCTCCGTGGTAAAGGCGATCTGCTGCGGAATGTCCATCCCCGGCAGGTTGGGGTGGACGCGGTTCTCCCTGAGGTTTGCGATCTCCTGCGGCAGCGCCGACCATACGGTCACCTCATGCCCGTTGCGGTACAGCAGCCGTGCCAGCGCCATGCCCCAGGTTCCGGCGCCCAGCACGCCAATGGATTTCACTTCGTTCATATATATTGACCTCGTTGCTTCATCGTTCAGCCGGGCAGGGATAACGCCCGGTACCTCTATCATTCGCCGTGGGGGGCGAGAACACCTCTTTCACAGACGGGATTTGCTTTGAATAACAAAGCATTCCGCCGCGCCACGCCTCATCACAGATTCGCCAGCAGCAGCGGCATTCCTGAGACCATCAGCATCACAATGATGACGATGCGCATCGTGCGGGCGTTCATGCGCCCGGAGAGCTTCATGCCCGCGAAGAGGCCGGCCAGCATCGGCAGGGCGAGGATGCCCGCGATTTTCACCGTCTCCAGCGTCAGCAGCCCCGTCACGCTGCACACGATGACGCGGAAGATGTTCTCCATGGCGAAAATAAAGCACATGCTGCCCTTGTAGACCTTGTCGTCCCGGGTGACGCGGGCGAAGTAGGCCGCCAGCAGCGCCCCCGCGCCGAACAGGCCGCACAGCACGCCGGCGGAGATCCCAAGCGTCCACAGCATCGCCGGGTGTGCCTTCTGCTCCACCACACCCCGCAGCTCCCGCCAGAGCATCTCCGCGCCCAGCAGGATCAGCACCGCGCCGAAGACCACCTTCAGCGCGTCCACGTTGACGTTTTTCAGCAGCAGCACGCCCACCACATCCCCCGCCAGCACCATGCACAGGGGCGGCAGAGCCAGCTTCCAGTCGATGTGCCGGCGGTTCTGCCAGGCCAGCAGGAGGTTGGTGGGCACGCACAGCAGGAGTTCCACCGGGGTGATCTCCGCATTCGTGCGGGTGTACGCCATCGCGGCGGTCACCACCAGCGTGTTGCCGATGCCCGCGATGCCCTTGACAAAATAGCCGACCAGCACGGCCAGCATCCAGAGCCAGATATCCATGTCCGTTTACCTTCCGATGTCCAGAACCATGCACTCATCGCTGGCGGCGTAGCCCATGCTCTCGTAAAGCTGACGGCCCGCGTCGGTCGCATCCAGGGTGATCTCCGTCACGCCGCGCCTTTCCGCCTCCCGGTGCAGCATCGTCAGCAGACGACTGGCCAGCCCCCGGCGGCGGCAGCCCGGAGCGGTGTAGACGTTCATCAGGTGCGCCCGCTTCCCCGTGGGATGGCCGGGCGTGGGGATGCAGCGCTTGTAGCACAGCGTCGCGCAGGCAATGGGCGTGCCGCCGTCCATCATCAGCAGCGTGGTCTGATCCGCCGTGCGCAGGAAGTCCGCCGTTTCCCGGATGAACTCCGGCGGGAAGGCATGATCCGCCGCGTACCCACAGACCTCCCGCAGGCAGTCCATGCGGATGGCCAGCGCCGCATCCATCAGGCTTTCGTCCACCCGGCGGGTGACCAGCGGCGCGTCGCCCAGAACCACATATGAATCGAAGTACTGCTCCTGAAAGCGCACCTGTTCCATGATCTCCTCCGCCGTGAAGCGCACGCCCGCCGGAGCCATGACCCACTTGTCCTCCACATCATTGCGGCGGCGGATGACGGCGATCACCTCGCCCGTGAAGCTCTCCAGCGGCTCGTCCACCCCCAGAACATACACATCCTGCGGGTCTCCGTCCGCCGCGAGGATCCCGGGGATCTCGCCATAGTTGACCGTGTAGACCAGATCCGGGTGTTTGGGATGACACGACCCCATCGGCCGGTCAATGCGGGCAGTGAATTGCATGATATCGCCTCCAATCAGTCTGACAGCGGGAATACCCTCTCAGTCAGCTTCGCTGACAGCGGGAAAGACCCTCTCAGTCAGCTTCGCTGACAGCTCCCCCCAAGGGGGAGCCTCTGGCTGCTGCACCGACAGCATCACACCCTCCAACGCCGCCCGCACTTCAAATTCATCATTCCGAATTCATCATTCATAATTCCATCAGAGGCATTCCGCCTCAATGGCCAGCGCCGCCTCGTAGTCCACCGGCACATAGGCGCGGGCCAGCAGGCGCTGCTGGTTGTCGATGGTGCTGCGGGCAAAGGCGGCGACGTCTGCCTCCACCGCCCCGTAGGCAGACATGGGCTTCCGGGGCAGGATGCGCTCCAGCAGCGCCGCCAGCGCCGCGAAGCCATCCTCCGCATGCAGAACATCGCGCAGCAGGGCTTCCAGCTCCTGCAGACGCTCGCCATCCGGGCGGCGGGCTTTGTAATAGCGCAGCACCGGCAGGAAGTACTGGTAGCAGCTCTCGCCGTGGGGCACATGGTACTTGCCGCCGAGGGCGAAGGACAGCGCATGCACCGGCCCGCAGCCCGCGTTGCCGAAGGCCAGTCCCGCCACCATAGAGCAATGCAGGAAGTGACCGAAGAGCTTTCGCAGTGCCGCACGATCCTCTGCCACCTCGCAGAAGCCCTGCAGAATGCCGCTGATAGCCTCACGGCTCTGGGCCTTGGTCTCCTCCGTCGCCAGGGGCGAAAGGAAGGACTCCGTGGCATGGATGAGCGCGTCGATGGCGCTGGAAGCAAACACCTCGTAGGGCAGCCGCACCAGCGCCTCGGGGATCAGCACCGCATGCACAGGATAGAGCGCATCGCTCACCAGGCCGTGCTTGGTCCCCAGCGGCGTGCGGAAAATGACGGAGATGTTGGTCACCTCGCACCCGGTACCGCAGGTGGAGGGGATGGCAATCAGCTCATGCTGGCGGGTGAGGCTGGCCATATTGGCATAGAGGTCGTTGACGTCCTTCGTGCCGTGGGGCGCAACGGCCAGCACCTTGGCAATATCCAGGATCGCGCCGCCGCCTACCGCAACGATGCGGTCGATGCCGCCGGGCACGCTGGCATGGAGCTCGTCACGCTTCGCCAGCATACGGTTGACCATCTCATCCGTGGGTTCGCCCTTACCGAAATGATCGCGGTACATCACCTGTGCAACGGGCTTCCAGTTCAGTGGCACATCATGCCCATCAGCCATCCATACACAGCCCCGGTACAGGTAGATGCTGGTGACGATCAGGTCGCGTTCCGTCAGGCGGAATGCCTTGCCAAAGGCGTCGAAATCCGGATATTCATGAATCGTCGGAAGGTTGTACTGCTGTGTCATACTCTGCTCCTCCTGCCGGCTTTTGGTGATTTACCTTCATTATAGATGGGTTCCCGACGGTTGTCAACCAAAGGAAAAGGCCCCTGCGCCGCAATGGGCGATGGGGCGCCTTGTCAGCGGGTCAGGCCGGGGCCGCGCTGGGTGGCGGGCGCCCTGGTGGGCGCCTGCGTCGGCGTGGCGGTGGGCACGGGGGTTGCGGTGGCTTCGGGCGTGGCTTCTGCGGCAGCCTCGCCGGTCTGGGCGGCCTTCAGCAGGCTCTCCAGCCTGGCGTAGGTCACCGATCCCACGGCGTTGTAGGTGATCACGCCGTCCGCGTTGATGACAATGGTCTGGGGCAGCATGGTCGAGCCGCCGAAGGAGGTGATGACCTCGCCGCTCTCGTCCAGCGCGAAGGGCAGCTGGTAGTCGAAGCCCGCGAGGTAGCCCTCCACGTCGTCCGTCACCAGCTCGGAATGGATGGCGACGATCACGACCTCGTCTGCGTGGTTCGCCAGCAGCTCGTCAAAGTGGGGCAGCTCCTGGCAGCAGGGCGTGCACCACGTCGCCCAGAAGTTGACGATGACCACCTTGCCCCGGTGCTCGCTCAGGGTGAATTCCCCGCCGCCATACACCGGCACGGTGAAGTCCGGCGCAGCCATGCCGACCTCCTTGCCCACGGGCAGGTCGTTCACCACGGTCTCCGGCACGGGATCCGCCGCCGGCTCAGTGGGCAGGTTGTAGTACACCAGCGCGCCCGCCAGCACCAGGAGCGCGGCGATCCACGCGAGGCGGCGGTTCCGGCGCACCTTCTTTTGCTCCGGCGCGGGGGCGGCGTCGATCTGCGGGCCGTGCAGCACATACCTGCCCGCCTTGAAGGAAATGGCTTTGGTGGGGCACACATCAATGCACTCGCCGCAGTGGATGCACTCGTGGTCGCCCACGCGCTTCACATCCATCCGGCAGTGGCCCACGCAGCGGCCGCAGTCGGTGCACTTGGGCACATCCACCTTCACGCCAATGAAGGCGACCTTCGCAAACAGGCCGTAGATCGCCCCCAGCGGACACAGGAAGCGGCAGAACGCGCGGTACACGAACACGCACGCCACGACAATGGCGATCAGAATCACAAACTTGCGCGTGAAGAGGATGCCCAGCATGGAGAACTTGTCCTCATTGACCGGGTTCGAGAGCAGCCCCACCGCGCCCTCGAAGGTGCCCACGGGGCAGATGTACTTGCAGAAGGCCGGCACGGGGTACCTCTGAAGCGCATACCACAGCGGGATGATGACCACGAACACGGCCAGAATGATGTACTTGAGCCAGGAGAGCACGCGGGTGACGCGCCCCTTGCCCAGCTTGGGCGTGGGGATCTTATGCAGCCACTCCTGCAGCAGGCCCACCGGACAGAGGAAGCCGCAGATGGTACGGCCCAGCGTCAGGCCGAAGAGCATCAATATGCCCAGCACATACATGGGTGCGCGGGTGCCGGAGGCCGCCAGCGCGTTTTGCAGCGCGCCCAGCGGACACGCGCCGATTGCTCCGGGGCAGGAATAGCAGTTGAAGCCCGGCAGGCAGAGGATCTTGCTGCTGCCGGTGTAGATGTTGCCGGTGATGAAGCCCTTGGCGTGGGCGTTATAGAGCAGGGCGGCATAGAGCTGGATCAGCCTGCGCTGGGTGGGCAGGTGCGCCTTGATCCATCCGATCATCTTACCCAAGGCCGATGCACTCCGTACAGATATTGATGGCCTTCACCAGCACGTCGTACAGGCCGCCGTTCATCACACCCAGCACGATGAACACAATGGCAGCCGCGTACAGGTCGGCCCGCAGCACGTCCGCAGGAAAGGGCTTCTCCTGCATGGGGTCGGGCTTCACGGTCGCCTGGCCCTTCAGGGCCTCGCACTCCCGCGTGAAGCTCGCATCGCAGGCGCGCAGGGCGACATACACCGCCAGCAGCGCCACCGCCGCCCACGGTGCCACATGCCGCAGCATCTCCCCCATGACGACCTCCAGATCCCAGGAGACGAAGTTGCTTCCATTCAGCAGGAACAGGCCCGCCATCGCCGCACAAAGCGTCAAGACCGCTGCCGTCGCGATCCAGATGTTGCGGCGCAGCACTTCCTCATGTGCTGCAGCTGCGGGCAGCTCCGCCACGCGGCGCTTCATCAGGCGCAGGCGGTTCTCCGCCGTCATGCCGGCCTTCTCCGCCTGCTGCGGTTCGCGGGACTGCACAAGGGCCGTCGCCGCGATCAGCAGCGCATACACGCCCGCCGGAATGGCGAGGGTCATCAGCCGCGCCCCCACATCCTCCCGCGTGTAGACGGGGGCGATGTGAACGCCACCCGCATCCAGATTCTCCGCGGCGTTGCCGTCCGCATAAATATCGATGCATTGCCAGCACAGCAGCAGCGCCAGCAGCAGCGTCATCACCGCTGTCGCGCCGCGCAGCCATGGCAGGAGCCTTGTCATAACCGATCCATCCTTTCAGCTCCGGTGTTCCGGATGCTTTCATTGTAGCATAACGCAGCCCCTGCGGCAACCCGTCCGCACCGCAAGGGAACATGAAAAGTACAATATTCCCATCTGCGCCGTTCTTGACAGCGCCCCCGCGCCTTCCTATAATATTATCATCCTGATATTTCAAGGAGGTCATATCTATGAAGCGCATCAAGTCCCTGCTGGCGCTGGTGCTGGCCCTTGTGATGATGGGCAGCTGCATCGCCTTCGCCGAGGAAGCCACCGGCTATACCCTGGGCGGCCCCATCGACGATTTCACCGTCACCACCTGGGACGGCCAGACCGTCACCCTCTCCCAGGTCCTGGCCGAGAAGGAAATGGTCCTCATCAACATCTGGGCCACCTGGTGCGGCCCCTGCCGCAACGAGTTCCCCTTCATGGAGGAAGCCTACAAGCAGTACTCCGACAAGGTGGAAGTGATCGCCCTGTCCTGCGAGCCCACCGACACGGATGACGTGCTGGCCGAGTTCGTGCAGAGCATGGGCATGACCTTCAAGGTCGCCCAGGACACCGTTGGTATGGCTGACAAGCTCTACGTATCCGCCATCCCCACCACCATCGTGGTGGACCGCTTCGGCAACATCTGCTTCTGGGAAGAAGGCTCCCTGCCGGACGTGGGCTCCTTCACCCGCCTGTTCGACGCCTTCGTGGGCGAGGATTACACCGAGTCCACCGTGCTGTATGCCATTCCCCCGATGAAGCCCAACGTGGCCCCCGCCGCCGAGGCCGATCTGGCCGCCGCGCTGGAAGTGGATGCCGCTGCGAATGTCGCGGACGAGTACACCTGGCCCATGGCCATCGTGGAGAAGGACGGCCGCACCGCCATCGCCTCCACCAACGCCACCTATGGCTCCACCACCGCCTCCGTGTCCACCACGGTGACCGCTGCGGCGGGCAACGCCATCGTCGTGACCTTCAAGACCTCCACCGAGGCTGGCTGCGACCTGCTGAACATCGCCGTGAACGGCGAAACCGTCAAGATTTTCGGCGGCGAGCACGACTGGATGACCTGGGCCATCCCCGTTGAGGCCGATGGCGAGTACACCGTGACCCTGTCCTACGTCAAGGACATGATGGCCGACGGCGGCGAGGACGCCATCTGGGTCGACTCCGTGGCCGTTGCCACCGGCGACGCCGCCGCTGCTGCGCTGGCCGCCAACCCCGTCTACCCCGTGGCCGAGGCCAACACCCTGACCGTCACCTCCCCCAACGCCCGTGAGATCGTCATCTCCGACGAGGCCGGTATCCTGATGAACGCCTTCGGCCCCGCCACCTATTACATCATCAATGATGACGTCGCCACCTTCGAAGCCACCATCACCGCTGACGTCGATCCCGAGGGCGCTTTCTTCTACTCCTACTACGACGGCGCCACCACGCCCCTGTCCGCCGCGATGACCGAGACCGGATACGCCGTGGCCACCGGCGTTGACTCCCTGGAAACCACCGGCTACACCTACTGCTACATGGCGATGTACCTCGATCCCACCGGCAGCAACATGGTCATGGTCATCTTCCTGAAGGACGAGGCCAACGTCAACGCCTTCGTGACCAACAATGGCCTGGGCACCTGGCAGTACGCCGACGGCACCCAGCCCGGCTCTGCGGAGACCCCCGTTGACATCGCCACGCCCGCGGGCCTGTCCGAGTACGTCATCAGGTACGCCGATCAGGACGGCAACCCCGTGGCCGGCGTGATGGTTCAGGTCTGCGACGCGGAGACCTGCCAGGTCTACACCACCGACGAGAACGGCGTGGTCACCTTCACCGCGCCCGCCTACGCCTGGGAGATCCACACCCTGAAGCTCCCCGAGGGCTACGAGGGCGACACCCAGACCGTCACCCTGGCCCCCGTCGAGGGCGGCGAGATGGTCTTCACCGTCACGAAGAACTGATCCCCCGAACCCCAGCGGCGCGCTCCCTCACCGGAGTGCGCCGTTTTTTCGGCCGATTGCCTTTTCAAAGCGCAACTCCTGTGATATAATGGCGGGGATTTGTCACACAAGCTTCGTCGAAGGAGGCCGCACCATGAACCAGCCCGCCGACCAGGCCACCCTGGAGGTTTATCAGCTCTATCATGTTCCCGTCAACGTCCAGCGGGACAGGCGCACCTATGACCATTTCGCATCCGCCCATTCCCGCACGCTGCGCCAGGAGCAGCTCCTGACCACCTACCTGCAGGAGATGGTCGCTGCCATCACCCGCGAGGTGAACGAGGGCAGCACCTGCTGGCTGCTGCAGGCCATCGTCCGGCAGGAGCTGCCGGCCATCCACCTGCTGGACCGCAGCGCCATCGCCTGCGTGTATGCCAGCGTCTTCACCCCCCAGGAGCTGCCCCGGCTGGATACGCGCAGCATCCCCTACTCATCCGCCTTCAGCAGCAGCCCCGGCGGCATGCGTTACGCCGACCGCAACGCCCGCACCGCCATTGTCGATCTGCGCGCCGACGCCGCCCTCCACCCTCTCTGCCACGCCCTGCTGGCCCATGCCCGGGCCTCGGAACAGGCGCTTGCCGCCAGCCGCTCGGGCGAGGAGGCGCGGCAGATGCATCACCAGCTCATCTCCGCATATGATGACGCCCTCGGCCTCCGGCAGGAGATCGCCCGGCTGGAGCAGGAGCTTGCCGAGGCCCGGCAGACGATCTCCGCCCTGACCCCTGCGCCTGCAGACGGGGAAGCCGGAGCCCCCATGGCGCAATAATGCCGCCCATCGGCCCGCATCCTTCACCCCTTGCCCCGAAAAATGGCAAAGAAACACAAAAAAAGCATTTTTCACCCGCCTGTCCTGCATTTTTTCTATTGCCATGACAGGCCCTTTGGGTGTATGATAGAAATATGGTTTCTTATGGGCCATACGATCCTGTATACAGTGTAACCCGGCCATTGCGCCATGAAATCCGGCGGAATCTCCCCCGGCTCACGAGGTGGATACTATGAGTGGAAAGATGCTGTTCTATATCCTCAAGCGCGCGCTGCTGGCTCTGCTGACGATCTTCATCGTCATCACAGTCACCTTCTTTGTGATGCACGCAGTCCCCGGCAACCCCTTCGCTGGCGAAAAGGCCATCTCCGCTGAAGCGCAGGCGGCCCTGGAGGCCAAATTCGGCCTGGACAAGCCGCTGCCCGAGCAGTATGTGGACTACCTGGCCGACATCATCTTCCGCTTTGACTTCGGCCCCTCCATGAAGCTGCGCGGCCGCCAGGTCATCGACGTGATCATGGACGGCATGAAGACCTCCGCCGTGCTGGGCCTGATCGCCGCTGCGGGCGCTGCCCTGACCGGCGTCATCCTGGGCGCTGTGGCCGCCCTGCGCCGCAACTCCATCCTGGATAAGTTCATCATGGTCCTCACCACGGCCTTCGTGTCCATGCCCTCGTTCATCACCGGCACGTTCCTGCTGCTGATCTTCTCGGTGTGGCTGGGCTGGGTGCCCGCCAACGGCACCACCACCTCGGGCCTGATCCTGCCGGTCATCACCCTGGCGCTCTACCCCATGGCCTACATCACCCGCCTGACCCGCTCCTCCATGCTGGACGTGCTGGGGCAGGACTACATCCGCACCGCCCGCGCCAAGGGCGTGCCCGGCTGGAAGATCATCTTCGGCCATGCGCTGAAGAACAGCCTCATCCCCGTCATCACCTACTTCGGCCCCATGCTGGCCTTCATCGTCACCGGTTCGCTGGTGGTGGAGCAGATTTTCGCCGTTCCCGGCGTGGGCCGCGCCTTCGTTTCCTCCATCACCAACCGCGACTACACCATGATCCTGGGCACGACGATCTTCCTTGCGACGCTGATCGTCATCATGAACCTTGTCAGCGACCTGCTGTACAAGGTGGTCGATCCGCGCATCGAATTTGATTAAGGAGGCGTCGCAAAATGCTGAAGAACAACAAGCCCTTCTCCCTGCACCTGAACCCCGACCTGTTCACGCCTGCCACCGAGGAGGATAAGGAGTACATCTCCGCCATGCGGCCTTCCTCCACCTTCTTCAAGGATGGCATGAAGCGCCTGCTGAAGAACAAGGTGGCCACCATCTCGGCCATCGTGCTGATCCTGATCACCATCTCCTGCATCGTTATCCCCATGTTCTGGCCCTATGCCTATGATCAGCAGCTGGGCCAGCGTCCCCGCAAGCGTCCCGATTCCAGCTACAACAACCTCGCCCCCATGCAGTACGGCGAAACCGAGCTGGAGAGGATCGCCGAGGGCGAGTTCGTCTTCCCCCACCTGCTGGGCACGGACAGTCAGGGCCGCGACTACTTTATCCGCGTCGTCTACGGTGCCCGCATCTCCCTGGCGGTCGGCTTCTTCGCTTCCATCATCGTGCTCATCATCGGCCTGACCATCGGCTCCATAGCAGGCTATGTAGGCGGCAAGGTCGACCTGGCCATCATGCGCGTGGTCGATATCATCTACTCATTGCCAGACACGCTGGTCATCATCCTGCTGTCCGTCGTGCTGGGTGAGGTGCTGAACCTGGAGAAGACGATTCTGGAGCGCATCGGCACGAACATCATCTCCATGTTCATCGTCTTTGGCCTGCTGTACTGGGTCTCCATGGCCCGCATGATCCGCGGCCAGATCCTCTCCCTGCGCCAGCAGGAGTACGTCCTCTCCGCCCGGGCCACGGGCGCCAAGGGATTCTGGATCATCCGCAAGCACCTGCTGCCCAACTGCATCAGCGTGGTCATCATCTCCACCGCCCTGCAGATCCCCAACGCCATCTTCACCGAGTCCTTCCTGTCCTTCCTGGGCCTGGGCGTCAACGCGCCCATGGCTTCCCTGGGTTCCCTGGCCTCCGACGCCGTCAAGGGCATCCGCTCCTATCCTTATCTGCTGATCGCCCCTGCGGTGGTCATCTGCGCGATCGTGCTGAGCCTCAACCTCTTCGGTGACGGCCTGCGCGACGCCTTCGATCCCAAGCTGAACGCATAACGAAAGGAGGACACAGACATGGCAATGCTTGAAGTCAGGAATCTGCGCACCTCCTTCTTCACCGACGCAGGCGAAGTCAAGGCGGTGGACGGCGTTTCCTTCTCCCTGGAGGAGGGAAAGGTTTTGGGCATCGTGGGCGAATCCGGCTCCGGTAAGTCCGTCACGGCCTATTCCATCATGCAGATCCTCGCCCCCACGGGCAAGATCGTGGGCGGCTCGGTCAAGTTCCGCGGCCAGGAGCTGGTGGGCGCGCCGGAGAACGTCGTCCGCAAGGTGCGCGGCAACCGCATCTCCATCATCTTCCAGGATCCCATGACCTCCCTCAACCCCACCTACACCATCGGCCGCCAGCTGATGGAGGCCATCCTCCTGCACACCAAGCGCACCCGCAAGCAGGCCCGCGCACGCGCCCTGGAGATGCTCCAGCTGGTGAACGTCAACGAGCCCGAGAAGCGCCTGAAGCAGTACCCCTACGAGCTCTCCGGCGGCATGCGCCAGCGCGTGATGATCGCCATGGCGCTGGCCTGCGAGCCCGATATCCTCATCGCTGACGAGCCCACCACCGCCCTGGACGTGACCATTCAGGCCCAGATCCTGGACCTGATGCACGAGCTGCAGGAGAAGCTGGGCATGGCGATCATCATGATCACCCACGACCTGGGCGTTGTGGCCCAGATGTGCGACGAGGTGATCGTCATGTACGCCGGCGGCATCTGTGAGCAGGGCACGGCGGATGAGATCTTCTACAACCCCAAGCACGAGTACACCAAGGGCCTGCTGCGCTCCATCCCCACCTCTGCCAACAACGGCAAGCGCCTGGAGCCCATCTCCGGCACGCCCATCGACCTGCTCAACATGCCCAAGGGCTGCCCCTTCGCCCCCCGCTGCGAGCGGGCGCTGAAGATCTGCCTCACCCAGCGCCCCGAGCGCATGTTCATCAACCCCGACCACTACGCCACCTGCTGGTGCAACGTCCGGGACGCGGTGGAAAGCTGCATCCCCGCGCCCGGCACCGCCCATGCGGAGGATCCCAAATACGCAGAAGCGCTGCTGGTGCTGACCTCCGCGCTGGCGAAGAATCACCTGGTGCTGACCCCCGTTGGCAGCGAAGGCACGAAGGAAGGAGGCGCCCACATTGTCTGAGACCATCATCACCAACGATGCGCCCGCTGCCGTTGCGTCCGCCGTCGGTACGTCCGCACCTGCGCCTGACAGCGACACCCTGCTGGATGTACGCCACCTGAAGCAGTACTTCAACATCAACATGGGCTTCTTCCGCTCCAAGCCCCTGAAGGCCGTGGACGATGTGTCCTTCAGCATCAGGCGCGGCGAAACCCTGGGCCTGGTGGGCGAATCCGGCTGCGGCAAGACCACCATTGGCCGCACCATCCTGCACCTGTACAAGCCCACCGCCGGCGAGATCTGGTACAATGGCCATCGCCTGCAGACCGCGCAGCAGATCCAGGAATTCCGCAAGAAGGCCACCATGGTCTTCCAGGATCCCTACTCCTCCCTCAACCCCCGCATGACGGTTTCCGACATCGTGGCCGAGCCGCTGGATGTGCACAGGCTGTACGCCAGCAAGCAGGAGCGTGAGGAGCGCGTTCTGGAGCTGATGGGCTATGTGGGCCTGAACAGCGAGCATGCCAGCCGTTATGCCCATGAGTTCTCCGGCGGCCAGCGCCAGCGCATCGGCATCGCCCGCGCCCTGGCGGTCAACCCCGAGTTCATCGTCTGTGACGAACCTGTTTCCGCCCTGGACGTTTCCATCCAGGCGCAGGTGATCAACATGTTCTCCGACCTGCAGGAAAAGCTGGGCCTGACCTACCTCTTCATCGCCCATGACCTGCTGGTGGTGCGCCACATCTCCGACCGCATCGCCGTGATGTACCTGGGCAAGATGGTGGAGCTGGCCGACGCGGACGAGATCTACAACCATCCCCTGCACCCGTACTCGAAGTCCCTGCTCTCCTCGGTGCCCGAGCCCGACCCCAAGACGGCCCGCGCCAACAAGCGCATCGTGCTCCACGGCGACATCCCTTCGCCCCTCAACGCGCCCAGCGGATGCCCCTTCCGCACCCGCTGCCCCCACGCCACCGAGCAGTGCGCCGCCTCCATGCCCGACTTCAACGAGGTCGAACCCGGCCACTTCGTCGCCTGCCACCGCGTGAGCGAGCTCGGCTGAGCCCGCACGCCGGCGTCCGCGGCACATCCCTTTGTTTCTCGAATGCGGCCATCGCATTTGGAAAAATAAAATTCTCTAAGGAGGAACCCACCATGAAGAAGATCATCGCTCTGGCTCTGGCCCTGATGATGCTGCTGGGCTGCATGGGTCTGGCTTCTGCCGAAGCCACTTCCATCGCTGTCTGCCTGTCTTCCGAGCCCGACACCCTCGACCCCGCTCTGAACTCCGCGGTCGATGGCGCCACCATGCTGGCTCACCTGTTCTCCGGTCTGGCGACCTGGGCCCAGGATGAGAACGGCAACCTCGTGATCGTGCCCGAGTGCGCGACCGAGCTGACCGCCCCCGTGTTCAACGAGGACGGCACCGTCACCTACACCTACACCCTGGTGGACGGCCTGACCTGGTCCGACGGCGTCGCTCTGACCGCCAACGACTTCGTCTTCGCCTGGAAGCGCGCTGCGTCTTCCGCCCTGGGCGCTGACTACGGCTACATGTTCGAGGTCGTCAAGGGCTACCCGGACAACCTGGCTGTGGAAGCCACCGACGACAAGACCATCGTCGTGACCCTGGCCAACAACGTGGCTTACTGGAACGAGCTGCTGGCCTTCCCCACCTACTTCCCGGTGCGTGAGGACGTCGTGGCCTCCGAGGCCTGGGCGACCGATGCTGCCACCTACGTCAGCAACGGCCCCTACACCATGGCTTCCTGGTCTCACAACTCCCTGATCACCCTGAAGAAGAACCCCGGCTACTTCAAGGCTGACACCGTCACCATGGACACCATCGAGTGCTACCTGTCTGACGACTCCAGCAACATGCTGGCCAACTTCGAGAACGGCGACTGGCTGCTCATCGATGACGTGCCCACCGCCGAGATCCCCAACCTGAAGGTCAACTACCCCACCGAGTTCGTGATCGCGGGCCAGATCGGCACCTACTATGTCTGCTGGAACGTGAACCAGAACCTGCTGCCCGCTGACTCCACCCTGACCGGCGTGGAGGCCGAGAAGGCCAACGCGGAGATCCGCTACGCCCTGTCCCTGATCATCGACCGTACCTACATCGTCGAGGAGATCGGCCAGGCTGGCCAGGTGCCCGCTTCCTCCTTCGTCGCCATGGGCATGACCGATGCTGACGGCACCGAGTTCTATAAGAACGCCGGCAACTCCGACGAGTACATCGGCTACTACAACACCGAGTCCACCGACGAGGTCATCGACGCCAACTTCGACGCCGCCTACGCCATCTTCGAGAAGTACTACGAGATCGACGAGAACGGCATGATCACCAATGCCCCCACCATGGAGTACCTGTACAACACCTCTGACGGCCACAAGGCCATCGGCGAGTACCTGCAGTACGCCTTCTCCATGGTCGGCATCAACATGACCCTGACCAACCAGGAGTGGAACACCTTCCTGAACACCCGTAAGAACGGCGACTACTACGTTGCCCGTAACGGCTGGCTGGCTGACTACAACGATCCCATCTGCTTCCTGGACATGTGGACCACCGTCTCCGGCAACAACGACGTCCAGTACGGCAAGGGCGCTCACGCTGACCTGGCCATGTACGATCTGGATCTGACCGCTCTGGGCTACGACATCAAGGTCGAGGACGGCACCTGGGCTCAGACCTACGACGTGCTGATCGCCGAGATCAAGGCCTGCACCGACAACACCACCCGCTTCGCCCTCATGCACATCGCTGAGGACCTGCTGATGTCCACCGGCTGCATCACCCCCCTGTACTTCTACACCGACATCTACATGATCGATGACTCCGTGCAGGGCTTCTTCTCCAACCCCCTGGGCTACAAGTACTTCATGTACACCACCGTCGTCAAGTAATTGGCGGCTGACGGTTTCGTGACGTAAGCCTGCGGCGCGTATCTGCTTTGGCGGATGCGCGCCGTTTTCCTTGACGCAAAAAGAAGGCCTGCGCATTACAGACCTTCTTCTCTATTCATGATGTACAACGCACGCCAATGCCCCGCCAGACGGCTTCTGCGGCCCTTCACAGCCTTAGAGCAGGAAGCTGTTCCACGGCACTGCAGTGCCCGCAGGAGGGCCTGTGCGCGTCTTCTCGCGCCACCGGTGCTTCACTTCCTGGTGAACACCATCGTCACATCACCCTGCTGCAGGGTGAGGGTATCGGCAGTGAGGGTGTAGGCCATCTCCGCCGCTTCGGTGATCATCAGATCCCCCTCGATGCGGTAGGACACCGTCTGATGATCGTACGCCTCGCTGTCGCTGTATGTCGTGACCATCTCGATCTCATCGCTGCTGATGGCCATGGAAACCTTCATCCCGGCTTCCCTGTGTGCCTGCATGTCCTGCACAGCCTCATCGGTGCCGGTCATGTCCGTCAGCGTCCACACGCCGATGATGCTCACTTCCTCCTTCGCGCAGCCTCCCGCCATCAACAGCAGAAGCACTGCCAGGCCCAGCAGCATCGTCATCCTGATCATGCTCTTCATCGTGTTGCCTCCCATTCACATTTTTCGATCAGTCATTCGACCATCTTCTGTGGTTTTCCTGCCACAGCCGCAGCAATTCTCCCTTTGTACGAAAAAACCGACCGCAGCTGCGATCGGCTTGCGCTCCCCAGGTAGGGCTCGAACCTACAACAACCCGGTTAACAGCCGGGTGCTCTGCCATTGAGCTACTGAGGAATATCAAGGTCGGGATTATCCCGACTAACGCGATTCATTGCATGCAATGTCCGCGTGCAGCCAGCACAGCCCGCAGGCTGGGATGGCCGAAAATAGGAATCCGGCAGCGACCTATCCTCCCGGGCCGTGTCCAGCCAAGTACTTTCGGCACTGAAGAGCTTAACGACTGTGTTCGGTATGGGAACAGGTGGATCCTCTTCGTCATTACCACCGGAAATGGTACTCTTATATTTTACCACTGCGAAACCCCGTTGTCAAGCACCTTTTTTGTGATTTCTCCGTTCTGCACAGATTTTCCGTACAAAAAGGCCCGGGCAACGATGTGTGCCCGGGTCATCTGCGCTCAGTCCGCCTTGGTGAAGACCAGGTCGCAGTCGGCAAAATACAGCGTCAGGGTATCGCCAGAGAGCTTGAAGGTGACCTCCGTGTCGTCCGAGGGATCGATCATGCGGTCGCCGCGCTGGTAATAGCTGAAGCTCATCATCTCTTCGACATAGCCGTAATACTCCATCTCGATCGTTACGTTAGAGCTGGTGATGTTCGCTGTGATCGCGCCGCCGGCAGCAGAGATCTCGCTCAGCAGCTCGCCCCATTCCTGGGTGTCGTCATTCTTGACATTCGTCAGCACCCAGCTTCCCGTCGGATTGCCAGCGCTGCAGGCAGTCAGCAGCACGGTCGCCATCAGCAGGCAGGCCATCAGCAGCGCGATACGCTTCATCTTCATTGTGTACATCCTCCTGAATTTCGTTTGTCGTGACCGACATGTCTATATTCGACGTCGCAAGGTGAATTCCTGCAGGACTTTCATCAATCACTCACCAATATTTCGCATCAATCAGCCTCTAGGGAGCGCTGTCCCGGCGGCCACCGCACCACATGAAGTACGGGCCGCAGAGGCTACCTTCATGCGTTTTGATGTACGTCCATGTGAAGTCGCTGGCAACCACGTACAGCTCGACGCATTGCGCATCGATTGCCATTGGGTCTGTGAACGCCTCAGGCAATGGCCTGACGTGTGCCTCCTCAAAGGGCTGAATGCAGAATGCCTGTGCCTTATTCACCCGCGAGAAGGCTGCCTGAGCATCTGATCCCGTCAGATAGGAACCTTCCGGCAGCAGCTCCCACGAGAACACATGCCAGATGTACTGGTCCTCCACATACCGGCGCAGCTTCTTCTTCGGCACGCCTGCGCCAAAGACCGTGAGCCAGCGCCGCTCCAGGCTCTCTCGGGGGATTCTCGCGATTTTCCTGCGTCCCATCCTTGTACCTCCGTTCATCATGCCGGAATGGGTCTGCCTCCGCGCGACCGACCTCATCAGTTTTTGCACCTGACAAGGTCATTTTAGCACATCACACGCACTGATTCCTTGAATTTTTGTTGTGAACTGCTTTCGCATCGGGAATCATGCTGCTGATTCTGCGGTATCGCTTTCCCCGGATAGAGCTTGCTATGCACGGATCCACACGACAAGAAAAAGCCGATCGACAATCGATCGGCTTGCGCTCCCCAGGTAGGGCTCGAACCTACAACAACCCGGTTAACAGCCGGGTGCTCTGCCATTGAGCTACTGAGGAATATTGTCGGGCAAAACCCGACAAATGGGGCACCGGCAACGACCTATCCTCCCGGGCCGTGTCCAGCCAAGTACTTTCGGCACTGGAGAGCTTAACGACTGTGTTCGGTATGGGAACAGGTGGGACCTCTCCGTCATTATCACCGGTAATTTTCCGGGCGCTGG
>JAFQQT010000055.1 GCA_017410455.1 Clostridia bacterium
ATGCAGGCCTTCAGCGACTCGCTGTCCGCCTCCGAGATGCGCACCGCCATGGGCCTGGACGAGATCAACCCCGAGGTGTGGCGGAACCTGGTGGAGTTTGACAACCTGGCCGAGGCCATCTACATGGGCAGGGAGACCAGCGACCTGACCATTCAGGACTTCCTGACCACCCTGAACTACCTGCAGCACATGGATCTGGCGGACGTCACCGGCGACATCTCGCCCGAGGCCATCGAAGCCGAGCTGAAGGCCATGGAACACGGCGACAGCGACGAGGAGGACGCGCCCCGGCGCGAACCCTGCCGCGTGAAGCTGGACGCCTTCGCCTGCAGGCTGATGGCAGAAGGGGGGCGCGAGGCATGAGTTTCTGGCTCACCACCTCCGGCAGGAGCTTCATCCGCCGCCTGACGGATGAGTACCGCCTGCCCAACCAGCGCATCCTGCTTGTTCTGGGGCCGTACTCGGAGGAGATCCTGCGCATGCGCCTGAAGGAGCTGGCAGCGCCGCTGCTGCGCATCTGCACCTCCTATCCCGACCTGGACGCCCTCTGCCCCACCATCCCCGGCAAAGGCAACAGCCTCATCCTGCTGCAGACCCTTTTCAGCGCCCTGCCCGACCCCATGGCGCGCCTGAAGGCCTACTGCCGGCGCAACCAGCTGACGCTGATGTTCGCGCCCTTTGAGGTCGCGCCCCTGGACTATGCGCAGGACCTGGATCTGGCCATCCGCCTCTCCCCCCACTGGAAGGAGGGCGGCCCTGGCTGGGAGTGGGTCGTCCGCATCGCCGATGAATCCGCCCGCATCCTCAGCGGCGGGGCCTACAGCTGCTACATCGCCCTGCGCAGCCTGATGATGGACAGCCTCTGCCAGAAGAAGGGCGCACTGCCCGACATTGCCCAGTGCGTGTCCGACCTGTGCCACAATGACACCCGCGAACTGCGCCTGGCCCGCCGGCTCCTGCAGGAGAACATCATCGACAATGAGCTCATCCAGGAGCGCTGGATCATCCTCTGGTCCATGGGTCTGGCCGCCTGCGTTGACGGTGCCTGGCAGTACGCCTGTCAGCTGCTGGAACAGCCCCGGCTGATCAATCAGCTGCAGAACCGCATCCAGCTGGCCCGTCTGCGCACGCTGTCCACCGTCTGCCAGGCCTGGGTCGAGTACTGCACCACCGCCTATGAGCTTCCCGCCTGGAGCGGCGGCAATGCGCCCAGGACGTGGTACCCCGTCAGCGTCCGCGAGGCGCTGGTCAGCAAGCGCGTGCAGGATCCCGACGCGACCCTCTGCACCCGCGTGGTTCAGCTGCGCAACTGGATCCACCACGGCGAGGACCCCGAAAAGCTCTACCAGAACCGCGTCGCTGCCATGCAGACAGCCATGCAGGTCGTCCGCCGGCTCCTGCCCTGCGGAAGCGTCCGCAGCTGAGCGGCAACCGCGCACCCCACGACCAGATAACCACACAGACAAAACGCAGGCCAGTACCGGTTCTTCCGGACTGACCTGCGCTGCTTTTGCAGGGGATTATTCAGCTTGCCCGTGGTCTGCGTCAATTGGCCGGGCGGGAACGATCGGGCGCGCCCTCACAGGCGAGCCGTTCCCGGACAGCCTGCAGCACCCGGTCACTCCGCAGTCAGCACGCAGTCGGTGTAGACCACATCGCCCACCGTCAGGGTCACGCCGGCAGGCACGACCACCTGGCTGTCGCCCTCGATGGTCAGGGTGGTGATGAGGGAGGTGCCATTCACCTGCCACACAGCGCCGTCCTTGACGGTCATGTGGATGGCGTTGGCGCCGTTGCTGCTGACCATATTGACGACCTGACCGATGGACCAGTACTCGTTGATGGTGAAGTAGGTGTTCTGATACTGCTGGGCGAAGGCCGCAGCTTCCTCGGCGTTGTCAAAGGCAAAGCTGCCGTTGGCCTTCACCAGGGCCGCGCCCTCGTAGGTGGCATGGATGGCCGCGGTGGAAGCCGCCGCACCGGTGTACTGCGCGCCCGCGCCGAAGGTGACGTACAGCGCGCTGCCGTTGAGGGTGTCAGAGCCGGAGCCGTTGTAGATGTTGCCGGTGTAGGCGCCGTTGGTGAAGGTGAAGGTCTGCACGGAGCTGTCCACGCCGGCAGCAGCGGTGTTGAAGCCGGCAGCTTCCTGATGGTAGGGCTTGAAGTTCTGCACGCCGCCGTTGGTGTTCATGGGATCGGTGGTGGACATCATGCCGCCGTTGGTGGCGTCGTCGTTGTCCATCACCTGGATCAGCACGCCGCCGTTGGTGATGTGGGCGTTATCGATGGTGGCAGTGGTGGCCTGGCCGCCGTAGCCGCTCTTGATCAGGAAGGTGGCCCAGCCGCTGTCCACGATGGTGCCCTTATCGATGGTGATGCGGTTGGCGTTCTGCATGGCCATGAAGGCGAAGGTGTCGGAGTGGATATCCGTCACCACGTCCTCAGCGGGCGTGTAGGTATCGATGACGTCGCCCATGGCGTTGACGATGTCGTAGGTCTTGCCGGCCTCCAGGGCGGTGTAGGTGCCGCGGCCGCCGTTGTAGATGGTGGCGTAGGTGCCCACGCGGAAGGTCGCGCCATAGAAGGTTTCCACCGCGCTGCCGATGACGAAGGAGCCGTAGCCGGAGCCGTAATTGACCGTGTAGGGGTTATCGAGGGTCTCGGTGATCTGGCCGCCCTCAGCCTGCAGGGGATACTGGCTCTCATCGCCATTGGTCAGGGTCAGGGAGCTGTTGTACACGTTCAGCTGCATGTTGGTGCCGGCGTCGGTGGACAGCACAGCCCACGCGCCGGAGGAGGTGGCAGAGTCGATCACGTTGACGGTGGAGTCCACGCCCATGATGTTCAGGCAGCGAGCGTTACCCATGATGCCCAGGATCCACGGCGGGGCCGCCATCAGCGCCTGGTCGGGGGTGGAGAGGTACTCCCTGTACAGCGTGCCGCCGGCGGAGTGCAGGGTGGAGTTCTTGACCGTCAGGGTCGCGCCGCTGTCAACGAACATGGGCATCACAGCCACGCCGGCGGTGTTGACGGTGGCGTTCTCCAGCACGACCTCAGCCGTATCGCCGAAAACGGCAATCGCCGTGCCCTTGCCGGAGAAGTCGCAGGTATTGGTGCCGTCGGCATCGGTGATCATCTCGATCACCGCGTTGGAGATGGTGTACTTCGCGCCCACGACGATGATGGCGTTGTGACCGGCCACATCGTCGGTGATGCTCACGCCGTCAGCAGCCGCAGCGTCATAAGCGCCGCCGGAGATGCGGTCGGCAGCGGTCTTCTCCGCGTCCACGCCATCGGTGGTCACGAACAGGGCCGCGTCGTAGGCATAGTCATTGCCCTGGATGGAATCGGCGTTGGTGCCGCCGCCGTTCCAGGAGCCCAGCTGACCCTCGACGGGGTCGCCGCCCATGCCGGGAATACCGCTGGAGCCGCCGGCAGAGTCGCCGTCGGAGGCAAAGTCATCCGCAGGCATGCCGCTGGAGGCACCGTCATCGGCGGGCATGCCGCTGGAGGCGCCGTCGCCTGCGGGCATGCCGCTGGAAGTGCCGTCGCCTGCGGGCATGCCGCTGGAATCGCCGCCGGACGCGTCCTCGGACAGGCCAGTCAGGCAAACGGTACAGCCCAGCAGCACCGCCAGAAGAACCGCAAGGAAACGCTTCATGAATCATCTACCTCCGTTTTTGTTGAGATTGCGCTGATGAGGCTGGCTGCATCCGTCGCACCGTGCCACGGCAAACGCCGGCCTTCTCCACGGGTACGCCTGCGTTTCCTGCACGCCGCCGGCTGCGGCTTCTGCGTTCTGCCAACAATCATCTTAATGATGATATATCACATGATTATGCACAGCAGGTGAGCATTCGTATCCAATGCGATTGCATGCAGCGCTGCAGGTTTTACGCCCGGAACAGCTCCCGGATCTTCAGCTTGTCGATCTTGCCCGTAGCGTTCAGGGGCATCTGTTCGAGGATCCGGATCTCCGTGGGCATCTCGAGCTTGTTGAGCGCCGCCCTGACGGCTTCCTCATCGTAAGCGGCTCCCTTCCTGAGCACGATGGCCGCCACCGGCACCTCGCCGTTCTTCTCATCCTCCAGGCCGATGACTGCCACCAGATCAACAAAGGGCAGCTTCAGCAGCTTTTCCTCAATGTCCAGGGGGGAGAGGTTGTTGCCGTTGCGGATGATGATCTCCTTCTTGCGGCCCGAGATGTGCAGGTAGCCCTCCTCGTCGAAGTAACCCAGATCGCCGGTGTGGAAGAACTTGCTGCGGTCGATGGGCGCTTCGCCATAATAGCCCAGGAAGAGTGCCGGGCCCTTGACGGTGATCTCGCCGTCGGCCTCGATCTTCACGCGGTTCATCGGCAGCACGCGGCCCACGGAACCGGCGCGCTTTTCGTCGGGCTCCTGGGAGCCTGCGCCGGAAATGCCCGCGATCTCCGTCATGCCGTAAGCCGGCACGAGCTTGGTCTTCAGGACGTCCTGGATATACATGAACTGCTCGAAGGTCACCGGCGCGCCGGCGATGACAAAAGCCTTCATGGAGCTGGTGTCATAGCCCTTCTGGCGCTGGACGTCCGCCATCATCAGCGCAAAGGTGGGCACGAAGCCGAAGCGGGTGATGCGGTACTTCTCGATGCACTGCAGCACATAATCCGGGGTGACCTCCCTGGGGAAGAAGAGCGGGCAGCGGCGCAGAACGCCATCGACGATCTGCGTGAAGCCGAACACATGGAAGATGGGCAGCAGCTGCATGCCGCTGTCGCGCTTGGCGTAGCCTGCCGCGGGCCGGTAGTTCCGCTGATGGTTCACATAGCCGTACTGGCAGAGCATGACGCCCTTGCTCCTTCCGGTGCTGCCGGAGGTGAAGATCATGATGGCAGGCGCGAAGATGTCAATCTCCGGCCTTTCGATTTCACCGCACAGCTCGTCAAAGGGGATCTCCTCGCCATCGATGACAAAGCCCTCTCCCACGCTGTCCAGAGCCAGCTTGAGCGGCACGTCGATCCCCAGCTCTTCCTTGCACTTGGCAATGGGCGCATGGGGATCGAACATCACCGCCACCGCACCCAGGTACTGCGTGGCCAGGAAGACCATCACGGCATTGATGGTCCTGGAGCCGGAAATGCCGACATAGTCGCCCTGCTCAACCCCCTTCTCCCGCAGGAACGCCGCCACCGCGCGCACCTTCTGCAGGGTTTGCGGAGCCGTATAACGCCTTGTTTCGGAATGGAGGAACACCTTGTTGGGGCAGGTTTTTGCAAAGCTCTCCAGATAGCTGATCAGACCACGTTTTACCGGTCGCATACGAAACATACCTCCTGATTTTTCATTTGTTCTCAGCAACTCTGCTCCGGAACGATTGCGTTCCGCAGCGGAAACAGATGCTGTTGATGTGAACCCTCTGTGAAATATTATTTCGACATGCCGTTCAATTCCCCTTCACATTCAATCACCATCAAAGCCACTGTACGTCCTCATTTTCATGCTGTTCGTCCAACAAACGTCCATTCCTCTTGCGTTTCGTCCCTGTATCCGATATAATTGTTGCAAATATTCAGCTGATCATCACATACAGGGAGGATACCATCATGAGGCTTATTCACAAAGTCGCCATAGTAACAGGCGGCGCATCCGGCATCGGTCTGGCCATCGCTGACCGTTTCAGGGAAGAAGGCGCGACCGTCTGCGTGTTCGATATTGCAGGCGGCGAGGGCTGCTATCATGTGGACGTCACCAAAGAAGACATGATCACCGCCGCCGTGGACGACGTGATCCGCCAGCATGGCCGGATTGACATCCTGGTCAACAACGCCGGCACGTCCGGAGCGGATCTGCCCACACACCTGATGGATGCTGACGCCTGGGACGCGGCCTTCGCCGTCAACGTCAAGGGCGTGATGCTCTGCACCAAGGCGGTTCTGCCCCACATGATCCGGCAGGGCGGCGGCAGCATCGTCAATCTGTCCTCGATCTATGGCACCCACGGCACCAAGGGCTCCCTGACGCCCTACCACGCCACCAAGGGCGCCGTCCTCGCCCTCTCCCGGCAGGACGCTGTCACCTATGGCGGCAACAACATCCGCGTGAATACGCTGCTGCCCGGCGCCATCGCCACCCCGCTCCTGGAGGAGTACGGCAACCGCGTCTTCCCCGGCGGCTTTGCGCAGTATGAGAGCTACGCCTCCCGCCACACGCCCCTGCGCCGCATCGGCGAGCCGAAGGACGTGGCCAACGCCGCCCTGTTCCTGGCCAGCGACGAGGCGAAGTTCATCACCGGCGCTGAACTGGTCATCGACGGCGGTTTCACGGTCTGGTGAGCCCTTATCGGCCTGCCGGGCTGCACCGCAGGCCCCGTTTTTCCCGATACCGATGATGTAATGCTGCGAGGAAATCATCCATGCTCTTTTCCAGTCTGACTTTTCTGCTCTACTTTCTGCCCCTGGTGATCCTGCTGCACTATGTGCTGCCCAAGCGGTTTCAGAATGCGTTTCTGCTGCTGGCCAGCCTGGTGTTCTACGCCTGGGGCGATGCGCAGCAGGTGCCGCTGTTTGGCACGCTGCTGCTGGCAAACTGGGGCTGCGGGCGGCTGATCGACGCCGCGAAGGCGCCCCTCGCGCGGCGGCTGTTCCTCACCGCAGGCCTGGTGCTGGACTTCGGCGCGCTGTTCTTCTACAAATACATCGCCTTCGTGTTCGACGTTCTGGGCCTGGAATCCGGCTTTGTTTCCGGCATCACGCTGCCGCTGGGCATCAGCTTCTTCACCTTCCAGGCGGCGGGCTACCTGGTGGACATCTATCGCCGGGAGACGCCGGCGGAGAAGAGCTTCATCAACTTCGGCGCGTTCCTTTTCCTCTTCCCACAGCTCATTGCAGGCCCGATCATCCGCTACAGCGATATGTCGCAGGCCCTGCACGAGCGGCGGCGGCCCAGCGCGCAGAAGCTGGAGAGCGGCATGGGGCTGCTGGTGGCGGGCCTTGCGGCCAAGGTGCTGCTGGCCAATCCCCTGGGCGAGGCGTTCAACGCCCTGTATACGCCGGATGCGGACTCCCTGCGCACCTGGGCGGCGATGCTGGCATCCATCATGCAGATCTACTTCGACTTCATGGGCTATTCCGTCATGGCCGTGGGCCTGGGCAGGATGATGGGCTTTGAGTTCACCCGCAACTTCAATCACCCCCTGGCCGCCACCTCCGTTACGGAATTCTGGAAGCGCTGGCACATCACCCTGAGCGTGTGGTTCCGGGACTATGTGTACATCCCTCTGGGCGGAAGCCGCAAGGGCCCCCTCCGGACGCTTCTGAACTCCTTCATCGTCTGGAGCCTGACGGGCCTGTGGCACGGCGCGGCATGGAACTTCCTGCTGTGGGGCATTTCCTTCTTCGTGCTGCTGACGCTGGAGAAACTCACCCAGAAGCTGCGCGCCAGATGGCCCGGCTGGGTGAAGTACCTGCTCACGGCCCTTGGCATCTCCACCAGCTGGCCGCTGTTCATCACCGCAGATCTGAGCGGCTACGGGGAGTTCATGGCCTCGCTGTATTCCTTCCGCTTCAGCGCGGAGAGCCTCTTCTGGCTGCGGGAATACGCCGCCATCATCCTGCTGGGCATGCTCTTCTGCGCCCCGCCGGTGGTGGAGGGCCTCAAGCGCCTCTGCCGCCGCCATGCCTGGCTGCGCGTGGCGGCCGTGGCGGGCACGCTCCTGCTGTGCATCGCCTCGCTGGTCAAGTCATCCTACAATCCGTTCCTGTACTTCCGCTTCTGAGAGGGATGAAGATGCTGAACTTACGGAAGATGCCGGCATTCTGCCTGGCAATGCTGATGCTGATCGCGCTGGCCGTCACCCAGTGGCTGCTGCCGGCCCAGGAGATCAGCGAGATGGAGAACCGCGTCCTGGCGCAGAAGCCCACGCTGACTCCTGACCGCTTCTGGTCGGGCGCATACGCCACGGAGCTGGAGCAGTTCGCAGCGGATCAGATGCCCCTGCGCGACGGTTTCGTATCCACCTATGCCACGATGCAGGCTATCCTGGGCCGCCGGACGTCCAACGACGCCCTGCGCGGCAAGGACGGGTTCCTCTTTGACACCTCCGCCGTCTACACCCAGCGCAACCTCAGCCAGAACACCGACGCCCTCAGGGGCCTGGCGGAGCAGTCGGGCAAGCAGCTCTGGGTGCTGGCCGTGCCCACCGCCGCTGCGGTGTATGCCGAGAAGACCCCGGCCTACGCTCCCCTGGGGGATGACGAGGCCAGCCTGGCCGCCGTTGCGCAGGAGGTGCAGCTGATCCCGCTGCTGGACGCCATGCGCGCCCGGGAGGATCAGCAGCTCTACTACACCATGGATCACCACTGGACGGCGGCGGGCGCCCGCGTCGGCTACGAGGCGGTGTGCAGCGCGCTGGGGCTGGAAGTGCAGCCCGAGGGAAACATCGTATCCCGGGAGGGCTTCTACGGCAGCTTCTACGCCCGCTATCCGCTGCCCTGGCTGAAGGCCGACGTGCTGACCTATGAGGCCCCCGAAGGCGTGCGCCTCCTCATCGACGGCGTGGAGCAGGATACCCTGGCAGATGAAGCGGCCCTGCAGGGCCGGGACAAATACGCCGCGCTCCTCCACGGCAACCACGGCTGCATCGAGCTGATCAACGATGGCGTGGATTCCGGCGTGCTGCTGGTGATCAAGGACTCCTACGCCAATGCGCTGCTGCCCCTGCTGGCCAGGAATTATCACCGCATCATCGCGGTGGATCCCCGCTATTTCACCGGCGATATCATCGCGCTGGCAACACAGTATGAAGGAGAGGATATTCTATGCGTATGTGGAATCGGCACGCTGGCCTCCAGCCGCATCATCGCGCTGATGGAAGGCTTCTGACGCTGCTGCTCCTGGCGCTGCTGATGCTGGGATGCGTCGCAGCGCAGGCCGAAACGCCCTCGCAGGGCGTGTGCCACCCGGATTACCCCGCTCCCCTGGCGCCGGAGCACGAACCCACCGGCGATGAGTACTTCACCGACGCGGTCTTCGTGGGCGACTCGATGATGGAATATGTGGAGCTGCTGGGCGAGATCCCCACGGCCGAGTACGTCTGGCAGATCGGCATGGGGCCGGCAACGGTGGGCATCAAGCAGTTCCGCGTCCGGGGCGAAACGGAGAACTTCTCCGCGCTGGAGATGATCGCCCGCTGCGAGCCCCGCAAGATCTACATCATGCTGGGCGCCAATGGCCTGGACTGGTACCCCTCCGACACGGTGATCGCCGACTACGAGGTGATGGTGGATCAGCTCATCGCCCTCTGCCCGGAGGCGATGATCTACGTCCTCTCCGCACCTCCCGGCTCAACCTCCATGATGGACCAGCTGGGCATCGTACCCGGGCGCTACGCGGACTTCGCCACCAAGCTGGAGGCGCTGGCCGCACGCAGGGACCTCTATTTCCTGGATCTGTACAGCATCCTGGTGGATGAGAAGGGCGCGCTGCCCAGGGTGTACGATTCCGGCGACGGCTTCCACATGACCACCGCTGCCTATCAGCTGATGATCGACATGGTGCGCCGCCACACCGTGCCCTACCCCAACGAATGATAACGGAGGACAACGACGATGAAACTCAGCAAGATCGCCCTGGTTCTGTGCCTGCTGATGCTGTGCATGGCGCTGACGGGCTGCGGCAGCACGCAGGCGAAGATCGACGGCATGACCTGCGCGCAGATCGCCGAAAACGTGCAGGCCGCCGCGTCCTTTGTGGCGCTGACGGACGTGAACGAGAGCTACCTGGAGAAGTACCTGTGGGTCGACGCGGAGAACCTGGAGGACTGGGTGATGCGCCGCGACGCCACCCGCGCCACGCCCGAGATGATCCTGGTGCTGAAGGTCAAGGCCGGCGTGGACGTGGCGGAGATCCGCCAGGCCGTTCAGGACTACCACGACGAGCAGACCGCGACCTACCGCGGCTATCAGCCGGCCCAGATGCCCAAGCTGGAAAGCGCCAGCGTCATGGTGCAGGGGCAGTACATCGTGCTGGTCGTGTCCCCGGACGCCGCCAGCGTCAACGCTGCGCTGGGCAGCGGCTGGAAGTGATCTTCAAGGCCTTGAAACACCTGTGTTTCAGGGCCTTTTTTGCTGCCTGCGATACCGTTTTTGCAGCATTCTTCTTCATATTCAGGCACGATTTTACAAGTTTGTGTGTTCGATATTACATGTACACGCCGAAACACCAGGGCTATAATTGTAAAAGGTGGGTGAACAACGCATGAACTTTTCGCGTATAGATGACTGTACTTTCCTTTTGTATTGTCATCGCGTCATCCCATCGGCTGGCAATCCCATTTCACATATATTAGGAGTGATCGCATGAGTGAACAAGTGCAAAGCAAACTGAACCGGATGAAGAAGACCGCCAAGACCCTCAAGACCCTGACCACCATCACCTCGCTGCTGGTGGTTGTGCTGCTGGTGCTGTATCTGCTGCTGCCTGCCGCCAACCTGTATCTGGAGGGCAGCAGCTCCAAGTACGGCCGCGCAGGCGGTTACAACTATTATGGCTGGCAGCTGACCATCATCGGCTACGGCTATCCCCCCGTTGCGGCACTGGCCATGCTGGAGAATGCGGCGCTGCTGGCTGGCGACTTCATCCCCACCAGCTACGACTTCTATCCCAACACCACGCTGATCACGGCCATCATCGTGCCCATCATTGCGATGATCGTGCTGGGCATCGTATCCGCCTTTATGAAGAACCGTGGCAAGGCTGTGTGTGAGTGGCTCACCTCCGGCGTGCTGATCTACGCCGGCGTGACGCTGGCCAACTGTGTAAACCACGCCATCCCCATGGCCACCAACACAGGCACCACCACCTTCAGGAACAGCTACCTGATCCCCGCGGTCAACGCCGGCACCTTCACCACCTGCATCTTCCCCATCCTGATCTGCGCAGCGCTGGTCGCCATCGCGCTGTTCAAGGCTTACCGCGGCGTG
Organism: Clostridia bacterium; assembly: GCA_017410455.1. GTDB lineage: Bacteria > Bacillota > Clostridia > Christensenellales > Aristaeellaceae > UBA11524. Next base: position 10,961 of record JAFQQT010000055.1, read on the forward strand.
TTCCTGCTCCAGCAGCGCGCCTACGCACGCAAGAACATCCGTAACTAACAGGGCACATGCTCTGTAGTGAATAAAAGGAGGAATACCCATGAAGAAGACCAAGATCAAGTTCATCGCGATCCTCTCCGGCATCGCGGCGTTCGTGCTGGCCTTCACCGCCATCGCCTCCAGCGTGATGACTTCCATGTCCAACGATATGGATACTCTGCTGGGCAAGGGCAAGGCTGTGAAGATCTCCAGCGCCGACCTGGATGGTCAGTACTACGACTACCAGTTCGACACTGAGGAAGAGGCCCTGAAGTACGCTCAGGCCGTCACTCAGAAGACCGCCGAAGAAGGCATGGTCCTGCTGCGCAATGACGACAGCGCCCTGCCCCTGAAGGGCGACGCCCTGAAGGTGACCCTGCTGGGCTACTACGGCTGGCACAACAACATGTCCGGCGGCGAAGACCCCGCCACCACCTACGGCGCTGTGTCCCTGTACAAGGGCATCGAGGAGAACACCAAGATCCTGGTGAACCCCAACTCCAGCGATCAGGTGCTGGGCATGCTGGTTGAGACCGAGAGTGAGTCCTGCGGCCAGACCTGCGTGAACACCTCCTACACCGATTACGGTTCCGAGTTTGTTGCTCAGGCCCTGGATGCCTACAAGGATTCCTACGCTGAGTACAACACCGCCATCGTGACCATCAAGCGCAACTCCGGCGAAGGCAACGACCAGGTCATGAACGTTGCTTCCTCCACCGTTGCCAACCCCGACGGCACCTCCTACGTGGAGGACGAGTTCAACCGCACCGGTCTGACCCTCACCCTGCGTGAGATGGCCCTGATCGACTACGCGAACAAGAACTTCGACACCGTCGTCATCGTCATCAACGCTGCCAACACCATGGAGCTGGGCTTCCTACAGGAGTCCGACCCCAACATGAGCGTTGTTGATGGCCGCACCATCTACACCGATCCCTACGGCTCCGGCATGACCATGGACGTCACCAACGTCAAGGCTGCCATCTGGGCCGGCTGCTGCGGCTCCCAGGGCGGCTACGCGCTGGCCAACATCCTGACCGGCGACGTGAACCCCTCCGGTCACCTGCCGGACATCTACGCCCGCACCCTGCGCAACGATCCCTCCTACGTGAACTTCGGTTCCTTCTCCTACGAGAACAGCGCTGAGCTGGGCTCCTACGCCGACACCACCTGGTTCGTCGAGTACGAAGAGGGCATCTACATCGGCTACCGCTACCACGAGACCGCGGCCGCCGAAGCTGCCAAGGGCAACTACGAAGGCTATGACTACAACACCGAGGTCGTGTATCCCTTCGGCTACGGCCTGAGCTACACCACCTTCAGCCGCGAGTTCGTCGGCACCCCCACCTATGACGCTGCCACCGAGACCTACACCTTCCAGGTGAAGGTCACCAACACCGGCTCCGTGGCCGGCAAGGGCGTTGCGCAGATCTACGTCAACGTGCCGTGGGAGAAGGGCCAGGTCGAGAAGGCGCACGTCGTCCTGGGCGGCTTCGCCAAGACCGAGATGCTCCAGCCCGGCAAGAGCGAGACCCTGACCATCGAGATCAAGCGCGACTACTTCGAGTCCTACGACTACCTGAAGGAAAAGGCCTACATCCTGGATGCGGGCGAGTACAAGTTCTACCTGGCCTCTGACGAGCTGGGCTCTCACAGCTGGGAAGCCATCGACAAGATGTCCGCTGCCGACCAGAAGAAGGTCGTGTGGTCCGAGAAGCTGGACAAGAAGGTCGTCTACAACACCGAGAAGCGTGCTTCCGACTCCGTGCTGGCCACCAACGCCATGGACGAGGAGCTGAACTGGAAGTTCAAGACCTGGAACGAGAACGTCACCCCCGGCGACGGCTACATCTACGACTTCACCCGCGCCAACTTCAAGGGCTCCTTCCCCACCGCGCCTCAGGGTCAGGACCTGGTCGTGACCAATGAGTACGCCAAGAAGTACATCGCCAAGTACGTCGTGGCTGAGGACACCGAGAACGTCACCGACGAAGACGGCAACGTCATCACCTCCGTGCCTCCCATGAACGTGAACAACACCTCCTACACCCTGTCCGACATGCGCGGCGTGGATCTGGACGATCCCAAGTGGGTTGACTACATCCAGCAGTTCACCGCCGAGTCCCTGGCCAACATGTACGGCAACGGCGGCTGGGGTATGCCTGGCGACGCTGAGAACGGCGTGCCCGCTACCTTCGACACCGACTCCCCCTACGGCTACTACGATCACTCCGGCGTTGCTTCCAACAACAACCGCTGGTACTGCGGCGCTCCCATGCTGGCTGCTACCTTCAACGTGAAGCTGGCGGCTGAGGTTGGCGACGCCTTCGGCGAGGAAGCCAACTGCCTGCGCAATGAGGAAGCCGGCGTTGAGCGCATCAACGGTATCTATGCCTTCGGCATGAACCAGCACCGCTCCGCTTTCGGCGGCCGTAACTACGAGTACTACTCCGAGGATCCCGTGCTGTGCGGCAAGATGGGCGCTGCTGAGGCTTCCGCCGTCGCCGCCAAGGGTCTGGTCGTCTACATGAAGCACTTCGTCCTGAACGATCAGGAAGCTCACCGTCAGGACAACGGCTACTGCTCCTTCGTCAACGAGCAGGCCTTCCGTGAGGTCTACCTGCGTGCCTGGGAGCTGTACATCAAGGAAGCCGAGTGCGAGATGAAGTACTATGATCTGGTGGACAACGAGTACGTGATGGTCACCAAGAAGATCAGCGCTGCCAACGGCATGATGACCGCCTACAACCGTATCGGCGGCACCTACTCCGGCGCCTCCCTGTGCATCAACCGCATCCTGCGCGCTGAGTGGGACTTCACCGGCACCATCCTGACCGACGCCGGCGGCGAGCCCCACACCTACATGACCTCTGACCTGGCCCTGCGCCGCGGTCAGCAGCTGTGCCTGGCCAACAATGGCGAGACCGGCCTGTACGACATCACCAGCCCCGTGGCCACCACCTGGCTGCAGAAGTCCGGCACCTACCTGCTGTACAACGTTGCCAACTCCAACGCCATGCAGGGCCTGGCTCCTGGCGATTCCGTCTACTACGAGACTTCCCCCTGGAAGCTCTGGCTGAACGCTGCCTGGATCATCGCCATCTCCTTCGCGGTTGTGGTCGTTGTGATCGACATCCTGGTCGCCACCAACGTCATCAAGCTCAAGGCCAAGACCAAGAAGGCTGAGGAAGATCAGTACTGATAACCCTGAGGTAATATCCGGAAAGGCTGTCCGCAAGGGCAGTCTTTCCCACTATTGAGATGAAGCACGAAGGAGGGGAGGCCGTTGAAGGAACGCATCAGAATCATTCTGATCGCGCTGCTTTGCGCGGCGTCACTCCCCGCCTTCGTGCTTTCAATGTATGCCGCAAGGCATGAGGAAGCCTGGAACCCCTCCCCTGTTCAGGTCTGCCTGGAACAGGGCGAGGGTTTTGTGGCCAGGGCCTATATCCAGCAGGTCGAATCGGCGGGCGAGGCCGTCTTCCAGCTCCGGCTGCAGGAGAACTACGAGATCGTCGCCTGCTCCTACCCGGACTATGCCATCACCGCCTCCCCGGATGGATTCACGCTGCTGACGCTCAGGAACGTCCGCTATCCCCAGCGGATCACCGTGCGCTGCCAGATCCCGACCTCCGTGATCAGCTACGACCCCAACGGCGGGAGCTTTGCGGCCAGCGGCAGCGCCGAGCCCCTGCGCGTCGCCTACGGCCCGTCGGTACACCTGCGGGTCAACACCGTCAGCGGCGCGGAGAGGATCATCCGGGACGACTATGTGCTCACGGGCTGGAACACCGCCCCCGACGGCAGCGGGCAGCACATCGGCCTGGGGAGCCGCGTCACGGCGGAAAAGAACCAGGAGATGACGCTCTACGCCGAATGGGCCCGGGAGACCCCGCTGGACCACTTCACCTGGGCCGAAACGGCGGATGGCGTTGCCCTCACCGCGTACCTGGGCGCGGGCGGCGCGTCCCTCGTGCTGCCCGATGACATCGGCGGCAGGCCAGTCACCGAAATCAGCGCCGGGTTCGCCAGCGATATCACCCTGGAGCAGCTGGTGATCCCCGATACGGTGCTGCGCATCGCTGAAGGCGCATTCCGTGATTGCGCCATCGGGCACATCTTCTTCTCCGATACCCTGCAGCAGGTGTCGGACGCAGCCTTCCCGGGCAGCCGTCCCCGGTACTGGCACATCAACGCGGTCATTGCCCCGCGCTATCAGAGCATCAGCGACATTGCGACCTTCGCGGACAAGATGGATCTGCTGCTCCTCCACCAGGACGAAAGGAAGCTGTTGCTCTTTTCTGGCTGCAGCATGAGCTTCGGCATGGATTCGCAGCTCCTGGCCGACGCCTGCCCGGATTACACGGTGCTGAATCTGGGCGCGGTGGGCGGCACGAACGCCCAGTTCCAGTTCGAGTGCATCCTGCCTTACATCCGCAGCGGGGACGTGCTCATCCACGCCCCCGAGCAGGCCAGCCCCTACCAGCTGATGAGCAAGATCAGCTGCGGCAACCGCATCTTCATCGCCGTGGAGGGGAATTTCGATCTGCTGGCTCAGGTGGACATGACCACCCTGGGCGAGGGTGCCTTCGATTGCTTCTACGCCTTCAACAACAAGCGCATGGCGATGGAGCCCTGCACCTACGAAGACCAGATGATCCCGCTGAATGCGTACGGCGATAATGCCGAGGTACGCGCAGGCGCCAACAAGACCCGCTTCGATGAGGAATACGGCCTGCTGACGGAGCTGATCACCGCAGACGGGCTGGACCGCCTGGCCGGTTACTACGACCGCATCCGGGCGGCCGGGGGCGAGGTCTACCTGTCCTACGCGCCGATCAACTCCCTGTGCTGCGGGGATGCGGGACAGATCGCGGACTTCGCCGCCCGCTGGGAGCAGGGCATGCAGGCCCGGGGGTACGAAACCATCTCGGACCTGAATGACTACGTCATGGACGCGAAGTATTTCTACGATGCGGATTACCACCTGACCAGCTCCGGCGCAGAGATCCGCGCCCGGATGCTCACCCGGGACCTTCTCAGGAAGCTGCCCGGGGCCAGCGCAGAATAAGCCGGCAGACACACGCCCGACAGGAGGGAACATCGGCATGGCGGACAGCGTGATCCTCAACACCCCGGTGCTGCTGCTGCTCTTTGCAGCGGCGCTGTTCCTGTGCGTGTTTGACAGGCTGCGCAAGGCCACAAGGGGCTGGTTCTCCGTGGTCGCCGCCATCCTGGCGGTGGCTGGCGCCGCCTGGGCGCTGATCCTGGGCGCAGGGACAGGGGAAGTGCTGACGGTGCTGCTGCTGTTCCTGTGCCTGAATCTGGAGGGTTGGAAATGAACTTTAACTCTCTGGCCTTTTTGATCTATCTGCCCATCGTCGTGGGCGGGTACTGGCTGCTGCCCCACAGGGCGCGCAAGGTCTGGCTGCTGGCCGCCAGCTATTTCTTCTACGGCTACTGGAACCCGGCGTTCATTTTTCTGCTGCTGTTTTCCACCGCGGTGGACTACCTGTGCAGCGTGGGCATGGACAGGCACCGGGGCAAGCCGCTGGTCATGAAGCTGCTGATGATGACCAGCGTCATGATGAACCTGGGGCTGCTGTTCTCCTTCAAGTACTTCGACTTCTTCGCCGAGAACATCAACCTCCTCAGCGCCGCGCTGGGCTGGAGCTACCGGGTGCCGCAGCTGGGGCTGATCCTCCCGGTGGGCATCTCCTTCTACACCTTCCAGACGATGAGCTACACCATCGACGTATACCGCGGCGACGTGCCGGCGGAGAAGGATCCCATCGCTTTCGCGCTGTTCGTGACCTACTTCCCGCAGCTGGTGGCCGGCCCCATTGAAAGCGTCAGCAACCTCCTGCCGCAGCTGAAGAAGGAGCACACCTTCAGCCGGGAGGACTTCACCGCCGGCGTGCGCATCCTGCTGTGCGGCTTCTTCCGCAAATGCGTGGTGGCGGATTACTGCGGCATCCATGTCAACGCCGTGTTTGCCGACCTGGGCAGCGCCAATGCCCTGGCTATTGCCCTGGCGGGGAGCCTGTTCTGCATCCAGATGTACTGCGATTTCGCCGGATATTCCGAGATCGCCACCGGCTGCGCCCGGATGATGGGCGTCCGCCTGATGCGCAACTTCGACCGGCCCTACCTCTCCCAGAGCTACACCGAGTTCTTCCGCCGCTGGCACATCAGCCTCAACCGCTGGTTCACCAGCTATGTCTACATCCCCCTGGGCGGCAGCCGGAAGGGCGTGCTGCGCAAGAATCTGAACATCATCATCGTCTTCGCCCTGTGCGGCTTGTGGCACGGTGCGCGCTGGACCTATGTGCTGTGGGGGCTGTATGCGGCCATGTGGCTGTGCATCGAGAACGCGCTGGATATCAAAAAGCGCTTCGGCCCCCGTTGGCAGACGCCGCTTGGCCGCCTCACCCGCAGGACCTACATGTTCCTGATCTTCATCCCCGCCGCGCTCCTGTTCCGCGCCGAAAGCCTGCAGCAGGTGGGCGTCATCTTCAGCCGCCTGTTCACCGAGGTGGGGTTCGGCGAACAGTATGTGGCCGACAGCTTCCGCAGCCTTTCCATGAACGGCCTGACCATGGCGCAGATCCTGCTGAGCATCATCTGCATGGCCCGGATCTACACCCTTACGGAGAACGACCTGATCGTTTCGTCCGAGGGCACCCGCCGGGGGCAGCGGACGGCCGGTTACGCATTGCTGCTGCTGGTGATCGCCCTGGGGTGGATCGCCCTGCTGGCCACCGACGCGGCGGCGGGCTTCGCCTATTTCCAATTCTGATGGGGGGAGAGCCATGAAGCGCAGAATTTGTCTGATCCTGGCCATCGTGCTGCTCTTCCCCGCCCTGATCGTGGGCTGCGACCTGAGCCAGCCCGCCGTCTACGGCGATACCTACTACGCGCAGCTGCCCCATCTGTGGCAGAAGCTGCAGGACGCACCGGGCCGCAAGATCGTCATCGTCGGCGGCAGCAACGTGGCCTTCGGGGTGAATTCCGCCGCGCTGGAAGCCATGCTCCGGCAGCACGGGCATGATTACACGGTCTGCAACTTCGGCCTGTATGCCGCCGTGGGCACCAGCGCGATGCTCTCCCTGTCCGAGCCCTTCATCCGCGAGGGGGATATCGTGGTGCTGGCCATCGAGCCCACCAGCGAGACCTTCTCCACCTACTTCGGCGCAACCGCCATGCTCAAGTGCGCCGAGCAGCACCCGCAGATGCTGCTGCACCTGAACGCACAGCAGCGAAGCAACGTGGTGGGCAACTACATCGCCTACATGCAGGAGCGGGCCGCCATCCGCCGCTCGGGCGTTCTGCCCGACCCCAGGGGTGCATATACCCGGGCCGCCTTCGACGAAAACGGCGACATGGTCTTCGACCGCGCCGGCAACGCCATGCCCCTGGGGTATGACACATCCGCCCCCATCGACCTGGCCGCCTTCGCCTGCGAGGACGCCTTTGTCCAGCAGGTGAACGACTACATCGCCTCCGCTCAGGCAAAGGGCGCACAGGTGGTCATGAGCTTCAGCCCCATGAACCGCAGCGCCATGGCCGACGCCTCCCAGCAGACGGTGTACAGCTTCTACCAGCGCCTTGCGGAGACCTTCCGCTGCGCCATCATCTCCGATCCCAACGACTACATCATGGACAGCGGCTGGTTCTACGACACCAACTTCCACCTGAACAGCGCGGGCGCGACCATCCGCACCTGCCAGCTGGGCTGCGATCTGCTGACCTGGCTGGGGACATCCGCGCAGACGGCCTTCGACATGCCCGAAATGCCCGCATCCATCGCCGACGCCGGGGAGGATGCTGCAGACAGCGGCGATTTCCTTTTCCAGGCCGTGGGGGAGGCGGGGCTGGAGATCTGCGGCCTGACCGCCCGGGGCCTCGAAAAGGAGCAGCTGACCGTTCCCGCTTCCATCGACGGCAGGACTGTGGTGGGCGTCACCGCCGACGCATTTGCGGGCAACACGCGCCTGCAGGCGCTGACGCTGCCCGCAACCATCGAGCGCATCCCCAACGGAGCCTTCTCCGGCTGCACGAGCCTGACCCGGCTGACGCTGCTGCACCGGGACAAAACGCCCGACGTGGGAGCAGGGCTCTTTGATGGCGCGCCCGATCTGATGGTCTGCGTGCCGGCTGACGCCTATCCCATGTACAGGGATGGTGCGGGATGCGCCGCCAACGCCTGGGAGGCCTTCACTGACCGGATCGTGACCATCTCCCCCTGAAGCTGGCGGGAAAGCCACTTATTTCACACGCAGATACAGCTCCTATGACCAAGGAGGTCAGGCATGAGAATCAGGATTGCATTATGCGACAATGACAGCAAGGCGCTGCCCATTGTCGCAGGAGCCGTGGACGCCTCGTTCCAGGCCCACGGGTTTCAGACGGACATTCATCGCTTTCAGGAGGCCAGCGCCCTGCTCAGCGCGCTGGAGGAAACGCACTATCAGCTGCTGCTCCTGGGCATTGAAATGCCGGATATGGACGGCATTGAGCTGGCGCAGAAGATCCGTGCCAGCAGCATCGACGCACAGATCGTCTTTGTTTCCGAGGCGGAAAGCCGCGTGTTCGAGGCCTTCCAGGTGCAGCCGCTGGGCTTTGTGCGCAAGAGCCACTTCCTCGGCGACGTCTCCGCAGTGGTCGAGCTGTTCCTCAAAACCCTGGAGCAGAAGAAGAAGGACGAATACCTGGAGTTCACCACCCGCACCGGCCTTCTGCTGCTCAGGAGCCGCCAGGTTTCCTTCATCGAGGGCAGCAGGAACTATCAGCTGCTGAACGTGGAAGGCCGCAGCAACCCCGTCGTGCTCAAGATGACCATGGACAAGCTGGAGCAGATGACCAGCCCCCTCGGCTTCATCCGCATCCACAAGGGCTTCCTGGTCAACTACCAGCACATCCAGCAGCTCTCCTCCACCACCGCCGTGCTGCAGAATGGCGTTACGCTGCCCATCGGCCGCAGCAAGGCGCAGGAGGCAAAGCGCAAATACCTGTCGCTCATCGAAAAGTAACGAAAAAGACCACCCGCACAAGGGGGTGGTCGCAGACCTCAGCCGCGCCTGCGGGCTGAGAGCATGTCCCTGATCAGCACCCGGTCGGGCTTGCCGCTGGCCGTCAGGGGAATCCGGGAAACAAAGGCATAGAGCACCGGGCATTCATTCTTCGCAAGATCCGGGGTGAGCGTCCGTGCCTCCCCGTCCGCCACGACCATCGCCGCAGGGACTTCGCCCTGGCGATCATCCGCAATGCCCACGACAACAGCGTCCCGCACGCCCGGAAGGGCCAGCAGCGCCTGCTCAATCCGCGCGGGCGAGAGGTTGTTGCCGTTGCGGATCAGGATGTCCTTGATCCGCCCCGTCAGGTGGAGGATGCCATCGCCATCCACATAGCCCAGGTCGCCGGTGCGGATCATCTCCTCCTGAGGCATGGGCGAACCGTAGTATCCAAGCATGCGCGCAGGGCTATTGACGAGGATTTCGCCCTCCTCGCCCGGCGCAGCCGCCGAGCCATCCGCGCGCCGGATCATCCATGTGGTCCGGGGATAGAACCGGCCATTGCCGCGCAGGCGCAGCTCCTGCGGATCCAGGCTGGAGCCGATGGAGATGCTCGCGCATTCGGACATGCCGTAGGCCTGGATCAGCGTCATCCCCAGCCGCGCTTCGGCAAAGGCATACTGTTCGGGCGTGATGGGGCTGCCGCCCACAAAGCCCACGCGCAGGGAGGACAGGTCATAGCCCCCGCAGCGCTCCGCCATCGCCAGATACAGCGAGGGCACGCCGTTCATCCGCGTGATCCGCTGCTCCTGGATGGTCGCAAGCAGGCCGGGCACATCCGCCCGGGGCGTGAAGCATGCGCTGTAGCCAAGGATGACCGTCCCCAGCAGCAGCACCATGCCGAACACATGGTGGAAGGGCAGCGATATGAGGGCGATATCATCCTGCCGGTAATCGCCAAAGGGCTCGGCGTCCACGAGGTTGCTGATCAGATTGGCCTCGGTGAGCACCACGGCCTTGCTCTTCCCGGTGGAGCCGGAGGTGAAGATGATGAAGGCGGGCTCATGGGCGCTGGGCAGCACGCTGCCTTCCCCCACCGGGCCGGTCTTATGCAGGTCGAGCACCGTCTGTCCACCGCCCGGGCGAAGGAGCCAGTCGATGCGGAAGGTACCGTCCTCCGCCTGCGCGATATACGCCTCCACGGGGATCGGCGTTTCCGTGTGGGCCAGGGCCTCCTGAACCGGCTGACGGGGATCAAGCAGCACCACCACCGCACCTGCGGCCCGCAGCGCCAGCAGCGCAATGGCCGTCAGGGCGCGATTGCTGCAGGCGAGGGCCACATAGGCACCCCCGCCGAGCCCTTCGCGCCGGAAATAAGCGGCAGCCTGCTCCGTCAGGGCAAGCACCTGCGCCGTGTTCAGCCACTCATCGCCGCCGAACAGCCGCTTCCCCGGCTCCTGTTCCGCCCGCTCCCGCAGCCGCTGCAAGAGCCCCTTTTCAGCGTCCCCCATACATTTCCTCCACTGTGCCGCGTGCTGTATCGCTCTTTGCACGCTGGTATCTTATAGGAAAAGTGTAGCAAAAAACATACCGGATGTCAACGGCGCAGGGCATGCATTTCGTCCCTGCGCATCCAGCCCATACAGAACGATTCTCAGCAGAAGAGGAGGAATCCCGATGCGTCATTCCGATCTGATCCGGCAGCTCTCCCTGGAGGAGAAGTGCGCCCTGCTCTCCGGCGCGGATGTGTGGCACACCCACGCCATCCCCCGGTTGAACATTCCCGCCATGACCCTGTCCGACGGCCCCAGTGGCCTGCGCAAGCAGGCGGCCGCTGGCGATCATCTGGGCCTGAACGCCTCCACGAAGGCAAGCTGCATCCCCTCGGCGGCAACGCTGGCCAACAGCTGGTCCATCGAGGCAGCAGAGGCCATGGGCGAAGTGGTGGGCACGGACGCTGCCGCCCAGGATGTGCAGGTGCTGCTGGGCCCGGGTCTGAACACGAAGCGCAGCCCCCTGTGCGGCCGCTCCTTCGAGTACTATTCTGAAGACCCCTACCTCGCAGGCAAGATGGCCGCCGGCTTCATCCGGGGCGTGCAGCGTATGGGCGTGAACGCCTGCGCGAAGCACTTCTGCGCCAACAGTCAGGAGCTGCTGCGGATGCACAGCGACTCCGTGGTGGATGAGCGCACCCTGCGGGAACTCTACCTCACCAACTTCGAAATCGCCGTCAGGGAAGGCAAGCCCGGCGCGGTGATGACCTCCTACAACCGCCTCAACGGCACCTACACCAACGAGGATCAGCACCTGCTCAGCGACGTGCTCCGGGGTGAGTGGGGCTTTGACGGCATGGTGGTGACGGACTGGGGCGGCTCCAACTCCTACACCGCGGGCGTTCGCGCCGGCATGTGCCTGGAGATGCCCGCCGCGGGCGACGACAGCCCCTGCCAGCTGCTGGCAGCCCTCAAACAGGGCGAGATCGACGAGGCCGCCATCGACCAGCGCGTGGATGAGCTCCTCAGCATCATCCTGGCCAGGCGCCCCGCAGGCGTCACCACCGACCCCGCCTCGCAGCACGAGGCCATCCGCAAGGCGGCCGAAATGAGCATCGTCCTGCTGAAGAACGAGGGCCTGCTGCCCCTTGATCCCCAGGCGAAGGTGGCGGTCATCGGCGACTTCGCCGGCGTGCCCCGCTATCAGGGTGCGGGCAGCAGCATGGTCAACGCCGAGCGCATCGAAACCGTCGAAGCCCTGCTGCCCGGGTACTTCCCCAACTGCGTGGGCTACGCGCCCGGCTTTGAGCGGCTGGACGTGCCCAACGCCGCGCTGACGGACGCAGCCCTTGTGCTGGCCCGTCAGGCCGATGTGGTGCTGCTGTGCCTGGGCCTCCCCGAGGGTTTCGAAACCGAGGGCCTGGACCGCACCCACATGCGCCTGCCCCAGAACCAGATCGATCTGCTGGCGAAGGTCGCCGCCATCAACCCGAACATCGTGGTGACCCTCAGCGCCGGCAGCGCGGTGGAAATGCCCTGGGCAGAGCAGTGCAAGGCCATCGTCTTCGGCGCGCTGGGCGGACAGGCGGCGGCCTCGGCGATGCTCAACGTCCTGACCGGCAAGGTCAATCCCGGCGGCAAGCTGTCAGAGACCTTCCCGCTGGCCTACAGCGACATGCCCGTCAGCCGCTACTACCCCGGCACGGAGGCCACCGCCGAGTACCGCGAGGGCCTCTACGTGGGCTACCGCTACTTCACCACGGCGGAAAAGCCCGTGCGCTTCCCCTTCGGCCACGGCCTGAGCTACACCACCTTCGCATACAGCGACCTGGCGCTGACCGATGCCGCCGCGACCTTCACCCTGGAAAACACCGGCAAGGTGGACGGCGACGAGGTCGTGCAGCTCTACGTCACCCTGCCCGGCGCGAAGGTCTTCCGCCCGGCGATGGAACTCAAGGGCTTTGCCCGCGTCCACCTCAGGGCCGGCGAAAAAAAGCAGGTCGCCATCCCCTTTGATGAATACACCTTCCGCTACTTCAACGTCAAGACCGGCAAATACGAGGTGGAAACCGGCGACTACGAGATCCGCATCGCCGCCTCCAGCGAAGACATCCGCCTGCGGGGCAGCCTGCACGTTGCCGGCACGGATGCGCCCGCCCCCTACGCGGACGACGCCATCCGCCCCTACCTGACCGGCGATGTGCTGACCATCCCTGACGAAGCCTTTGAGGCCCTGCTGGGCCACAAGCGCCCCGCCGCCAAGTGGGACCGCACCGCCCCCCTGGACATGAACGACGCCATCTGCCAGATGGCCTACGCGAAGAATCCCCTGTGCCGACTGGCGGCGAAGATCCTCGGCAACATGATCGACAGCGCCGTCCGCAAGGGCAAGCCCGACCTGAACCTGCTCTTCATCTACAACATGCCCTTCCGCGGCATGGCGAAGATGATGGGCGGCATGATCTCCACGGCGATGGCGGAGGACATCTGCTTCATCGCCAATGGCCACTTCTTCCGCGGCGCGGGCAGGCTGGCCCGGCATTTCTTCACCCGCCCGAAGCTGACGAACAAATAAGGAGGAACACAGCATGCAAACCATCATCGACGCCTGGAAGCGCTTTGAACAGAAGTACCCCCGCCTGTCCAAGTGGATCCGCGAGGGCGGCCTGTTTGTCATCGTATCCAATGTGATCACGGTCTTCAAGTACCTGATCCTGACCTTCCTGCCCCTGGCCTTCAGGGACCTGTGGGCCATTGACTTCGGCTGGCCCGGCATCGAGGCGGAGCTCTTCGGGCAGCCCTTCACCTGGAACATCTTCGGCTATGCGGTCAAGGAGGGCGGCGCTGCCATGGGCGGCCTGGGCTACTTCATCGCCTACATGATCGCCATGGTCATCGGCGAGGCGATCAACTTCCCCATCCAGCGCAGCCTGGTCTTCCGCAGCAAGCGCCCCGTGGGCCCGCAGATTGCCTGGTATGTGGCGGCCTTCTGCGTGGTGACGGTGATCGTGAACTCCATCAACTGCATCTGGGTGGATGTGGCCGGTCAGTGGGTGGCCCCGTGGCTGTACAACATCGGCACCACCGTCCTCAACGGCGGCGTGTCCATGGTGGTATTCTTCATCGTCAACAAGATCATCTTCCCCGAAGGCGAGGCGGATTCCGCAGCCAGGGAGTAAGACCACAGCTTCTCCCTCCGGGAAATCGGGGAAGTCTTCGTGAAGTTTACACACAGGCTTTCCCACCCGAAACTCCCGACAGGCCATCGGCTTGCCGGGAGCTTTTTTGCCGCACGGACATCCCGTTGCACCCCCCGAATAACACAGGCAGCCGTGACGCACGGAGTCGCCCTCCCGCGTCACGGCTGTTCTTATGCTGTCAACCCCCGCAGGGTGGCTGTTGCTTACTCCTTTTCGGGTTGGAAGAGTGAGAAGGGCCTGTAGAGTTCCCGCCGCTTCCGGGCGCCGGCGAGCATGTTGCCCACATTCACCTTCGGCTTCCTGCCCTGAGCGATCTTCCACACATAGCGCACCATATGCGCCGCCATACCAAAGGGCAGAAGGATCTTGTATTTCTCACATACGGGCCAGAGCATGTAAGCCTTGCGGGTCAGGACGGCGAGGAATTGCCTTACCATGCCCTTCTCGCCCACCTTGAAGCTCTCCTCATCGGTGATCAGCTTTGCCTGATTCACCCGGTCGCTGTCCCGCAGGAAAACATCCTCCATCAGCGTTTCCAGATATGCCTCATCCACGCCTTCCGCCCAGCTGACCCGGGGCGCGCCCAGGTAGCGGATGCTGAGCGCCATCAGCAGCTGTGCAAATTTCCACAGCCCCAGCTCCTTCAGCGGGGATTCGAACAGTTCCAGGAATTCCTGCTCCTCAAAATGCGCGCAGAGCACCGCCCAGTCGCAGAGGTTGCGGAGCGTGAAGCCCACGTTAATCCAGTGATAAGCGCCATGGGTGAGCAGGATCAGCCCATGATGGAAGGGCTGCAGGCACATGCACTCGTCCCGCTCCACCGCCTGGGCGATCATCTCGTCCACATACCGCTCGATGGGGTGATTCTCCGGGAAGCCCGGCGCACGCCAGTGCAGCTCCCACCAGGAAGAACCCGTGTCGTAGCGCACATGATGCTCCTGCATATCCTTGTGGCCCTGGAAGCCCTCGGCCTCCATCGCAGCGCACGCCCGCTCCAGATCCTCCTTCCGGACGATGAGATCCACATCGCCCATCTGCCTGCGCGTTGGCTCCGGATAATAATGGCTGGCATTCACCCCCTTGAGCGTCACATAGGGGATCCCATGCTTCGTCATCAGCCTGTGCAGCTGCTGGTGTGCAATCGTCACTTTGATATTCTGCCGGATCACGTTCCAGAACAACGGGTTCTCCTCCGGGGGGAGGAGGGTGAGCACCGCCTGCTGCCTCGCCTCCCGGATCACCTCCGGGGTGATCACGGTATCCGTTGCCTTTCCGAACAGCGATGCGGCCAGCTGCTCCAGAAGAATCTGCTGCGCCTGTGTCATTTCGTCAGTTTTCCTTTCCGGGTCATACCCGATAGAACGCCTTATACCACTGGGCGAACCTCCGCAGGCCCTCGCGCAGGGGGGTGGCCGGCCGGAAGCCGAAGTCCCGCTCCAGGGCGGATACGTCGGCGTAGGTGACGGGCACGTCGCCAGGCTGCATGGGTACCAGCTCCCTGTGGGCGTCGAAGTCGTAATCCTCGGGCAGCACGCCCGCGCGGACCAGCTCCTGCTGCAGGATGTCCACAAAGTCCAGCAGGTTCTCCGGGCTGTTGTTGCCGATGTTGTAAACCATGTAGGGCGGCAGCGGCAGGCCGTCCTCGCCCGTGACCTTTTCCGGCGCGTGCTGCATGACGTTCACCACGCCGGTGACGATGTCGTCCACGAAGGTGAAGTCGCGCTGGCAGTTGCCGTAGTTGAAGATCTGGATGGTCTCGCCGCGCAGGAGCTTGTTGGTGAAGCCGAAGTACGCCATATCCGGGCGGCCGGCGGGGCCATAGACGGTGAAGAAGCGCAGGCCCGTGGAGGGGATGTTGTAGAGCTTGGAATAGGCGTGGGCCATCAGCTCGTTGGACTTCTTCGTCGCCGCGTAGAGGCTCACGGGGTTATCCACCTGATCGTCGGTGGAATAGGGGATCTTCTTATTCGTGCCATACACGCTGGAGGAGGACGCGTACACCAGATGCTCCACCGGGTGATGGCGGCAGGCTTCCAGGATGTTGTAGAAGCCGATGATGTTCGACTCGATGTATGCATCCGGGTTGGTGATGGAGTAGCGCACACCCGCCTGCGCCGCCAGGTTCACCACGATGGCAGGCTGATGCTCCAAGAAGATGCGTTCAATCAGCGCCCTGTCCGCCAGATTCCCCCGGATGAAGGTGAACGTGTCGAACTTCGCCAGTTCCTGCAGGCGGTATTCCTTCAGCGACACATCGTAGTAATCATTCATGCTGTCCAGGCCGATGACGGTGATATCCTCCGCCATTTCGTACAGACGGCGCACCAGATTCGCGCCGATGAAGCCCGCCGCGCCAGTCACCAGGATCGTCTTGCCCGTAAGGCTCACGTTGAATTCAACCATCCTGCATTCCCTCCGTCATTTGGTGATGCCCCGGTAGATCGCCTGCACCTGCTGGTAGCTCTCCAGATTGCCGACGTCATAGCGGCTGCCGGGCATCTCCATCGAATGCACCGGGGACTGGGTGCACAGCCAGGCGATGTAGCTGCCGGGGGCGTCGGTGCCGCAGCCCTGCGCGATGCCCACCCTGACCAGCTGCGCATCCCTGCGCGTGTAGAAGTAGAAGGGGGGCGTTGCCCAGTGGGATCTGGGTTCGGCGGGCTTCTCCTCCATGGAGAGAACCCGGTCGTTTTCATCCACCAGCGCCACGCCGCATTTATGAAGCTTCTCCCCGCTCGGCTCATGGTAGCGCATCACGCAGGAAGTGCCCTTCTGCAAGGCATAGGCAATGAACGTCGTCAGCGAAAAGTCCAGCACATTGTCGCCTGCGATGACCAGCATATCATCATCCAGGCCCAGCTGATCGATGGCGAACTGGATGTCCCGCACCGCGCCCAGCCGGGTCTCATTGGCAGAGGTGCCGTCATCCACCACGGTGATCTTCTGCGGCTTCCCCTGCGCCCAGGCAGTGAAGTGGTCAGCATACTTGTGGTTGGAGATCACCACATACTCGTCCACCAGACCCGCCGTGTCAATATCGTCCACCAGCCAGTCCAGGATGGTCTTCTCCCCCACCTGCAGCAGGGGCTTGGGGAAGTTCTCCGTCAGGGGGTACAGGCGGGTCGCATAGCCCGCGGCAAGGATCAGGCACTTCATCTTGTTGACCTCCTCACAGCACAACGCCGTCCGCGCTCTCGCACAGGTGGAAGGAGTACTTCCCCTCCAGCTGCGGGAACGCCTTCAGGTACGCCTCGCTGATCTCCCGCTCGACGGACTCGGCATACGCCGGGTCGATCAGCGCCATGCAGCAGCCCTTGAAGCCAGCGCCGGAGAAGCGTCCGCCATAGACGCCATCGGTGCGCCGCATGATCTCATAGAGCAAGCGCAGCTCGTCCGAGCCGGTCTCCCAGTTGTAGATGGAGGAATGCCCGCTCTCAAAGGACAGGCGGCCGTAAGCCTCGATATCGCCCTGGCGCCAGGCCTCAGCGCCGCGCCGCACGCGGTCCTGCTCGCCATAGTAGTGCTCTGCGCGCCTGCACCAGGTTTCCGGCAGGCGATCACGGTAGCGGTCAAAGACCTCCCGGGGCACATCGCGCAGCCGCGCCTCACTGAACTTGCCATACGCCATGCCGGAATAGGCCATCAGCGCATAGGCGGCAGACTTGGCCTCATCCACGCGCATGTTGAACTTGCTGCCCGCCAGGTTCCGCTCGATGCCCGAAAAAGCAACGGCGATCCGGCAGGGCTTCATATCCGCATGCCTGGGGATCAGCTCAAAACTGCCGTCCTGCGTGTCCAGGTACAGCAGGTGATCCTTCTTCGACAGCACCTCGCAGCTCTGGTCCAGCGTACCCACGGACACGCCCACGTAGTCCCGCTCGGCCTCCAGGGCAATCCGGATGATCTCCTGCTGCTCCAGCGCGATCCCGTTGACCTTCGCCAGCGCGGAAAGGAAGGCGATGATCACCGCCGCCGAGGAGGACAGGCCGCCGATGGGCATGGTTCCCTCAATCACGCCGCACAGGCCCACATGGAGCATGTAATGCTTCGAGAGCGCCCACGTCGCGCCGCGCAGGTAGTCGGCCCAATCGCCGGTGGGCCGCTCGTCCACCTGATGGATGTGCCACTGGGCGCGCTTGCTGAACTGCAGCGAGGACAGTTCGATCACGCCATTGCGCTTCGGGCCATAGGCGATGTGAACGCCCTTGTCGATGGCCAGGCCGGTGACCAGCCCGTACTGATGGTCCACATGCGCGCCAATGGGGCAGACGCGATAGGGGCAGAAAGCCAGATCCGCCGGATCACGACGGTAGATCTCGCTGAATGTGTGAACGCAGCTCATCCTCGCACCTTCCTTCGCAGGGCATCCAGGCACAGCCGGATCCGCGGCACAGCGGCCGCAGGCGGATGCCCATCGTTATCATTCTACACCTTTCGGTCATTCTCCTGCCTGCCCGTGGCGGATAATCGCCGCAGCAAGCAGGGCCTGCCCTCCGCTGTGGAAGGCAGACCCTGCAGCATATGGCACGCGCCCCGCGGCTGCTCAGCGCACGACGCCCTTTTTGAGGATGATGTTGGCATACTGCGCCGTTTCACCCGTGGCCACGACGCAATAGGCCTGCTTCGCGCGCTCGTAGTAGGCGAAGCGCTCGGCGAAGGAAAGCTCCGCATCCGGTTCGGCCGCGGACAGCACCGCCCGGTAATCCTCCCAGATGACCGGCTTCACGTCGTCGCCGGGCACGACCTCCATCAGCACGAAGTTGCTCCGGTCGTACTGATCCAGCGGGATCAGCTGCAGGATGCCCTCCAGCAGCGGCACGGTTCCGATCCCGTCCGCCCGGATGACCCGCTGCCCCACGCTGTGGGCGGGGAAATGCGCGTCCGCCAGCACGATCTCGTCGCCATGGCCCATTTCGCTCAGTATCTTCAGCAGTTCCGGGGAGATCAGGGGGCAGATTCCCTTCAGCATTGGCGTTTCCTCCTGTCACTTGTGCTTGCCGTAGCGTTTTTCCAGCGAGTACTTGCGCTTATCGGCGGCGGAGATGTCCTGGCCGACCTGCACCTCGATGAGCGTCATGCCCGTGCGGGCAATGACCGTGTGACGGCAGCCTGCAGGCAGGCGCACCATCGTGCCGGGACGCAGGCTGATCTCCGCGTCATCCACCACCGCGATGCCCTCGCCGCTGACCACCGTCCAGGTTTCGTCGCGGTGCTCGTGGCTGTGGTAGTGCAGGCGATGGCCGGGCAGCAGGGTGATCCGGATGGTCAGGCTGTCGTGCTGCACATCCAGGACATTGAAGCTGCCCCAGCTCTTCTCGGCGAACATCACCTGCTGGTGAATGTCGTCCACGAAGGGCTTGATATAGCTGGACTGTTCTTTGTCCGACACCAGAATTCCTTCCGGGCTGGCGGAAATGATCACATTTTTCAGCCCCATGCACAGGATCGGCACGTTCAGGTCGCTCAGCACATGGACATTCTCGCACCCATCATTCATGCGCACATCGCCCACGGTGTGCTCCTCCATCGCCTCCGTCAGCGTGTTCCAGGTGCCCAGATCCGCCCACTGGCCGTTGTAGCGCACCACGGCGATGTCCGCTTCCTTCTCCACCACCGCGTAGTCGAAGGAGATCTTCGTGACCGTTTCATACCGGGCCAGCAGGTCGCTGTAGCCGTTGAAGTCGATCAGCCGATGGGCGGTATCCAGCACATGGCGGAGCCGGAAGGCAAACACGCCGCCGTTCCACAGCGCGCCCTGGCTGATGTACTCCGCCGCCGTGGCCGCGTCGGGCTTCTCCCTGAAGCAGTCCACATGGCTCACAGCGTCCTTGCTCTTGGGGATGATGTAGCCGTACTTTTCGCTGGGGTAGGTGGGCTCGATGCCCATAAGGACGAGGTTCGCCTCGCCTGCCTGCGCCAGCTCGTGCATCCTCTTCAGCGTCTGGAAGTACCCCAGCTCCACATAAGGGTCCACCGGGCAGACCACGACCGCCTCGTCCACGCCCACGCCCTTGACATCGTGCAGGTAGGCCGCCGCCAGCGCAATGGCCGGGAAGGTATCCCGGCGGGCGGGCTCCACGCACACACCCACGTCATCGCCCAGCTGGTTGCGGATGGCGCTGACCTGCGTCTTCGACGTGGCGATGGTCACCGTCGCGGTGGGATCGACCTCGCGGATCTGCCGGTACACGCGCTGCACCATGGATTCGTACGTGCCATCCTCCCGGCGGAAGATCTTGATGAACTGCTTGGAGCGGATGTCGTTGGACAGCGGCCACAGGCGCTTGCCGGAGCCGCCGGAAAGCAGGATGAAATGCATTTGTGTCCCCTTTCTGCGCGCTTAACGCTCCGCGCGCATGGGATTGTTCAGGAAGTCCTCGTAGGACAGGCGGACGCCATCCTCCAGCTCGGTCCGGTAGGTCCAGCCCAGGGCCGTCGCCTTGCTCACGTCCAGGAGCTTGCGGGGCGTGCCGTTGGGCTTGCTGGTGTCCCAGAGGATCTCGCCCTCGTAGCCCACCACCTTCGCCACGATCTCCGTCAGCTCGCGGATGGTGACCTCCTTGCCCGTGCCCGCGTTGACGGTTTCGTTCCCGGAGTAGTGGTTCATCAGGAACACGCACAGGTTCGCCAGGTCGTCCACGTACAGGAACTCGCGCAGGGGGCTGCCGTCGCCCCAGCAGGTGACGCTGGTCTTGCCCTCCACCTTCGCCTCATGGAAGCGGCGGATCAGCGCCGGCAGCACATGGCTGTGGGTGGGGTGATAGTTATCGTTGGGGCCGTAGAGGTTGGTGGGCATGAGGCTGATGTAATCCGTGCCGTACTGGCGGTTGAGGTACTCGCAGTACTTCAGGCCGCTGATCTTGGCCAGGGCATAGGCCTCGTTGGTGGGCTCCAGGGCACTGGTCAGCAGGCAGCTTTCCGGCATGGGCTGGGGCGCCAGGCGGGGATAGATGCAGGACGAGCCGAGGAACTCCAGCTTCTTGCAGCCGTTCTTCCACGCGGCGTGGATCACGTTCATCTCCAGCATCATGTTGTCATACATGAAGTCCGCCAGGGCGCTCTGGTTGGCAACGATACCGCCGACCTTGGCCGCAGCAAGGAAAACGTATTCCGGCTTTTCCGCCGCGAAGAAGGCCTCCACCTGATCCTGACGGGTCAGGTCCAGCTCCGCGTGGGTACGGGTGATGATGTTGGTGTAGCCCTGCCGCTCCAGCTCGCGGACAATGGCGGAACCCACCATGCCGCGGTGACCGGCGACGTAGATTTTCGCGTTCTTCTCCATCATGGTCGTGCACCTCTGTTACTGCGCAGCCAGCATGGCCTTTTCGCGCCTGGCCAGGGCACGGTCGTGCTCGGCCATGATGCGCACCAGCTCGGCGTAGGTGGTCTTCTGGGGATTCCAGCCCAGCACCGTGCGGGCCTTGGTGGGATCGCCCCAGAGGTTGTCCACATCGGTGGGACGGAACCACTGCGGGTTGACACACACCAGCATCCGGCCCGTTTCCGCGTCGTAGCCCTTCTCATCGATACCCGTGCCCTCCCAGCGGATGGTGATGCCGTTGGCGGCGAAGGCCTTCTCGGTGAAGTCGCGCACGGTGTGCTGTTCGCCGGTGGCGATGACGAAATCCTCGGGGGTCTCGTGCTGCAGCATCAGCCACATGCACTCCACGTAGTCCTTCGCATAGCCCCAGTCGCGCAGGCTGTCCATGTTGCCCAGTTCCAGATGATCCTGAATGCCCTCAGCGATGCGGCCGGCAGCCAGGGTGATCTTGCGG
>JAFQQT010000056.1 GCA_017410455.1 Clostridia bacterium
AGGCATAGCCGAACATCATGCCCTGATCGCCCGCGCCGGTGTCGTTCGCGTCGGTGTCGCGGGATTCCAGCGCAGCGTCAACGCCCATGGCGATGTCGGGACTCTGGGTGTGTACGGCGGTCAGCACGGCGCAGGTGTTGCCGTCAAAGCACAGCTCACTGGAGTTGTAGCCGATGTCCAGCACCACGTCGCGGACGATGGCCTGGTAGTCGATCTTCGCCTTGGTGGTGATCTCGCCCATCACCATCACCATGCCGGTGGTGGCGCAGGTCTCGCAGGCCACGCGGGACATGGGATCCTGGGCCAGCAGCGCGTCCAGGACGGCGTCGGACACCTGGTCGCAGAGCTTATCGGGATGGCCCTCGGTGACGGATTCGGAAGTGAAGAGCTTGCGCATGGGGGAACTCCTTTCGTGGGTCGGGACAGAACGTCCGGAAAAAGAAAACCGACTGCCTTGCACACAAAGCAGCCGGGTAGATCACAATGATCATCCTTATCTGCCAGCGGGGTCTTCCGGAGGAAGACGGTGTGCACCGCTGTGGGATTTGGCACCTTCGCTTGCGCGGGCTGCCGTGGCTTCATCGGGCCCATCCCTCTGCCACTCGTGATAAGGTATGCACTTTTGCGATAAGGATGATAGCACATTCGACGGCGTTCGTCAAGGGGGAAATGCAGGAAATCCGCGCTTTTTCGGCGAATTATCCCGGCAGGAGGCGATGTGGATGGAGAACTGGCATGACATGACGGCGGCGCAGCAGCTGGCGGCGCTGCGGCAGGGCCGGGTGACGGCGGAGGCACTGACGCAGCATTATCTGCGGCGCATCCGGCGCTACAGGAGCCTCAACGCCGTGGCGGAGATCGATCCCACGGCGCTGGAGCAGGCCAGAGCGATCGATGCGGCGGGAGACCGCACGCTGCCCCTCTTCGGTCTGCCCATCCTGGTGAAGGACAACATCGACGTGCAGGGGCTGCATACCACCGCCGGCAGCCTTGCCCTGGCGGACAATGTGGCGGCGCAGGACGCGCCCGTCATCGCCAGCTTGCGGCGAAATGGCGCGGTCATCCTGGGCAAAACGAACATGACCGAGTTCGCCAACTGGGTCACTCCGGGGATGCCCGGCGGCTACAGCGCCCGGGGCGGGCAGGTGGTGCATCCCTACGACAGGAAGCGCGACCCCAGCGGCTCCTCCACGGGTTCGGCGGTGGCGGTGGCAGCGGGGCTTTGCGCGGCGGCTATCGGGACGGACACTTCCTTCTCCATCGTGGTCTGCGCGGGAGAGCACGGCGCGGCGGGGTTCAAGGCGGCCCACGGTGCGCTGCCCCTTCAGGGGATCGTGCCCATCTGCGGCACGATGGACATGCCCGGCCCCATCGCCCGCAATATGACGGACGCGCTGCTGGTGTACCGCGGCATGGGCGGCCTGACGGAGGCGCAGCCCACACCGGCGCACAGGCTGCGCATCGCCGTCAACACAGCCAACCGGGAGCATGCCGACCCGGCGCGGCTGGCGGCGGGCGAGCGGCTGCTGACCCGACTGCAGGCAGCAGGTGCGCAGGTCAGCGAGATCAGCCAGCCGCCCGTCATGCAGCAGATCACGATCATGCGCTGCGAGTTCCGGCGGGATCTGGAGGCGTATCTGGCAGGCTCCTCCGCCGGGATGAAGACCCTCGGGGAGATCGTCGCCCACTACGAAGCCGACCCTGCCCGACGGAAATACGGCATGACACACATGACGGACTCCCTCGCCGCCAGCCCGGAGGACGCGGCGTATGTGGAGGCTCTCGCGGAGCGCGCCCGGCTGCGGGAGGTCATCCTTGCGGAGTTGGCCGGCTACGACGCGGTGCTGTTGACCGGCCCGACGAACGTGATGCACTTCACCGGCCTGCCCTCGCTGACCGTGCCCCTGTGCATGGACGGTGGTCTGCCCAAGGGAGCGATCCTCTACGGCGCGGACGAGGCGCGGCTGCTCTCGGCGGCGCTGACCATCGAGGGTCTCGGCGAGGGCGTGGAGCCTCCGAGGCTCCAGCGGTTGCGGTGATGACGGCATACAAACAAGCCCTGTGCGGGTGTGCACAGGGCTTTTGCGATGCAGTTGTTACTCCACGTCCTCCGCCCGCACCGTCCTGAACGCCGCCGCCCGCCCCAGCCGGTTCATCACCGCCAGGCCCACGCCCTCCGGCGGCACCACCTCGGAGAAGATGACGTCCATCTTCTCCTCGTCCAGCGCGCGCAGGGTGGCAAAGAGCCGGTGCGCCACCTCGGTAGGATCGTCCTTGCTGCCGATGTCGTGGGGATGGCAGTCGCGCAGGGCTTCGACATGCTCGGTGAAGCACATCACGCAGGCGCGGTGGCCTTCGCCCGAAGCGTGGGAGTGGAGGCGGCGCAGGGCTTGCACCACGGCGCGCTCGCTGCCCTCGATGAGGGTCACCTGGCCGTCGGGGGAGTAATGCTTGTACATCATGCCGGGGGAGAGGGCCTTTTCGCCCTTTTCCAGCGGGCGCAGGATGCTGCCGGCCAGATCCACCGGGCCGACGACGGCTTCCAGCATCGCCTGCGTGACCCCGCCGGGCCGGAGGATGCAGGGGCGCTCGCCCACCATGGAGATCACCGTGGACTCCAGGCCCACGTCGCTTTCGCCGCCATCGAGGATGAGGGGGATGCGCCCATCCATGTCATCGAAGACGTGCCGGGCGCTGGTGGGGCTGGGCTTGCCGCTGCGGTTGGCGCTGGGGGCGGCGATAGGCAGATTGCAGGCCTGCAGCAGCGCCAGTGCCACCGGATGGCTGGGCATGCGCACGGCGACCGTATCCAGCCCTGCCGTCACCGCGTCGGGCACGGCGGCCTTGCGGGGCAGGATGATGGTCAGCGGGCCGGGCCAGAAGGCGTCCATCAGGCGGATGGCGGCGTCGTTGACGGTGCAGATGGCGTCCAGCTGGCTGCGGTCGTGGATGTGGACAATGAGAGGGTTGTCGCCCGGGCGGCCCTTGGCCTCGAAGATGCCGCGCACGGCCTGCGCGTCCATGGCGTGTGCGCCCAGGCCGTACACCGTTTCCGTCGGGAACGCAACAAGCTGACCGTCCGTCAGGAGGCGGGCGGCCAGCGCGAGAGCTTCGCTGGTTGCGGGGAGGAGCTGTGTCTTCATGATGATTCCTTCTTACGTCAGGCTGCGGAGTTTCGCGGCCTGCTCTTCGGTTTGCAGAGCGGTGACGATCTCGGTGAGATCGCCGTCCATGACGGCCTGAATGTTGTAGAGCGTCAGGCCGATGCGATGGTCGGTCACGCGGCCCTCGTGGAAGTTGTAGGTGCGGATGCGCTCGCTGCGGTCGCCGGTGCCCACCTGGATGCGGCGGTTCTCGGCATAGGCCGCGTCGGCGCTGGTACGGGCGACCTCCAGCAGGCGGGTGCGCAGCAGCTGCATGGCGCGGGCGCGGTTTTGAACCTGACTGCGTTCGCTCTGGCAGGCGGCTACGGTGCCGGTGGGCAGGTGGGTGATGCGCACGGCGCTGTCGGTTTTGTTGATGTGCTGGCCGCCGTGGCCGCTGGCGCGGTAGGTGTCGATGCGCAGATCCTTCGGGTCGATATCGACGTCGACTTCCTCGGCCTCGGGCAGCACGGCCACGGTGCAGGTGGAGGTCTGCCGCTTGCCGTTGGCCTCGGTGACGGGGATGCGCTGCACGCGGTGCACGCCGCTCTCGTACTTGAAGCGGGCATAAGCGCCCGCGCCGGAGACGGAAAAGCACCCTTCCTTCACGCCACCCAGCTCGGTTTCCTGCGTGTAGATGGGGCTGACGCGGAAGCCACAGCGCTCGGCATAGCGGCTGTACATGCGGATGAGATCGGCGGCGAACAGGCAGCTCTCCTCGCCGCCCGCGCCGCCGCGCACCTCGATGAGGACGCTCCGGTCGTCGTCCGGATCGCGGGGCAGCAGCAGGATTCGCAGGGCCTGCTCCTGGGCCGCCTTTTCCGGCAGCAGCGCGTTGAGCTCTTCCTGCGCCATGGCGGCCAGGTCGGGGTCGGCACGCATCTCTTCCGCCTGGGCGATGTGGTGGAGCAGCGTCTGATACTGCCGCCAGGCTTTGACCTGCGGTTCCAGCTGGGACATCTCCTTCAGGTATGCCTGATACTTCGCCGTATCCGCGATGACCTCCGGCTGCACGATGGCCTCGGAGAGCTCCGCATACCGGTCGGCGATCCAGTCAAATTTGTCGAACATTACAGCCTCGCTTCGACGATTCTCGGAATATGCTGATAATCCTCGTGGATGGCCACGGGGGTCAGCCCGGCCTCCTGACACAGTGCCATGACGCGCTCAGCCTGATCGAACCCGACCTCCATGAGCAGCGTGCCGCCGAAATGCAGGAACCAGGGGGCGTCCAGGGCGATGCGCCGGTAGAAATCAAGCCCGTCCGCGCCGCCGTCCAGGGCCATCATGGGCTCGCGGCGGACCTCCTCCTGCAGAGAAAGGCAGTCCGCCGCCGGGATGTAGGGCGGGTTAGACACGATCAGGTTGACCCGGGAGGCATCGGTATTGGGCAGCGCATCAAACAGGTCGCCCTGGTGGAGGGTGACCTTCGCGCCCAGCCGCTCGGCATTGAGCGCCGTGACTGCCAGCGCGCCCTCGGACAAGTCGGCTGCATGCACCTCAGCCCGGGGATCGCCCAGTGCCATCGACACCGCCAGGCAGCCGCTGCCGCAGCACAGGTCGAGGGCCTTGGGCGGATACTTTTCCTCCCGCAGCATCTGGATGGCACGCTCGGCCAGCAGCTCCGTTTCCGGGCGGGGGATGAGCACCCGCTCGTCCACGTGGAAGTCGCGCCCGAGGAAGGACTGCACGCCGGTCAGGTACTGCAGGGGCGTGCGGGTCTTGCGCTTTTCGCACAGGGCGCGGAAGGCTGCCTCGTCCGCCGGGGAAACCTGCGACCAGCTGTCCAGCCGCAGGTTCAGCGGGGGCTGATGCGTCACGTGGGACAGCAGCAGCGCGGCATCAACGTCTGCATCGGGCACGCCGGCGGCGGTCATTTCGGCTGCCAGGGCGCGCAGCAGCTCGCGGGGGGTCATTCGGCAGCGGCCTCATCGGCGGGGGCAGCCTTCTTTTCGGCAGCCTTCTTCGCGGCTTCGTCGGCAATGGCCTGGATCTCGTTGCGCTTCTCATCGGAGAAGGCGTAGCCCTCCTCACTCTGCCTGTAATCGGTCAGCACGGCCCAGCCCTCCTCGGTCAGGGGGGCGTTCTCGGGCATGCCGTGCAGCGCCACGTTCATGCTGACGATGGCGACCTCCAGCATCTGCATGTCGGGCTCCTTGGTGGTCAGGCGCTGCATCTGCAGCCCCGGCCAGCGGGCGATGCGGGTGAACCAGTTGTCGCGGTGCGCCAGACCCTTGAGCACCTCGTAGCTGACGCCGGCCACGGGCAGCAGCATCAGCAGATGCAGCAGGAAGCGGACCAGTCCGTTGGCCACATCGATGCCCACAAAGAGGAACAGAGCGATGCTCACGACCATGACGATCAGCATAAAGGCGGTGCCGCAGCGGGGGTGGAGCGTGGTGAACTGCTGTGCGTTTTCGGGGGTGAGGGGGAGGTCATTCTCATTGCAGTAGACGGTCTTGTGCTCTGCACCATGGTACTGGAAGGTACGGCGCACGTCCGGCACCAGACCGCACAGGTACATATAGGCGATGAGGACGATGATCTTCGTCAGACCTTCGGCGAGCGTGACGACCAGGCCCTTCCATGCGGCGGTTTCAGCGGCGCCCTCGGTGAATCCGATCACCCAGCCGATGAGCTTGCCCACGCCGACCGGGATGCCCATGAAGAGCACAACCGCCATAACGACCGCCAGCACGATGGCCACGCCCATGACGACCTTATCGATGTTCTTGCCCAGCTTTTCGGCCAGCCACTTCTCGAACTTGCTGGGTTCCTCCTCGTACTCCTCGCCCAGCATCTTCATGGAGTCCTCCAGTGTGGACATGCCCATAGAGAGCATCGAGCCCATGTTGATCACGCCGCGGATAAGGGGCCAGCCCATCCACTTGTGCTTCTTGCTGGCGGGGGTGTACTCCTTGCGCTGGACGACCATGGTGCCGTCGGGGCGGCGGACGGTGATGGCGATGGCGTCGGGGGCCTTCATCATCACGCCCTCCATGACCGCCTGGCCGCCGATGTCCACGCGGGGGCAGCTCTTCTTTTCAGACATAAATGTACCTTCTTTCTGCACGGGTGTGCGGTGAATCGGTGAATGAGCGGATCATATACTCCGCCAACTATCTATTATTCGATATACCATCCTGAATCCCTGCTGAAACGGGCAAAAAGGCGTAATTTTCACATCAGAAAAGCCGCCCCGGTATTGGGGCGGCACAGGGGAACCAGAGGGATCACTCTGCCGGAATGAGCAGGAACAGGCCGACTGCTTCGGCTTCGAAGGTCAGCATCCCGTCCGCCGGTGTGAAGGGGATATCGGCACCATCCATGCTGACGATGCGGAAGCCTTCCAGCGCCATGGGGACAGTGACTGTCACGGGCTGCATCAGCTCCACGACCTTGCCGTAATAGCTGCCGGTGACGGTGATGGCATACAGGACGCCGTCCGCCGGAGCTTCGCCGCCGCGGATGACCAGCGTGCCGTAGGGCAGGGACTCGTCTCCATCGTGGGCGTAGACGACCGCCAACACGCCGCCGTCATACACGCCGCAGATCGGACAGGCTGCAAAGGCAGGCGTCAGGCCTTCCAACGTGCGGAAAACGGTGCAGGAGACGATGTGCTCCTCGCCGCAGACGAGGCAGGGGGAAATGTGGCTGCCGTCATCTGCGGGCTGCCAGTTGCTGTAGAGGTGCTGGCCGATGGTGGGGAAGATGAACTCCGTGAAGGGGGCGGAGCAGCCGGGGTGGTCGCAGGTGACGCGGTAGTAGCCCTCCTCGTAGCAGGTGGGGGCTTTCTGCTCGATCACGGGGTTGGGATGGCCGCTCAGACCGGAGTTGTCCGGGCTGCCGTAGCCCTCGTTGCAGACGTCGCAGATGCGGGGGCTGTAGCAGGTGAGCGTGCCGCCGGTGTGCTCGCCGAGCTCCTGCCCGTTGCAGACGGTGCAGCGGCGCTCGTGGTGAATGTGGGTCAGGTGCGTCCAGGTGCCCCAGGTGCAGTCAGCGGTTTCGGTGTGGGTGGGGTCAAGGGTACAAACGCGGGTGTGGGTGCCGTCAGCGTTGGGCGTCCACTCGCCCCAGGAATGGGCGTCGGCAGCAAGCTTGCCGTAGCCCTCGCCGCAGCCTTCACAGATCGCCCGTTCCGTGCAGGTGGCTGTGCCGCCGTAGTGATCTTCATACGAGATGGTTTCGGGACTCCAGCAGAGGACGCAGTATTTCCGGTGCTGTGTGAAAGAGGCATTCTTCCATTCGCTTATGGTATGATTGTTGGAGCGCTCGCCATAGCCATCGCCGCAGCCCTCGCAGACGGCCTGCTCGACGCAGGTAGCTGTACCGCCGTAGTGATCCTCGTACTCGTAATAGCTGCCGCAAGCAATGCAGATGCGGCGGTGCTGCGTATCGCTGTGGTAGGCCCAGTCGGTGTAGTCACCATGCCTGGTACTGTCCGGCTCTCCGTAGCGTTCGTCGCAGTCCTCGCAGACGGCCTGCCTGACGCAGGTAGCTGTACCGCCGCTGTGGGGGGCATACTCCTCACCGCGTCCGCAGACGAGGCAGTGACGGTAGTGTTGCGTTCCGTTGGTGTACCACCATTCGCTCATCTCGCCGTGCTTGCCGTCATTGTCAAGATAGTTCCAGCCGCAGACCTCGCAGATGGGGAGGCAGGAGCCGTCGCCGCCGGTGTGAGGGGCTTCCTCTTCTGCATCGCAGTCGTGGCACACCCGGATGTGGGTGCTGGAAGAGAACCCCTCCCAATCGCCCCAATCGTGGTTGTCGAAGTCGTAATCGCCGTAGGGTTCGCCGCAGCCTTCGCAGACGGCAAGCTCCCAGCAGGTGGCGGTGCCGCCGTAGTGATCTTCATAGATGATGGTTTCTACCGCCCAGCAGAGGGTGCAGTGTTTCCGATGCTGTGTGGTAGAGATCGACTCCCATTCGCTCATGGCGTGCTCGGTGGACAACTCGCCATAGCTACCGCCGCAGCCCTCGCAGATGGCCCGCTTGCTGCAGGTGGCTGTGCCGCCGTAGTGATCCTCGTACTCGTCATTGGCGCCGCAATCAAGACAGTAGCGACTGTGCTGCGTAGGGCTGGCGTATAACCATCTGCTCATGTCACCATGGGCATTCGGGTCTGGTGCGCTGCCGATCCAGTCCGGAGAGCCACAAACGCTACACAGGGCGGGAAAGTAACACGTCGCTGTGCCTTCGGCAGGCGTACAGAGGAACACCGTATCCCATACAAATGTATAGCAGCTGTAGCAGGCGGGTGAGTGCACAGAGGCCGTACCGTCTCCGCTGCGATAACCGTACCATTCCGTACAGGGCTCGCCGCACACGGGGCAGTTGTAGTCCGAGGGGCTTACCGCCAGCGCGGTGGTCGCTGCCAGCAGGAGCAGCAGGGTCGTCAGCAGGGCGAGGAACATCTTCTTCATAGGGGCACCTTCTTTCATAACTTGTGATATGTAACATGAATGCGTTCTGCGTGTAACCTGTACTTGTATGATAGCAAAGAATAGGAAAGTTGTCAAGTATGTTATGGTGAAATCTGTTATATATCTTCAAACGAAAACAGGCCATCGCGCAATGCGACAGCCTGTTAACAGCAATCTCATCTGATCGGAAGCGATGAGCCTTCGTAATAGCTTCAGACGCTCCCGGAAGAGTGCCTGTATGTAAAGCCTTACTGGAGGCCGAAACGCTTCTTGAAACGATCGACGCGTCCGCCGGTATCAACCAGCTTCTGCTTGCCGGTGTAGAAGGGGTGGCACTTGGAGCAGATATCCACCTTCAGCTCCTTGCGGGTGGAACCGGTCTCAAACGTCTCACCGCACACGCAGCGAACGATGCACTTGCCGTAGTTGGGATGGATCTTTTCCTTCATTGCGATTTCACCTCGTTTCGCCTATGCAATGGCAGCTGAACACAGCCGCAGGGAATATTGTATCACATTCGACTGGGGAATGCAAGGGGTCTTTTCTTCTTTTTTTGGCGGATTTGTGAATTCTGCGCCGTTTTGTTGCCGTAAAGGCTTAGCGGACGGCTTCGACCCAGGCGCGGATGCGGCTGAGCAGGGCGTCGCCGCTGCCGGCGGCGTCCAGCATGCGCAGCAGCTCGGGGATGGCTTTCTCCGGGGACACCTCGCGCAGCACGGAGCGGATCAGCTTCAGCCCGTCCTGCTCCTGGGGGGTCTGGATGCCGGAGGCGCGTTTTGTGCCGGAAAACGCCAGGTCGATGGCGGGAGCCACGCCCTTGCGGTGGAGGTCTGCGTCCAGGATCAGCTCCATGTTGGCGGCGCTGCGGAAGTCGTTGATGATGGCCTCGTCCAGCTTGCTGGCGGGGTCGTTGTTCATCACGGCGATCACCGTGAGGGAGCCGCCCTCGCGCAGGCAGCGCGCCGCGCCGAAGAGGCGCTTGGCCTTCTGCAGGCTGGCGGGGTTGACGGAGCCGGGCAGTTGGCGGCCCTGCTGCATGGCAGCGGTGGTGAACACGCGGGCCAGGGTGGTCAGGCTGTCCACCAGGAGGACGACGTCCTTCTTCATCTCCACCAGGCGGGTTGCGTTTTCCACAGCCAGATCTGCCAGGCGCAGGTGATGCTCCGGCGGCATATCGAAGGTGGAAGCAAGCACCGGGCAGGTGACGTGGTCGCGCAGCTCGGTCACGTCCTCGGGCGTTTCGTTGAAGAGAAGCGCGGTGAGCTGTGCATCGGGATGATTGCGGGCGATGGCGTTGGCCAGATCGGCCAGCAGGCGGCGCTTGGGCACGCCCGACGGGCAGACGATCAGGCCGCGCTGACCGAAGCCGATGGGCGCGATCAGTTCCATCAGGCGAAGGGCGTCGGGCGTGGCGCCTGCAGGGTTGGTCAGCGTGATGCGCTGCCGGGGATAAATGGCTGTGAGCTCCTCAAAGGCAGGGCGGTTGGCGATGGCGTCCGGCGCTGCGCCATTGACGCTGGTGAGGTAGAGCATGGCTGCGTACTTATCGCCGTCGCGCATGGGGCGGATGCGTCCGACGATACGGTCGCCGGCGCGCAGGCCGAAACGCCGTACCTGCGAGGCGGCCACGAAGATGTCCTTGGCGGTGGGCAGCAGGCTCTCCGTGCGCAGGAAGCCGTAGCCATCCGGGTGCATCTCCAGCACGCCGCTGCCCTCGGGGCATTCGGCGGGGGTCAGCATCTCACTGGCAGCGGGGGTCGGGCGGGATTCCTGTGCGGGGCGGTTATCGTGGGCGGGCCGCGCATCGTAAGCCGGGCGTGCGTCGTGGGCGGGGCGGGCTTCATAGGCCGGGCGGGCATCGAAGCCGCTGCGGGGCTCCTGCACAGGGCGGGCGGGCGCTTCCACCGGTCGGGGCTGGAAGCGGCTGGCTTCGCCATAGGCGGGGCGGCGGTCGCTGCCGTAGGCTGCACGGGGCGGCTCCACGCGGGCGGGACGCTCCTCCTCCCGGGGCGCAGCAGGGGCGACGGGCTCCTGGGCGGCCGGTCCGAAGCGGGGCGTGAAGCCCACCGGCCGGGTGCTCTGGGTCCGCTGTGTTTCAGTGGGGCGGTTCCCGCTGCGGCTGGCGTAGGCGGGCGCCTGATAGGCCGGTTTGGTATTGAAGCGGGGCGCGGCGGGGGCGGGCTGGCGGAAGCCGGGGGCCGGCATATCGGCGGCGGGCTTCTCTTCTGCCTCCTCTGCCTTGTCTGCCTCGGGGGCGGCGGGTTCCTGTGGCGCGGCGGCTTCCGCAGGGGCGGCGGTGGCCATCGTCTGCGTCAGGCACTCGACGATGCCCTGCTTGGAGATCCCGGCGCGCAGGGGCACATGCAGCTCCTTGGCCAGCTTGCGCAGCTCGATCACGGTCATTTCATTCAGGTTCTTCTCGGACATAGTGGGAACCTCCTCAGGTAATCAGGCGCAGTCAGCCCCGGCGGGCGACGACGAAATCGCGGGTGACTGCCGTTTCGACGAAGTGCTCGAAATCGGCGTAAGGATCCTCCAGCATGGGCGTGAAGCCGGTGTCAGTCAGGAGCTGGATGAGCTCGGCCCTGCGCAGCGTCAGCGCGTTGAAGGACAGGGCGATGGCGCCGCCGGGCAGCAGCGCGTCGTGCCAGGCGGGCAGCACGCGGGCGAGCATCTGCGTGAAGCTCTCGCGCCGGCGGCCATCCTGCGGGGCATGCTGCACGCCATAGGGCAGATCGCCGATGATCAGGTGGGCGGGCTGTTTGCGGAGCAGGGAGCCGGTCAGGCCGGTATCCGCCAGGAAGAGGGTCAGGGTGCGCACATCGCCCTGGCGGAAGTTCTCCTTCGTATCCGCCAGGGTGAAGCCGGTGGCTGGAACGGCCTGCTTGCCCACCGTGCGGCTGCTCTGCTCCAGCTTATATTTCACATGGTGGAACTGCAGGTGGCGCTGGAAGTAGTCCGTCGCCTCCTTCAGGTCGTGCCGGTCCACATCCACGCCCACGGCGTTCATGCCCTGCTGCAGGGCGACGAAGCAGGTGGTGCCCTTGCCGCAGATGGGGTCGAGCACCGTCAGGGGGACGGGGGAGGCGAAGAAATCGCTGGCCGCATGGGCGCAGTTGAGCATCATGCGGGTGAAGACCGCGCTGGTCTTGCCCTTGTACTTGAGCACCTCAGCCAGATCCTCGGTCAGATAAGCGTGGCTGACCTTCTCCAGCGGGCGCAGGAGATCGCCCTGGCGCTCACAGATCATCAGCGCGGCGCTGTGGCGGGACAGGGCGGAGAGCTGCGCATCGCTCAGCGCATCGGCGGAAAAAGTCAGGAAGGACACGCCGCCGATGACCGTGCTGTCCACAGGGCATGCAAGGCCAAGCCCCGTCAGCAGGCACTGCAGCTCGGCTTTGCCAAGATGGAGCTGCGCCTCGCGGTAGCGGATGTTCGCATGCGGCGTCAATTGAAAGCAGAATTCCATGAGAGGCCTCTTTCTATGAGTGGTTATGCAAGATGAAACATCGATGCAACCAGTATAACAAATATTCCGGGCAAGTGCAAGAGGAATTTGCGTTGCGGCGTGGAAACTACTATCTGTATGGGAACGGAGCGAAAATGTCATTTATAGAGCGTTGAAAGAAGCGTACAGAAGGGGGCAGAGCCATGGCACACATTCACAGGGGACGGCATGATCCCCGGAAAGATATGCGCCGCGTGCGCCTGCTGATGCTGCTGTGCTGGCCGCTGGCGGTGCTCGCGCTGGCACTCACGGGGCTGTGCCTGTGGCAGTGCGGCCCGCGCCTGCAGGCGCTGGCGGACAGCTGGCGGGATGGGTTCACCGCCTGGGCGGTCGCGCCGGGAGTGAACGCTGCCTTTCAGGAGCCGTGGCATGAGGCGCTCTGGCAGGGGATTGAGATGCTGCTGCGGGGCGTCGGCTGGGCGATCTTCGGGCTGACGCTGGTGCTGCCGCCCCTGCTGGGCGTGGGGCTTGCCATCCTGATGGCCTGCCTGTTCCGCCCGGCGCTCAAGCGCTGCAGGCAGCTGCATGAGCGGGTAACGACGCACCGCGCGGCCATGAAGCTCCTTG
>JAFQQT010000008.1 GCA_017410455.1 Clostridia bacterium
CCGCGGATGATGTGGTAACGGACGCCGGGCAGGTCGCGAACGCGGCCGCCGCGGATCAGCACAACGCTATGCTCCTGCAGGTTGTGGCCGATACCGGGGATGTAGCAAGTACCTTCGATACCATTGGTAAGGCGGATACGAGCGATCTTACGCAGAGCAGAGTTCGGCTTCTTGGGCGTCGTGGTCTTGACGCTCAGGCAAACGCCGCGCTTCTGAGGGCAGCTCTGCAGAATGGGCGCGGTAGACTTGTTGACAGCCTTCTCGCGGCCCTTGCGAACCAGCTGATTGATCGTGGGCATGAGAGCACCTCCAAATTTATATCCAAAAGATTCCGCAACCCTCGGACTCTTATTGGCATTGGTCGTGGGGGATCCTTCCCCGGGGTTACCTGAGCAGGGCAGCGGCAGCGCAGCCAATCTGAAGGCCGCAGGCCTTGCCCAGCTCCTTGCCGGTTGCCACCTTCACCGGCCGCAGGCCCGCATCCTCAACGGCGCGGACGACCTTCTGGTAAAGGAACATGTCGGTATCGGCGGCGATGTACACGCGCACAGCCTCCCCGGCCTTCAGCGCGCGGAGCACAGCCTTGCTGCCCACGGCCTTCCTTGCCGCAGTGACGAGTTCATTCATGGCGCTGACCTCCCTGGGGCGGAACTGCGTCCGCATACTCCGTTTTTGCAGCTCCCGGGCATGGTCGCACCTCAAAAGGGCAGCTCCCGACCCGCAAGCGCTCAACTCGTTTAGTGTATCATTTTTCCCCCACGTTGTCAACACCTTTCGCAAGGATTTTTCTTGATTTTTCGCCTTTTCTGCGCCCTTTTTCTTTCCCGAACGCGCCCCTTCCGTGTACACAATTTCTGGCGTATCTATCCAACTCTGCCACGCCATGTTTTTTTCATGTTTTTCATCCTGCAGGCACACAATAGCAGAAAACCGCCGAGGTGAACCATGCGCAAGCTTATGCTGCTCCTGCCGTTACTCGTCCTGCTGGGCGGATGTGCGGCGGAACCCGCCGTCCCAAAGGATCCCCCCGTCCCGACCGTCCCCGTCATCTCCGTATGGGTCACCAGCGCAGAGGCCCTGGTGCAGATGGACGTGGAAACCTACGTCGCCGGCGTCGTGGCTGGCGAAATGCCTTCCTCGTGGCCCGACGAAGCCCTCCGGGCCCAGGCGATCCTCGCCCGCACCTATGTGCTGAAGTTCATCTCCGAAAAGGAGAGCCGCTACCCGGGCGCGGACATCTCCACGGACATTACCGAGGCGCAGGCCTACGACGCAGACGCCGTGGACAGCCGCATTCTCGCCGCCGTCGCCGCCACGCGGGGCGAAGTCCTCATGGCGGATGACGGCACGCTCCCCTATGCCTGGTTCCACGCCCACTCCGGCGGACGGACCGCCCTGGCCCGCGAGTCCCTCGACTGGCAGGGCGCAGAGCCCGCCCACACCCGCGTCACCGACGGCATGGAGGCCGACAGCGCCCCATGGTCCGCCACATTCACCGAGGCCGACTTTCTCGCCGCCTGCCGCGACGCGGGGTATCCGGTCGGCTCCTGCCGGGACCTCGCCATCGGCACCACCGGCCCCAGCGGACGTGCCGTCACACTCACAGCAGATGGCATTTCCATGAACGCCGCGCGGCTGCGCATCTCTTTGGGCAGCACCCGCATGCGCTCGACATTGCTGACGGAACTCACCGTGGAGGACGGCGTCGTCCGCATGGCCGGCCTGGGCTACGGGCACGGCGTGGGCATGTCCCAATGGGGCGCAAGGGCCCTCGCCGAAGCAGGATGGCCCGCCGGGGAAATCGCGCTACATTATTATAACGGACTCGGCGTCGTCCGCGTGTGGGAATAGAAAACGGCGGAACCGAAGCTCCGCCGCCAGGGGGTGTCAGATGAACAGCATCCAGATCGCCTTGGAGATCACATGGCATCCCGCGTGGGCGATCATCGCGTAACGCAGGCCGAACTTCCGGTACAGCCAGCCAAAGGCCAATCCGAAGCCGCCATTGAGCAGCAGGCACCTGATCACAATCACCGGCGTGAGGCCGAAGAGCAGATCATTCGCCGGCAGATGCCCCACCGCAAACAGCACCGCCGCCACCACATTGGCAGCAGCCAGCACACCCGTGCCAACGGTTTCACGCCCGCGTTCAAACAGCCTGTGCAGCACAAACGCCACCAGCGACATCATGAACAGCCGCAGCATGACCTCCTCGATCACGCCGCCATAGAAGACCGTCGCCAGCATGTAAGGGATCGTCGGCTTGACGGCATACGCCTCCAGCAGCGCCGGCTCATAGCGCCCGAAGAGCAGCAGATCGGGCAGGATCAGCGCCAGCCCGCCAACGAGGGCAACGGCCAGCGCCGCCATCAGCGGCCCCTTCGTGATGCGCCGCTCATCCTTCCACAGCCCTGTCTTCCTGCCCAGCCAGATGCCCACTGCGCCCAGCACCAGGCCGTATCCGGCAGACTGCGCCGCCGTGACGATCCCCAGCGTGACGTCGTTGAAGCCCTGGGCACAGATCTCCTCCCGGATCTCCGCCGGGTAGCTGTCCAGCTGCCAGACACCCACGAAGTATCCGCCGACAAGGCCGATGACAGCAAAGAACAGGAGCGTCTTCCAGTATGCCCTGATGAATTCCTTCATTATTTATCCTCCGCTTTCTGCTTCGCTCGGAACAGCATGTACGAGTACACCGCCGGCACGAAGACCATCGCCAGGAGCACCGCCAGCATCACCCACAGGAACGCGCCGCCGCACAGGGCGGAAACCATGATGATCAGGCCGCCCACGACCCAGAGCGGACCCGCAAAGCGGTGCGTGCGGTTCCAGTTGTCCTCATCCGCCAGCGTCCAGGGGAGCTTGATGCCCAGGGTGTAGGTCTGCTTGCACTTGGGCAGCCAGTTGCCGATCATCGTCAGGGCCAGGCCCGCCACCAGGGGGATGATGACCTGCACCTTCATGTCCTCCCCCAGGGCCGTGCCGTACACCAGCACGTGCAGCAGCACCGACAGCACCGGGACGATCCACAGCACCAGACCCATCACCTTGTCATTCAGGTTGTCGGCCTTGGGGTCCATTTTGAAGCTGCCCACAGCGCACAGCCACTGCACCGCCACCATGATCAGCGGCATGAGGAACACGCCCACAGCCTTGCTGGCCATGCCGTCCACCTCGCCCGCCGCATTGAAGTGCATGGGGATCTCGTCCGGCAGCCTGTTCCACAGGATCAGACCCGCAAGCACGGGCAGCAGGGTGATCACCGTGGTGATGATGAGCGTCGTGCGGTATTTCTTCAACATATATGTCACTCCCCTTTCAGATTGGTCACCCAGAACAGCACGTCCTCCAGCACGGAGGTGTTCAGGGTGTAGATGATGAATTTGCCCTCCCGCTGATCGCGGATGAGGTCCGCCTCCTTCAGCACGGACAGGTGGCGCGATATCGCCGCGGCGGTGATGTCGAACTTCGCGCTGATCTCCCCGGCGGATCTGCTTCCGCCCCGCAGCAGCTGTAGGATCTCCCGTCGCGTCGGGTCCGCCAGCGCCCGCATGGTTTCCTGCAATGACACACGTCATCCTCCTTTCCACACTCACGTTTAACATTTAACGCAAATGTTAATCGTATGATAGCAGAAAACCGGGCCGTTGTCAACCCGGTTTCAGAAAAAAATCAGTATTTCACTTCCGAGGGCACGCGCTCCATCAGCCAGGTCGTGCCGTCGGTGGTCAGCACCACAAAGCCGGGCACCGTCCACGCGCAGGGGATGCCGCTGCGCTGGATGTACTTCTTGCCATCGGTGGAGCGCTGGTTGTTCGTCACGATGAAGCAGAGGGGGGACACCGCCGCCGCGTATTCATCCGTCAGCTTTTCCAGCCCGTGGTGGGGGTACTTCAGCACATCCGCCTTCAGGGCCTCGCCCTTCCAGGCCACATAGCGCTCCTGGCCGGTCTTCTCCAGATCGGCGGCCATGAGCATCGTCCGCTCGCCGAAGGTGACGTAGAACTGGGCCGAGCAGTCGTTCATCTCGCTGGTCTTGCCCTCCAGCTTCCACACGTCGATGGTCGCCCCGCCCAGGGTCAGCACGTCGCCGTCGGCGTAGGAAACCACGGGGATCCCCGCCTTCTCGGCATAGCCCACCGCCTTGGTGATGTGGGTGTTGTAGTCCTCGGGGAAGCAGATCCACAGCTCGCCCACCTCGACCTCCTTGATCAGGTCGCGGAAGCCGCCGATGTGATCCTCGTGGGGATGGGTGTTGACGACCCGGTCGATGCGGGTGATGCCCAGCTGTTTGCACATGTTGATGATGCGCCTGGCCTGGCCCTGGGTGGCGCAGTCCACCAGCATGGTCTCGCCGCCGCAGCGCAGGAGGATCGCGTCGCAGTTGAGGATCTGCGGGAAGATGACCTCCAGCAGGGGGGCATCCGGCGCAAAGGCGAAATCAGCGCCCACTTCCGGGGCATTGATGCGGTCGATCAGCACCAGCTGGTCATCCTCCGCCAGCGCAGGCGCCGCGCCCAGCGCCAGCAGCACACACATCAGCAGCGCAAGGATCTTCCTGAACATTCTTATCCCTCCCTGATACAGGCCGGATAACCGAAAAATCCGGCCATAAAAAAGTTGCGGAAAGGTATTGACATTCCCGCAGCGGTATGATATCATTTAAAATTGCATCAGTATCTTTACTCGGTGTGTATATTTCCCGCATAATGTATTGTACACGGTTTTGCGGAAAATTGCAAGCCCCAATTTCGACCTTCCTGCAAGGGAGGGTCGGAGAGAGATACCGATCACACATTGTGACAGTCAGTGCCCCGCACTGACAGAGCGCGCCAATACCGGTCGGACAGGAGACGCGAATGGCACGATGCCCGAAAACAACGGATCCCCGCCAGCAGCCATAACATGACCCTGATTTGAGCATTTGAATCAGGATTTTCGCTATGTCTGCAGGAAGTTGATCCGCGGTCTTCAGGCGTGTGCAATTCCCTGTGTTCCCCCGACGGCGTGCCGATAGCTGCTGGCGTGGCCCACCCGATGGCCGCACCAGCCGAGTAGTTAGAGGGGTGATAGCTTTCTATGGCGCATGAGGTTGAAATGGGTAAGCTCCGCAAACGCATGAGCTTCTCGCGCATTGACGAAGTTCTCAGGATGCCCGATCTGATCGAGGTCCAGAAGAACTCCTACCAGCGCTTTCTTGATGTGGATTTGCGGGAAGTCCTGGCGGACGCCTCGCCCATCACCGATTATAGTGGCACGCTGGAGCTGCGGTTCAGGGATTACGCCCTGGGCGAGCCGAAGTACACCATGGAGCGCTGCCGCGAGCGTGACCTGACCTACGCCGCTCCGCTGAGCTTCGTCATCGAGCTGATCAACACGGAGACGGGTGAAATCAAGTCCTCCACGGTCTGGATGGGCGAATTCCCGCTCATGACCGAGAACGGCACCTTCATCATCAACGGCGCCGAGCGCGTCATCGTTTCCCAGCTGGTGCGTTCTCCCGGCGCGTACTTCTC
The DNA here is from genome assembly GCA_017410455.1 of Clostridia bacterium. GTDB lineage: Bacteria > Bacillota > Clostridia > Christensenellales > Aristaeellaceae > UBA11524. Next base: position 5,517 of record JAFQQT010000008.1, read on the forward strand.
CCGCACGCTGGACAAGGCGGGCCTCCCCCTCTTCTCAGCCCAGATCATCCCCAACCGTGGCGCCTGGCTGGAGTACGAGACCGACTCCAACAACGTCATGTGGGTTCGCCTGGACCGCGCCCGCAAGCTGTGCCTGACGGTGCTGCTGCGCGCCATCGGCCTGGAGCAGGACTCCGACATCATCGAACTGCTGGGCGATGATCCCCGCCTGACGGCCACCCTGGAGAAGGACAACACCGTCATGGAGGCCTCCAAGCACAGCCGCTCTGCCGAGGTGCAGGCGCTGGTGGAGATCTACAAGAAGCAGAAGCCCGGCGAGCCCGAGAGCGAGGAGAGCGCCCGCAGCCTCTTCCACTCGCTCTTCCGCGATCCCAAGCGTTACGACGTGATGCGCGTGGGCCGCTATAAGTTTAATAAGAAGCTGTCCATCGCCACCCGCATGGCCCGCCATGTGGCTGCGGCGAACATCTGCGACCCCCGCACGGGCGACATCCTGGTTGCCGCGGGCGAGGTGATCAGCCTGGAGACCGCCCGCCGCGCCCAGAACGCCGGCGTTAACGAGGTCTACGTGCAGGTGGAGGACAAGGTCCGCAAGATCGTGGGCAACTACTTCGTGGACGCCCGCGAGTACCTGCCCTTCGATCCCACCGAGGCGGGCATCAACGAGATGGTGCACCTGCCCACCCTGCGCGGCATCATCCTGGGCAAGCTCGTTTCCAGCCGCGCCAGCGAGCTGCGCGTGGAGGCCCTCTCCACCGACGAGTACGACAGCCTGCGCCACCTGGTGGATGATCAGCACCTCACCCAGACCATCGCTGCCATGGACGCCAGCGCCCTCAGGGAGCTGCTGGCGGACAATGTGTCCATCCTGGTGCCCAAGCTGGTCACCGACGATGACATCATCGCCTCGGTGAGCTACATCCTGGGCCTGCCCTACGGCATCGGCAGCGTGGATGACATCGACCACCTGGGCAACCGCCGCCTGCGCTCTGTGGGCGAGCTCCTGCAGAATCAGCTGCGCATCGGCCTGAGCCGCCTGGAGCGTACCATCAAGGAGCGCATGGGCACCCAGGACACCACCGATATCAACCTGACGCAGCTGTTCAACCCGCGCCCCGTGAGCGCGTCCATCCGCGAGTTCTTCGGCTCCTCCCAGCTGTCCCAGTTCATGGATCAGTGTAACCCGCTGGCTGAGCTGACCCACAAGCGCCGCCTGTCCGCCCTGGGCCCTGGCGGCCTGAACCGCGAGCGTGCCTCCTTCGAGGTCCGCGACGTGCATTATTCCCATTATTCCCGCATCTGCCCCATCGAGACCCCCGAAGGTCCCAACATCGGTCTGATCGGCTCCCTGGCCACCTACGCGCGCATCAATGAGTACGGCTTCGTCGAGGCTCCCTACCGCCGCGTGGACAAGGCCACCCGCCACGTCACCGATGAGGTCATCTACATGACCGCCGACGAGGAGGACTTCTACCGCGTTGCCACCGCGACCGAGCCCCTGGATGAGAACGGCTGCTTCCAGAACGAGCTGATCACCGTGCGCGACAAGACGGAGTACATCCAGGTGCCCGGCAACCAGGTCGACTTCATCGACGTGAGCCCCCGCCAGGTCGTTTCCGTCGCCACCGGCATGATCCCCTTCCTGGAGAACGACGACGCCACCCGCGCCCTGATGGGCTCCAACATGCAGCGCCAGGCTGTGCCGCTGCTGGTGCCCGAAGCGCCCCTGGTCGGCACGGGCCTTGAGTTCAAGGCCGGTCAGGACTCCGGCGTGGTGATCCTCGCCCGCGAGGACGGCGTGGTGGAGAAGGTCGCCGGCGACCAGATCGTCATCCGCGACGAGCATGGCGAGCGCCATGTGTACAGGCTCATCAAGTTCGCCCGCACCAACCAGTCCAACTGTGCCAACCAGCGCCCCGTGGTGCGCGCCGGTCAGAAGGTGCAGAAGGGCGACCTGCTGGCGGACGGCCCCGCCACCGAAAAGGGCGAGATCGCCCTGGGCCGCAACGCCCTGATCGGCTTCATGACCTGGGAAGGCTACAACTACGAGGACGCCGTCCTGCTGTCTGAGAAGCTGGTCAAGGAAGACATCTACACCTCCATCCACATGGAGGAGTTCGAGTGCGAGTGCCGCCACACCAAGCTGGGTCCGGAGGAAATCACCCGTGACATTCCCAACATCGGCGATGACGCGGTGCGCGACCTGGACGAGGAAGGCATCATCCGCATCGGCGCGGAGGTCAAGGCCGGCGACATCCTGGTGGGCAAGGTGACCCCCAAGGGCGAGACCGAGCTGACCAGCGAGGAGCGCCTGCTGCGCGCCATCTTCGGCGAGAAGGCCCGCGAGGTGCGCGACACCTCCCTGCGCGTGCCCCACGGCGAGTGGGGTGTGGTGGTGGACGTGAAGGTCTTCACCAACACCGAGGATGCGGCTGAAATGGGCCCTGGCGTGACGAAGATCGTCCGCGTCTACATCGCTCAGAAGCGTAAGATCTCCGTGGGCGACAAGATGGCAGGCCGCCACGGCAACAAGGGCGTCGTGTCCCGCGTGCTGCGCGAGGAGGACATGCCCTTCCTGCCCGACGGCACCCCGCTGCAGATCGTGCTGAACCCCCTGGGCGTTCCCTCCCGTATGAACATCGGTCAGGTGCTGGAAGTGCATCTGGGCCTGGCCTGCCGCGCGCTGGGCTGGCACATCGCCACCCCCGTCTTTGACGGCGCGACCTATCCGGAGATCCGCGACTGCCTGGGCATGGCTGCCGATACCATGGCCGCCCCCTTCGACGAGACGGATCCCCACATGACCGAGTACCACTTCCACAACGGCGCGCCCCTGCGCCTGAACCTGAACGAGGAAGACCGCAAGCTGTTCCTGGACGGCAAGATCCGCCTGCGCGACGGCCGCACCGGCAACTTCTTCGAGAACCCCGTCACTGTGGGCGTGATGTACTTCCTCAAGCTCCATCACCTGGTGGACGACAAGATGCATGCCCGCTCCGTCGGCCCCTACTCCCTGGTCACCCAGCAGCCCCTGGGCGGCAAGGCCCAGTTCGGCGGCCAGCGCTTCGGCGAGATGGAGGTCTGGGCGCTGGAGGCCTACGGCGCCGCCAACACCCTGCAGGAGATCCTGACCGTCAAGTCCGACGATACCGTCGGCCGCGTCAAGACCTACGAGGCCATCATCAAGGGCGAGAACATCCCCACCCCCGGCGTCCCCGAGTCCTTCAAGGTGCTCATCAAGGAGCTGCAGGCCCTGTGCCTGGACATCCGCGTGCTGGATGCGGAGCGCAACGTCATCGAGATCCCCGAGCTGGATCCCGAAGACATGGCCACGCCCGAACCGCCCCGTCCCCTCCGCGAGGACGAAGGCGAGGAGGAGTCCTTCGACACCCTGCCGCCCGTGGGCGACGAAGAGGGCGACGAGGACGACGCGCTGGATCCCCTCTTTGGCGACGACGCCGACTTCCGCTTCGATGATCTCCCCGACGGGGATATCAGCATCGACGCAATGTCCGAGACCGAGTACGACGGCAGCATGGACGACGACACCTTCTGATCGCCATCCGCCGTACGCATGGCCTTTTGATGCATCCGCGCGGGCGGGGCTGCAAATCAGCTGCCGCCCGCTGAGGATGCTGCAGATAGAGCCGGTCCTGACCGGCAGGGCTATTGCCCGCCCCGGCAAGCGATTCGTCCCCCGCACCGCTTGCCACTGGTCAGCCCCGCTGACCACGACAGTGAAGGGAGCGTGAACCCTTTTGTTTGAACTCACCAACCTTGATGCCATCCAGATTGGTATGGCTTCGCCGGAGCAGATTCGCACCTGGTCCCATGGCGAAGTCACCAAGCCGGAAACCATCAACTACCGTACCCTGAAGCCTGAGCGCGATGGCCTGTACTGCGAGCGCATCTTCGGACCCACCAAGGACTGGGAGTGCAACTGCGGCCAGTACAAGCGCATCAAGTACAAGGACAAGGAGAAGATCTGCTCCAAGTGCGGCGTTCAGGTCACCCGCGCCAAGGTCCGCCGCGAGCGCATGGGCCACATCGAGCTGGCCGCCCCTGTGAGCCACATCTGGTACTACAAGGGCATCCCCAGCCGCATGGGTCTGCTGCTGGAGATCTCCCCCCGCGTGCTGGACAAGGTTCTCTATTTCGCCAACTTCATCGTGCTGGATCCCGGCAACCGTGCCGTGACCGGCGTGGAGCTGCATGAGCTGATCAACGACGATCAGTACCGCGCCATCCTGGCCAAGGCCCGCGACGAGGGCAAGGACATCGGCAACTTCCGCGCGATGATCGGCGCGGAGGCGGTGCAGACCATGCTGCGCGAGCTGGACCTGGATGCGCTGAGCGAGCAGCTCAAGCGCGAAATCGAGGCGCTGACGGCCAAGGAGCAGAACCGCGACACCGAGGGCCAGAAGCGCGCCCGCGCCATCAAGCGCCTGGAGGTCGTCGAGTCCTTCCGCGCCAGCGGCAACAAGCCCGAGTGGATGGTGCTGACCGTGCTGCCCGTCATCCCTCCGGATCTGCGCCCCATGGTGCAGCTGGACGGCGGCCGCTTCGCCACCTCCGACCTCAACGACCTGTACCGCCGCGTCATCAACCGCAACAACCGCCTCAAGCGCCTGCTGGAGCTGGGCGCGCCGGACATCATCGTCCGCAATGAGAAGCGCATGCTGCAGGAGTCTGTGGACGCGCTGATCGACAACGGCCGTCGCGGCCGTCCCGTCACCGGCCCCGGTGGCCGTGCGCTCAAGTCCCTGAGCCACCTGCTCTCCGGTAAGCAGGGCCGCTTCCGCCAGAACCTGCTGGGCAAGCGCGTGGACTATTCCGGCCGCTCCGTTATCGTGGTCGGCCCCGAAATGAAGCTGCACCAGTGCGGCCTGCCCAAGGAGATGGCGCTGGAGCTGTTCAAGCCCTTCGTGATGCAGCAGCTGCAGGCCCGCAAGATCGCCGGCATCGCCAACGTCAAGGCCGCCAAGCGCGCGGTGGAAAAGATGATCCCCGAGGTGTGGGACATCCTGGAGGACGTGATCAAGGATCACCCGGTCCTGCTCAACCGCGCCCCCACGCTGCACCGCCTGGGCATCCAGGCCTTCGAGCCTACGCTGGTGGACGGCAAGGCCATCCGCCTGCATCCCCTGGCCTGTACCGCCTTCAACGCCGACTTCGACGGCGACCAGATGGCCGTGCATGTGCCCCTGTCCATGGAGGCTCAGGCCGAGGCCCGCTTCCTGATGCTGGCGCACAACAACATCCTCAAGCCCCAGGACGGCAAGCCCGTCGTGTCCCCCTCGCAGGACATGGTCATCGGCTGCTACTACCTGACCATCGAGAACCCCAACGGCAAGGGCGCCGGCAAGTGGGTCGAACTCGAGGACGGCACCCGCAAATGGGACGGCAAGACCTTCCGCAACCCCGCCGAGGCCCACATGGCCTACGCGCTGGGCGAGATCAGCCTGCAGAGCCCCATCCGTGTGCGCATTGAGCGTGAGTTCAACGGCCAGCGCGGCCAGAAGACCATCGAGTGCACCCTGGGCCGCCTCATCTTCAACGATGCGCTGCCCCAGAACCTCGGCTTCAAGCGCCGCGAGTGCCTTGATGACATGTTCGAGCTGGAGATCAACGAGCTGTGCGGCAAGAAGCAGCTGGGCAACATCGTTGACATGTGCTTCCGCTCCCAGGGCGAGCATCGCTGCGCGCTGGTGCTGGACGCCATCAAGGCGCTGGGCTACAAGTACTCCACCGTCGGCGCGCTGACCGTTTCCGTTGCGGACATCAAGATTCCGCCGGAGAAGGCTGCGATGCTGGCCGATACCGACGCCAAAGTCGCCCATGTGAACGACATGTTCGCCGAGGGTCTGCTGAGCGAGGACGAGCGCTACATGCGCGTCATCAATCTGTGGAATGGCTGCACCAACGCGCTGCGCGACCGCATCCTGCCCAACCTGGATCCCTTCAACCCCATCCGCATGTTCACCGATTCCGGCGCCCGTGGTTCTGCGGCGCAGGTTTCCCAGCTGGCGGGCATGCGCGGCCTGATGGCCTCTCCCACCGGCAAGACCGTGGAGCTGCCCATTCGCGCCAACTTCCGCGAGGGCCTGAACGTTCTGGAGTTCTTCCTGTCCAGCCACGGCTCCCGTAAGGCCCTGTCCGATACCGCCATGAAGACCGCCGACTCGGGTTACCTGACCCGCCGTCTGGTGGATATCTCCCAGGAAGTCATCGTCCGTGAGGAGGATTGCTTCGAGTCCCGCGGCCTGCGCGTTGCCGGCGTCTACATCACCGAGCTGACCAGCGGCAAGCAGTCCCTGGAGTCCCTGGAGGAGCGCCTGCGCGGCCGTACTGCGGCGCAGGACATCGTCGATCCCGCCACGGGCGAAGTCATCGTCCACCTGAACGACCCCATCGACCACGCCAAGGCCCGCCAGATCGTCAAGACCGGTATCGATCGCGCCTTCGTGCGCTCCGTGCTGACCTGTAAGACGGAGAACGGCGTGTGCGCCCGCTGCTATGGCCAGAACATGGCTCACGGCGGCAAGGTGGATGTGGGCGAGGCCGTGGGCATCATCGCCGCACAGGCCATCGGCGAGCCCGGCACCCAGCTGACCATGCGTACCTTCCATACCGGCGGTATCGCCTCGGGCGAGGATATCACCCAGGGTCTGCCCCGCGTTGAGGAGCTCTTCGAAGCCCGCAAGCCCAAGCGTGAGGCCGTGCTGTCCGACATCGGCGGCAAGGTTTCCATCCAGGAGGGCAAGGGCGGCAAGAGCGAGCTGGTTATCACCGCTGACGAGCTGACCTACGAGAAGCGCAACTACACGGCTGTGCTCATCCAGCCCATCGTCAAGGATGGCGACACGGTGGCCAAGGGCGATCTGCTCTACCACACCTTCGTGCCTCCGAACGGCTCCCGTTCCACCACCATCCGCGCCGAGTTCGATGGCACGGTCCAGGTGGTCGATACCATCGGCCGCTGCGAGCTCACCCTCATCCCTGCCGAGGAGGGCGTCCAGAGCATCACCTACGTCAGCTCCATGGGTAAGGTCGAGGCCCGCCACGGCGGCCTGGTCACCCAGGGCGATGTGCTGGTGCGCGACATCCTCGTCCCCGGCAGCACCAAGAACTACACCATCAAGAGCGATCTGACCGGCCGCATTGCCCTGCAGCCCACGGAGACCAAGGTCATCATCACCGTGGACGCCGTGGAGGGCGTGTACGAGAAGAAGGTCTACCCCATCACCTACGGCAGCCGCCTGAAGGTGAAGGAGGGCGACCACATCGCTCCCGGCGACATGCTCATCGAGGGCGCCATCAACCCCCACGATCTGCTGCGCATCCTGGGCCCCAAGGACGTGCAGGACTACCTGCTCAAGGAAGTTCTGTCCGTCTACCGCCTGCAGGGCGTGGCCGTGGCCGACAAGCACATCGAGATCATCGTCCGCCAGATGCTGCGCAAGGTCCGCGTGGAAGACAACGGCGCCACCGACCTGCTGCCCGGCTCCCTGGTCGATCTCACCCGCTTCGACGAGGCCAACGCGAAGGTCATCGCCGCCAACATCGAGGCTGGCATGCCCGATCCCACCGTGGGCACCGCGTACTGCAAGCGCGTGCTGCTGGGCATCACCAAGGCGTCCCTGGCCACGGATTCCTTCCTGTCCGCCGCGTCCTTCCAGGAGACCAACCGTGTCCTGACCGAGGCCGCCATCAAGGGCAAGATCGATCCGCTCATCGGCCTGAAGGAGAACGTCATCCTCGGCAAGCTGATCCCCGCCGGTACCGGCATGCGCCGCTACAAGGGCATCGAGATCCGCGAGGCCGACAGCTATTAATCACACCAGCCGCGTTGGGTTCATGCCCGACGCGGCTTTTGAGGTGCATCATGCCCATCAAGCGTATCAACACCTATGGCGACCCGCGCTTCTCCCGGGAGGCGCAGGCTCAGCATGGCTGCTATCTTGTTGATGGCGCGCCCTGCGAGGTTCGCATCATCAGCGCGGACGCCGCCATCATCACCGGCTGCCCGGAGGCCGCCATCCCCGTGCTGATCGAAGCCTTCCGCTTCAACGCGCCCCACATCACCCGGTTTCTTGGCGGCAATGGCGAGCTGCTGACCCAGCTGCCGCCGGTCATCCCCTTCCCCGTGGCGCTGGCGGACGTCCAGCCCTCCCAGTTCTTCGTGGATGCGGAGAAGCTGGCCGCCGTGCGCAGCTTCATCCATGGGCCGGAGGACGTGACCATCCCCGTCATCGCCCACCCGACGGCGCCCGGGCGTTTCATCTCCCTGGACGGGCACACCCGACTGCTCCTCGCCTCTCAGCAGGGCTGGACGCATGTCCGGGCCGTGATGGACACGGCAGATGACGTGCTCCTCGCCTTTGCCGCAGAAGCTGCCCGGCGCGGCGTGCATACCCCGGCGGACATGGCCGTCCTGCCTCACGCCGCATACGAGCTGCGCTGGAACGCGTTCTGCGACGCTTTCATCGCCAGCCTGCCGGACGCTTGACCCGCCCGACCGGACGTGCTATAATGCGCCTATCCCCTTCAAGGAGGTGCGCCATGATCCGCCTGATCGAGCCATGCGAGACCTTCCTGGCCTCCTACACGGAGGCCTATGACGAGTACAGTGCCTTCCCGCGCCGCGCGGGCAACCCCCTTTCCGATCCGTACCGCGGCAACCTGCTCCAGCGCATCGAGGACTTCCGCCATGCCCGGAACCTGCCCGCTGGCTATGTCGGCGCGACGACCTTCTGGCTGGTGGATGACGCGCAGCAACGCTTCCTCGGGCAGATCGACATCCGCCATCAGCTGACCGACAGCCTCCTGTGCTACGGCGGCCACATCGGCTACGCCATCCGCCTGGGCGAGTGGGGCAAGGGCTACGGCACACAGATGCTCACCCTGGCCCTCCCTCATGCAAAGGCGCTGGGGATCACCCGGTGCCTCATCACCTGCGACGACGACAACCCCGGCTCCGCCCGCGTGATGGAGAAGAACGGCTTCGTCCTGGGCGACAAGGTGGACAATGTCATCGACGGGCATCCCATCGTGACCCGCCGGTACTGGAAAACACTCTGAACGAAAGAAGGCAACCCGCCATGAACCTCATCCTCATCGGCATGCCCGGCTGCGGCAAATCCACCGTGGGCGTGGTGCTGGCCAAGGCCCTGGGCATGGACTTCATCGACAGCGACCTCGTCATCCAGAAGGCCGAGGGCATGCGCCTGAGCCAGATCATCGAAGAGCGCGGCGACGAGGGCTTCCGCGAGGTGGAGAACCGCGTCAACGCACACCTCACGGCCGAGAACAGCATCATCGCCACCGGCGGCAGCGTCGTCTATGGCGAGGAGGCCATGCGCCACCTGAAGCAGCTGGGCACGGTGATCTACCTGCAGCTGAGCTGCGAGGCCATCCAGGAGCGCCTGGGCGACCTGCACGCCCGGGGCGTATCCATCCGGCCCGGCTGGACGCTGCGCGACCTCTACAACGAGCGCGTCCCCCTTTACGAGAAGTGGGCGGATATCACCATCGACTGCGAAGCCCTGATGCTCCGCGAGGTGGTGCACACCCTGCGCCGCCAGCTGGAGCAGCGGGAGGAGATGGCCGCCATCACCGACTTCCTCCTCAGGGCCAAGCAGGCCACCTACGCCGGCAAGGGCCCGGAATCCGCCCCCTCCCGCCCGGCCAGCCACGACCTGCACTACCAGGAGGGCGAGCTGTCCTACATCGACAGCTACCTGGGCGGCGAGCGCTTCGCGGGCGAGGAGGCCATCTGGCGCGGCGGCGTGCCCATCTGGAGCATGAACTACGCCGGGCGCGTCACCGGCGAGGGCTTCAGCGGCGATTTCCTGAAGGCCGCACTTTCCCGCGTGCCCGCAGAACGCCCCTATCGCGGCCCGGCGGAGTACACCTGCGGCGACTACGCCTACCGCTGCAGCGTCAGCGGCGGTTTCGACTGGTTCCACGGCACGGAGACCATCACCCTGCGTGGGCGCTGCATCTACGAATGCCGCTTCCATGGCGGGAGCATCCGCTGAGCACAGCCCCGGCACGTCCGGGGCTTTTGCATATCTATGCACCCCATATTCAAAGGATTCAGCCGAACGCCCATTCCATGTTCCCCTTGCTGAATTCCGGAAAGCATGGTATAATAAGGTGTTGTGCTGTATCCATCCCCGTCGGGCGGCGGCGTCCGGCGGATTCCCCTGAGAAGGAGTTCATATACATGGCTAAGCAATACGACGCCGGTCAGCTGACGGTGCTGGAGGGCCTGGAGGCCGTCCGCATGCGCCCCGGCATGTACATCGGCACCACCTCCACCCGCGGCCTGCACCACCTGCTGTGGGAGATCGTGGACAACGCCATCGACGAGGCCTCCAACGGCCACGCCAACGAGGTGAAGGTCACCCTGCACACCGACGGCTCCGCCTCCGTTTTCGATAACGGCCGCGGTATGCCCGTGGACGAGCACCCCACGATGCACATGTCCGGCGTGGAGGTCATCTTCACCAAGCTGCACGCCGGCGGCAAGTTCAACAACGATAACTACGCCTACTCCGGCGGCCTGCACGGCGTGGGCGCATCGGTGGTGAACGCGCTGTCGAAGTGGCTGACGGTGGATATCTACCGCGACTACACCCACCACTACGTCCGCTTCACCTCCACCACGGACGAGAAGGGCAAGTGCCACGCGGGCGTGCCGGACGCGCCCCTTGCCAGGGTGGGCAACACCCGCAAGAAGGGCAGCCTGATCCGCTTCCTGCCCGACGACACAATCTTCGAGGACGTGCGCTTCAACGGCGAAACCGTCGCCCGCCGCCTGCAGGAGCTGGCCTACCTCAACCGGGGGCTGAAAATCATCTTCGTGGATGAGCGCGTGAAGGACGCCGACGCCCGCGAGAAGGTCTTCTGCTACGAGGGCGGCATCCTCGATTACGTCCGCTACCTGAACGATGGCAAGAACGCCATGCACGACGAGCCCATCTACATGGAGGGCACGAAGGACGGCGTCATCTGCCGCGTGGCCATTCAGTATACCGATGGCTACACCGAGAGCGTGTTCTCCTACGTCAACAACATCCCCACCGGCGAGGGCGGCAGCCACGAAACGGGCTTCAAGGCCGCCTTCACCAAGATGCTCAACGACTACGCCCGCCGCATCGGCGCGCTGAAGGAGAAGGACGCGAACCTCTCCGGCGAGGACTTCCGCGAGGGCCTGACCTGCGTGCTGATCGCCATGGTCAAGAACCCGCAGTTCGAAGGCCAGACCAAGGGCCGCCTGGGCAACAGCGAGGTACGCCCGGCGGTGGAGGCCATCATCATCCAGCAGCTGACGGACTGGCTGGAGAACCTCAAGAACCAGGACATTGCGCAAGCCATCGTGCAGAAGGCCATCCGCGCCGCGCAGGTGCGCGAGGCTGCCCGCAAGACCCGCGACAACGCCCGCCGCGCCAATCAGCTGGAAGCCGCGCCCCTGGTGGGCAAGCTCAGCGCCTGCCGTGGCAAGCGCCCGGAGGACAACGAGCTGTTCATCGTCGAGGGCGACTCCGCAGGCGGCAGCGCCAAGCAGGGCCGCGACAGCCGCTATCAGGCCATCCTCCCCCTGCGCGGAAAGCCTCTGAATGCCGAAAAGAAGCGCCTGGATCAGGTGCTGTCCAACGAGGAGTTCCGCAGCCTCATCACCGCCCTTGGCACCTCCATCGACGAG